>NZ_JACVPN010000007.1:9204-23068 GCF_018881855.1 Polynucleobacter sp. MWH-Berg-3C6 | reverse complement strand
TCGTGTCATAAACCTTGTTATTAGCAGTCGCTGCAATATTAGGACCACTGCTGCTGCTTGGGTCAATGATGTAAGGCGTAATGACCAAGTTCGCATTGTTATAGGTGAACTTGTAGTTACCAGCATCTGAACCACTTGTTGACAAGTTTGAGCTGTAGGTGCCTACGTTCTTACCAGTAGCTACCCCGCCGCTCACTGTCACCGCATCACCAGTCAAAATCGCTGGGCTAGTGGTGTAAGCACTTTGGCTTTGGGTAGCGCCGTTGTACATCACAGTCGTAGGGGTAGCACTAATCGCTACCGCTAATGGCGTGACTTGAAGGTTACCAGTGACGACGGCTTGAGCTGATGTCAAGTTGGAGGCATTAGTAATACTTAAATTTGATGTGGCTAAACCGTATACACCTACATTGATAACCCCTACTCCGCTATTGCTTGCATTAACCGGAACGATATTAAAGCTAACGATAGCTCCTGCATTGTCATGATAGTTGTATGGTGCCGTAGGATTATTCGGTGTGTAAGTCACCAAAGTACTAATTACTTGATGATTTGCATCCATGTAGGTTGCTATAGGAGTTGGAACGCTTTGTGGTGACCCATAGGTGTAGGTCACTCCAGTAGTAGAAATTAATAGCTGACCAGCTGGAACAATGGTGTAAGTACCAGGCACATAAGTAATGCTGTAGTTAGCCAATCCTGTACCCTGAGCGTTACTGACGTTTGCTGCATATGAACCAACGTTACTAGATGTTGTTAGTAATGGTGAGCTTGGCGTAATGTTAGTTGGCGCCACAGTTGCTGTAGTAGTTGCACTAGTTACCGTATCGTTTCCTAATAAACCCGAAACCATGTAAGTAATCACCGAATTACTTGAAGCATCATTTGGAGTCAATGTATAGAAAGATGCTTGATTACGGGCAGTAATCGTTAGGTTTGCCTTGGTAATGTTAGCAGTCAAGCTATTTGGTGTTACGCCTGCTACATAGTAGTTTCCAGATGCGCTACCAGAAATAGAAACTCCAGACATGACTGTGTAGTTTTGACCTCCAATTGCTACTGTCGAAGTTGCTGGTGTGACGGTAATGGCAGTACCGACGTTTGATGTGTTTACATTATTTGCCGTGAAATTAGCGCCAGCATAAGGTCCTGTTGAGCTTACTAAGACATTGCCTGTATCACTAGTAAATACACCCGAGAGCGTTTGATTGCCAGTTGAATTAATTACCGCTGCAGAAGTTGCATCGTAGACCTTACTTTGCGCAGTCAATCCACCATTGATATACAAGGGTGCTGGAGTAATGTTTGCGGCTAATAAGTTAGGCGCAACGCCAGCAACATAATAGTTAGCCGAGGCATTTCCATTGTTACCAGCCCCTAATACAGGGCCAGTCATTGCAAAATTTCCACCAACGGAAGTGGTAACTGGTGTGACGGTCAAGCTATTACCAACATTGGCAGAGCTAAAGTTGCCGTTATAACTACCGCTAGATGTCACGGCCACTTTATTTGCATCAGCCGTAAATACGCCGCTTAAGGTTTGTGTACCAGTGACATTCACTACCGCTGCAGTCGTAGTGTCATACACCTTGTTCTGAGCTGTCAGGCCACCAGTAATATAGACCGGAGCTGGGGTGATGTTGGCAGCTAAAGTCTGACTGACTCCAGAGACATAGTAGTTCCCTGCTGATGGGCCAGATAGGGTCACACCAGTCATAGTGTTATAGCTAGAACCATTAATAGTGGTAGATGCTGTAGTTGGAGTAACCGTTAGGCTATTACCCACATTAGCCGCACTAAAGGTACCGGCGTATGGGCCGCTAGTAACAATAGTGACATTATTGGTATTGATGTCTGAGCCAACTAAACCGCTTAGTGTTTGCACCCCAGTTGCAGTAATGTTTGCAGCTGTATTCGTGTCATAGACTTTGTTTTGTGCAGTCAGGCCACCACTAATAGTTAATGGCGCTGGAGTGATGTTGGCAGCCAAGGACTGTGGCGCAGCAATGCCTGCGATGTAGTAGTTACCCGCTGAATTAGTGGTGCTTGCCAATGAAATACCACTAATTGCACCGCTTCCTCCAATAATTGGGGAAACAGTTAACGCGCTACCAATATTTGATTGGCTAAAGTTAAAGCTAGAGGTAAATCCGGAGGTGCCTGGAGAAGCTACAGTCAGATTATCGATACCCAACTTACCAGACAGCGTAATCACTCCGGCTGCAACAGTGGCTGCAGTCGTAGTGTCATACACCTTGTTCTGAGCTGTCAAACCGCCAGTGATATAGACCGGAGCTGGGGTGATGTTGGCAGCTAAAGACTGTGGCACAGCAATGCCTGCGATGTAGTAGTTAGTCGCTTGAGCGCCAGTCAGAGATATGCCAGCAATCGCATTAGAGCTCAGTACTGGGTTAACTGAAATGCTATTAGCAACGTTAGGTGAGGTAAAGGTAAAGCTATTTGCGTAATTGCCTGATGTTGGATTGCTCACCGCAACAGCATCTCCAGTAATCACGCCACTTAAAGTTTGCGCCCCTACTACATTGACTTTTGCAGCAGTTGTGGTGTCGTAAATCTTATTTTGGGCTGCCAGGCCGCCAGTGATATACACAGGGGCTGCAGTGATATTGGCTACCAAAGGCGTATTAATGCCAACGATTTGATAATTTTGTGCAGAAGTACCACTTAATTGCAAACCACTTAAATCTGCACTGACGCCAATATTATTGGCGACATTTGCCGATGCAAATGTGCCACTAGTTA
The DNA here is from genome assembly GCF_018881855.1 of Polynucleobacter sp. MWH-Berg-3C6. Classification (GTDB taxonomy): domain Bacteria; phylum Pseudomonadota; class Gammaproteobacteria; order Burkholderiales; family Burkholderiaceae; genus Polynucleobacter. The sequence continues at coordinate 20,305 of NZ_JACVPN010000007.1, read as the reverse complement.
CCGAACCACTCAGGGCAAGAACAGTTGGACTATTTTGGTCAGCAGTTAGTACACCACTTAAATTTGCGTTACCGGTAATGATGTCGGCGTAGTTCGTACTACCGTTGTAAACCTTGTTTTGAGCCGCTAAACCGCTAATGGTCAATGGTGCCTTAGTGATGTTTGCAGATAGCGGTACAGTCAAGCCAGTGATGTAATAGTTACCAGAATCATTGCCGGATAAAGTAAAGCCACCGGTTGGAACAGACACTGCAATGTTTGAGCCGACTGCAGATTGCGCAAAGGTCGCACCTGGGGAATTATTCAATGAAACGGACACCGCGTCACTACCCAATACACCAGTTGAGCTTGGTGTTCCAATAACAACCGCAGCTTGGGTTGTGTCATAGACTTTATTTTGGGCGGTTAATCCACCAATGGTAATTGGGGCTTGGGTGATGACGCCATTTGTCCCGGGGATTGAGGATGTACCCAACACATAGTTTGCAGCATCAGCGCCGCTCAACACAATGCCATTAATGGTGTAGCCAGCTGTATTACTTACAACTTTACTGTTGTAGCTACCAGAACCCGATAGCGCAACTAAGTCAGTCCTTGATGATGCGCTTAGCTGGTCACCAACCAAGGAGATACCAGTCAGATTGGTTGTCGCGTCATACACCTTAGTAGGGGTAGAGTTATTCGTAACCGTTAGTGTCTTAGGAGTAACCTGAATATTGCCGGCTGTATAAATAATTGGGTATTGAGCATTATTTATAAAGTTTTGTGTAGTACCAACAGGTGTGACATTGGATGGTGTTAAGCCATAGGTACCCACATTTAAAAAGCCTGCATTACTGTAGTTTGCACTTATTAAGGCTGTAGTAGGCGCTACTGTGAAAGCAATGGTTCCAATTGGATTTAGGCTATCTACTGCTGTCCAAGTAGAGCCACTAACCGGAGCAGTCATCGTTAGGTTTTGAATCGCAGCTCCAGTACAGCTTGGTGAACCAATCACGCAGTAGCTAGCAGTAACTGTTGCCGCCTGAGAGAGGTTTGTAGCGGAATTATAGCCTCCGTAGACAACGGAACTCTTGCCCACCGTTACTAATAATTGACCAGCAGCCAAAATATTGTATGAGCCAGAAACCGGGTTAATAGTGTAGTTGCCGACTGCTGTTGCAGTTGGGACTAAAACATTGGCATATACGCCATAGGACTCAGAGCCATCAGCCCCTAAAGTAGCGCTAGAAGTGGCACCAGCAACTGTTTTTTGTACAGGGGTACTACGGTTAGGAGTTACGCTAATACCAGTAGCCGCACTGGATAAGGTATCTATTCCTTGTAGGCCGCTATAGGTATAAGTAAATGCAGAACCAGCTGTTGTGGAACCTGCAGTCATTGCGTTACTGTCAGTAGTGCCAACATATTTAGATGCATCAGCTGCAGTAATTGTTAATGCTGCTTTAGTAATAACGCCCGCACCCTGAGCACTCGATGGTAGTGAGTAGTTGCTAAAAATAGTACTTACATTATTGGCGACAAAATTAGAGCTACTTAATAGGCTTGTCACTGTTGTGGCATAGGTGCCAGCACCACCAGCAGTATTGGCAGTTGCATTAACTGAGTTATAAGTGCCATTTACCTGATTAACTGTGGCACCTTGAGCCACGCCATTGGCAGTAACAAATCCTGAAATGCTGTAGTTTGCGGAAGTTAATATTGCCGCATTAGTAGCGTCATAAGTCTTAGTTGGATTGCCAACAATAGTTGCAGTCAATGGCGCTGGAGTAATCGATACGCTATTGCTTGAGCTAGGTAATTGATAGTTAGAAGCTGTACCGGTCCCCGAAGTAATGGTTCCGCTAGCAATATTTAAGGTAGATACTCCAACTACATTTGCGCTATCAGATGTAGCTGCAATTGCACTTAACCCAAGTGTTTGGCCACCGATACCAGAAATAGTGTACTGACTTGTGCTATTGAAATTTACGGTACCGTCATAGACTTTGGTTGCAGCAATGTTTGCAGTTGCCTTATTGATGGTGTAAACATTGCTACCCGCAGCAAAGGCAATAGTGTAATTTGGTGCAGGCGTATAACCAGCGGCTGCTGAATTGGTATTGGTTACTGAGCCACTAAACGTTCCTGCTGTATAAGCATAGCTACCGGCATTAGTGGGGGCTGCAACAGATGAGCCACCACTTGTAAAGCCCATTGAACCAGTAATGGTTGGCGTTACAGTAGAAATCGTATCGCTATTCTTGTATCCAGTGATGCTGTAGTTTGCATTATTAGATGAATAACTACCGATAATTGCTGTTGATGAAGCACCAGTTAATCCAAGAGCATTGGCGTTATAGGTCGCACTATTAGCAATTGGGGTAGCCGTTAAGACTGCAGAATTGACTGTTAAATTTCCATTGGCATAAACAATCGTGTAATTGTTTAGCCCTGTACCTACAGCCGCACTTGGTGTAATAGCACTAGCGTAAGTACCCGCCCCTGTGGTTGCAGGAACGCTGACTGCATTGTTATATTGCAAAGTAATGCTGGAGACACTATCACCAGCAACTAGACCTGAAGTACTAAATGCGCTTGTACCTAAGCTATATGCCGCGCCATAAGTTGCTCCATTTTGGGCATTTGCAGTAATGGTTAGCGGAGCACGCGTAACAGTGAGCGTACCAGGTGTAGGTGTAATGACATAGTTGGGGCTAACCACCCCATTGACCATTACTCCCCCAATGGTGATTGGATAAGTGCCAATAGCAGCATTAGCTGGTCCACCAGTGCTGGTCAACAGCATTGCTTGGATAGTGTCACCAGAAGCGGCGTTTCCGGAAGTAATGGCGTAGCCACCGGCTGCAGAACCCTGTGTGTTGGCTGGGCTGCCTGAGTTATAGGTAGTGGTATCAGTACCTACTACTGCAGTAGCTGTTGTAGAACCATAGGTTTTTGTTTGACTGGTGACTGTTACGCTTAGGTTCCGTGGTGAAACTGTAAGGACACCTGGGGCATATGAAATAGTGTAGTTACTAGCTGAGCCTGTAGAAAAGACTGGTGCACTTGCAGTTAAGGAATAAGTTCCTGCATTCGCGCTAGCTGCAAAACCCGACGGACTTCCGCTTGCGTTGGTGCCGCCAGTCATCGTATTAGTAGAGCCAGCAGTCACAGTAACACTAGCAATCGCATCATTTAGAGACACGCCATCTGCTGTTGTTACCAATGGAACCGCCACAAATCCAGTGCTACCTGCTAATGTCGTTCCATTACCAATAACTGAGCCATACTGCTTAGAGCTATCAGCAGCAGTAATGGTTAAAGCTGCAGGTGTAATTACCAATCCGGTAGCACTATTAGTAGTGCTGTTTCCAATGGTGACTGACACCCCGGATGAAACTAATACACCATGCGTACTACTAAAGGTATAGCCGTAACTAGAACTAAAGCTAGTTGAACTCGCACCATTAACCTGCTCTCCTTGAATGGTGCCATATTGCGCGCGGGTGCCTTGAATTGAATTTAAGAATTCATTTAATGGCATTTTGAATATCACGCCATTAACATTAACCTGCGCGTAATCAACGCCGTTTACTACGGTATAGCTTGTATTAGCAACAGCATCGCGCTTAAAGAGGGCATTTAACTGGTAATCCAAAGTACCTGGAACAGCCAAATTACCCGACGAAGCATTTGGGTCATTAGTGCCATAAACCTTTGTGATTTGACCCGTGAGGAGCAAGTTAAAGGTAGGTGAAATACGGTACTGAATGACTGGGCCATTAGTGGCTGTAGTGGTAAAGCTAGAGTAGCCGGTGCCAGAATTGACATTGGCAGTATTTATTACAGCCAGTGTAGCAATTGGTAAGTTAGTTGCAGCTACATTACCGGCAGCATAAGCCTGTGAGAATACTGAGTTACTAAACGACTGTGTATACAGAGGTGAAGTACTTGCGCAAGTAGATGAAGTCAAACATGCCAAAGTTGCCGCTGTCGTAGTGCTATTAGCAGTTGTTCCTGGCTGACCAGAATACAAATAGACATTACCAGTGGCTGAAGTAATGTAGTTACCAGTTTGGCCAACAATTTGACCGCCTGTTCCAGTGCCTACTGGTAAGTAAGAACCGGCAGCAACTACTACGGGGCCAGTACCATTATTAATAATACGAGGAATGTTGACATTACCGGCGCTAGAAGAAGAAATGAAGACGCCATCATTTGCATTTTGGGTAAATGTTGTGACGCCACCAGAGGCTATGACTACAGCTGCAGTAGCGCCAATAGCGCTAACATCAATAGAGCCTGAACCGGCATTATTGGTAACTGATACAGCGTCATTGTAGTTACCAGAATACGCTACAAAGTTGGTATTACCTTTCGTTGAATTATTAGTAAAAGACACCGTACCACTAATTGCTATAGCATTCTTAGTTGTATTTTGACTAGGCTCAATACCCACTACATTGATTGCATCTTGACCTGCAGTAAATGTACCGCTAGTTGTAAAGGTTGCTGCTGTAATAGTCACCGCATCATAAGCTGGCTGTGCGCTAGAGCTGGAGGCCCCCACTACACCGCGTACATAGATACCGGCTTTGGCCTGGAGAGCAATCGTTCCTGAAACTGCCACACCACTTGCAGCAACAGTGCCATATTGCCAAGCATTAGCTGCTGTAATGCCACCGCTAACAGGCGTAGATGGAGAGGCGCTTGTTGTTAAATACGTGTTGTCAAAACTAATGTAGCCAGGCACGTTTAACGATGAATTAACAATCAAAGGTGCGCCGGATGCGATATTGATGTAGTTGATTAAATTAGTTGATGAACCAGTAAAGGTTACCGCCCCGCCATTGATTGTCGATAACTTATTACCACGCGAAGTGTCATACAAAATTTGACTATCGGCGCCACTAGTATTGGCCGCAATGGTGATGTTGCCACCTTGGTTAATTTGATTGTTGGAGAAAAAGCGAATATTGCTGCCATTACCATTTTGGGTAATCGTGCCAGTAGAGTAAATACCTGTAAGTCCACCAGCAGCTGGATTAGTACCAGTAATTACAATATCTCCAGTGGTGTTGGTGATGGTGGTGTTATTTAAATTCAATATATTAGATTGATTGGTACCTGTGGAAATGGCTGTCATAGTGACGCCACCCGCAGAAACAATCGGAACCATAGTAGAGGATGAGAAATAAATTACACCAGGCTCTGCACCAGATGATGTAGTGCTTGCATTAATCGTGATACCAGCAGTAGTTGAAGTCAAAATACCGGTATTCATGATGAATGCAGAAAGCGTTGTAGTGCCTACGTTTGAGGCCGTAATATTCCATGTGCCGGCTTTATAGTTTCCACCGCCATTTCCAAACCATACGCCATATCCACCGCTACCGGCTGTATTGGTATTGGTTCCAGATACGGTCGCCGTACCCGCTACAGTAAAACCAGTGTATGTACTAATATTAGGACCAGTAGAGATTGTGGTTGCTGTAGTTCCAGAGGTAAGAACAGCGCCGTGTCCACCAGAGCCAGTCGCAGTTGCTGCGCCACTTGCAAGAATGGCGTAGTTATTAGAGTCTAGAGCTGCATTTTGAACATTAAGATTTCCCCCGGCATAAACCGGGCTAGAGCTTACCCAAACACCACCAGCACCACCTTGGCCTCCAATATTAATATTTCCACCAGCCAAAAGAGCGTTGTACGTATTGACGCCTTTCATATTGGTGCTAGAGCTATATCCTGCAATATTGATATCTGTTTTGGCAGAAATCATTGATGTTGGAGTGAGGAAAACCGCGTCATTTACACCAGTAGTGTTCCCGTACTGGGAGCCATAAATATTGATGGCGCCAATTGTGCTGAAAACATCACCGCTTTGAACCCAAACACCAGGATTATTTGATGATGCGCTATAACCTGTAGTTTTTCCATTTAAAGTTACAGTGCCACCAGTAATGTTACCAACTGTGCCAATGCCAGTACCCTGCAGCGCTGAGCCCCATAGGTTAACGCTACCACCAGCTTGTGCACCCATAAAGGTGCCTGTTACTGGGCCCGTGCTAACGGTTTTCGATGTAGTGCCTACATTTAAATAGAGCGCAGTGCCGTTAGTGGCAACGGTATTAGCAGATGGTTTAGTTACATCGACATAAGCCCAACCATTTGCATCAACCGATGCACCTTGAATAGTTAAATTGCCAGTTTTAGCAACAAGCAAGCCACCGTTTTGTGCATACACACCACTTGATGCGCCAGTTCCGCCAAGTGTTAAATTTCCGCCAGCAAGAATATCAACACCACCTTGAATGTTAAGTCCGCGTTGACCAATGGCAATTGTTGATGCGTCATTACCAGCAATCGTGATATTGCCACTAGCAACAATGCCGCCAGTATTGTTTAATAAAATACGGTCAAGGCCTGAAGCTGAAGTTGAGGTAGAAGAACCAGAAATATTGATATTGCCAGCATTCGCTACAAAAGCTGCGGTTCCTGATGTGTATAGGCTATACCAGTTTGTGCCCGTGCTTAAGGCTTGAATATTAATGTCACCCTTGGTGGCAGTCATATTACCGCTAAGATACGCAGCCCCATTACCATTACTTACGCCAACAATATTAATAGCATTCGTGACATTGTTAACGTTAGCCGCTGTTAATGCTCCCGCAACGCTAATGCCTTGGTTTGTTGTTGCATAAGTTGCTAAATTAGATGCGTTGATACCTAAATTAACACCATTTAAATAACTGTTATTTAAGGTAATGATGCCAGGCATAGAAATGGCATTGTTTACTGTGATATTTGCTCCACTAGTTAAAACGGAGTAGTTAATACCGGTAGTTGACGCGCCAACTCCACCAGTAAGGGTTAGTGGACCAGTGGTAATGGTTGAGCTCTTATTACCAGTAGTAGTGGTGTTGTAAGTAATATTGGCAACGGTACCGCTCGTATTGGCATCAAGGGTAGTTGTGCCAGTCTGGTTAATCGAATTATTAGAAATAAAGGAGATATTTCCACCGTTAGAGTTATCAACAATATTTCCAGAAACAGATATTCCAGTTGAAGCGCCTGTATAGCCAGTAGTTGTTGCAGAATTTGCGGTGATACTTAAGGTGCTATTTTTTGTTGCATTTGTAAGTGTAATTAATCCGCTCAAGTTAACAATCTCTGTTGATGGAGCTGCGTTAGTATTGTTTCCAACAATAGTAATGTTTCCATCTGCGGTTATGGAGGAGGCGTGTCCAACAGCTTTATTGTTGGACGTTGAAGCCGTTCCGTACATTGAAACATTGCCCCCAACACCAGAAACTTTTGTTGCAACTATGTCGCCTAAACAGCAATTAATCCCCGCTCCGCCATATATAGGATTTGATGATGTGCCTATATTTACGTTAGCTCCATAGGCTGTAATTGGCATTAAGCCACCGTAAATAGCGCTATTACCTCCAGTGTTATATTGGAAAAAATTAATATCGCCACCAACAATACTGCTAGTACCTGATTGGAATGTGGTTGTATTACCTGAATTTAATGGCTGACCATTAGACGCAGTAGTCAAACCATTAAAAGTAATGCCATTACCAGCAAACTTTTGAGAACTCAAAATAGAGATATTGTTATTAGTCTGGATTGCAGCATTGCCATTCCAATTTACTCCACCAGAATTTACGCCCTGAACAGCAATAGCGGCGCCAGCTGTTAGCGTTCCATTAATACGGACACCGTAAGCTGAGGATGTTGAATAAGTATTAGAGTTGCTAACGGTAATACCATTATCAACACCACTAAGGTAGGTATTGTCTAAAGTGATAGAACCTGGAACGGTAATAGCGCCACTTGCATAGATGCTGGCGCCACTAGACTTCATTGTGTAATCAATGCGTGATGATGAACCTGCCATACCGCCTGTCAGAGTCAGCGCACCAGGAGTAATTATTGAATTCTTATTGCCATTAGTTGTGTCATAGGTAATGTTTGAAGTTGTTCCACTGGTATTGGCAGCTACCGTTACTGCGCCAGTTTGACTAATGCTGTTATTCGAAACAAAAGATGCAGAACCGCCATTCGAATTGATATTGATGGCGCCTGTTGCTGATATACCTGTTGATGCCCCTGTATAATCAGAAGAATTTACAGTATTACCCGTAATTCTGAGTGCGCTATTGTTCGTTGCACTCGTTAAGGTGATTGCACCGGTAAGCGAGACTACTGGTGCACTTGGCGCTGCAGTAGTGTTATTACCAACAATCGTAATAGAACCATCTGCAGTAATGGCTGAAGCATCGTTAATGGCATTGTATCCAGCAGTCGCCGTTGCATAGATATTGACATTACCACCAGCTGAACTAACTTTTCTCGAAGTAATATTGCCCAATACACTATTTATACCTGCACCACCATAAATTGGATTAGCGCTAGTGCCTAAATTAACGTCGCCACCGTAAGTAGAGATTGCTAAGTTATTAGCCCCTGCATAAAGCGCTGAATTTGTGCTGGCATCATAAGCAAGTAGATTAACATTTCCACCAGCAATGGATGAAGTGCCAGATTGCAGGGTAATAGTACTTGGGACGTAAATACCATTTTGTGCTAGCGACTGTCCACCAATAGTAATTCCATTACTTGAGAGAAGTTGTGAGCTGGAAATATTAGCGCCAATCTGAACAGCGCCGCCCGCTGTGCTAGCAGCAGTATTACTGACGCCTAAGATATTGACACTTGTGCCAGCAGATAAAGCACCGCCTACATTAATCCCGTAGGCATTGGTTGTCGCCAACGAACCAATGTTGTTATTAGCAATAGAGATAAAGCCACTTACCGGCGTGCTGCCTGGACCCGCTGTTCCGCCGTAAGTATTGTCTAGGGTGATTGAGCCTGGCATCGATACAGCACCAGTAGTAATTGGTGCACCGGCAGTAACTTCTTTGAGATTTACACCAGAAGTAGAACCTGAAGCTACAGTAATAGTGCCATGGCTAATGCTGGATGTGTTATTGCCTCTAGTCGTATCCAATAAGATATTTGAAGCAGTACCACTAGTGTTGGCAACAACGTTAATTGCTCCACTTTGCGATATATTTCCATTGCTAATGATAGAAATATTGCCGCCATTCGCATTTTGATTAATAGAGTTAGTGCTAGGCCCACCAATAGCGCCTGTACCAACAGTGGTATTGGTTCCGGTTAATGTGATATCACCAGCAGTATTGTTGGTAAGTGAAGTGGTTCCACTCATCCAAATATCAGTGCCCTGACTAGTACCATTAGCAGTAATGCCGATACCAGCGTTTGCAGTCACTGCTACGTTAACTAAGTTAACCAATCCATAACCGGACATCGGTGTCGTGGAAGTTGTTGTGCCTGTGATATTGACTTGACCGGTAGTCGCAGTAATCGAAGATGTACCTGCCGTGTTTTTGAAATTGATGGTGGAAGTATTTGGCTGTAAGGTTCCTGCATTTGTACCGTTAATACTAATATTGCCCTTACTTGCCAGAATGGAGGCACCAGGAGTACCGGTTGCAGTAATAGCAAAATTTGTATTGGAGTACCCGTTGAGTAAGACTCCATTGGTTGCATTGCTGATATTGCCTGCAGTAAGAGCATTATTAATGGTAATACCAGCAGAGGTAGTGGCATTAGCTGGAGCCAATGAGCCTGAAGTTACGCTACCGGATGCGAATGTGTTGTCTAATGTAATGACCCCTGGAACATTAACCGCACCACCCACGGTAATTGGGGCGCCAGCCGTATAAAGCTCATAGTTAACAGCTTGAGTAGAGCCGTCATTAACGGTTAATGGTCCATTAATGATGCTTGATGTTTTATTGCCTTGACGGGTAACATACATTACATCACCCACAACCGAACTCGTATTTGCAACAACTGAAACTGGTCCAGTTTGGTTAATAGAATTATTGGAGATGAAATAAATATTTCCACCAATAGTACCCTGCACTACTTGTCCTGCCTGATAAATACCTGTATTGGCTCCTGCCGCAGCACCCAAACCTGTAATGGTGATATCTCCAACTGCACTAGCAATAGAAACGCGTTGCAAGCCATAGCCTGTTGAGCCAGCATTAGTAGCTGTAGCTGTTGCCCAAATACTAGCAACCTGAGCAGAGCTTAAAGTTGGCACAGTAGAGTAATACTTTGCAGCAGCCTGATACGCATAGATATTATTACCAACGCGGGTAAAGTTAATCTGCTCCATCTTCTGATAGTTATCTGAAGAGTGGTAGGTAAAGAGATAGCTTGCGCTGGTAGCAGTTTGAGTAAATCCTGGGGTAGGCAAAATCGTAGTTGTAGCATTAACGCCAACAATGCCACTACCGGCAATAAATCCTAATACTGGCGTTGGAATGCCAACTACACTAGAGCTAACGCTATCAATAAGGGTTGGCGAGGCAGAATTTGTTGTTACATAGGCACCCCAAGGCATTACACCTGCTGAATTGGTTAAAGAATTTAGACTGCTAATTGCTGGACTAGATAAACCAGTAGGTGTAATCGTAGGAGTAGAAGAATCATTAGCGGTAACGGTGATACCGGCTGCTGCACCTATATCAGCACCAACTAAGACTGCAACGCCGGTAGCAGAATTACCCAAGAGCGTAACCGAACCCGCGGATGATATTGCACTACTTGGGTCATTGATACCATAGTTAGCGCCTTGTGCAGCACCTTTGATATAAATTGCACCAGCATTTGTAGCTAATGTTCCGCCAATAGAAACGCCTGAGTAATCTGCGGTTGCTCCAGCATTAGAACTCATACCAGAAATATAAATACCATTGGTCGCATTACTGAGATTGCCTGCAGTAAGAGTGCCGCTTATGGCAATACCAGTAGAGGTGGTTGCATTAGCTAGAGCCAAGCTACCACTTACATTGCTAGCGGATGAGCCAGCATAGGTGTTATCCAAAGTAATAGTGCCTGGAACTGAGATTGCTCCGACTGATATCGGCGCACCTGATGAGAGAACCGAAAGATTTACACCAGAAGTAGAACCTGAAGCTACAGTAATAGTGCCATGGCTAATGCTGGATGTGTTATTGCCTCTAGTCGTATCCAATAAGATATTTGAAGCAGTACCACTAGTGTTGGCAACAACGTT
>NZ_JACVPN010000007.1:0-9113 GCF_018881855.1 Polynucleobacter sp. MWH-Berg-3C6 | reverse complement strand
GTTGCAGTAATAGCAAAATTTGTATTGGAGTACCCGTTGAGTAAGACTCCATTGGTTGCATTGCTGATATTGCCTGCAGTAAGAGCATTATTAATGGTAATACCAGCAGAGGTAGTGGCATTAGCTGGAGCCAAGCTACCACTTACATTGCTAGCGGGTGAGCCAGCATAGGTGTTATCAAGAGTAATACTTCCTTTGACAGAAATCGCCCCACTAGTAGTAATGGCTCCACCATTAGTAAGAACCGCCAGGTTAACACCCGAGCCACTTGCTGTTGTATTGTCAGTAATAGCGCCTAAAGTTGTTGAAGTTGATGCTGAGCCCCAAACACCATTAAATTTTAAGGTTACGAAGGCATTTGCTGAGGCAACGTTAAAGGTCAGCGTTGCTCCAGCACCAAAAGAAACGTTACCTGACGTTTGAATCTCAATAACAGCCCCGTTACTTGCGGTATTTACTGCACTTTGTAAGTCTGTATTAGAGATATTGACGTTTTGACCAGTACCACAAGTATTAATATTCGCAGCGGTGCAACCGAGTGACGTAGAACCACCATTGGTGATGGTGACATTATTGGGGTCTAGAAGCCAAGTCTGTGCATTGATAGTGTTTCCTGAAGTGCTCAATGCATGACCTGATGTTTCTAGGTTATGGGCTGCAAAATTCGAATTTTGCAAAACTACGATGCTTGATAGCTCGCCTTGACCAAAGCTTGTTCGACCAATCGCAATTGAGCCGCCGATGGCAGAAAGGCTAGAGTTATTTACGAGAACTTTGTCACCGAAAACGACGATGTTGCCGTTTGGTGCATTGACGCCAGTCTGGCTATCAAGAGAGGTACCGCTAGAGATGATGCTGTTATTTGAATCTACTGCGTTTGCTGCTGCATTGCTGACAAAAGAGCTAAGTGCTGGGGGTGCAGTTGCGGGCGGCGCAAGCGTTGAGCCGTTACCCAGGTTATTAATTTGACCTAAGTTAATAATGCCACCAGCAGCTAGGCCTTCTGAGCTGATTAAAGCGCCAATTAAATCCGTTTGAGTTTTACCGACTATCGCAATAAATCCACCAGTGCCCTGCTTACCTAGAGAGTCGACAATACCGTTATTAGTCACAGTACCAGCAGTAGAAACAATATTGACTGCGCCACCATTAATACCATTTGCAGAAATATAGCTATTGGCGCCAATATTGATATCACCAGTTGCAAGAATATTAATCATGCCACCATTGCTGGTGTAATTATTTTGGTCGGCTGTTAAGGTATTTTGATTATTACCGCCACTCATATTACGACGATTTGACGCAGTTATAGTATTCGCAGAATTCAAACTATTAGAATTTGAATTATTTTGATTATTACCATTGGAATTAATATTTCCTAAAATATTAATCACAGCACCGGCTAAATAAGTATTGGAGTTTGAGCCGCCGTTTGTATTAATCGAACCATTGACATTAATTGCCTGAGCTACTGCGGTCACCGTGCCAGCCGTGATATTGCTATTGATATTGATGTTGCCACCATTAGCAATCAAATTGAGCGCAGTATTGGTATTGGCAGAATAAATATCAGCGCCAAGCAAGAAGGTGATTGATGGTGTTTGTGAACTTGCACAAGCGCCAAATGCGCCACAAGCAGTTGCCGTTGCATCAAGCGTCACATTCGTAGTGTTTAAAGCATTCGAAATTGTGCTTGCAGTAGTGCCATCAACCGTAATGGAGAGCGGGTCAGTTATCCAGTTGCCGGTTTTGCCGTGAGGCGCTGTGGTGTCTACTATCGCCGTTGGGCTAATTTGTACAGTACCTTTAGAACTTGTTTCAATCACGCCACCATTACCAGAGAGCAAACCGCCCATAGATTTGAGTGTGCCAGCCACAATAGTTTTGACTTGTGACCAGATGGAAATCGTGCCGCCATTACCGTTTTGAGTGGCAGAAGCATCGACCGTAGAATTTGCTTGAACATCAACAAGATTGGCTAAACCATTGTTGCTGTTGATATTTTGATTTGTATTGAGGGCTGCGCTATTAACACCAACGGTAATATTTCCACCGCCTGTAGCGCCAGTGGCAGTAGTCGCTGAACCACTGACCAAGGTAATGTTTTTGCCAGAAATAGCAACATTACCACCGGCTGCTTGCGCAGAATTGGCAGAAACGGTGCCATTTTGATTCACAGTAGCAGCAACTAATTCAATCGAACCGCCATTATCAACGACTGAATTAGCTACTACCGCCCCGCCATTGTTAATGACTGATGCTTTTAAATCTGATGCTGAGTTAGCAGCAATGATGATGTGACCACCATCGACTTGAATTAAACGTTTATTGGCAATTAATGATTTCACCACTGAGGCGTCGACCGTAATTGTGCGCAAACTATTGTTGCTAAAGGATAAAGTTACTTGTGAGCCGCTAACCAATGCAACGGTATTGGCACCGCTCATCGTGGCAACCATTACACCCTCGTTTCGCACTTCTGGCGCCATCAAAGCAATGTAACCAGTTAGGCTATTAGAGGTGAGCTTGCCGTGATTGACTACTTTGCCAGTCTCACCACCACGATAAGTTTGGTTGCCACCTGCCATGTATGCGCTATTTGCAACATCCATCGTTGTTGCAACAATAGAGCCAGCATTGACATCAGCACCCTTGCCAAATATGACGCCATTGGCATTCACGAAAATTACTTCACCAGGCGCATTAATAGCGCCATTAATCATGGACTTACTTGTGCCGATGACGCGATTGAGGGTCGAAGCATTTGCATTGGGCTGGTTAAAGTTCACCGTACTGTTGGCGCCAACGTTAAAAGAATCCCAATTAATCACCGCGCGTTGAGTGCTTTGATTGATATTCATAGTGTTGCCAGAGCTAGCAATCGTTGCAGCACCCGCTACGACTTTACCGTTCGTAGGCAGCGCATTGGCAGCAACACCAGCTGCAAAGCTTAAATTGACAAGGCCAAACGCACTAAGCCCAACAACAGCGGAAGTGAGCGCAAGCGCGCCCACCTTCACCTTGAAGGGCTTTTCTAAGTGCATTGATTGACTAGGTAATTTCATATCAATCAATGACTTATTGCGTTTTTGTAAAGCAAAAAATCAATTTAAAACTTTCATTTTCTAAACTACTTAAGCACTCGAAGCGCATTGCGCATTGAAAGAAGTAGCATTTTTATCAAAAGGTGCAAGCGTGAAAATCCCTCGTTTGTGGGAATAAATAACAAATTTCTACACGCGAGTTTGTAAGTGCTTGAATTTGTGAGGTCTAAAAAATACCTAGAATTGATTTTTTTTAGTGCCACTCATTTTTTAATCAAAAAAATTGAACATCAGAGCAAAAAAGTTTGAGCTAAGAGTGCTGCGCTCTGAAAAAAACTACGGCAAAAAAGATGATTCTGATATGTTGCGTTCTTGAGCATAAAATGTGCCCAGCGCTCTTAAAAATATTATCTAAGAGCAAATTATTTTTATTTTCAATTTTAAAAATAAATGCTCTGACGGGTTATTTTTGAAAATCTATTGATGTAAGGAATACTAGGACTATCGGCGCGCCAATAAATACCTATTACACCACTTTATTAATCGGTTTATTGAATTGATGAGGAGTTTTTGGCAACCTCTGGTAAATCAAAAGTAAATTTTACCCCTCCTGTAGCTTGATTTTCTTGGAAAATCATTCCGCCATATTCCGTAACAATATGTTTACATAACCATAAACCCAATCCACTTCCACCCTCTTTATTGCTTTGCATTAATTCAAAAAGTTTGGCTTGATATTGAGATGGAACACCAGGACCATTATCAGCAACACTAAATCTAATATCTGCATTCAAAATGCTCGTTTCAATCTCTATTATTTTCTCTACTGTGTTTGATTTCTCTAATGCAGCAATCGAATTGGAGACTAAATTGAGTAATACCTGCTGAATTGCCGTGATATCTACAGTGATTAAGCCATTTTGATTACCAATCACTCTGAGCGCAATGCCCTTGGAGCGACAATCAGGGCCAGCAATCCTTGTAATAGAGCTTAGTAACTCGCTCACCTCGGTAGACTGGTAGCTGATGGGTTGATTTTTAAAGATGGCACCAATCGATTTAATAATGTTAGCTAAGCGTTGATTGTCCATGGCGATGGAGCCAAGTAAGGTTTCAGCTTTTTTCACATCAATTGGCGCCTCCTCCAATGCTTTTTCTAGCATGAATAGATTGACATCAATCGCCGCAATGGGCTGATTAAGTTCATGTGCCATGGAAGCAGAGATAGCCGCAGTAGTGGAATTTTTATTGGCTTTTAATAGCGAGCCAATTAAAGTATCTCTTTCTAAGAGCAAGCCTTTGACTTTTTCGTTTTCAATTCGCGCTTGTACTCTTTTAGCGATGTTTTGCTCTGCCCAATACCCTGCAGCAATCAAGTAAGACACCGAGTTACAAGCGCTAAAAGTAAACGTTAATATCAATAATGGAGCGGGAATGGCATCAATAGTATCTACCGCGCCTAATTTTGTGCCCACTAACGCCCTGGCAATCACTAAAAGCATCTCCAGAGCGGTGCATCCTAATAGCAACTTTAACTGCAATGATTTATGGGTGCCAACATAGCGAGCTAAGTTCACAAATTGCCAAATAAGGCACAACAAGGAAATGACGGCTACCTGAACTACCCTAAAAGAAAATAAGCCCGCACCCCCCCTAGACCCCTCAAACTCAATCGCATAAAAGATTAGGAATCCGCAAGCAAACCAAAGCGCTTTTTTTGAGTCGGCTCGCAACACATGACAAAAAAGCACTTGAAAAACTAATCCACCAACGTAAAGCACATTGGCAATCGTAAATAAAAATGAATTGCCCTTGATGTCATTGGGCGCATTACTAATGGCATAGCTAAATACAAAATATCCCAAAAGAGTGCTAATCAAGGAAATCAGCCAATACTGGGCGCTGCGATTTTTAGATGCGTACTCATCACGTAAATACGAGGCGGAACCTAGCAAAATGCCAGTAAGCACAATACCCATTACACAGAAGAACAAGGTAAAACTGACCTGCATACGCAATGACTCCGGATTGAGCAGCTAACAATCTGCCAAGTGTTGAAGATTTTTCTCAGTTTACTAGCTTGTTGGCACATGCCAAAGAGCGCTACGACAAAAAAATACCCGCCATTTGGCGGGCATCAAAGAACTAAGTCTATGAACAAAAATCCTAGAAATACAGAGTGCCCTTTAGCCATGCTTCATACGCTCTATTCGAATTATTGGTATTAAGCTGCTGTCCGCTACTGGTATAGAGCGGGTTTTGACCAATCGTGTGAGCAAGATTTAAGCTCACGTTATATTCCTTAGCAATATATTTACCGCCTAATCCATAGCCACCCAAGCTATAAGTATTGTTAGCATTGGTGAGTCCCTGCCATCCCGGGTAGGTATTGACGTATTGCGTGATGATGCCCCCATCTACAAAAGCGGATACCTGCCAATTGGTCAGGAAATTGTGTTGTAGCTCAATGGTGCCAACTGCACCTTTTGAACCACCGCCCTGCGCAACTGGATATGCCCGAATACCGTAAGGGCCCCCTAGGTATAACTGGTCAGCAGTATTCAAATTCTTATTCGCCCACTGGGCATTAACCGACATGACTAAATTGGTATTTTCAATCGGTAAGGGTTGAGTGCGACTGGCATTGGCAGTTAACTTAAAGTAACTACCATTGGTATTGGGGCCCGCTTGGTCCTGCGCTTTTTGCGTGGCGTTATCCACATACAGATTTCCATAAGATACTGTGAGGCCATAGCCATTGATGGCGCCACCAGAAGATAGTTCACTCCCGTTAATGCCAGCATTCAAATTATTAATTTGATAGTTACTAATAGTGCCGGTTGGCACGCTATTGCGATAGGCGCGGTTTTGCAAAGTAAAAATTAAATTGGAATTGCTGCTAGCTGAACGCTCCAATGCATAGGCGCCATTAACTGCAAAGGTCGTTGCCTGACCAGTAGTAACGGTGGGACTCCAACTAGATAAAGTTTGATAATTTAAAAAACTGGCAAGTGCCCCTACTTTCCAACCAGCATAACCAATGGGATAAGCATAATTGCCTTGTACGAAACTAGAGCCTAAGGATTGAATGGCATCAAGGGCCACCGAATCACCGGAGCCCGATAAATTATTGAGTGTTAAATTGCCAATGGCCTGCCAGGCTCCAGTAGAGTTTGAACCATAATTAGCAGCCTCAACGCGGCCTGTAACTAATGGGCCATCATTGACTCTCACATCCAAATCACTACTACTGACTTCTTGAGATTGACTAAATGATGCAGTGGCACCAACACCAGGCAATTCGTTTAATAACGCTAAGCTTCGGTCAATATTAGGAGTGCTAATGAGCTCGCCGCTAGGGTTACCATGCTCCATGTATTTTTGAGCAACTTCTACATTTAAACGCAACTTCTGGTCTGGGGCCACACCAGAAACGGTAATTTTTCCAAGCTTGCCTTCAATGATTTGAATCATTACCTTGCCGCCATTGATTTTTTGTGGCGGAATAATCGCTTGCGCAATGCGGCCACGACTTCCATAGAGCTCTTGAATGGCGGTAGTGGCATCTTTTAAGTCGCCAAAGCTAATAGTTTTGCCAGTCCAAGGCTCGACAACCTTTGCCAGCTCTTCGGACGTGAAAACGGTATTGCCCGTAAATGCAAAACTAGAGACGGTAAGTTTTTGATTAGAGTCTGGTAGTGTCGATTTAATTTCCGGGGCTTTAATGCTTGGAAAGGAAGGCGCAGGCGTATCTCTTTGTATTTGCTGCTCTAAGTTGCGCTGCAGTGCTCCGGCATCTGGCGCTACTTGCGAAAACGCATTGCCAGCCCAAATGCTGACCATAAAAAATGAGATGGGGCGGAGTTTAAATAGGCAATTTTTTGTGTGCAGTGGCATAGCATAGTCAATCGATTAAATTGACGCTATTTTCAAAGATGCAGTAATTTGTCGTAATCCCTCAATTGAGGGATATCACAAAAGTAAGGTGCTAATGATTAGAGGTTTTTTAGCTTAATGAGTTCAGCCAAAGAGCGAAGGTTGAGCTTGCGCATCACCTCGTTTTTATATTGTTTGGCGGTATACATCGCGACACCCAGCGCCTCTACTAGCTCAGTATTGTTATAACCCATGGCCAGCAAATCAAATGTTTGCCTCTCTCTTGGGCTCAATGTCTTAAGGCGCTCTTCTAATCCAGTCTTTTTAATTACTAGCTCCATGGCGCTAATATCGATTTGCATCCCTCTGGCAATGGCCGATAAAAGTTCTTCGCGAGAAATCGGCTTTTGCAAGAATTCAATCGCGCCACCCTTCATTGCCGTAATGGCTTGGGTCATTGAAGATTCACCACTGATAAAGATAATCGGAATTTTTCTTCCCCGACTTGCTAGAACGGCCTGCAAGTCTACGCCCGATATATCGGGCATTCTCATATCCGTTAAGACTACCGCAGGAATATCTTGAGCTGGCTCTATTAAGAATGCTTTAGCGCTATTAAACGCCTTGACTTGGTAGCCCATAAAACGCAGCATTTGCGTGAGAGATTCACGTAATGAATCATCGTCGTCTATTAAATAGATGGTTTTCGGGTAGTTTTGTGTGGGCACTATATATAGAGCAAATATGTTGGGGTTCAGCGGTATTTTATTGTCGGCTAGCCAAAAGTCTTCTTGTATCCCTCATTTGAGGGATAGTTCCCCTTTTTGAGGGAATTTATTTTGCCGCAATCAATACAATTCTGGCATTATCCTTTGGGTGACCATTCCTAATATTTCATGATGCAACAATTTGGCAGGCCCTTATTAGTAGCCTGCATTTTGAGCAGCTTAATATTGACTCGCCCAAGCGTGGCAGTCGATTTGCAGCCCAACGACATTGTGGCGCCATTGCCTAACAAAAATCATGTCATGGTTTCCTACTATGACACTGAGAATTCAACTTTATACAAAAATGGTTCGGCAGTTTCATCAAAACCCTATGGCAGCCCAGTCATTGATGTGCCCAGCGTTATAGTCCGAGCACTTCACACTTATGCTATTGGAGATTTACCCGCAGCAACTTATGTACAGCTGCCCTATGGCACAGTAAGTCCTTCAGGCTCACTTTCAAGTTATGCTCCAAGCACTGGAATTGGTGATGTTGTTTTAGCCACCGCCATCTGGCCTTATGCCAATCGGCAGACACGAACTTACTTTGGTGTTGCCGGATATCTACAGGTACCAACTGGGGCTTATTCGAGTAACCAAGTATTTAATACTGGCACTAATCGCTATTCATACGATTTACAAATGGGATATCAACAGCCCATTATTGGTAATTTAGATGGCATGGTTGCAGTAGACACCCAGTGGTTTGGCGGCAATAGCCAGTGTGCCGCAACTTGTGGGTCGAGTACAAATGTTCCTTTAACGCAAAAACCTTTAACCACTACGCAGCTTGGTCCCATCTACAGAATTAATCAAACCTTTACAGTTGGAGCATCCTATCTTTACGTTGCTGGCGGGGCAACTGCTATTAACAATGTTTACCAAAATAATGTTGTCAATACGCAGCGTTTCCTATTAAGCGGATTAGCTTATACCGATATTGGCAGATTCTCACTTCAATATGGACGAGACATGGGAATTCAAAATGGGTTTATCCAAACACGGGTGTTAGCAGTCAGGTTTATGAGAGAGTTTTAATCAGCCTTCAGATTTGCTTTAGTGACACCCTAAAGAGATAAATATTTTATCTGCATGCACCATTGTGAGAATCTTGATGTTTTTGACCTTGTCTAGAAGATTGAAGTTATAAGCACATCCCTCAAATTAAATTGAGACAGAGATAAGACCTGGGCATAACCCAGGTCTTAAGTTTGCACATATACGTGCTGGAAATTGAAGAACAACTCCCATTACTACGTTCATCGTAATTGAGTGACTAATTCAACTAAGACTTAGTTGAGTGAACTGCTGTCAATTTAGGTCCACTACCAAAGAGAGTTTTTTCATAGTAAATCATTGCAGCAACATGGGTTGATTCTGCAATAGTTGGGGTACTTGGGTTTGGGGTGCTGGAGGTCTGTAACCC
>NZ_JACVPN010000006.1 GCF_018881855.1 Polynucleobacter sp. MWH-Berg-3C6 | reverse complement strand
TAGCCGCATTGTCGATACCGATTACGCAGCAGAAACCTCTAATTTGACCCGTACTCAGATCTTGCAACAGGCTGCTACTTCGATGCTAGCCCAAGCCAATCAGATGCCGAACGTCATTTTGACTTTGTTGAAATAAATGGAAAAATGCTTGCAAACTAGTTAAGGGTATATTAGCCTTAGAGATAGGGCTAATAGCTCACTGAGTAGGTGATATATATGAATACTATTGCAAATACCAACCCCCCAATGCCAGTAGCAGTTGATGCTTCTGCTGGTAAGCCGTTGCCGCAACAGTCGCGTCCTGATGTATCTATGCCCCAGCAACAGTCGCGTCCAGAAATATCGATGCCTTCAGCACCTTCTTTGCCAAGTCGCAAGCCTTCTGTTATTGCGATCGATACCTCTGGCGTTTCATCTGCTAGCGTACGTGAAAGTGCACAGCCGATTGAAAAGGTGGTCCAAGCTGCCGCAAATGCAATCCAAGAATTTATTGCCTCTAAGGGATCAAGCTTAAGCATCTCTGTTGATCAGGTTACTGGCTATCACATTATTCGCGTTACTGATAGTAACGGCAATGAAGTAATGAGCATGCCATCAGACGCTGCTATTCGGGTTGCGCATAATATGCAAAGCTTGCAAGGTATGTTTGTAGACCACACTGCGTAATTGGCGGTATAGTCTCATTTGGCCTTGACTTAACTCAGACCAAAATAAATAATCATGGCAATTAACTCAACTTCAAGTGCTACTTCTGCTAGCACAACCTCTACTTCTGGGGTCGGTAAAGGCTCTGTTATTGATGTTGAAGGCCTGGTCTCAAAGCTAGATAGCATTGAGCAAGCCCCAATTGATACCTTAAATGTTAAGGTCACCAAGCAAGATAACTCCATTCGTGATTTAGGTATTATTAAATCAAAGATGTCGCTTTTTCAGGCGGCTCTCCAAGACTTTACAAGTCCCGTGAGTTACCTCACTAAGTCAGTGACTAGTAGCAATGATGCATTAGTGGCGGCATCCATCTCTCAGTCATCTGGTGCTGTCGCTGGAATCTACAACCTTCATGTTGCGCAAATTGCTAAAACAGCCACTGCAAACTATGAATTTTCTCTGGCTAATGATGGAAGCAGCCTGGCGCAATCCGGTAGCTTCACTCTGAATTCTGAGTCAATTACCTTTAATCAAGGTGATTCACTCGAAAGTTTACGAGTGGCTATTAATGCAAAGTCCTCAGATACCGGTGTGAGAGCTTCCATTATTAATACTGGCAGCAAAAAAATCATTAGCTTCACATCTATAGCTGGTGGTGCTGCTGGTCTGGTGACGCTCTCCGATATGACTGCGGGTATCACGCGAAAAGGTGGTCAAGAAGGTCAAGACGCCATATTCGAAATTAATGGTCAAGAATTCACGAGATCTTCCAATATTGTTGATGAAGCCCTAACAGGTGTGCGATTGCAATTGCAGAGTGCTATGGCCGAGGGGGATTACGTTGCCATCTCAATAGCCTCTGACAATAGCGCTAAGGCACAAAACCTACTAACCAATGTTGGTCAGGCATACAACGATCTAATGGCTTCCTATACTGAGCTCACTAAATTTAATGCGGATCCCGAAAAGCGTGGCTCTCTGTATGGGTTCATGGATTTAAGAACCATGGTTGATTCCATCTCGCTCTCATTTATGACGCCCTTAACGCGCGCAAATTCTTCTGGCACCCAACAGTCGATCACAGACACTACTGGGAATCCTATTAGTTTTACGAGCCTTGGATTAGAGCTTCAGCTTGATGGCACCTTATTGTTTGATGCTGCCATTTATGAGTCAGCAGTAACTCATGGTGCTATTGATCAGCTTGCTAATGGTTCTGTAAGTCCAACTAGAAGCATCGTCAACGATGCAATGACATTTGGTGGAAAAGTCGATTCTTATATCTCTGGATTTGAAGATCAAAAGTCGACACTGCAAAATCGCATTCAAGACCTTCAAACTCGTAAGATGGAGAAGATGGCACGCTACCGCGCGCAGTACGCATCCTTAGATGCCCTCTTGTATCGTTTGCAAGCCTTAAACAGCTCGCTTACGCCTACCTTTACAGCACTCAATAATCCTAAAAATTAATTATGCTAAATAACCGTGCCATGCAATCGTATCAATCGATTAATGCCCAAACATCCGTGGGTATTTCTGAGCCGGCAGATTTAATTTTGTTGGTATTTGAGAAGTTATTTGACCACTTAAATGCTGCTGAGAAAAAATTGATTGAGCAGGAAAATGCACAAATTCCGTTTGATAAAGCACTCGATATTTTTACCATTGGCTTGGTGCCTGCTTTAGACATTGAGCGTGGCGGTGAGATTGCATCTAATCTAGCGAGTCTTTACGACTGGTCTATTCGTCATCTGATGAAGGCAAAGATTCATAAAGATCCAGTCATGGTTCGTGAGGTACACGATGTACTTCTCCCGATTTATGAATCTTGGAGAGATGCAGTAGTACCTCTTGGCAAAGTGGCTTAGGAAATTTTTGCCCCCGACTTGGCATACCGCTAAGTCAGTTGGGCCTAGGAATCAAATATGGTCATTCCAATTAATCCTAGCTCAATCCCCGATAACACTGGGGTACCCTCCAATAAACTGCGTATTGATCAAGTGCAAAAGGTTGCACCAGTTGCATTAAACGATCAAGTTATTACAGACCCTAAAGCTTCAGTCAGCTTTGCCCTTGCAGCAAGTCAGGCTGAGGCTTCAGCAGCAGCTAAATACGCACTTGCAAATCCTGGCTTAATTGCACACACCGATGCTGAATTAGTAGCGCTACAGTCTCAGACTAATTTGGCACTAATAGCAAAGCAAGCAAATCAAAATCCACTGACTCCAGATCTTGCTAAGTTATTAAATTCAGTTGGCGATGCGAATGATCCAACTACTTTAGTAACGCAATGGCCAGATGATGTGACTGGCCAAACCCAGACTCAGACTTCTATTGATAATCCCTTGCGTCAAAATTTACAGACGATCTATCAAAACTTGAACCGTTCCCCGATGTTTGCGGCTCAGGCTTTAGCGACACTGCTTGGCCCTCGCTTAGGTCAGGGAAGCATTGATGATAAAAATAAAGAATTGATTGCTCAGGTGCGGGATTTGATGCAGTCGATTTCTAGCGATTCTCCTTATGCCAAAGAGGGTGCAAGACTATTGATGCACGGTATTCTCAATTGGCAAGGAGAGTTCTTGCCAGGATTAAAAGGATCGATTCGCAGAGAAGATATATGGGAGAAGGATCCTAAGCACGAAGGCCAAATGCTACGCGGTAGCAAGATCACCATGGAAATGAATCTTCCTCAATCTGGAACTTTTAAAGTCGTTGGCGTTCAGTTTCAGGACATAGTGAACCTCACGATTGATCCGCCAGAGCCATTCAAAGGTGCTTTCATGGCGCAGCGCAATGACTTAGAGTTGCGACTGAAAGAGCAAGTACCATTTGATGTTCATTATCAGATGGCTAAGGGTAGCTCCGCTCAGAAGAGGGATGGCGATGAGTGATAGCGCTAATCCTCGGCAACTCAAAGCGGTTGCGCTTGCTTATGAGAAGAGTGCGATTGCACCTCGTGTCGTTGGTCAGGGAGAAGGCTATCTTGCACAGGCAATTTTAGATAAGGCAAATGAACTTGGTATTCCGACTCGAGTGGAGCCAGATCTTGTTGAATTTCTAATGCAATTGCGTTTGAATGATTTAGTGCCACCCGAGCTTTATGCTGCGGTTGCTGAAGTGATTGCTTGGGCTCATCAAGTCGATGGCCAAATCGAACCTCGTACTACTGAAAATTAAACTTGTAGGTTGGTAACTTCTTTATAAGCATCGACTAAGCGATTGCGTACTGCCATCATTCCCTGGAAAGAAATATTGGCTTTTTGCAAAGAAACCATGACTTCTTCAAGACTCATAGAAGAGTCACCCGTAGAGAAAGCCTGAACCTTTGCTTGAGCATTGTTTTGGGCGCTGCTCACATCATTGATCGCGTTTTTGAGAATAGTCTTGAAATCAACGCCTTCGGGAGTTAATGATTCGCCAATGCTAGCGCCAGCCTGATTACCACTGGCTTTTTGCAGCGCTTGGATCTGCGCTAATGCTGCGTTCATCTTCTCAATGCTCATGACTTCATTCTAGGTTAATTTCAATCAAATTCATAGCCAGCTTCCTTATAGGCCTTGAGCTTATAACGAAGCGCTCTTTCAGATATTCCCAAAATCGAGATTGCTTCCTTACGGTTGCCCTTCACTTGGCTTAAAACCCGCAGGATATGCTCCCTTTCTAGGCTACTAATATCTGACTGCGCTCCATCTGCTGTTGGGCTAGATGCAGGGCTATCTGTTTGATTTAAAGCAATTCTTGTGCCAGATCGGGGTTCTATCTCTACATGATGGGGTTCAATGAGGTCATCATCACTTAAAAGCAGGGCTCTTTGGATGCCATTTTCGAGCTCCCGGATGTTCCCTGGCCAGTCGTGGTTTTGAAGTGCTGCCTGGGTTTGGGGACTCAATTTAGCATTTGGACGTCCCATAGTTGAGCCATAACGGCGTAAAAAGGCCTCTGCAAGGGGTAAAACGTCTTTTGGCCGCTCTTTCAGGCTCGGAATACGAATGGGGAAGACGGCAAGGCGGAAGTACAGGTCTTCACGGAACTTACCTTCAGCTACCCTGGCCTGCAGATCCTTATTGGTAGCAGCAATGATGCGGACATCACAGGAAATCGATTCATGGCTGCCTAGCCTTTCTACTACATGGTCTTGTAGGACTCGGAGGAGCTTGGCCTGGAGCTCTAGGGGCATCTCTCCGATCTCATCAAGGAAGAGGGTGCCCTCATGGGCTTGCTCAAACTTACCTGGCTGGGATTTGCTGGCCCCAGTAAAAGCGCCTTTTTCATGGCCAAAGAGGATCGATTCTAGAAGGCTGTCTGGAATGGCTGCGCAGTTAATCGCCACATAAGGCTTGCCAGCCCGTTTTGAGAGTTGATGGATTTGGCGGGCAAAAATATCTTTTCCAACCCCCGATTCTCCAGTCAAAAGAGCAGTGGTATCGGTCTTTCCTACCCGTTCGCAGCGCGCCATGACGGCAAGAGTTGCCGGATCCACGGCAATAATTTCCTGAGTGCCTGAAGATTTTTTGCCCTGGACGGGAGCACTTTCTCGTTGATAGCGACTAATGACCTCAACTAATTGTTCGGGCATAAATGGCTTGATCAGAAAATCACGGGCACCAGCACGAAGAGCCTCTACGGCTAACTTGGCATCTGCATAAGCAGTCATGACAACTACAGGCAAATCAGGTGAGCGCCGCCTTGCTTCTTCAAGCAGCTCAATACCATTCATGCCGGGCAGACGAAAGTCGGTAATCAGAATGTCTGGATAGTTTGGTGTGATTTGTGGAAGCGCCAGTTCAGCGCGATCATAAATCTTGCATTCAATTCCTTTGAGCGACAGCGTTACTTCAATTGCTTCTCGCAAATCATCGTCATCTTCAACAATCAATACTGGTGGATTAGTCATAGCCATATTCTAGAGCTCAGTGAGACAAGGCAGCAGAATCGTAAAGCGAGCGCCTCCACCTTCACGATTACTTACCAAGATTTCTCCACGGTGACTATCAATAGCACTGCGGGCAATGGATAGACCCAGTCCGGTACCCGTAATGCGACTCGTGGAGAAGGGCTCGAAAAGAGTTTCCATCATATCGGGGGCAATACCAGGACCTTGATCATCAATCGTGATTTCAAGACGACCACCTTTATGCGCTGAGTGAATCTCAATGCATTGCCCTGATTGGGTAACCTGCAGAGCGTTTTCAAGGATTGCTACTAAAGCTGCAACGATAGATTGTTTTTCTACGTTAACCACAACACCTTCGGTGTTAAAGCTCTGGATAAACTGGATATGCCGCTCATCGCACAAGACCTGCACTGTTTGACAGGCCTCATCTAATATTTGATTGACTGGAAGTGAGTTCGTTTTTTGTGGACGCTGCCGAATAAACATGAGCATATTTCCCGCTAGCTTCTCTAGGTTCATCAACTGCGTTTTCAGGCGCTGTGCAAAGAGCTGTTTTTGAGACTCTTCGAGCGAGGCATCGCTTAAGTGTGATGAATATAAGAGAGCGGTTGATAAAGGTGTGCGAAGCTGGTGGGCAATGCCCGCAGTCATTTTGCCCATTGCGGCAAGCCGGTCGCTGCGCTCCTTCTCAATTCTGGAGGTGATTGTCGAAGTGATGTCTTGTAACTGCAACACACTGCGCAGACCACTTTTTACTTCATGGGCCTGCAAAATGCGCTCCTCGCCGCCCATCATGACTAGGTATTCCCCTGAGCGGATGGAGTTCATGCTCTTCCAGCTTGGCGGAATAGTCCATTCCATATCCTTTTGGAGCTCGGGAATCATGCCTAAGGCTGCTGGGTTAAAGTCTATAACTATATGATTTTCAAAGAGAATTATCCCTGAGGGCAAAGAATTCAGAAGGCTAGATAGTCGACTATTGGCAACGATCAGCTCCTGACTAAGTCTATCAATTTGACCTTGAAGCACCGCCTGCTGTGCTTCTAGAGCCTTTGAGGCCTCTAAAAACAGCCCAAAAGCCTCCCCCAGTTCTTGGGAGGCGGCAGTATTTTGGCTATCAGTTTCTTTGGTCATCTCTGAATAATATTGGAAAAAACCCAAGTATTTTCAATAAGCTAACGCATTCATATATACTTTTTGAAAATTTTGATACTTTTTCGATAAAACAAATATTCTTACCAGGAAAAGGAAAGCTAATAAATTGGCTGAAAACGACCAACCAAAATCGATGAATCCAGATAGTGGCGCAGCATCAGTTAATCTGAGCTCGGCCAATTCTGGCAGCGTAGATGCCGGTCTATCTAATGAGCCACCCAAAAATGCTTGGGAATTGGCTAAAAGCCGTTTTGAAAAGCTTGAATTCAAACAAAAGATTGGTTTAGGTGCGGCTGGAGTATTTCTAGTAGCCATGCTGCTAGTGTTATCTGTCTCTGGTAGCAAGAATGATTACAAAGTTTTATTTTCAAATATTAACGAGGCAGATGGTTCGCAAATCATTGCATCGTTAACGCAGATGAATGTGCCATATCAATTCACGCCTGGTGGCGGTGCGATTTTGGTGCCAGAAAAATTAGTATACGAAACGCGTCTCAAGTTAGCGGGACAAGGCCTACCTAAATCGGGGTATGTTGGTTTTGAAGTTCTTGAAAATCAGAAACTCGGTACCAGTCAATTTGTTGAGCAAGTCAATTACCAGCGGGCCTTAGAGGGCGAGCTGGCAAGGAGTATTGGCTCGATAGCCCAAATCAAATCTGCCAGAGTGCATTTAGCAGTTCCAAAGCAAACCGCATTTGTTCGCGATCAAGAAAAGCCAACGGCATCGGTTGTGTTGCAGATGTATCCAGGCCGCTTCTTAGAGCCGCAGCAAGTGATTGCAATTCAGCATCTGGTTGGCTCTTCAATTCCAAAACTCTCTCCTTCGCAGGTGACTGTAGTTGATCAAGAAGGAATCTTGTTATCTCAAAGCAGTCAGAGAATGGAGAGCCTGGATTCATCACAATTGAAGTATGTTGCTGAGTTAGAAAATGCGTTGGCCAAACGCGTTTCCATCTTGATGGATCCAATCGCCGGCAAAGATAGTGTGCGCGCTCAAGTTACCGTTGACATGAACTTTGATGAGCGCACGCGCACTGAAGAAACCTTTGGTAAAAATTCTGCACCTAATGCGGCAAGCGTTCGCAGTCAGCAGAATATTGATTCTTCTGGTCAGCCAGGTGGTGCTAAAGGCGCTACCCCGGGCGCCCTGACAAATCAGCCCCCTCCACAGCCCACTGCGCCATTGACTGGCCCATTAGCTGCTGATAACGAGGCCCGTCAGCTCAATTCCCCAAGTGGTGCGGGCGGCGATACGTCTGAACGTAGAGAGAGCACGATTAACTATGAGGTAGATCGCGCCATTGAAGTGCTGAAGGCCAATAAAGGCCAGGTGAAGAGAATTTCTGCAGCCGTAGTTGTGAATTACAAGCCGGCCATTATGAGAGATGGCAAGGTTGAGACTCCTGCAGCGCCATATTCTCCTGAAGAGTTGCAGCAAATTACGAATATTGTTCGCGATGCTGTGGGCTACAACGAGAAGCGTGGCGATACCGTAAGTGTTGCCAATATTCCTTTTGCGGCCGATACAGTAGAGGCAGTTCCGTTCTATCGTCAACCAGAATTCTTTGAGCTGAGCAAAGAGTTCCTGAAGTACGGTTTGGTTTTGCTAGCAATCCTGTTGATGTATCGCGCACTCAAGAATTTATTTGCTCCCGAAGAGCCTGAGGTCATTGCTCCAATTATTGAAGAAGTCATTGAGCCCGAACCCGAACCCGAAGACCCAGCTGTGATTGCAGCAAGAGAGTTTGCAGAGATGGAGCGCCGAAAATTGGAACAAGAAAAAGAACGTCTTGCTAAGCTCGAAAAAGATTATGAAGAGCTATCCGCTTACACAATTGAGTATGTAAAAAATAACCCACAGGTTATTGGAACTCTTTTGAAAAATTGGCGCGTTCCAAAGAAGGATGGGGATGCAGCAGATTCAACTTTCCCGCCCAATGGCATCAAACCTGAAGGATTGGTATAGCCATGTCTATTGATAAATATAAGCTGCATCAACAAGTAGATCAGAGCACCATGCGCCTCAGCGAGGCAATGCAACTCGGGATTAAAGACCCAATTGAGAATCACGAAGAAATTGACAACGTATTTAAGGTCGCCTTAATTTTGTTGATGGTTGATCCGGACGTTTCAGCTGAAGTTCTGCGTCAATTAACTCCTGAAGATGTTCAAAGAATTTCTTCTCGCATGGCAACCATGCAGTTCTTGGAAAAAGAAACGGTTGTGATGGTGCTTGAGGAGTTCAAATACATTACAACTTCCCATGCTTCTATCGGCGGAAAGGATATTCTTGCTGAAACAATCAAGCTGCTTGGCGAAGGCGAGCCTCCCAGACTTCATGGTCTTGAGGCCTTCGCTTCATTTAGTAATGATGAGTTGTATTCCATTATTAAAAATGAGCATCCACAAATTGTTGCCAGCCTAGCAACCTTCTTAAAACCAGAACAAACTTCTGCTTTGATGGAGCTCTTCCCTGAAGAGAAAAGAAATGAACTGATGTTGCGAATTGCCTTGCTTGATAAGGTTGATCCTGATGCAATGCGAGTTCTTAATGACGCCATGCTACAAGTGGTAGGCAGAGTTGCAGAAAAAGGTGTCAGCGGTGTTGGCGGTATTAGTCCAGTGGCTGACATTCTGAATCTCATGGATATTCAGAAAAATGAAAGTGCGATTAATAGCATTCGTGAATACGATCCTGAATTGGCTGATTTGATTGTAGAGAAGATGTTTGTCTTTGAAGACTTTCTTACTGTGGAAGATAGTTCTTTGGAGACGCTCTTGCTTGAGGTTCCTCAGAACATTCTCATCTTGGCCCTCAAAGGCGCTAGCCCTAAATTGCGCGATAAGATTTTTGGTAATTTGACACGTCGCTCTGCTGAACGTATTCGTGATGAGCTAGATACATTACCTCCAGTACGCGTTTCCGAGGTTCAAGAGAATCAGCGAGAGATCATTCAGTTGGCACGCAGATTGGCTGGAGAAGGCAAGATCTACTTGCGATCTGCCCAAAAAGACGACTTAATTTAATTTAGGCAAATGATTATCAAATGGGTCCCCCCGTCATTTGACCCTCCAGCAGCAGAGGTTCTTCAGCCATCAGTTGAAATGATTGTTGTGGCGCCTGAAGTAGTGGAGGAGCCTCCAGCCATTCCTCAGATTACTGAAGCGGAAATTGCTCAGATTCGGCAAGAGGCATACGATGCCGGTTTTGCAGAAGGCTATAAGTCAGGTTACGCCAAAGGTGAGGATGAGGGTCTGGCAGCAGGCACTCATGCAGGAGCCCAGGCTGGATATCAGCAGGCCTATGATGACGCCAAAGAAAAAATCGATGCACTTCAAGCAGCATTGCAGGAGCTCTTGTCTGCTTTGCACGGTATGCCGGATGCCATCTCAGAATCTTTAAATGAATTTGCATATGAAGTAGCTTTGCGCATTAGTGGCGCTGATTCACTGGAGCGCGGACCATTTGTCGCTGCAATTCAGGAAGCGCTCATGCGCTTACCTTTGCCTGGTGAAAATGTATTCCTGCGTATTCGTAAAGAAGAGGTGGATACCTGGAACCGTTTTGTAGATGAATCTGGTTTGCCATTTACATGCACTCTCTTACTTGATTCTGATGTTCCGCCGGGTCATGCTTATGTTGAAATTTCTGGCGCGCGGATTGATGTAGGCTACGAAGCTCGTAAGGCTTTAGTGCGTTCTGCACTAGGCCTTTCTTCTCCTAACGATATTGCTTAAAGAGGGCCCAGACATGACGGTCCTGGGTCCGGAACAAGTTCTTGTCAAATTAAATCATGCCCGTGATTTTTTGGGTGAGGCGCCACGCTCCATTCGCGAAGGCCGCATTAAGAAAGTATCTGGCTTTGTTTTGGAGGTTGAAGGATTGCCTCTTGCTATTGGTGCGGGAGCCTGTATTTTTTCTGGAGCATCCAAAAGAGTCATTGATGCAGAATGTATCGGCTTTGATGGCGACATTACTTTTTTAATGGCAATTGATGCGATTGATGGCATTACTCCAGGCGCATTAGTCTATCCAGCCAATACTCCCTTTAGAACATCGCAAGGCTTTATGACGCGCTCTTCTGTAGAGCCATTGCCAATTGACCTCTCTTTGCTCGGCAGAGTGGTTGATGGTTTTGGCAGACCGCTTGATGGAAAGCCAGGCAGTGATGTCAAAATTGTGAAGAAGCAATCCAAAACGATCAATCCTTTATTAAGAAACCCAATTCAGGAGCCGCTCGATACTGGTATTCGTTCTGCAAATGGCATGCTTACTGTTGGTCGTGGGCAGCGTCTTGGTATTTTTGCTGGGTCAGGTGTTGGTAAGAGTGTGACTTTAGGTATGCTGGCACGTAACTGCAAAGCAGATGTGATTGTGATTGCTTTAGTAGGCGAGCGTGGTCGGGAGGTGCGAGAGTTTTGTGAGGATGTTTTGGGCGAAGAGGCGCTCAAGCGTGCAGTAGTCGTTGCTGCTCCAGCAGACTCATCTCCATTAGCAAGGGCCAAGGGCGCATGGTATGGGACTGAAATTGCGGCATGGTTTCGAGATCAGGGTAAGCATGTTGTATTGATTGTGGACTCCTTAACCCGCTTTGCAATGGCACAACGAGAGATTGGCTTAAGCTTGGGTGAGGCGCCTGTATCCCGGGGTTATACGCCTAGTGTTTTTGGCAAACTCCCTGAGTTGATTGAAAAAGCAGGTAACGGCACAAATCCAAATGGATCCTTAACCGCCTTCTATACGATTCTCTTGGATGGTGATGATATTAATGACCCTATATCTGATACTGCTAGAGGCGTATTAGACGGCCACTTATTTCTGTCTCGAGAACTAGCAGATGGCGGCCATTACCCTGCTATTGACATTGAGCGCTCTATTTCTCGGGTAATGCCAAGAGTGGTAACAGAGCAACACCTCTTGGCCGCAAGAAGGGTGAAGCAGTTATATAGCCGCTATATGCGTGGACGGGATCTTCTCAATATGGGGGCATATGCCCCAGGATCCGATCCCGATTTTGACCGGGCAATTCGGCTCTGGCCCCAAATTCAGAATTTTTTACAACAAGACGTTACTCAAGTCATTACTCTTGATGAGTCCCTCAAAGAATTATTAGCCATCGCTGAGGCCTCTCAATGAAAGAAGCCTTAAAGCTATTCCTCAAGATTTCTAAGATTCGGGAAGAAAGGGCTCAAGCCCAATTTAAGAAGCTTAATTTTGAGCTCAAGAAAAGCGAGCAATTTAGCCAGCAAGTCAGTGATTATGTAAGAGAATACGGCGAGCAGATGATTCAAACTGCTCAGCAGGGTGTCCAGGTGGCTTTTTTGCAGGATTCCAATGCTTTCCGTAATCGCCTAGAAAATGGTGTCAATGAGCAAAAACAGCAGATTGTTGGCATGAAACATGCTACGGAACAGTCTAAGGCCCATGCTTTAGCCAGTCAGCTCAAGGTGCAAGCAATTGAGAAGGTTCTCAAACGTAAAAATGCCGAATTTGCCCATAGCAAAGAGGTTAAAGAAAATAAAGTCCGAGAAGATAGCCTTGTTTCGCGAATAAAAAAGTAGATTGGCACGGAAAATGCTTCCTTATGTTTAACTAAAAGGGAAACATCAATGGCAAATATTGATCCGGTACGCCTCTTAAAGGCTAATCCTGCTGAAAATTTGAGCAATTTGAATACGGTTGATCAGGGAGAAATCCCTTCAGATCAATCACTTACGTCATTTCCAGAAGAATTGCAGGCTGCTAAGCAGAGTAACAAGGAAGAAGACCTTGCTTTCGATAAAAACAGCCAAAATTCACCAGATACCCAGTCTAATTTGCAAAATTTGCCTGTGAATGCCGCTATTGCCACTAAAGAGCCTGCAAATATTGCCGATAAGTCAAAAAATTCCAAGGAAGCCTCATTGGATGGATTGGCCCCAGGTGGTCCAACCCTCACTCAATTAGAGGTTGCCCAAGCGATTACGGTTGATGAAGGGGTGGTTTCTCAAGCTGCGGCATCAATTGCAGCAGCGGTCGACCAGGGCGCACAAATTCAACTGGATACCCAAAGCGATGCTGATCAGCAAACTATTGGCGCTTTAGCTGGCGTTGTAGATCCTGCAATAGCGGCATTAGCTGCTGCACAAGCACAGGTGGTTGCTGCTCCGCAAAATATCGTCACTCCGGTGTCGACTGAGAGCGCTACTCAGGGAGTTGATTCGATTGCATCAGCAAGTACTCAAGTTCCTGGCATTTCATATGCGGTATCAGACGCTACTTCTGCGAATGATGTCGCCCAAGCGCTTGCAGCCAATTCTGCAACTAGTGACTTGGCTCAAAATATTTCTCAAGATGGCGGCGCTATTGATGCCAAGCTTGATCAGGCTGCGTTAGTTGCTAATACAGCCCAGGCCAATGCAGATTCATTGGCAGATTCCGCCATTAATACAATCAATGCTGCGAGCGTAGCAAAGGGTCAGCAAGCTGTAGGTCCACAGCTTGCTGCTGACACAAATGTGTTACCGATGCAGCCAATAGATCAGGCCGAAACAGCCAATGTGGTTGCTGGCCCCATAGCCCTCAATGTGCAGAATGAAACTCCGCTTGTGAATGCCAATACGCTTCTTGCCACGAAACAGGACGCTGCGAGCGCTGCGAGCGCTAACCAGGCGAATCAAGTAGTCCAAGCGGCAGAGCTTACTGCTGCAAATGTTCAAGATCTTGATGCTCCGGCATCTGGAATTCAATCGGCAATTCCCTCCCAGGTGAGCAAAAACGCCCAGGATTCTAAGTCGAGCCTAACAACAGTTGATTTAGCTAAGGCGGATGCAGTCGACACAGTAGATCTTGCTAATTTGCCTCAGACTTCTGCTACCAATAGTTTGCGCGTGGATCCTCGTGGTGCATCCAGCAAAGATGCTGGTGAAGCAGTCCAAAGTCTTCGCGCTGATAATGCCAAGATTGCAAGTATCAATTTTGAGAAGTCGGCAGCTATCGATGGTTTGGCCATGAAAGATCAATCTCCGGTCGATCTTCAAGATCTGACGCAGACATCATCTAGCAATGTCACTAATGGCCTATCTGATTTCAATGCCCGTAACGCTATCTCACCATTTAATCAGGAATTGCGTTTGGCGCAATCCTCCCAAACATTAAAACTAGAACCACAACAGGCTTCCCTTGCAACTGGCCCGCTCCATGTAGAGGTGATGCGAGTCCTTAAGGAAGGTGGTGGCCGGGTAATTATGGAGGTCACTCCACCAGATCAAGGTGCAATCCAGCTAGATTTGCGTCTAGACGGTAATGGTAGAGCCTATTTGATTGTTGAGGGTGCTAGCGACTCTACTAAGGCGCGTTTAGAGCAGGGTGGAGCGCAACTCAAAGAACAACTTGCGCAAATGGGTTTATCGTTAAGCATGGATATGCGTGATCGCTCAGATCAGTCAGGTCACATTCCTTTTGCTTTGAGTAACAATTTCTCCAATGCAGCGAATGGAGAGGGTGCCCAGGTTGATGTTGCTTTGGGTGAGTTAATGTCTATCAGTCGTCCTGGCATTACGCCAGACGGTAGAGTGAGCATTTATGCCTAACCTATTTATTTATTATGTCTAGTCTAAATCAAGCCGCCGTCTTTACTAATCTCAATACGTTTGTGAATAACAGACGGATGCCTGCATTAGAGATCGTGCATGAAGCTTTTGCGCGTAATTTGCGCTCTGAATTAACCAATATGATTGGTACTTGTGTAGACGTCAAGAGTCTTACTACTAGTATTAAGAATTACGGTGATTTCCTCCAAGAAATGCCTGAGTACTCCAATGTTGAATTAGTTAATTTCACTCATGCACAGGGCTTGGGATGCTGGGCAATTGATCCTACTTTGCTGTTCATGATTACCGATAAGGTCTTTGGTGGCAATGGTGTATTTGGACAGCCCAAAACAAATTATCAGAAGCTATCCATTACCGAGCTACGGGTTAGCAGACGGATCTTGGAGTTAATTAAGCGCGAATATGAAGGTGCTTGGGCTCCGATGGCCAGTATTGAATTCGGCTTTGTTCGCAATGAGTCGCAAATGAATTTTGTACGCCTGGCTACAGACGAGGAGAGCGTGATGCATTGCCGCTTCCGAGTAGACATGCAGGGTACAGAAGGCTTCTTGGACTTCTGTGTTCCTTATTGGGTGATGGTTCCTTACCGAGAAAAGATTTTTGGTAATGACATCAAGATTAAGCGTGAAACCGATTTATATTGGGCTAATTCCTTGGAAACGCAACTACAAGACGCTTCTATTACTGCAGTCGCCGTATTAGCAAGCAGAAAAATGACCATTGGCGATGTTTTGGGCATGTCTGTTGGCGATATTGTGCCAATTGAGATTAATGATCCTGTGACGATGTTTGTTGATGGTTTGCCGATGATTCGTGGCAAATACGGTGTTCGTAATGGTCGTTATGCCCTCAAGATTGATTCGATTCAGCATCCTGCTGATTTCTTTAAAAGTCCGATGGATCGTGCGCGTATTGGGCCAACCATGATGCGTGGAGCTGAACGTGGCGATATGTATAGCCAATTTGATCAACGAGCTGCTGAATTAACCCAAATGGAGTCCGCTTTGTCGGTTCCGAAAAATAAAGATGAGGTAAATAACGATGGAAAATAACTTTTCTAAATCGACTGAGGGTGTGGATAACCCTTTTGCGTCCCAATCTGGTGCTGCAGTGCGCCGAGCCAGTTTTGAGGACCTGGATGGCGGTGGAAATTCCACTGTTTCCTATAACGATATCGATTTGGTGATGGATGTACCAGTTCAGGTTACAGTTGAGCTAGGAAGAGCTAAAATGCAAATACGCAATCTTTTAGCGCTAACCCAGGGCTCAGTAGTTGAATTGGACATTATTGCTGGTGAACCCCTTGAGGTAGTGGTTAACGGTTGCTTGGTTGCGCAAGGCGAGGTAGTGATCGTTAACGACCGTTATGGTATTCGTTTGACTGATATTGTTACTCCTGCTGAGCGCTTACGAAAAATTAATCGTTAAAGGCTTTAGATGGACCGACTTATCGGTAGAGCATTAAACAAACTTAGAATCACATTATCCATTCTATTATTTAGCCTCTCTTGCCATGCGCAGGAGGCGGCTAAAACTTCTGTCGTTGCTACGCAGACCTATCCTACTGCTGGCGGCGGCAGTTTCATTTGGTTAACACTGGTTACGCTGGTCTTGGCTGCTGCCTTAGTGGCCTTAGTTGCTTGGTATATCAAGCGCAGTCTCCAGATTGATTTGCCTAATTCTTCGATCAAAATTTTAGCCTCGCAAAGTTTGGGGCCGCGTGAGCGAATTGTGATCGTTGAAATCGCTGGTATGCCATACGCCATTGGACATACTCCAAGTCAAATTACGATGTTGCTAGAGATGGATCCAAGCGACGTGAAGAATCTTCCTCAGTATTCTCCTGTGGGAGCTGACTTTGCTAAAAAACTGACGAATATGGTGAAAAAAGGATTGAAAGCATGACCCGCCGCAAAGGGTTTTGGCTGCTAGGCCTTTCGTTATTGCTATTGGGTTCTGGTGCGGTGCTGGCTCAATCGTTGCCGCTAGTCACTTCTGCAGCTGGAAAAGGGGGTACTAACTACGCCATTCCTGTTCAGACGGTGATTGCATTAACTGCACTGAGCTTCTTGCCAGCTGCATTGATGTTGATGACAAGCTTTACCCGCATCTTGATTGTGTTTTCATTATTGCGCCAAGCGCTTGGTTTGCAAACCATGCCACCAAATATGGTCTTGATTGGACTTTCCTTTTTCTTGACCTTGTTCATCATGAATCCGGTTTTTGAAAAGATTTATGCTGAAGCATACGTGCCTTATACCCAACAAAAAATTACATTCCAAAAAGCGGTAGAAGTTGGGGCAAAGCCGATTAAATCTTTCATGCTCAAACAAACGCGTCAAGAGGATCTCAGCTTATTCGCAAAACTCTATGACAAGCCGATCGCCGATCAAGAAGATGTGCCGATGACAGTATTGATCCCAGCCTTTGCCATATCGGAGATTAAAACTGGCTTTCTGATTGGATTTATGATCTATCTCCCCTTTATAGCCATTGACTTTGCGGTTGCCAGCATTCTGACTTCCTTGGGTATGGTGATGATTTCTCCCATGATGTTCTCCCTCCCTTTAAAGCTCGTTATTTTTGCGCTCGCGGATGGCTGGGCATTGCTTGCTGCTTCACTCATTGAAAGCTATCGAGTCTTGTGATGGATACCGGTCTTGTTATTGAACTAGCTTTTCAGGCATTGCGCATGACCTTCGTATTGGCTGGTCCTTTGCTGATTGCACTATTAATTGTTGGTTTGGTGATCGGTATTTTGCAGGCAGCCACCCAGGTAAATGAGAGCTCAGTTTCTTTTGTTCCTAAGTTGGCTGTCATTGCAGTTGTTCTTCTCGTTGCTTTCCCTGTCAGTCTGGCAATCTTTGTAGATTACGTTCGCGAAATTATTACGCGTATTCCCAGCATCCTGAACTAAGATGATTCCGATTTCCGGCGACATCATTCCACAATTTGTTGTGATTGTGATGATGATTTCTTTGCGGGTATTTGGAGTCTTAATTTCCGCCCCCATGTTTGCCTTTCGCTCGATGCCGATGCGGATGCGAATCCTACTTGCTTTGGTCATTGGTATTGCGATTGCGCCACTCATTAAGCCAGATCCGAGTCTAGTAATGGGTGAAACCATTACTTTTATTGCTGCCGCTACAGAATTGGCTATTGGTTTAGCCGCTGGCTATCTCATTCGTATCGGATTAATGGCCTTTGATGTGATCTCAGAAGTACTTTCCATGTTGTCGGGATTTAGTTTTGCGGCAACAATTGGTAGGGATCCTATTTTGTCTCCAAGCTTGGTGGGAGAGTTTCTTCAGCTGACTGCCATTGCTTTAGCTTTTGCCTTAAATATCCATTTAGTACTGCTCGATATTTTGCTAGATAGCTTTAAATTGCTGCCATTTGGTACTTGGCCATCCGCTTGGGATGCCAAGGGTTTGACACTCTTGGTGGTCAAGGCATTTGCCTTTGGTATGGTTTTCAGTATGCCAAGCATCATCGTTTATTTGATGTTCAACATGACTCAAGCCTTGCTGGGAAGAACTAGCCCTCAGCTCAATTTGTTCTCGGTGGGTTTTGCGGTTTCGGTACCGATTTCCTTCCTGCTGTTAATCATCTTTTTGCCCGATATGCCCGGTATGGTTGCCAAGGTTTTAGAGGGGCCAATGGGTCTGGTTCGAACCGGCCTAAACCCTGGGGCAAACTAGGCTGGGCAGGGGATTTGGGCAGGTATTGCCGACCTGCTTTCAGGGCGGACTGCAAAAATTGCCGTTTAGTACTAAAAGGCCTCAATAATCGGCTTTTATAGGCAGCCCTAAAATCAATAAGTTATTGATTTATATAGATAAAATAATTATTTCAGTAAATTGGCACAGCACTTGCTTTAAATAAAGTGAAGTTGGGGATTGGCCCCATCTACATGAGAGATAAAGCTGATGTTGCAAGTGCCACAATACGATCCGATCCAGTTTGGTGAAGCAGCGCTGAAATTGCGTGCTTATCGCCAAGAGC
The DNA here is from genome assembly GCF_018881855.1 of Polynucleobacter sp. MWH-Berg-3C6. Lineage (GTDB taxonomy): Bacteria > Pseudomonadota > Gammaproteobacteria > Burkholderiales > Burkholderiaceae > Polynucleobacter. The sequence goes on along the minus strand of NZ_JACVPN010000006.1, from coordinate 39,879 downwards.
TGATCTCATCAAACTTGGTCAATGCTGACACTCCAGGGTTTAGAGCAAAAGACATCCAGTTTGGCGATGTGCTCAAGCAAACCTTGGACAACAAGCTGCCATCTGCAGGCGTCTCTTTAGCTACAACTAATGCAAGACATATTGGTGGCGTGAAATCATCCGCTATCAACACCGAATTCCGCTCTTCCGTTCAACCTGCCTTAGATGGCAACACCGTTGATCCTGACGTAGAACGATCTGAGTTTATGAAGAACTCATTTTTCACAGAAGCCACTTTGAGTTTCTTGAGCTCCAGTATTAAAACCCGTATTTCTGCGATTACAGGACAAGCACAATGAGTCTCCTAGGCGCATTTAATATCGGCTCGACTGGATTGGTTGCTCAAGCAATGCGCTTGAATATTACCGCTTCAAACGTAGCCAATGCCGAGAGCGTTGCTGGTCCTGATGGTAGAACCTATCGCGCACGCCAAGTGCTCTTTGCGCCAGTGCCAGTGGAGAACACTCAAGGTGCAGGCGTACAGGTTGTGGATATTGTTGAAAGCAAAGAACCACTCAAACAAGAATACAAACCGTTTCATCCGATGGCTGACAAGAATGGCTATGTACAAATGCCTAACGTCAATCCAGTAGAAGAAATGGTGAACATGATTTCTGCATCACGTTCTTATCAAATGAATATTGAGATGATGAATACCACGCGTCAGCTCATGTTGAAAACCCTCGATCTTGGCCGTTAATAAAGGAACTTAAGATATGGCAGCTATTTCCAATTTGAGTCAGATTAAAAAGTACGATCCGACTGCAATCACAACGACTGTGAATGATCCTACTTCTACGAAGGATATGACTCAGAACTTCTTGAAGATGTTGACTGCGCAGCTGCAGAATCAAGATCCTATGAATCCAATGGACTCTGCTGGTATGACTTCACAGTTAGCCCAGCTGAATATGGTTGACGGTATCAATAAGATGAATACCTCAATGACTAGTATGTTGAGCCAGATCCAATCGAATGACTTTGTCAATATGTCTACAACTGTTGGTAAGAAAGCCATGGCAGCTGGTAACAAGATTCTGTTCAGTGGTGAGTCTGTGAATGTAGCTGCGAAATTGGATAGTGATGCAACATCCGTTAAGGCCACGATTAAGGCTGCAGACGGAACTACGGTTGCTGAGACTGATCTTGGTGCCGGTTCACAAGGATTGTTTAAATTTATTTGGGATGGTCTTGATGGTGCAGGCAAGGTTCTGCCATCTGGTTTCTATACCCTATCGATTGCTGCTGAAACTACAGAAGGCAAAACACAAACTCCAACGGTTTATACAAGCTCACGGGTTGCAACTGTAGGTAAGAGTGGAGCTAATTTAGAGGTGACCTTGGCTGACGGAAGAACTGTTAAGCCAACAGAGATTGAGCAGTGGGTAGCGTAAGAAGCGTAACTAATTAACTTAACAAACATAACCAACTTATATACAGAATTTTCAAAGGAGCTTGAAACATGAGTAACTACACAATCGGTCTAGCAGGATTACAAAATACATCCTTAGCTATTGATAACACCAGTAATAACATCGCTAATGCGAATACTGTTGGCTACAAAGCGGGTGAGTATATCTTTGCTGATCAATACTTCAAGGCAATTGATCCATCAGACGCAAACCGTGTTGGTCAGGGCTCCCAGCGTTTAGCTGTTCGTCGTCCTTTGACATACGGCACTATGCAGAACTCACAAAATCCTTTGGATATGGCTATCGGTGGCGACGGTTGGTTCCGCGTTCTGAGCAATCCAGAAGATCCTAGCTCTTTGATGTATACACGCAACGGTCAGTTTGCTGTTGATAAAAACGGTTGGATCGTTAACCAAAATGGTATGTATTTAACTGGTTTCCAACCATCAGCAGATGGTAAGAGCGTTAGTGATGATATTCGTGGTCTTGGCACAGTTAATGGCAAGCTCCGCATGCCTCCTGACTATGCTAACGGCCAACAAACTAGCGTATCTAAGATCAGCGCTATTTTAGACTCACGTGAAAATGCTTATGTTAAGTCTGGAAACGTTGCATTTGATCCAACTCAAAATACATTCAACTCAAAGACAACACAAACAATTTTTGATTCGAATGGTACAGGCCATACATTAGAGGTCTACTATCGTCGAGTTACTGACTCAAATTTACAGATTACCTCTGAGTTAGATGGATCTGGATTTTCATATGCTCCTGGATTTAATAGAAGCCCTAATACTGCCGGAGCAGCAGCGACCGGAAAGGTATTTATTCAGGGAACTTCAGCTTTAACAGTTCAAACTAAACCTATTGCAACCCTAGCTACTGGTGACACTGGCTTCACTGGCATTACTCAGGGTGGCAGCATTACCTTTGCTAATGCGGTTGAACTGTTATCTACCGTTGAAGATGGCGCAAAAATATTTATGAATGGAATTGATACCGGCTTGACGGTTGATGGCTCATTATCTGCTGGACCACTTTCGGCGATTGATGTGGCTGGTTCGGCAACAATCAATATCCCAGCAAATGCATCACTTACCTTTTACAAGGCAGATTTATCAGTCAAAGATTCGTCAGGCAATATTCTCACCTCGGGACTCGGCAATGCAATTGATTTGACTAAAAAAGTAATTACTCTTGACGGTGGACAGGCTGTTGAAAGCATGGAAGGTCGTAGATTGTTCATTGATGGAGCCGATACAGGATTGACTGTTACCTCGACCGATCCTCTTGACGATAAAATTTATCTTAGCGGTGCTCTAGGAGATAGTTTTAACCCTGAAGGTGTTTTAACTTTCAAGCAAACTATTGATATGACACTTTTAGCTCCAGATGGAACAAAGCTTGTAGTTCAGGGAACAACTAATAAACAAAATTCGGGAACCATTTTAAATGCTGTTCAGGCTAACCTAGAGGTTTATGCGTCAATCGATGGTCGTTTTTATGATTATGCGGATAGTGCATCAACATTCTCTTCTAGACCAGGATCCGCAGACGTTGACACTGGAAATGGCTACAAGACTGTGGCAAAAATTGGTTTAGTTGCTGGTCGTAATATTGATTCATTGATAGTTGATACTGCATCTGGTAAGCCAGTCTTTAGTACATCAACAACATTAAGTACCAGAGTTAATGCTGGCTCACAGCAAAGTACAAGCATTCCATTGATCTATGAATTGGATTTGTCCGATACTCAGCTGCAAGCATCATCATTCATGGTGAACCAAAGCTACCAAAATGGTGAGCCACGCTCTGAGTTGTCAAGTGTTTCGATTGATAGCACCGGTACGATTGTTGGCGTATATGGTAACGGTCGTAAGATTGTTGCTGGTCAAATCGCTCTGACACAGTTTGATGCTGATGAGCAATTGATTCCTAGCGGTAATAATGCTTTTGCACCAAGCTATCGTTCTGGTACTGAGGGTGACAACGGTGTACGTATCGGCCGCGCTGGTGATGGCTCTTTTGGCGAAATCAAGTCAATGGCAGTAGAGGCTTCTACAGTAGATCTCTCAAATGAACTCGTTAAGTTGATGATTTTGCAACGGATGTATTCTGCAAACTCACAAAGTATCAAAGCATTTGATCAGACGCTGCAAGACACTATTCGGATGACAGGTTAATAGACAGGTTATTTGGAGAGTAAGCCATGATTGATCGTTTTGCATATACCTCGATGACTGGTGCCAAGCATGCCATGGGGCAGCTTGCCACCACCACGAATAATCTTGCGAATACCCAGACTCCTGGGTTTCGCGAGATGTTCACTGCATTTCGGTCAGTTCCGGTTAATGGGCAGGGTGCTGATACACGCGCATTCGTAGTTGATAGCACTCCTGGTAGCGATTTCACACAAGGCACTATTCAAACTACAGGCAATCCGTTTGACGTAGCCATTAAGAATGCCCAAGGCTTCTTTGCGGTACGTCGTCCAGATGGCTCTGAGGCATATACCCGTTCAGGCCGCTTTAGTGTGGACGAAAACGGTGTTTTGCGCCTTGGTAAGAATGAAGTTTTAGGTCAAGTGGACAATATTGTTCTGCCTGAGCAAGCTCGATCAATCGATATTTCTCAGGATGGCACGATTTCAACTCAGTTTGTTGGTACTACCGCTTTTGACGAAGCGAGTAAGACTCCTTTTGAAGAAATTGACAAGCTTCGTTTAGTGAACGTTGATCCAAAGCTATTGGTGCGCAGCGAAGATGGCTTGTTTAGCTATGGCGGTATAGAGCGCCCAGATACTGACCCTAATTTACGTGTTCAGCAGGGCGCAGTCGAGTTGAGCAACGTGAACCCTACAACAGCAATGGTACAAATGATTGAACAAAACAGAATGTTCGATCTCAATATGCGATTTATTCAAACTGCTGACCAGAATGCAAAATCAGCTAACACTTTAATGTCTTTATCACGCGGTTAATTTTTTTAAGAGAACACTATTATGATGCGCTCACTTTGGATTTCTAAAACAGGCTTAGATGCTCAGCAGATGAATCTTGATACGATTGCTAATAACTTAGCAAACGCATCAACCACAGCATTTAAAACACTACGCCCACAGTTTGAGGATTTGATGTATCAAACTTTGCGTGAGCCTGGTGCTTACACGCTGGGTCAAGCGACAAATCCTGATGGCTTGCAAGTAGGTGCTGGTGCAAAATTATCTGCAACTGAGCGTATTAATACTCAAGGCGCCTTATTGCTTACAGCCAATCCATTGGATGTGGCAATTAAAGGTAATGGTTATTTCCAAATTACCATGCCAGACGGCAGCTTGGCCTATACCCGTGATGGTGCATTTACTAAAGATCAAAATGGGTTAATCGTTACTCAAGCTGGTTTTACAGTTGGCAACGGTATTACCATTCCTTCTGGAAGTACCTCTTTAACTATTAGTGCTGATGGTGTTGTTCAATACACCTTAGATGATCCAACCAAGCAATATACCGCTGGTAATTTGGTCGTTGCGAACTTTATTAACCCGAATGGCTTGCTAGCTACTGGTGGCAATTTATTCTTGGAAAGCACTGCTTCAGGCACGCCAAACATTAACGTACCCGGCACCAATGGCACTGGTGTAATTGCGCAAAACAACCTTGAGCAATCAAATGTGAACGTTGCCGAGCAGTTAGTGCAAATGATTGCCGCTCAACGTTTGTATGAAATTCAGGCGCGTGCAATTACTGCTTCTGATCAGATGCTACAAAAGATTGGACAATTATGATGATTAAGAAAATTATTCTCATTCCTGTATTGATTGCGGTAGCCTATTTAACAGGTTGTGCATCTGCTGATCGTCAGCCATTGGTGAAAACGCAGACTTCTGCAAGACCAGCTGATCCCTCAGAGCGTGGTGCTAGCCCAGGCAGCTTATTCCCTGCAGCTCAAATTACGATGACTGGTGCATATCGTCCGCTATTTGAGGATCGTCGTGCCCGTTATGTTGGCGATACTTTGACAGTTTTATTGAATGAAACTACTAGTGCCAGCAAGAATTCTGGCGCAACTGCAAAACGTAAAAATGATATCGCTGGCTCGTTTGGCTTGTCCAATATTGGCCCGGGTTCTAATACCTATAACAATAAGGGAACTTTAGCCCTTGGTGGTAATGTTCAGCAAGATGGTTCAGGAACTAGTACCGCTTCTAACGCGTTCAATGGATTTATTACAGTGACTGTTCTTGAGGTTTTATCGAATGGTAATTTGGCTGTTGCTGGAGAAAAACAGGTTGCCGTTGGTTTCGAGGAAGAAATCATTCGTTTCGGCGGTATTGTTAATCCAAATAATTTAGTCAATAACACCGTGTCTTCATTGCAAGTGGCCGATGCCCGTATTGAATATCGCGGTAAAGGTGTTACTGATGATGTGCGCGAGCCAGGCTGGTTAACTCGCTTGTTCCTTAAAGCTAGTCCTTTCTGATAGATCATCATGAAAAATATACTTTTGAATCTTCCTAAACTCTTTATTGCGCTAAGCCTTGTTGTATTAGGCCATACTGCTTATATTGCTGATGCAAATGCACAGCGCATTAGAGAGATAACTGATATAGCCGGCGAGCGTCCCAACCAATTAGTTGGTTACGGTTTAGTTGTGGGCCTTGATGGTACAGGCGACTTGACTGCCCAAACTCCTTTCACAATTCAAACGATTCGTCAGATGATGTCTTCACTAGGCGTCACTATTCCTGATACCCAAGGCTATAACAATCAGACTTGGTTGCGAAATGTGGCTGCCGTGATGGTTACTGCAGAATTGCCTGCAAGTCCAAAGCCAGGCCAAAAGATTGACATCACCGTTTCCGCAATGGGTAGTTCCCGCAGTCTCAAGGGCGGCACTTTATTGATGACTCCATTGCGCGCGGCCGATGGCCAAGTGTATGCCCAAGGCCAAGGCTCTTTAGTAGTTACAGGTTATGGCTATGCCAATCTGAATGCTCGTCAAAACAATCATTTGTCTGCAGGCAGAGTGCCTGGTGGTGCATTGGTTGAGCGTGAAGTGCCAGTTGAGCAAGCCGCTGAATTTGTTCAATTGAATTTAAAGAATGCTGATTATTCATTAATGCAAAGAACGGCTGAAGCTATTGTGCGTCGTTTTGGTCAAGGTATTGTATTGCCATTGGATGCGCGTTCTATGAATGTCCGAACTCCAACTGATCCTGTGCAGCGCCTGAATTTTATGGCTGCATTACAAGAATTGCCTGTTGTAGCATTGCCTGATTCAGCTAGAGTAGTTGTTAACTCCAGAACAGGTTCTGTGGTTATGAATCAAGCGGTTCGTCTCGGTTCCTTTGCTGCGGCACATGGTAATTTGTCGGTCCGAGTTGAAACTAAAGTGGATCAATCTCGTTTGATTTTGCAACCTGCACCATTTACTGGTCAGCCTACGACTGCATCAGCGGTTGATAACATTAATATTGAGCGTGGCAGTCAAAACGCTGTGAAGTTCTCTGAGAACAGCAACTCTCTTGAGGCAGTTGTAAAGGCACTCAATTTGTTAGGCGCGACTCCGCAGGACTTAATTGCGATTTTGCAAGCCATGAAAGTATCTGGCGCATTAAAGGCTGAGCTCGAGGTTATCTAATGGCTACTGTTCTAGGGTCAACTTCAGCCTCTAAGGATTCCTCTTTATGGGATTTGGGTACGAACAATGCCGCAAATACCCAAAAGACGGATGCCATGACTACGGCCGAAAAGGTTGCTGATGCCGCTAGAGGCTTTGAAACCACCTTAGTTCGTCAGATGCTAAAAGAAGTGCATAACTCCCCATTTAACCCTAAAGAAGGGGCAAATCGGAACGGTTACCTAGAAATGGTCGATGATCAATTGGCAGCGACGATTACCAGGGGTGATGGCTTGGGCTTTGCAAAAAAGATGACTGAGCAGCTATTAAATCAGTCCCAAATCGCTAAACAAATTAACGCCAAAAACTAATGAATTAATAGAAATATCCGTAATAGAAGATGAGGCTATAGCTTATTAATATAGCTGATACTAAATACTGGGAACCTCGTGAGCATCAATAATATTTCGATTATCAATAATGCGTATTCTGCTCTGGAGATTGCCCAGGCCGGAATGACCATAACCTCTCAAAACGTGAGTGGGGCTAATGTTGAGGGATTCTCTCGCAGACGCACCAATAACGTGATTGGCTTAATGGCGCCAAATTCCCGCGATTTTGGCAGTACAGCATTTGCGGTCGAAGGCTTTACCCGTTTTGTTGATAATCTTTTAACAAAGCAGATGTTGGAGCAAAAAAGTAAGTCCAGCTATACCAATACTTTATTGCAATCTGTATCTGGCCTAGATTCTATGATGATGGATCCTTCATCATCCATTGCAGGCGCTGTTTCTAAATTTATGAATGCTGCAGGCACCCTTGCAAATGATGCATCGAGCTTAACTAATATTCAGAACTTTTCAGGTTCAGCTACACAACTTGCTAATCGTATTGGTAGCTTTAATGAGTATCTTAACGAAATCAAAAAGAGCACTCAGGTCAATATGACCGGTATCTTGAATGAGGCTAACACTCTCGCTCCAGCATTACAGCGTGTAAATCAACAAATTTTGTCTGCTTCGGCTCCTGGCAATACAACCCCTTCCGCAGATCTATTGGATGAACGCGATCGTTTAACAATGCGTTTGCAAGATCTGCTGGGTGGGTCAACAATCATTAATGAGGATGGCACCGCCACTTTCCAGATGGCTGGTGTTTCATTGGTTGATCGTAGTAGCGCAAGTCAATTTATTAATACTGATGTCGGCGTATCTGATGGCGCTGTATTTAATATCTATATCAAAGATTCACAAACAGGCCATCTGATTGGTCCTCTGTCAACACAAATTCAAGCAAATGAAAATGCTGGCAGCCAAGGACAACAGTTCATCAAGCCGAAAACCATCTTTCAGTCAGGGCAGGTCGGCGCAACATTTGAAATCCTTACTGATTTTTTACCTAAAGTTCAAAGAGAGCTCAGTGCCCTCACATTGGGAATCTTTAGGGATGTCAATTCAGTACAGACTAATGCCGATGTCTCTGGAAATGAAACTTCGATGGCTCCGATTTTTGGATTTAGGGCTTCTGGCGGAGTTACTAACACAGATATTCCTGAGGCGCTATCGGACAATACATGGGAGCAAGACCCAAATGGCCAATGGTCTCGAGGTAACGTTAGTGGAAGGCAGTTAAAGATTGAAGAAATCATGGCTGCAGCCGATCCAGGCTCCAATACCTATAACGCCGAGATTGCTGCGATAGTAAATGATCAAGTGTATGACAAGAGCTACGGTGCATCCTCATTTGTATCTATGCTTTCTTATGGACCGGAAGCAGCTTTAAACTTTACGGTGGATGCTGTTGCTGCTAATCGAATTGAGCAATTACGTAGTAAATTTAGCAACCCAATAAGTCTTATTACCAGCGATATTGCTTCAACCGTTTCTAACTGGAAGAATCTGGATAAGGTTAATCAAGTAGTAGGTAAGCAACTTGCGGATCGTCGTGAGTCTATATCTGGTATTAACTTAGACGAAGAAGCTGCTAATTTAGTGAAATTTCAGCAAATGTATGGCGCTGCTAGCAAAGTGATGCAAACAGCTAACCAGATGTTTAACATGCTGCTTAATATGCTTAGCGCATAAGGTAAAGGCCTAAATTTATGAGAATTAGCACCCAACAAATCTACGATTCAAGCGTCACTTCAATCCAGCAGCAAGCTGGTGATGTTATGAAATATCAAACTCAGATTTCATCAGGCCAAAAATATCAAAATGTATCAGATAGTCCGCAAGCAGTAGGTTATGGCATGAAGATTGATTTTGATAAAGCTCAATATGAGATGTTTTCTATTAACAATAAAAAGATGGCTGAGCGCGTTAGCAATACAGACGCTCAATTGGTGAGCATTAATGCGGCACTAGCAAAATTTAAGCAGGTGGTAGTTCAATCCACAAGTGCATTTGCTCAAGGTACCCTATCTACTACTATGTACCAACAAGCAGCATCATTACGTGACTCTATTAAATCTTTTGCACAAGCTAAGGACACTAGCGGTCAACCTTTCCTGATTAATATGGCTAATGAGAACGACTCTTTAGGTAGGGTAACTATTGATCTGAATGTTTCAGTCGAAGAAGGCGTGAGTCTGGCTGAATCAATGGGTGTATACGGAAATGGTGACCGTCTTAATAAAGAGGGAAATATTGATCCGAATGGAGAGAGAGATTCTGTCGGGGGAGCAACCAAGGATGTATTGACCATATTGGACAATATTGTTGCTAAGCTCAAAAATGGCACCCCTCCTAATGCAACTGACTCCGGTGATGTCGACGCTTCTATAATCCAGATTCGTGGTGCTCAGGTCAAAATAGGCCTAATCAATGCCCAGGTCAGCAATGCTCAGGATTCTGTTGATCTGAAAAAGCTCAATGCTGAGGAGGCGCGTTCTGCAATTTTAGATACCGATATTGCTGAGTCTTCAGCTAATCTAGGGAAGTCCCAGGCCCTTCTTCAGGCTGCCCAGTCAATTTTTGCTAAGATACAGTCATCAACCCTTTTTGACAAAATTTGATAGGTATATGGTATGAATTTAACCGTTGGTCTGCTTTTAGCACTCGGCTGTATCTTTGGCGGTTATATTGGCGTAAGTCTTCATAGCAGCGGCTGGAATTCGGATGATGCTTTAAATGCTCTCTATCACTTATGGCAGCCTTGGGAATTTATCATCATTATTGGTGCCTCATTTGGCGCAATGGTTGCATCAAATAAGGGTCGCGTTCTTAAGAAAATCGCTTCTGCCTTAAAGAAGATTTTTGCTTCTAATGCAATCAATCTTCAATCAAATCAAGATCTCTTGTGTTTGATGTTTGAGATTGTTCAAAAAATATCTCGTGGTGGTATGCGCTCGGTGGAAGAGGATATTGAAAATCCACAAGCCAGTGCTTTATTTATGCGTTACCCGACAGTTTTAGCTGATCCTCGGTTAACAAGCTTTATTTCTGAATATGCTCGCATGATGTTGGGCGGCTCGATGAACTTGGCTCAGTTTGAGAGCTTGATGCAGCAAGAAATTGAAGTATTGGAAGAAGAGCTCATGGTTCCTTCCGATGCGGTTCATACTGTTGCTGACGGCCTGCCTGCTTTCGGTATTGTTGCGGCGATTATGGGTGTTGTGATTGCTTTGCAATCGATTAACCAGCCAGATATTGGTGAAAAAATTGCATCAGCGATGGTTGGAACCTTCTTGGGTGTGTTGCTCTCTTATTCTGTTGTGAGTCCAGTAGCTAAAGTACTTGAGCATGATGCTGAAGTGGAGTTAAGACCCTACTATGCTGTTAAGGCTATCTTATTGGCCTACTTAAATAAGTTTCCCCCATTTGCTGCGGTTGAATTTGGCCGCAAGGTTCTTTTCTCTGACCAAAGACCAAGTTATGAGGCTCTGGAAACGGCAACTCGTGACATCATGCGTAGCGCCAATCGCTAAGCGGTACTAATCTATAACTTTACTTTTTATATTTTGGCAGATCAACCTCAACAACCAGAAGTCCAGTTCATAAGGCAGTCCGCCCGTCGTCACAAAAAAGATCATGGCGGACAATGGAAAATCGCGTACGCTGACTTCGTGACAGCGATGATGGTTTTCTTCTTGATTATGTGGATTGTAAGTATGATTCCACAGATTCAAAAAGATAATATTGCTGATTATTTCAAAGGCAAATCAAACGTTCAAGCAAAGGATGCCAAGACAAATAAAGAGGGTGCTGATGCTCCTAAAGGCAAGGAAGAGAAACCACCCGAAGATGTCCTTGAAGATGCCAAAAAATATGTGGAGCGCTTGAAAGAGTTACGCAAAGAGATTGAAGCTTTTATTGCTGAAAATCAAACTCTCATGAAAAATAGTAATGAGCTTCTGATTGAGGAGACGGCCGAAGGATTGACGATTACTTTGGCTGAGAATAAAAAGCCGATGTTTTTGTTGGGTGGCGCCAATTTAGAAGCAACCACTGCACAAGTATTGCAGCGCCTTGGAAAACCACTTTCTTCATCTCGTTTTCTGATTAAGGTTGAAGGACATACCGATAGCTCTGGATACCGTCCTGGCGCCCTGTACAGCAACTGGGAATTGTCTGCAGATAGGGCAAATGCAGCTCGACGTGAGTTACTCGCTGGCGGCTTATCGGAAGATAAAATTGCCGAAGTTACTGGTTATGCCGACCGCTCACTGTTTGTTAAGGACGACTCCCGCAACCCGCTCAATCGGAGAATTACCATTACCGCCTTCACTCCGAAAGAGATGATGTCGACTAAGGAAGAGGTAATCACCCCCGAACAAGCTGCTGCCGCAGATAAAGATAAGAAAAAGCTTGGCAAGGATGTCCCGCAAGCTAAAGATTCAAATGCTAAGGCTGCGACACAGCCCAAGCCTTAGTTTGTATAAGGCGACGTAATGCGCCACCTTCTTTTCTTACTTGTAGCGCTACCATCCCTGGCTTTTGCAAACAAGCCAATTTCAGACGCGCAAATTCGCACTATCATCGTTAAGGAGTCAATTGCAAATTACAAGGGCATTTGCCCTTGTCCTTATAGCACCCATCCCGATGGCACTCAGTGCGGATATCGTAGCGCATTTCACAAGGATTCTGCTGCCAAGCCTTTGTGCTATGAAATTAATGTCACCCTCAAAATGGTTGATGAGTATCGGCTTAAATTAATGCTCTTAACAGTTGATCCAAATCTTGAATTTTCTTCATCTAAAGATAAAAAGAAGTAAATTCATAGGATATTTGATCCAATGCGCTGAAAAAGGTAAGATTCAGGCATCCTAATGCGTGGAGCCAACCTTGGCAGAAGAAAACGATAAGCAAGAAGAGCGAACGCTAGAGCCCTCGGAACGGCGACTAGAGAAAGCCCGTGAAGAGGGTCAACTACCCCAATCGCGCGATTTAACAACTTTTGCACTTATTGCTGTTTTGCCAATCGCTTTCATTGCTTTTGGTCCACTGTTTATTGATCAAACGGTAAACCTTGTCAAAGATGGCCTCACCTTTGGGGCCCCAGATCAATTATTTGATCGTATTGCTAAGTGGGGGCTTGGCTCCTTTCTATGGTTTGCGGTAGTTATATTGTTGCTGGTTTTGCCGCTTTGGTTTGTCTCAGTTCTTTCACCCTTAACCCTTGTCTCATTTAAGCCTTATTTTGTTTTTAAGTTCAATGCTGCACGGCTAGATCCCGTTGCTGGAATTGGTCGAATGTTTTCGGTCAATACTTTAGTTGAGCTCCTCAAAAATATTCTTAAGGCATCGTTACTATTGGGAATTGGATTGACATACATGGTTGGCCTTTGGGGCAGCTTTAGTCTTATAGTGAACCAAGATGTCAATACTGCGTTCTCTCAGTCCTATAAACTAATTAGTTATGGGTTCTTAATTTTATTGGCACCCATGGTGCTTATTGCAGTTGCAGATGTGTTCTTCCAGTGGTTTAACTTCCAGAAACAAATGCGTATGACTCAGGAGGAGATGAAGCAAGAAATTAAAGAGTCCGAAGGCTCCCCTGAATTACGCGCCAAGATAAAACAAAAGCAACGCCAACTATCTACTTCGCGCATGATGGCGGCAATCGAAAAGGCAGATGTTGTATTGGCCAATCCAGAGCACTATTCAGTGGCAATCCGTTATGACCAAGAAAAAATGGCGGCACCCGTGGTGGTGGCTAAGGGTATGGATGCTATTGCCTTGCGTATTCAGGATAGCGCCCGTGAACACGCTGTTCCTATTGCCCGAATACCGCCTTTGGCACGCTTGATGTATGCCAAGCTGGAAATTGGTGAGCCAGTTCCGTATCAGCTATTTGAGGCTGTTGCCAAAGTGTTGGCATGGGCGTATGAGCTAAGACAGGAAAATATTGAAAAGGAATTGCCCGATATTGGGCCACTTCCAGAATTGGCTGATAGCCGAATTCAGCGCGCCACAGCCTAAATTTTAGGTAGAAGAATTAGGAGCCGTTTCGTCAATCATTTCCAAGGGGGCATTGGGATCAATCGACTCGCCTTGCGGAGCTGATGACTCACTTGGCTTTCTGCAGACTTGATTGAATAGCGCTTGCTCGAATAAGTTCGGCTCTGGAGACCGCCATTTTCCAAAAGGGCTCGCTGGAGTCAAGGGGTAACCCATAATGGCTTCTCCTTCGCCCATAGCTTCTGTCTGAAATGCATATGAAACCGTTCTGATTTGAGTGCGCAAACAGTCTGCCTCAATCTGAATCTTTTTTGACATCGTTGATCGATTACCAAGCGGAAGGGCTTTGTCATAATTTTGTAAGCCCCACACTTTAGTTCGCTGACCCATTGTTTGGACTGTTGCCGGATCATAAAAAAACCCGCGACCTTCATCTATGGCTACCCATGCAGCATGAGCCTGAAATGTCATCAGACTTAATAATGTAAGGAGGTATTTGCGCGCCATTGTAGTGATGGAATTTTTGAAAAGTTCAGTCTTAGTCGCTTCAATATACCGTATTTTATTCAATTTCCAGCAAATTCAAAGTTATTTCAATATGAGGGTAAATATAGCGTTAGAGATCTCCGTTCAGGGCTGGCTTTACTCTTTGGCTTTTTAAATTGAGATATAAAAGTGAGAGCAGGGCGTGATATTAAACAGGCAAAAGCCATTCATAGATGTAAGATCACTCAAAATTACCAAATTGTGGCGATGGCGGCATGCTGAGGGTGGGTTTGGAATAAAAATGAAGGACTGGGAAATGAAATCTTTAAGCGTAGAAGATGCAATTGTGTCTAGGATGTCCGTACGGGCATTTACCAAAGGGAGTGTTTCAAAAGAAGCCATCACCAAACTTCTCAATATTTCTGCTAGAGCGCCATCAGGCACCAATACCCAGCCATGGAAGGCATATGTAGTAGAGGGTAATGCCCTTGCAGAATTATGTGCAAAAGTCTGTGAGGCTTATGACAGCATTGCCGCCAACCCAGAATTAGAGAAAGACTATCAAGCTGGATACGACTATTACCCAACCAAGTGGTTTAGTCCCTATATTGATAGACGTCGTGAAAATGGCTGGAGCTTATATGGTCTTCTTGGGATTACCAAGGGCGATAAAGACAAAATGCATACGCAGCACCGCAAGAATTTTGAGGCTTTTGGCGCGCCTGTTTGTATCTTCTTCACGATTGATAAAGGGTTGGGTAGGGGCTCCATGCTTGACTATGGCATGTTCTTACAAAACTTCATGGTTGCCGCCAGGGGTGAGGGCTTGGATACCTGTCCTCAAGCCGCCTGGAATCATTACTCCAAAATCATCTTGCCATTTATCGGTGCAAAAGAGAATGAGATGTTGGTATGCGGTATGGCCCTGGGCTATGCTGATAAAACGGATATTGTGAATACTTTCCACACGCCTAGAGTTACTGCTGAAGAATTTACTACTTGGCTTAGGTAATTAATTTTTGATGCGAGCGCTCTTGCGAGTTCTTTCGTAAAAGTTATCGGGCTTTGACTTTACCCAAGTAATAAACTTATTCATCTCTGGGTGGCTCTTGAGAATTTCAGCAGTATTTAATTGCTGCGCTAATTCGGATTCGGTAAATAGCGCATGGATTTGTTTATGGCAAATGCGATGCAAATACTCGGTAGTCTTGCCCCCCTTCGATTTCGGTACCAGGTGGTGAGCATCTTTTTGTGATTCCGGAATTGACCTCTCACAAATTGGGCAGACGAGTCTCTCCGCCTTATTAATAGGCCGGGGCTCAAGAGAGATGAGCTTTTTACGAACTTTGCCAAGCATAGGGTCTAGTGTTGGTGCTTTTTGAGGTGAAGGGCTCCAACCAGTTTAGTAAATAAGTCTTAAACTTGCAGGGTGGCAAAATTTTCCAAAAATACTCTGACAGACTCCGATCTTTCTCGCTTAATCGAAATGGCCTGGGAGGATCGCACGCCATTCGATGCCATCGAAGGTCAGTTTGGGCTATCGGAGTCCGAAGTGATTGAGTTAATGCGTAGTCAATTAAAGCGTAGTTCCTTTAATTTATGGCGTAAGCGCGTCACTGGCAGGGCAACTAAGCATGTTGCCTTGAGAAGTAAGTTAGTTACCCGCGCGCACTGCCCAACTCAATATAAGCATAAATGAGTAAAGCAAAGCGGCTGATATTGATTTTGGGAGATCAATTAGATCTTCAGAGTGCAGCACTCCGGGATTTTAGTCTCGAGACTGATGTAATCATCATGATTGAGTCGGCTAATGAAGCCCAATATGTTTGGTCTCATAAAGCCAAAATAGCCCTGTTCTTATCTGCTATGCGGCACTTTGCTAAGGCGCTTCAAGATCTCAAGTACCCGCTCATCTATATCAAAGAGTCAAACCTATCGATTACAGATGCCTTAAGGGAGTTCATCCAAAAGAATGGGCCTCAACAACTTGTTTGTATAGAGCCTGGAGAATATCGTCTCAAAATTGCTATTGAGAAAATGGCTCAAGAGTTAGGGCTACATTTGGATATGCGGGAAGACAATCATTTTTACTGCACTCATCAAGAATTTGCTCAATGGGTAGCCAATAAAAAAGAATTGAGGCTAGAGTATTTTTATCGCCTCATGCGCAAGACCCATCGTATTTTGGTGGATGCTGATGGCAACCCAGAGGGTGGCCAATGGAATTTTGATCAAGATAATCGCAAGCCATACTCTAAGAAAGGGCCTGGCATTATTGATAAGCCACTTTCTTTTGCGCATGATGCAATTACTAAAGAGGTGCTTGATTATGTTGGCAAAACTTATGCGGAACATCCCGGGTCATTGAATGCATTTGATTGGCCCGTCACTAGAGAGCAGGCTCTAGAGGCGTTAGATTATTTTGTTGAGTATCGTCTCAGAAACTTTGGCGTTTACCAAGATGCTATGTGGACGGATACGCCTTTTGGTTGGCATTCCATCCTGTCTAGCTCTATGAATCTCAAATTGCTCAACCCTAGGGAGGTGGTAGACGCAGTACTAAGGGCTTGGAAAAAGTATTCTTTAGATCTCTCGACGGTAGAGGGCTTCATCCGGCAAATACTGGGCTGGAGGGAGTTTGTGCGTGGTATGTATTACCTAGATATGCCGCAGATGGCTAAGGATAACCATTACAAGCACATAAACAAGCTCCCGAGCTGGTACTGGAGTGGCAAGACTGATATGGCCTGCATGAAAGATGCTATTGGCCAGACACTTCAGTATGGTTACGCACACCACATACAGCGTTTAATGGTTACCGGAAACTTTGCATTGTTAGCAGAGGTACTCCCATCGGAGGTATGCGATTGGTATCTAGCGATTTATGTAGATGCCATTGAGTGGGTCGAACTCCCAAATACTGCAGGCATGGCATTGTTTGCCAATGGGGGAAGGTTTACAAGTAAGCCTTATATTGCGAGCGGTGCTTATATCAAGCGTATGAGCAACTACTGCAATGATTGCAAGTACAAGCCGGATGTACGTTTTGGGGAAAGTGCTTGTCCAGTCACAACTCTATATTGGAATTTTTTAATTAAGCATCGGGATCAATTTGAAGCGAGTCCGCGGACTAGGTTAATGACGGCAAACTTGAAAAGAATTAGCGATGAAGATCAAAAAGAAATTACGATTCATGCTAAAAAGATTCTAAATAATCTGGATGCAATCTAGGCGCCATTATGAAAGCCACCTTCAAGGGAAATAAAAGCTTCTTGCCCAGTAAGCTCTGCATAGTCTGCAAGAAGGAGATGACTTGGAGGAAGTCCTGGGCTAAGAACTGGGAATCCGTAAAGTATTGTTCGGATGCCTGTAGACGCAAAAAGCCAGATTAGGTGAGGCTGGCTCTAACCTCAGCTGAACGATCCCAAAGATTGGGGACTTGTTTAGAAGAGTATCCAGAAACAAATTTCTTGGGCTTGCCAGTTACGAGATCATAAGTATGACGCTTCACTGCGCCAATATTAGCGCCATAGACATGAATGCTGATAGACGTTTTGTCTGGAATCGCATTGCTTACCACATGAATATCGCCAATAGTTGGACTAACTGCTTCAATATCGCCCTGGCGTAAAAGAGTTTCAGGGCCATCGATCACCAATTCACCTGACCGCAGCTGCTGATAGCGCTGTCCCTTTTCCATTCCCCTGAGCATGCCAATCAGTCCCCAGACGCAGTGATCATGTACGGGTGTCTTTTGACCAGGACCCCATACAAAGCTCACCACAGAAAATCTTCCCAACGGATCTGCATGCAGTAAATACTGTTGATAAAACTCAGGGTGGGGAACGGTGCAAAATTCTGGGAGCCAGTTATCTGACTGAATGAGGGTTTTGAGTAATGCAGAGCTTTTAGAAATGAGATTGGCCTCTACGGTCTCTTGAGAAACCAAATTCGTCATGCCAATCACAAATTCCCGCAGGGGAGCGATGCTGTCTAATTGATTACTCATATTTTCATTCTCCAAAAGCCTCTATGGATATTTTAATACCCATAGAGGTGGACCGATGAGTTTGACTCAATCTTATGCAGCCAATGCTTTTTCTGGCTCCACTACTGAAGAGCGGATCAGGTAGTCAAATGCGCCTAATGCTGCTTTTGCTCCATCGCCCATAGCAATGATGATTTGTTTATAAGGTACTGTAGTGCAGTCGCCAGCAGCAAACACACCAGGCATTGAGGTTTCACCTTTGTTATCAACAATTACTTCACCATGCTTTGATAATTCAAGGGTGCCTTTGAGCCAATCCGTATTTGGCAATAAGCCAATTTGCACAAAGATACCTTCAAGCTCAAGAGTGTGCTCAGAGTTATCCGTACGGTCTTGGTAACGTAAGCCATTTACCTTGACGCCATCACCCAATACCTCTTTAGTCAAAGCGCTCTTGATGATGGTGATGTTAGGCAGACTGTTCAGTTTGGTTTGCAAAACAGCGTCAGCACGCAATTTGCTATCAAACTCAATCAAAGTGACGTGACTGACAATACCTGCTAAGTCGATGGCTGCTTCAACACCGGAGTTACCGCCACCGATCACTGCAACGCGCTTGCCTTTGAACAGGGGACCATCGCAATGCGGGCAGTAGGCTACACCCTTGTTGCGATATTCTTGTTCGCCAGGTACGTTCATCTCTCTCCAGCGTGCACCAGTACTCAAAATCACAGCTTTACTCTTGAGGACTGCACCATTGACTAATTCAACCTCAAGGCCATCAGCAGTTTTGCGCAATGCATTGGCACGTTGCAAATTCATGATGTCTACTTCATAGCTCTTGACGTGTTGCTCAAGGGCTTGAACTAATTTAGGGCCTTGGGTTTCTTGAACGGAAATGAAGTTTTCAATACCCATGGTGTCCATGACTTGACCGCCAAAGCGTTCTGCCACAATGCCAGTCCGAATACCTTTACGAGCCGCATAAATAGCAGAAGCAGAGCCAGCAGGGCCGCCACCAATGATCAACATATCAAAGGCATCTTTAGCATTGAGCTTAGCGGCATCTTTTTGTGGGCTATTGGTGTCAAGTTTGGCAACAATTTCCTCAACAGTCATGCGGCCTTGACCAAATACTTCGCCATTCATGATCACGGTAGGCACTGCCATGATTTTGTATTGATCTACTAAGCCCTGGTAGAGGGCGCCATCAATCATTTCGTGTTCGATATTAGGATTGAGAGCAGCCATCAAATTCAAGGCTTGCACTACATCTGGGCAGTTATGGCAAGACAAGGAAATGAAAGTTTGAAAATGCATCTTCCCTTCAATGCCACGAATGCGATCAATAATGTCTTGTTCTACTTTGGGTGGATAGCCACTAGATTGTAAAATCGCCAAGATGAATGAAGTCATCTCATGGCCCATTGGCAATCCAGAGAAAGCAATACGTGCAGTCTCCCCAGTCTTGCTAACGGTAAAGCTAGGAATGTTCTTAGATTGACCGTCTGTGGTTACCGTAATCTTGTCGGATAGCTCAGCCACTTCATTTAAGAGCTCGAGCATTTGCGCAGAGCTGTCACCATTATC
Source organism: Polynucleobacter sp. MWH-Berg-3C6 (assembly GCF_018881855.1). Lineage (GTDB taxonomy): Bacteria > Pseudomonadota > Gammaproteobacteria > Burkholderiales > Burkholderiaceae > Polynucleobacter. Next base: position 20,347 of record NZ_JACVPN010000006.1, on the reverse strand, counting down.
CAAGGTAGCTGTTAAAACGATCGGGCTAGCAATTTTCTCAAAGTAAGCCTTCAATTGAGTTTTGATATTGTTGTCTAACATGATGTTTCCTTAGTAAATATTGAGTGAGTCTATTGGGCAGGATCTAGTCCTCTCCAATAGACTCTCCGAAGAGAGTCTGTTGGTAAAAGCCTTCTTTTAGATCTTGCCTACGAGGTCTAAAGATGGAGTCAATGTAGCTGCGCCTTCTTTCCACTTCGCTGGGCAAACTTCACCTGGGTGAGCGGCGGTGTACTGAGCAGCCTTAAGCTTGCGCAAAGTTTCGCTAACGTCACGGGCGATTTCATTTGAATGAATTTCTGCAGTCTTGATGATGCCTTCTGGGTTGATGATGAAGGTGCCGCGCAATGCCAAGCCTGCTTCAGGAATGTGCACGCCAAATGCGTTTGTCAAAGTATGTGTTGGATCTCCAACCAATGGGAACTTTGCTTTACCTACAGCTGGTGAAGTCTCGTGCCAAACTTTGTGTGAGAAATGAGTATCGGTTGTCACGATATACACTTCAGCACCCATCTTTTGGAATTCAGCATAGTTCTCAGCTGCATCTTCAATTTCAGTAGGGCAGTTAAAAGTAAATGCTGCTGGCATGAATATCAATACAGACCATTTGCCTTTGAGGGTTTCGTCAGTAACGGTTACAAACTTACCGTTATGGAAAGCTTCAGTTTTGAACGGTTGTACTGCGGTATTAATAATGGACATGATGTTCCTTTCAGGGGTTGAATAAATTAACAACTGGATGAATTATGGGCCTATTGCAAATATCATTCAAATGAATTAATATGATGTTATTAATCGATTTAATAGATAACAAGAAGGGCTCACTATGGCTGCATTACCCACCATAAAGCAATTACGCTATTTAATCGCACTTAGTGAGACATTAAGTTTCACTAAGGCCGCAGAAATCTGCTTTGTAGGCCAATCTACCCTCAGCGCGGGCTTAAAAGAGCTCGAAGACACCCTGGGGGTTCAATTGGTCGAGAGGGATAAACACTCCGTTTCCGTAACCCCGATTGGGCGTGGGGTGGTCGAGCGTGCGCAGCGCTTGATTGTGCAGGCAGATGATTTGGTAGATTTTGTAGAAGGTTCAGCTGGATCGATGGTCGGCGTTGTGAAGTTGGGTGTGATTCCAACCATTGCGCCATTTCTATTGCCAACGCTATTGCCCAAAATGCGCGAGCAGTTTCCGAAACTCAAAGTAGTGCTACGAGAAGACTTATCGGCCAATCTCATTGATAAGTTAAATCGTCATGAATTGGATTTTGCTCTCATTGCATTGCCTTACGACACGGATGGCTTTCTCACGAAAGAATTATTTGATGATGAGTTCTGGGTGGTTGGAAGTAAAGATGATCCTGCACTAAAAAACAAAGAAGTACAGCTTAATAGTAAGTTAACAGACCGTATTTTGTTACTAGAAGAAGGTAACTGCTTGCGTGACCATACGATTAAGGCATGCAAGAGAAGCTCAGCTGCCAATCATTATGGTATTGAGGCAACTAGCCTACTCACTCTCGTGCAGATGGTGGAGTCTGATTTAGGGATTGCACTCTTACCAGAGATGGCTGTGAAGTCTGGTTTGCTGAATCAAACAAAGTTAATTGCAAAACCCTTGGCTGCCCCAGCCCCCAAGAGAAGAATCGCCCTAGTAGCTAGACCATCAACTGCCAGGATTGAGGAATTTAATGCCTTAGTGAAAGTGATCAAAAGTTCGTAATGCTATTGTGCATTGATGGCAAATTCATGGATTGCAATGCTTGCATTTTGAAGGATCTGCAAAGCGCAGCACTTTCATTCCTTCTGTATCTTGATGGTCGCACTTGATGCACCCCCAAATTTTAGCGATCTCCTGATCAGTAGGAAGTCCGCAGGCATTGCAGGGCAATCCACGTTGAATATCTTTCACCCAAAATCCAGGTATTTGGCATTTGGGGCATAAGGACTTCATCTTCTTAGTTAGATCAATGGTGGCCTTGCGAATGTTTTTCATTCTGGTCGGATTTGCAAAAGCACGAAGATCATTCTCAGCATAGACAATGCCCTTTGATGACAATGTTTTTGCCCATTCAAATGCATCCTTCAATGCGGTCAAATCTTTAATGCCTTTTCTAGACTGCGGATGGTATTCATCCGTAGGCTTGATCACTAAATAATGTGATGGAAAAAGAGCTGAATCAGCAAACTTCGATAACTCTTCCCAGTGACTAAAGTAGCCGCTATCACTTTGAGCGGGTACCCCAGAAAAGCCTGTGAGCTCCAGGTCATTCTTCTGATCAATGAGAACCACTAATTCATTATTCCAAGAAATGATCCCTGCGTAGGGGTCATTTACAAAAGCACCTTCATTCGCCATACCTAGATCAAGCTGGAGTAGCTCCATACCAATCTTGGCTTTTTTACGAGCCGCATCTAGCTGCGATCCATATCTAGGCGTTTCTTGTGTGAAGGTGCCTAATAAATCCGTGTCATAAGCATCGGTTTGCTGTACATGGCAACCAAGCTCAGCATCTAATACAGAAGAAATAGCTTGTTCTTTGCCATGCTTGGTTAATAAGCTAGCCGATCTATTGCGAAAGATGCTCATCAAGCGCTTGCTTTATAAAAATAGTTTGGCAATTATGGTGTACAGCGGAATGCCAAGAATGATATTGAATGGGAAGGTGATTCCCAGAGACATTCCCATATAGAGTGCTGGATTAACCTCTGGCAAGGCATGACGCAACACTGCAGGAACTGCAATATAGGATGCGCTTGAAGCAAGCACCATGAGCAAAATCGTATTGCCTAGTGGCAGCCCAATCAATTTGCACAGCACTAACGCCAGTAAAGCATGTGAGAGCGGTGAGCCAATGGCGTATAGGAGGGTGATAGGCGGCTTGCCTCTTAAGCCTTTAATGTTTCTCGCTGCCATGAGGCCCATATCCAGCAGGAAGAATGCCAACATACCTTTAAATAAATCAATCGAAAATGGTGCCATCAATTTTTGACCGGCATCACCACTGACTAGGGCAACAACCATAGAACCCAGGAGAAGGAGCTGAGCGCCATCAGTAAAAGACTCATGCAATATTTTGGAGATGCTGGTTGCCTCTTGCTTAACCGTTGGATCATTTGACTGCGAAGCTCGTGCTTTGTTGGCCAAAATAATGGCCAGAATGATGGCGGGTGATTCCATTAGTGCCATCGCTGCAGCCATATGCCCACCATATTCAATGCTGAATTGATCTAGATACTGGGTGGCAGTAATAAAGGTAACGGCACTAACTGATCCATAGGTGGCGGCAATCGCTGCGGCATCAAATACATTTAAAGATCTTCTGAGTAAAAGATATCCAATGATTGGAATGATGATGGCTAGAAAAATGGCTAGACCTAATGAGAAGGCAATCTCACTAGTAAAACCTGACTTATGAAGTGCAAAGCCACCTTTTAAACCCAAGGCCATTAATAAGTAAAGCGATAAGAATCTAGAGATTTGCGGAGGTATCTCAAGATTGGATTTAACACCTCCAGCAAATACGCCAAAGATGAAAAATAAGATGGCAGGGTCAAGAAAGTTAGTCATGGGTTTGCTTTAGACGGTTATCTCACGCTATTGCTTAATAATGGCCTGTACAAGTGGATGCTGGATTTTCTTCTCAGATCGGATTGCATAGAAGTATTCATAAATCTCCTCACAGTTACCCAGAAGCTCCATGCCATAGGTCTCTTTGAGATCCTTCTCAACGAGTTTGCCTGCAGGGAAAACTCCGAGGCCGCTAGCTGCAAAGGTTTTGAGGAGGGCGCTATCTTCAAACTCGCCAACAATATTGGGAGTGATGCCGTGCTTGCTAAACCATTGGTCGATTAAAAGGCGCACTGTAGAGTGTGATGTTGGTAGCAGTACAGGCAGTTCTCTGAGGCATTCAGGAAAACTTTTCTTTGCCTTTTTCAGAAATTGCTTTGGGCTAAACCAAGCAATTGAAGTTCTAGTGAGCTCTTCACTGTACACATTTAGGTTTTTATTATTCGGCGCAGGGCGATCTGCCAAGACAATGTCCAAACGATGCAATGCTAAATCTGCTAACAAACTATCAAAATCCCCTTCATGGGCAATGAGCTGCACATCCTTATGTTTTAGGATGGGTTCTAATAGTTGTCGGGTAATGAGTTTTGGTAGACCGTCTGAAACCCCAATAACAATTTTTGTTTTTGGCGATATGGCTGCATCTCGCACTGCCTCTGGTAGTTTTTCCCCGATAGAAAAAATTTGATCAGCAATTTCTAGAGCAGCAAAGCCAGATTCTGTGAGAGCAATTCCCCTTCCAGCCGGCTTAAAGAGTAGATAGCCAAGCGATTTTTCTAGCTCATGCACTTGAGCGCTAATCGTTTGGATGGCCATAACTAGGCGCTCTGCCGCTTTGGACATGCTGCCTTCTTTGGCTACTACCCAGAAGTAGTAGAGGTGCCGGTAGTTATAGGAATTCGTCATAGTCAGGTTTTTCCGAAATTATTATCAATATATATCTGCTTTTAGCTTAGTGCAAATACCCCTAAATTAACCCCATCGAGAGCCATGGCATTCATGAGCTCCTTTTATGAAATGAGGTTAGTAAATTGGAACTATTTAGCCCTGAATTTTTTTCGGCACTACTTGCAATCGTTGTGATTGACTTGGTTTTGGCAGGTGATAACGCAATTGTGATTGCGATGGCCGCCAGAAATCTGCCGGCACACCTTCAGAAGAAGGCAATTATCTGGGGTGCTGTAGGTGCTATTGCAGTAAGAAGCGCAATGACGCTGGTAGTTGTATACCTACTAAAGATCCCGGGATTGATGTTGATTGGCGGTCTATTGCTGGTGTGGATTGCTTACAAGCTATTGAATCCCGCTCAAGATGGTGATGGTGAGCATGATCATGCATCAACTAGTTTTTGGGGTGCTATGAAGACTATCGTGATTGCTGATGCAGTGATGGGTTTAGATAACGTCTTGGCTGTAGCAGGCGCCTCCCATGGAAGTTATATCTTGGTTGTATTGGGTCTATTAATTAGCATTCCGATTGTGATTTGGGGTTCTACTCAAATTCTCAAGTTGGTAGAGCGTTATCCATCCGTCACTTATATCGGTGCTGGTGTATTGGCTTGGACGGCCGCAAAGATGATGACTGCCGAGCCAATGGTGCGCGAATTACCGTTGTTCCAAAACCCAGCATTTGACTATGCAATACAGGCACTAGTCATTCTAGGTGTGTTGTTTGGCGGATTTATTAATAGTCGACGTTCACTTGAAGAGATTATTGCGCCAGCTGAAGTTGTTCCTGTTGTCCCTGAAGCGCTGTTCAACAAGCAGCCCCAAAAGCAGTCTCATATCTTAGGAGATGAAGTAATGAATAAAGTTCTCATTCCAGTTGATGATTCAAGCAATACCCTGTTGGCCCTGAAGCACGCAGTGAGCGCGTATGGCAAAGATGCCAATACTCAGTTTCACATTTGCAATGTACAGCCCAGAATTTACCGCCACATCGGTAAGTTTTTGAGTAAACAAACGATTTCTGAGTGGCAAGAAGAGCGTGCAAAAATTGCTGCACAGTCTTCCGCGGAATACCTTGAAAGAGCTGGAGTAGGTTTTTCATTTACTTACGTTACCGGTGATAAGGGTGAGGCTTTGCGCGACGAGGCAGTACGACTAGGCTGCAGTCGCATTGTGATCGGTTCATCCAAGAAAAATTCACTGAGCAGATTGTTTGAAAATTCTGCTACGGCCAAATTATTAGAAATCAGTGACATTCCAGTTGAGGTAGTCACTGGCAAATCTATTCCTACGCTTGAGCGTTGGGGTATTCCAGCAATAGGCGCTGGCGCTGCAACCGCACTCATGGCTGCCGTTATCGATTAATTTGATTTTTTCCTGCTGTTCTCTCTTTTGCCCTCCTCGTGAGGGCGTTTTTTTTACCTATATATTCAGAAAAAACTGAATTTATATCAATAAAATTCTGCTTTATTCAGAATGAAGCCTTCTTTATATTGAGATCTTAATTAGCTTAGGAGATCAACTATGGATGTCATATTGGATAACAAAGAAAGCCTTGAAACAGAATTCAAAACCTTTACTGAGAATCGCGTGAAGTTTTCACTCAAGCGTCTTGTTTGGCTGGTTCGTAAAATTAAAGTGAAATTCTCTTTGGTGAGTAATGCAAAAAACAGTTGTAATCAACATTGCCGCATCGAGCTTCAAACCTTTGATCATCGCTTGATTGAGGTCAGTATTACCGCAAGAGATCGTCGTGCTGCGCTGGAGATGGGTTTGAAAAAAGTCTATAAGCACGTTCAGAAGGCATTTAATAAGAGCCAAAAATATGGGCGATTATCTAAATATGTCTACGCGTGATAAATCATCCTAATTTTTAATAGAACTGTGATCTAATCAGATTAATAAACGGGGAGTAGCCTGCCCAGCAATGGGTCCTGTATATCGACATTACGACCGCAAGGTCCGGTATATGGGTAATACACTAAGGCAAGACCATTTAACTTTTATAAATGGCCATATTTTGAACTTATTACCCCAATTAATAGCCCCTCGCACTCTTTATCGTCTCTGTGCCCTAAATTGGGGGTGTTTCCTTGTGCCTCTAGCGCAGGGGTCGGATAATGCATCTTTACACTCATCAGAAGTTAATCGCATGTGCTTGTACCGTTGGTTACTTTTTATATTCGCTAGTACTTTATTGCTTACTAGTGTCTCTGCGCAGACTAAAAAGTCATATACGATCAACGACTTGATTTCAATATCGCTGGAGTCTAGCCCTCAAGTCTTGGCGGCGCGTGATCAGTCAAAAGCCATTAAAGGTCAGCTATCGATTGCCCGGGCGATTCCTAATCCAGATTTTGAGGTGAGCACAGGGCAGCAGCGTTCTGCAACCGGTCCATTAACAGTGGGCAATGTATCTTCTTGGGCTGTGACTCAGCCGTTGGATATGCCCTACACCCGCTATCCCAGAGTAAATGCAGCCGAGGCTAATTTACGAGCTGCTGAGGCGACTCGGGTTGCTTTTGAGATTGAAACCATTTCAAGAGTGCAGCAACGTTTCTACGAATTAATGCGTCGTGAAGCAGAGTCTAAGGCGGCAGAAGAGGATATGAGTTTAACCAAGCAGATTCGTGATCGTATGCAGATCCGTTATGACGTTGGTGAAACTGCCAGGTTTGAATTAATTCGAGTGCAAACAGAATTTCTGAATGCCCAAATCGCAAATGAGTCTAGCAAGTTACGTGTAGAGCAAGCGCGCAGTCAACTTCGACAGGTGGTAGGCCATAATCTGCCAGCTGATTATGTAGTGCTAGCTGAGCAGCCCAAGATCGAAACCTTGCCTTCCTTAGCTATTTTATTGAATGAAGTGCAAGCACAAAGTCCTGAATTGCAAAAAGCAAAGGCTGAGGTTGAAGCAACCGAATCTAAACTCAGTTTTGAAAAGAATTCTCGCTTACCCCGCTTGGCGTTTAAGGCTTCTCAATATAACGACCCCAACTTTACTGATCGACTCTATGGTTTGCAAATTAGCATTCCTATCTGGGACTTTAAAGGCGGTCAAGTTGATGAGGCACAGGCAAATGCATCTAAAGCTAAAAACCAATTAAATGCCCAGATTCAAAGTCTTGATCAGCAATTAGAGACGGCTTATAAGCTTTATCAAATGACCAGTTATCAGGTCAAGGTATTGAGTCAAGAGGTGGTGCAGCTAGCAGCGAGCGCGCAACGCATTGCAGAAGTCTCCTATCGATATGGAGAGCGAGGAATGCTGGAGTACTTGGATGCTCAGAGGACATTTCGTGCAGCCAGAAATGATTTGATTAAAGCCCGTTTTGATTTGGCATCCGTAGTAACAGAAATTCAGAGATTAAGAGCGAGCCCAGAGTGGTTGGCGAAGATAGAAAGTGGAATGCAATGAAGCAAGAGTTATCAGTAATGATGAAGAAGCTAAGAGTCTGGAAGAGATTTCTGCTTGGAAAGATCAAATTCCATCAGAAACAATTCTTTGGACAGATCCTGCAGACGCAAAATCAGCTGTATCAGCATGCACATCAATGGATTTCGGAGCATGCGCCAGCAATTGCTGGGCGTTACGATAAAACTGCACCATGGTTTAAAAAGGGCATGTTTTATTTGCCTTGGTTTTGTGCATTCATCATCATTCTCAATTATTTCAACGTATTTGATAGAAGTCCGCGCATTAAATCTGTGCAAGATCCTAACGTAGTGGTTGTCAACGAAGACTTGCGCAAAATGATGGCAGATGGAAAGGCTCAGATTTCTCCATTTGTAGAGGAGTTACGCGCTTCTGGACGAATTGATTTTAATGAGCTCTTCTTATCTCGGATTGGTGCTAACGTGACTGGCCGAGTCTCTGATATTTTGGCGGTGCCCGGTCAAGTGGTGAAGCAGGGTGATGTGCTGGCAAAAATTACCTCTACTGAGTTAACCCAATCGCAGCTTTCCTATTTAAAAGCAAAGAGTGCTAGTCAATTGGCTGATCAAGCAGCTAACCGCGCCAAAATTTTGTACAAAGAGGATGTCATCGCGCTTGCAGAATTGCAAAGACGTGAAGCCGAATCAAATAGCGCAAAGGCAGAGTTTCGTGCAGCTAATGATCAGTTGCGTGTGCAGGGCATGGATCAGGCGAGCATCGATAAGCTAGCGAAGTCAGGCGTCATTGAGTCGATTAATAACGTGGTTGCTACTATCCCTGGCGAAATTGTCGAGCGCAAGATTAATAAAGGGCAGGTCGTGCAACCTGCTGATGCGCTATTTACTGTGGCAGATTTAAGTACCTTATGGGCAATCTCCGAAGTTCCAGAGAGTAACTCGTATTTAATTCGTAAAGGTCAAAAGGCATCGCTCATTATTCCGGCATTGCGCAATCAAGAGATTGAAGGGACCGTTGCTCATGTGGATTCCATTGTGAACCCGCAAACACGCACAGTGGTAGTGCGGATGGAGCTGGCGAATAAAGAAGGGCAAATTAAGCCCGGCATGTTGGCAACGATGCTAATTGAGAGTCAGCCAATGGATAAGTTGGTTGTACCGGTAGGCGCTGTCGTTCGCGAAGATAATCATGATCACGTTTTTGTGAGATTGGATGATGACCTCTATCGCATGGTGCCGGTCAAACTCGGCCCAGAAGGTAAAGGGTATCGCCCTGTGGTTTCTGGTCTAAAAGAGGGTCAAGAAATTGCCATCGAAGGTGCCTATCATCTAAATACAGAGCGTAAGCGTCAGCTGAGTGGTGGATAAGTAAATGATCGGAAGAATAGTCCGCCTCTCTCTTCAGCAGCGCTTGCTGGTAGTCATTATTGCCATTGTGTTGATGGTGGCAGGACTGTTGGCTACCAAACGTTTATCAGTAGATGCATTTCCGGATGTCACGAACGTCCAAGTACAAGTTGCTGCCGAGGCTCCTGGTAAATCACCGGAAGAGGTAGAGCGCTTTGTCACTATTCCGATTGAATTGGGAATGACTGGTTTGCCTGGTCTAACAGAAATGCGCTCATTAAACCGCAATGGTATTTCTGTAATTACTTTGGTATTTACTGAGAAGACGGATATTTATTTTGCGCGCCAACTCGTTACTGAGAGATTAATTGAGGTTGCCTCTAAGATGCCGACAGGCATTACTCCGGTATTGGCGCCTCCATCAACTGGTTTGGGCGAGATCTATCAATACACACTTGACCACCCCTCAGATCGACACAGAGAGCTTTCTGTCGATGACTTATCAGATAGGCGTGCCGTACAGGATTGGATTGTGCGCCCTATGTTGCGATCCATCCCGGGCGTTGCAGAGATTAATACTCAAGGTGGCTACGCAAGGGAGTATCAAGTATTGGTGAATCCTGAGCGCTTGCGCCATTACCAAATTAGTCTGCATGAAGTCTATCAAGCGCTTGCAAGAAACAATGCCAACTCTGGCGGTGGTCAGCTGCCTAGTTATGCTGAACGCTATCTCATCCGTGGTTTGGGCTTAATTACGAAGCCCGAAGACATTGGCAAAATTATTCTCAAAGAAGTCAAGGGTATCCCGGTGTACGTGAAGAACGTCGCTGAGGTTACTATCGGCAGCGAAATCCGCCAGGGCGCTGCGATTAAGAATGGCTATACCGAGAGTGTTGCCGGCATCGTACAAATGATTCGGGGCGGCAATGCTCGAGAAGTAGTTAACCGCATTAAGCTCAAAGTTGCAGAGATTAATGAAGGTAAGTTGCTGCCAGATGGTTTGCAAATCGTACCTTTCTACGATCGAACCGATTTGGTTAATGCAGCTATGCTTAACGTGGCTAAGGTACTGGTGGAAGGCGTCATCCTCGTCATCATTTTGCTATTCTTATTTTTAGGTGATGTTCGCTCATCACTGATTGTGGTTGCTACTTTATTACTCACGCCGCTACTGACATTCTTGGTAATGAATCGTTATGGTATTTCTGCGAACCTTATGTCATTGGGTGGTCTAGCCATTGCCATTGGCATCATGGTCGACGGCTCAGTGGTTGTGGTGGAAAATACATTTGCAAAATTAGGTGAGCGCCTCAAGTCTGGGGAGTCTAAAAACAGAATTATTTTAGAAGCGGCCTCTGAAGTGGGTACGCCAGTGCTATTTGGTGTTGGCATCATTATCCTAGTCTTTATGCCGCTGCTATCTTTAGAGGGTATGGAAGGCAAGATGTTTGCGCCGATGGCAATTACGATTGCGATTGCTTTGGCTATCTCCTTGATTTTGTCATTTACTTTATCGCCAGTGCTTTGCTCATATATCTTGAAGGGCGGCAGCGAAGATGATACAAGGATTGTTAAAAAGCTGCGAGCACCTTATGAGCGGTGGTTGCATTGGAGCTTAGCAAACCCGAAGTTAGTGGTAAAGCGCTCCTTAATTGCATTAGGCATTAGCTTAGTAGGCTTTGTGCTTTTAGGTAAGGCTTTTATTCCGGTGATGCAAGAGGGCTCGATTACGCCAGTGATTGTGAGGGCGCCTAATATTTCCCTCGATGAATCGATTAAGTTAGAGTTCGAAGCGATTAAACGCATCATGACGATCCCTGGTGTAGAAATGGCTGTGTCTCGCTTGGGTAAAGGCGAGTCTCCTGCTGATCCAGGGCAGCCAAATGAGTCAGATCCCATCGTTACGCTCAAGCCGCTAGGCGATAGAGATTTAAGCCAAGAAGAAATTGCGCAACAAATTCGAGAAAAGCTGAAAACACTGCCGGGTATTGAGTTGGCGATTTCTCAGCCGATTGCTGCGCGTGTGGATGAGATGGTTTCTGGAGTTCGTTCGCAGGTTGCTGTGAAGATTTTTGGCGAGGATCTGGCTGTTTTGCAAAAGCTGGGCTCACAGATTGGTCAAATCTTAACCAAGATGAAGGGTAGCAATGACTTACGCATAGAACAAGCATCTGTTCAGAACTATCTCAATATCAAAATTGATCGTGATGCTATTGCGCGTTACGGCATCAATGTTTCTGATGTCAATGAAGTGATTGAAACAGCCATTGGCGGCAAGCAAGCCAGTATTGTTTACGAGGGGGAGAGACGCTTTCCTTTAGTACTCCGTTACCCGAGCCCTTATAGAAATAATATTGATGCAATTGAAAATATTATTTTGCATTCACCCAATGGGGCTCAGGTTCTGATGCGGGATTTGGCTGAGATTTCATTGGTTGAAGGGCCCGCCCAAATTTCTCGTGAGTCTGGAAGACGTCGTTTGGTAGTCGGTGTCAACGTGGAGGGCCGTGACTTGGGTGGTTTCGTGCAAGAGGCTCAAAGTCTGATTGCTAAGAATGTTGAACTGCCACAAGGGTATACCTTGCAATGGGGTGGCCAGTTTGAAAATATGCAAAGAGCGATGGCACGCCTCATGATTATTATTCCGTTAACCATTCTGGCAATTTTCTTCTTGCTCTTTATGCTCTTTAAATCACTGCGATTGGCTAGCTTAATTATTTTAGTGCTGCCATTTGCTTCTATTGGTGGTGTCTTTGGATTATTCCTGACAGGGGAGTACCTCTCCGTTCCGGCAGCGGTAGGATTTATCAATCTCTGGGGTATAGCGGTGCTCAATGGAGTGGTATTGATTTCCTTTATTAAGCAGCTGCGTGAAGATGGTTACAGCATGGAAGATGCCTTGCTACATGGCTGTGGTCATCGCTTCCGGCCCGTCATGATGACGGCATCAGTTGCGATGTTAGCCTTGGTGCCGATGTTGTTCTCAGGCGGCCCAGGGTCTGAGGTTACTCGCCCTCTTGCTGCAGTGGTTATTGCTGGCCTGGTGACCTCAACAGCCTTAACATTATTAGTACTGCCTGTCTTATATAGATGGTTTGAAGAAAAAGAGGTGGAAGCATGATGGAAGTGAAGGCGGTGATTCGCCCAAATAAGTTGGCCGCCCTGAGAGCGGCTCTATTAGAAACACCTGGATTTCCGGGAATGACGGTTGCTAAGGTAGAGGGTTGTAGTGCACCTTCCAAAACCAGCAAGGCCAATATTAAAGATGAGTTAACGGATTACTCGGCAAAAGTTCGCCTCGAAATCGTATGTAATGATGAAGTTGCAGATGTGTTGATGGATAAGATAGTGGCAGTTTGTCAGACTGGTCAAATGGGCGATGGCGTTGTATGGTGCACTCCAGTACCGAAAGCCTTCTTCATCGCTAAATCATCCAGCTAATAGAAGTATCATTCAATAAATCATACTTGGAGTCATTCGTGTTTAAAAAAATTAATTTCTTAGTTTGGACCTTGGTATGGAGTCTATTAGGACTCTCTCAGGCACAGGCCTGTACCTCAATGGTTTTGGCGGGTACTGATGGCGGCCGTGTTTATGGCAGATCTATGGAGTTTGGAATTCCTCTGAAATCAGCCATCCTCAAAACTCCGCGTGCTTATGCATTTCAGGGAATTGGTATTGATGGCGTAGCAGGCTCAGGTAAAAATTGGGTTGCCAAGTATGCAACTGTTGGGGCTAATGCATTTGGTTTACCCCTGTATGTAGATGGAATGAACGAAGCTGGTCTCGCAGGTGGATTATTAAATGCACCCAATACTGCCCAATATCAAAATCCATCTAAGGAGCAGTCTGCTAATAGCATCGCTTCACAACAATTACTGCTGTATGTATTAACAAACTTTGCAACGGTAGATGAGGTAAAAGACGCTTTACCGAAGATGTACGTCAATAGCTCACCAATGAAGGAGTGGGGCGGTGTCGCTAAGTCCAGAATGACCTTGCATGATGCAAGTGGCAAAAGCCTAGTTGTTGAATACTTAGATGGCAAGTTGGTGATGACTAATAACGTGATCGGTACGATGACCAATGACCCACCTTTTGCATGGCACCTACAAAATATTGGTAACTACGTCAATTTGTCCGGTACGGATAAAGCGCCATTAACAGTACAAGGTCAAAAGTTTCCAGCTGCAAGCTCAGGCAATGGTATGCATGGCCTACCAGGAAGCTTCTTAAGTCCCGATCGTTTTATTCGCGCATCCATGTTTGTACTCAATACGCCTAGCGCGAGCACCGATGTTCAAGAGCGTAGAGCTTGGCACATCATGAATAACTTTGATATTCCGTTTGGGGCAATTCATCTCGATAGCTCCAGTGGTTATGGTGGTGGAGTCAATTCAAATGAATTTACTGAGTGGGTAGTAGTAGCGAATCTCAAGACAAGGACTTATAAGATCCGTTCTTTTGAGAACCCTGGAATTTTGACAGCCAATTTTTCTGATTGGGATCTCAATGGAAAATCTCTTCAGTCGGTAGCATTGCTGAAGTAAGAGAAGATCCAATGAGCAAGATAAAAAGCCACCTACGGGTGGCTTTTGTATTTATAGCTAACTCTGGTGGGGCTGGATACCCAGCCAATAGAATCCAGAAAAGTCCGCATAAATTGGCTTTTAAATGCATTCGCATGCAAATTAAGCCCATTTAAGGGCTATGCACTTTAATTAGCATGTATTAATATGTTTATAACAACCAACACCTGGAGGTATATATGGACCAAAAACGCATGATTACAGTACGCGATAAATCAAAGAATATTTATCTGATCGGTATTGCGGTATTCACAGGTATTTTCTCAACAATTGCAGTTTGTGCATGGTTTCTATCAAGTCTTAATTTCTAAGATTGCTTATACAAGAGTATTAAGCGCATTAGTACTTTGCTGAAATAGTATTGGACTTCCTTAGGCGGTGCCCTGATGCTGTATCACCTAAAGAAGAGAAGTGCGCCGGCGATTGCAATCAGTCCATAAAGAATCAAGTAAATTTTGATGTCTTTAAAAACAACTTCTTTCGGAAGTTTTTTATATTTCAAGAGGTAGAGATGATAGATAACTGGTGAAATCAGTATCACACTAAACTCAATGATGAGTTCTATTGCTTCCCCGGTCATCTATTTAATATATTTGCTTTTTGAGAAAATGATCACAGCAACGCATACGATGCCTATGGCAAAGAGTAAAAAAGATCCTGTTTTTACATAGACAATAAAGCCTAGAAATGCGAGGCCAAATGCAAATAATCCCCATTTATCTCGAGACATTGAATCTCTCCTTAAAATAATTGGTATAGATGCTTCTTGGAAGATATTAATTTAGATTACCATTATTTCACTATAGGAGGCTTAACTGATGATGACCCCTGATGAAATTGCAAGGCTTATTCCAGCAGAAAAAGCGGATTTTCGTTCGCCAATACCCACCCAGGCAATTTCAAGTGATGAGTTTTTTCCTGGGGTACAGACCCCTAAGCAAAAAGAATTCGAGAGTCGCGTCAAGGATATTGGCGCAAAACTAGCCAAGCACCAAGGGGTACCTCGCCGTCGATTTTTTCAAAGTGCTGCAGGGATGGCAGCTGCTTTTATTGCGATGAATGAAACCTTTGGCCCACTCTATAGCGTTAGTCATGCAGAGGCAGCAACACCAGAGTTGGCAAATGAAAGAGCCGCTGGATTAAAAAATCAGTTCATCATGGATATGCATACCCATTTCCTCCGTGACGATACCCGGCTTGAAGGTTTTGTGAGATCCCGAGAGGCTGTAGGCAAGGCATCATGGAATCCTGCATTAGCTGGGAAGCCGCAAACCCTCGATGATTTGAAGTTTGCAAATTACATTAAAGAGATCTTTTTAGATAGCGATACTAAAGTTGCATTGATTTCGGGTTCTGGATCTGAGGATCCTCGAGACTGGTTTTTAACAAATGAAATGAAGGCTCAGGCGCGTCAATCCGTTAACCAAGAATCCGGCACCAAAAGAATGTTTTCGCATGCCATATTTATGCCAGGTATGCCCGGTTGGTTAGAAAAGGCTGAAGCAGATTATGAAAATTTGAAGCCAGATTCTTTTAAGGGTTACACGATTGGCGACAATACGAATAAGCAACTTTCAAAGCATCCTTGGCGTCTTGATGGTGAAAAATTACTATATCCATTTTATGAGAAGTTGGTTAAATGGAGTAAGACTAAGCCCAGCCTGGCAAATGTATGTGTGCATAAGGGGCTTTATCCACCATCTGTCACACAGCAATATCCTCACTTATTGTCTTATGCAAAGGTAGATGACGTTGCTAAAGCTGCAAAAGATTGGCCTCAACTCAATTTCGTTATTTACCATTCTGCTTTTCGTTATACAGGTGGCACTTGGGATATCGGTTGGGAGCAATTTAGACAATCTGGCCGCATTGACTGGGTTACTGATTTAGCCCAGATCCCACAAAAAACTGGCGTTAAAAATGTTTACGGAGATTTGGGCCAAATTTTTGCTCAAAGTACTATTGCTGAACCAAGACTATGTGCAGCGATGTTGGGGCAACTCATTCAGGGTCTAGGGCAAGATCATGTTGTTTGGGGTACCGATGCCATTTGGACCGGCTCACCCCAGTGGCAAATTGAGGCTTTGCGCAGACTCGAGATTCCTGAGGATATGCAGAAAAAATATGGATTTCTTCCATTGGGCGCTGCAGATGGTCCAGTAAAGAGAGCAATTTTTGGTGAAAATTCTGCACGACTTTATAACTTTACGGCTGAACAACGAGCGGCTTTAGCGACCGATAAGATCGCCGTTGCAAAAACTCATTATGACCAGTTTGGCGATGGCAGAACAAACTTAAGATATGGCTATATGCAAGCTTAATTTTTTTGGACGGCGTACTCATCTAATGTGAATCTGATGTTATCCGTTTGATGAAAGAAAAAGCCACCCTCGGGTGGCTTTTATATTACTGGTGGGTCGGGCGAGATTCGAACTCGCGACCAACGGTGTTTAGGCCGTAAGTTGCCGCTGCTTAATGAGTTCTGCGGCAGGGATCCGCACTATCTTGCCATTAACTGTGGTCACGATTGCGGTATTGGTTTGGATTGCCAAGTCTATCGCTGCTTTTCTAGCACGTTTAATAGCGAAGTAGGAGCCTGATATGTCAGGATCTGGTGAATTGAGGATATCTGGAGTTGGAATAATCATTTCTAGCCTTGAGCAATCTTTTCTAATTCCGTTAAATCACCATCAAGCAGTACCCATGAGTTTACAGCTTTTTGATACTTTGGGAGATTCTCTAATCCTGCTCGATAGCGCCTACGAATGACTTCTTCAGGAATATTGTGTCCGCCCTGTGCAACTCGCTCTGCTACTCGAGAGATGGCTAATTCAGGAGAACTTAGGGCAATAAACCAGAGCTTGATTGTGTAGCCCAAGTCTTTCCACTCTTGAATGCGTTGTAGATAATGGGTGCCGGATAACGTGGTTTCAAATGCAAAACTTTCACCTGCTTTGGTGTATTCATCCAACTCATTGAGCATCAAGCGAGCCGCCTTGAATGCAACAGATTCAGGATTAAATGGTGCCAAACCAGCCGCTATAAGATCAGCATTAATAAAACGAAATGTATGAGCTTCTTGCGGTAAGAAGTTTTTGGCAAAAGTAGTTTTACCAGCCCCATTAGGTCCTGCAATGATGATAATTTTTTTATTTATTGCGGACGTCATTTGGGTCGATTTGCGGCATAACGTTGTTTGGTTTCTTCCAGTATTTGTCCGATACTCTTGTTGCCAGTAACGTAATCAGTAAGGTTTAGCTCTAACTGTTTAGTGGGAGTAATACCCTCAATCCGAGCAGAGGCCACAGCGTTAGAGGCGTCGTATTGGCGGACCTGAGATTGGGTTGAAAACTTTGTTGGCATGGATCTATTTTAGTGACTCTAGGTCTATTTTCCTAGAGAATTATGCTCAATTATCTAGTCATAAACCCCTGATATTTCAGAGGGTTATGGGTGTATTTGCTGAATTATTGATGATATCGATATTCCTGGGTCTTGCCACCATACCCATAGCTAGCAGCCCTGACATCTTGTACGTAGATATAGCTTTCTTCATGAAGATTGCCTAGGACACGTTCAAAACCCTCAAATGCTTCCTTGATGTACCGAGCCTTCTCATCTTTGGTATTGGTCTCATCGGTGATCTTGATGTCAAAGTAAAAACTATTCTTGCCTTGCTCGCTTAATAGCTTGCCACTAACAAACCAACAATCCAAATCTACATATTCAATCGCGATAGCAGTAACTTCCATTTTCTTGCCCAGAATGCGGTGTGTAAGGTCTAGCAGTAGTTCATTAATGGCCTTAGTCGTAGCGATACTCTTTTGTCCGCTGATTTTCACGTTCAAGATTGGCATGTAATTCTCCTTTGGTGATTATGTAAATAAGTTAGCTATGCAACTATTTGGGAAATAAAAAAGTCCCAATTACTTCAGGGCAGAGCTAATGCCCCGAAGTTGTCCAACAACATCTTCAAACTGGCTTGTACCTAATACTTTTTTCAGGCGCTTGGTAACAGCTCCGCTGGCGGCATTAATGGCATCTTTCATCTCAATGGCCTTCTTCGTGGGATGAATCTCTTGTTCACGGCCATCCTTCTCAGAGGCTAGGCGCTTGATTAAGCCCAATTTCTCCAAGCCATCTAAACCTCTTGTAGTAGTAGGGCGGCTGATATTCATCTCCAAAGCCAATTCACTTTGTAATAGTGGGGCTTTATCTAAAACCACTCTAAGCATGAAGGCTTGTGATGGGGTGAGGCCAAAAGGTTTAAATGCGCCAGTCCATTCCCGCTCTAGCTGGCGAGCTAGGCTGGTGGTATTGAAATAGAGGCATTGTTCAAACATGGGGGTAGTGTAATACAAATTAATTAGCTATGCAACTATATTTGGGAAAGTGACGCGAAACGCGACAGTTACAAGTCGTTTAACCCTCATAAACAAGGCTAGACAGTTATCGATTCCATAACTAAACTGGACCAATAGTTCTTCTGCCATAGGTTTTTAATGAAATACCTCGTATCCCTAGGATTGTTACTAACGGCTGGCTTAGCCAACGCAGTTAGTTATGACTGTGCTGTTACTAAAAAACTAGATTTTGAGAATGTGTATCAACCAGCTCAAATGGAAAAGTACAAGTTTTCCGCCAGAATTCATGACTCAGATAAACCCAAAGTCGATAGGTGCAGTATTAAGCCTAATGACAATAAAGTGACTTGCGATTCCTACGATATTGATAGGGTGGAGGTCGATAAGCACGTGGGATACAAGAAGTTCTACTTATTTAGAAGTCAGTACGACATTCAGCTCTTTCCTGATATGAAGTTTGTTGAGAGCAATGGTCGTGGTGGAATTGCTTTCGGAGCTTGTAAATTACTATGAATGATTTTTCAATAGACTTAGCGGCTGAGCAAATTTACGATTCCAGGACAAGGGAGTACTTTAGCGAGGTGCTTGGTTCGTTTGTAAATAAAAATTACCGATCCGCGACTGTAATGCTATGGTCTGTTTTGATTTCAGATCTGATATACAAGCTTCATTCTTTAAAAGATCTTTATCAAGATCAAATTGCTAGCTCAATCTTGGATGGAGTGTCAAAAAAACAAAGCTCTAACCATGCTAATCCGGAATGGGAAATGTATTTGGTTGAAGAGGTATACAAAAGACTTCATCTAATTGAGGTCGCTGATTATCAGTCAATTCAAAATTTACAAAAGTATCGACATCTATCAGCTCATCCAGTTTTGAGCGGAGAAAATCTACTTTTTTCTCCCAACAAAGAGACTGTTAGGGCATTGATTAGAAATACGTTAGAAGGAGTTTTGTTAAAGCCGCCAATTTTTTCAAAGAAAATTGTTAATGAGTTTGTTCAGGACATGGCTTCTAAAAAAGACCTTCTGCCTGATGAGGTCGGATTAAGAAAGTATTTGAATGCCAAATATTTTGGCCATCTTGCTCCAGCAATCGAAGAGGACTTAATAAAAGCATTGTGGAAGTTCTGCTTCAGAAGCTCAAACATAGAGGTTGACGCAAATCGAGATATTAACTTTCGTTGCTTAGGATTGTTGTATGAAAGAAGTCCTTATACTTTTCATGATGTAATTAAACGAAATGTTGATTATTTCAGCGAAATATCGGCGGGAAGTGATCAATTATTGTGCTTAGTTAATTTCTTGGGCAATGCTCCTCGCGTATTTGGTATCTTGTCAGACGCTGCTAAAACGCTAATAGAGACATTTGCTAGGGCCTCTGGAGCGTTATTCTCTAAATCAATTTTTCTGAATTCATCTTACGCGGATCATATAAGTCAGCTATGTGAGTATGACTATTTGCAGCTTAAAGAAATGACTGGCGAGGATTTTGTCAAAGTCGTCCGTGGTTGCGATAGAGACGATAAATTGCGACAAATAGTCTTTAGGCTTGGATCAAGAATTTATTATGAGAGTCCTAATTTTGATACGGCCGACTCTAACTTTTCTAAGTTTGTAAAGCCTTATATAAATAGCTTTGATTCAAAATCAATAGATTTTTTGCTAAAGGGCATCGAGGGCAATAATCAAACTTATTTAAGATATCGCTCATGTATAGATCATCCAATCATTATGGATGGTGCAATTTTTTGTGGAATGACCGATCTATCTCCATATCCAAACTTTATGAAGTCTTTGCCTGCGGATGACTAATCTTAGGGACGCTCCATAAAGAGACGCTCATAGTCCAAACGGTCCCTAAGCGCCTGCCATCCTGACCCATCTCGGTCCAATAGATCTGTATTGTTACGAGCAGTCACCAACACATTCCATTTAACCAAAAGAAAAGGGACCGCATTGCTGCGATCCCTTTTGTACGACTCGACACATAGTTAACACTTTATACCGGACACATACTTTACAGTTTTTGGCATAGGAGGGACCACTCTATGCCGTGGAATGAAAGTACGAAGATGGATGAAAAGCTCAAATTTGTGTC
>NZ_JACVPN010000004.1 GCF_018881855.1 Polynucleobacter sp. MWH-Berg-3C6 | reverse complement strand
CCATAGATTGTGTACAAGTTTGTACGCTTGCTTAGCCAGTAATTTCCACCTAACTGATAGCCAATAATGTTAGCAGTAGGTGCGCCAACTCCATATGAAGTGTAGCGACCGTTACCAACAGATGCCCAACCTTCAATGGTTGGTGTAATGAAGCTACGTACACCAATTTCTTGAGCTGAACGCTTAAGGAATAGGCTAGGATTGTTGTCCGCCTGAACTTTGCGGTTTACCCAACCAGCGTAGGCCTTCAAAATACCAAAGTCATAGCTTCCTGTGATCAAAGCTTGTCCATCAATAACGTTATTACCCTGTGTACCTGATCCCCAAGCTGCTGGGGTAGTTGTATAGGTTGCTGCGCCACCTACTGGAGCCTCGGAATGGAACACTTGGTATGAAGCCTGGATATTTGCTTTTTGAATATTCCAATCCAAAGCACCCATCCAGCCAAACTGGTTAGAGTTTCCACCATTAGTAGCAGATGTTCTAGTGGAATCTTGATTACTCAAGACAGCGCCAAGTTTAGCTTGTACGCCAGCCATTCTATCGGAACGAGCGGTAATCGTGTTTGTGGTTCTATTGGTAAATGCGCCATAAGCAGAACCGTTAAGTGCTGCAGTAGCAGTGGAAGGAACAGAGGCACTATTAAAGAAAGCGCCGTCAGTTGTAGGAGCTAACATGCTACCTAAAGTTTGATTCAACTGACCAGTAGTGTTACTACCAGCTTGTTCCCAGTTAAAGGTGTTTTGTGTACCAATACGTACATCAACCAAACCTTTTTTAACTAAACCAACATATGCTTGACGAGTGTTGAAAACCTGATTTGGTGATCCAGCGTTTGAACCTGAACTAGCTGTAGGAGCTGCAATTGTTTCGCCAGAAGCGTTCGAACCAGCATTACCGGCAGGTTGGATACCTAACTCATATACAAAGTTTGCTGAAGTACCGCCACCAAGATCTTCAGTGCCACGGAAACCAATACGGCTGCCAGATTCCATACTGTTGCTGATACGGCTAACGTTTTGCTTGTTAGTGGCGGTGGCACTAGTGAAGCTAGCACTACCATTGGTATAACCAACATCCATAATTCCGTAAACAGTCACTGAGGACTGAGCTTGAGCTGCGCCAGCAAAAGCTGTCATAGCTGCAACTGCTAATAGCGATTTTTTCATTCTTTAAATCTCCAAAAATTAAAAGTAATGCCCAAATAAAACCGGGACCAATGAATTTTGCTTCTATTGCCCATCTAGACTGGGGGTAGGGGTAATTAAGAGCTCTTTTTGCTTGTGAAAAGGTAGTTTTTTGGCTTTCTTCGTTGTATCTCGGCAACAAGACCTTTGTTTTCTGTCTTTTAAGGCCCTTAGATGACAAAATTGTCATATGGCAAGTCGCGAATTCCTAAAAATCCTCAGTTCAGCCCGCTTAGGTGATGTATTAGCGCAACAAAAGTTAGCGCAGGCTTATATGACCGGGGCATTTAAAACCCCAATTCAGCCTACAAATGCCTTAATTTGGCTCGAAAAGTCCTATTTTTCCATTTCAAATCAAGGACTTGACGAAAAAGACTCAATCCAACAGGAAATTTCCGGTCTTTTAGATCAAGTGGCCAGCATTCCCCTGGCGGAGACCTTCAATTCCCCTGCTTTTAGCTTTGGTTGGGGGTCGTTCTGGGAGGTGGCCGAAAAAGCCGTTCAGGATGCTTCTAGCCTGGCTGCTAAGTGGCAACTAGCCAATCTGCTAATAAACCCAGCCTATCAAGAGATTCAACCTCAACTTGCCGATTGGTTAAATAAAGCGGCCATTCCCCCCTCTGTTGAAAAAATTACTGGTCTTGATTTTGTGGGTCTTCAAAAACTCGCTAAGGAATATCTTCAAGAGCTTTCTGAAATTGATTCGCCATTCACAAGCTCTGCCAAAGAACTACTGATTAAGCTTCAACCCAAAAATGAGGCTCTTTCCTCTTTATGGAGCGCTTGGCTTGAAGAGAAAAATGAAGATGCCTTGCTACAAGCAGCAGAACTTGGACTCACTATTGCAAAACTGACCTTGGGATTGCGTCTCGCGCAATTAGATGGCAGCGATACTAAGTCGAATGCATCTCTTAAAAAAGCGGCGTACTGGTTAGAGCTCGCAGCCAAAGATGGCGATCGTGATGCTTGGTATGCACTAGGTGAAATTTATCGCCGCCCTCAATTCTCAGGATATAACGCTACAGAAAGTGATCGCTGCTTTGATCGTGCTGCTGACTTAGGACATGCAGAAGCACAATTGCGTAAAGGTGCCAACCTGTGGCGTAAGCGAGAAAAGTCTGAAGAAAAGGTGCGCGGCTTGCAAGCGTCATATTGGGTCTGGCAAGCGCATCAGCAAGGTGTGACAGAAGCTAAAGATTTGCTCAGCAAAATTTTAGAAAGTTGCCCAGACCCCAAATTAAATGAATGGTTTGAACTGGCGCAATATGCTGAGCGCGCTATTAACCATCATGCTGAACATAAATTAGACGAAGACTGGTTGCTACTGTGTCATCGCATCATCATTGCTAATCAATTTAACTTTAGCAAAGCAGAGTTATTGCTTTGCGAAGTAGGTCAGCTACAACATGAGCATTGTGTAGCTGTTGATATTCGCTGGGAATTGCCTAAGATTTTGCCGCGACTCATTCAGATTGATACGATTCAACAGCGCCGCACTCTTTTGGCAGCAGGCAAAGCTTTTGCTGGTGCTGAAGTGGACATTGAAGGCAATCTCCGACAAAGGCGCTATCGCTTTGATCGGGTTACCAATTGGCTAACGGATACTTTTTCTAAGAGCCCTAAAAATCAGACTGACGCTGAACTAGCTTGATCTTCTTTAGCGGTCTCATCATCTGCAGGCTTAGGCATATAGAAGCGCGCAATAAATAAGCCCAGCTCATAGAGCAATGTCATCGGCACTGCCAAGAGCAATTGCGATAGAACATCGGGCGGAGTTACGACTGCAGAAATTACAAAGGCGCCCACAATGACGTAGGGACGAATTTCTTTGAGCTTAGCCAAAGGCACAATGCCCATGCGCACTAGAACAACTACCACTACTGGAACTTCAAACGTAATGCCGAAGGCCAAAAAAGTGTTCATCGCAAAGCTCAGATATTTATCGATATCCGTAGACATCTCCGCGCCCAATGGTGCGTTATAGCTAGCCATGAAATTAAATACTGTTGGAAACACCAAGAAGTAGGCGAAGGCCATACCGAAAATAAACAAGCTATAGCTACTCACCACTAATGGAACGACCAACCTACGCTCATGTTGATATAAACCCGGTGCAATAAAAGCCCACAACTGATAAATCACTACAGGCAATGCAATCAGAAATGCCACTAGCATAGTGACTTTCATGGGGACAAAGAAGGAGCCAGTGACATCAGTCACAATCATCTTGCCACCTGCTGGCAATGAATCTAGCAAAGGCTGTGAAAACAAATGAAAAATATCTGGCGCCCAATACACCAAGCAAACAAAGACAACAATAATTGCTAGAGCTGCTTTGATAACACGATCACGCAATTCAAATAAATGCGAGAGAAAAGATTCTTGTAAACCTGACTCTTCAGTGGAATGATTTTCTGACATGCGAAAGTATTTTTATTCTTATTTTATTTATTTGATGGCGCTGTGATGAAAGCGTTTCATTCTGGCGGCGCCCGATTGAACTCGTGTGCGCACGCCTGCTGAGCGTTTAAACCATATAGGTCTAGCTGCACGCCTAACACCCCAGCTATTGCGGCCCTGACGCTTAGTCTTGTCCCACACCGCTCTCTCATCAAGAGGCAGCTTCTCAAAACTGGTCTCGAAAATATCGGCCTGATCACTAAGGTGGGTGTTGGCTTCTTGAACAGTGGAGTTAATGCTGTTCTCAACTTCCTTTAGAGCAAAAGCACTCTCTTCGCGGAACTTTTTAAATTCCTCTACTTCCATCTGGCGATTAACTTCAGATTTAATGTCGGCCATATAGCGCTGCGCACGACCAAATAAATTACCCGCCATGCGAGCAATTTTTGGTAGGCGCTCTGGGCCCACTACAACTAAAGCAACTACTGCAATGAGCGCAAGTTTTGAAACCCCAAGATCAATCATTTCAGCAGTCTTCTAAAAACCACATGGATTTCTATTGCGCTATCAAGAATCACTTGTTGATGTCTTTAGCTTGTACATCAACAGTTTTTTCTGTTGTTGCAGCAGCTTGCTGGATTTGCTCTTTCGGTTCATCACCTGGCTTCATGCCATCTTTAAAACCTTTTACAGCACCACCCAAATCTTGGCCAATATTGCGTAATTTCTTGGTACCAAATACCAACATCACGATGACCAAAACAATTAACCAATGCCAAATGCTAAATGAGCCCATTTCAAATCTCCTTGGATTATTTTTTCCAGGGGCGTGGACCGCCCATCACATGCAAATGCAAGTGATAAACCTCCTGCCCTCCATCTGCACCATTATTCACCATCAAACGGAAGCCACCATCCTTACCCGGACGACAGCCCTGCTCTTTGGCAAGACGCGGCGCTAATTCCATCATTCTACCCAGCAAAGGGGCATCAATGCTTTCTACTGACTCCAGCATGGGAATATGTTTCTTAGGAATCATTAAAAAATGCACTGGTGCGGCTGGATTGATATCTTTAAACGCGTAGACTTCCTCGTCCTCATAGACCTTCTGGGATGGGATCAAGCCTTGTGAAATCTTGCAAAACAGGCAATTTGGATCGTGTGACATCAGTATTTATTCCTTACCGGCTGCTTTTCTGGCGGCTTTTTCTTCGATTCCAGAGGTGCCTAAGCGACGGTCGAGCTCACTAATCACGTCCTCTGGACGCAAGTTAAATTGGGATAAGGCAATCAGGCAGTGAAACCAAAGATCGGCCATCTCAGCCACCAGCAGCTTCTGTTGCTCTGGAGCCAAGTTCGCACTACGGGCATCTTTCGCTGCCATGACCGCCTCAGTTGCCTCTTCACCAATCTTCTTCAAAATTCCATCATCGCCCTTAGAGAAGAGCAAAGCAGTATAGGAAGTCTTAGGATCAGCTTGGCCAGCCTTAAAAGCATCACGACGCTGGTCTACTACATCAGCCAAATGCGCGAATGCAGAATCTAAATTAGAAGGTTTGTTGGCAGAGCTCGTCATTTGATTATTTTATGTCTTTTAAGCAAAAGACTTTAGCTTGTTTATTTTTTAGAAATCGACTGGTCAACCCAAGCGGCCTTAGCTGAATCCCATTGCTTAAAGAAGCAACTATGCTCACCCGTATGGCAAGCAATAGCGTCCTTTTGCTCAACCATGAGCAAAATTGTGTCGCCATCGCAATCTAAACGAATTTCTTTTACTTTCTGGATATGCCCGGACTCTTCGCCTTTATGCCAAAGTTTTTGCCGTGAACGCGTCCAATAGACGGCCTCACCAGAACGTAAAGTTGCTAACAAAGCATCGCGATTCATCCAAGCCATCATCAATACATCGCCACTACTTACTTCCTGAGCAATCACAGGTACAAGACCCTGATCATTCCAAGTCACGGCATCTAATAGGCTTTGTTCTTGAGGGTTTTTATTCATATCTGACATTTGCTCAATTTTGACAGAATTGTTAAGGCCAAACCAAATAAGTATTTATTAGAGCTTGGTGTAATGACCCGCCCCGCCTCATGGACACCTTCTATATTTGTGTGTATGATGTGTATAAATTTATAATTTGGGAATGAATAGCAAAGAACTCATTAAGGCATTAGAAAAGGATGGATGGGTGTTGCGGGGCTCAAAAGGCTCTCATCATGTTTTTAATCATCCCCATAAAGCTGGGCATATCACTGTTCCTCACCCCAAAAAGGATTTAGGAATTGGTTTAGTTCAAAAGCTACTAAAACAAGCAGGCATGAAATAGAGGAATCATCATGAAATATCCAATTGCGATTGAACCGGGTGGAGATAAGTTAGCGTGGAGCGTAGTCGTTCCTGATTTACCTGGCTGCTTCTCGGCTGCTGATAGCGGAGTTGATGAGGCAATTGAAAATGCCAAAGAAGCTATTGAACTTTGGATTGAGTCAGCGTTAGATGCCAGTGAAGATATACCGAAGCCCAGTCCTATTACCAATCTACAGAAGAAGAAAGAATTCAAGGGATGTATTTGGGCTATTGCTGAGATTGACCCAGCTTTACTATCAGACGATATCGAAAGGGTAAATATCTCTTTACCAAAAAGAGTATTGGCAAGATTGGATGCCAAAGCTAAATCAGCCGGAGAAAATCGCTCAGCCTTTATCGCTCACATGGCAATCAGCGCTTAAAAGCTCTCGCTAAATCCGAACCGGAATTCCTTGGGCGGCCATATATTCTTTTGCCTGGCCTACGGTGTACTCGCCATAATGAAAAATGCTTGCTGCTAATACGGCATCGGCATGACCCTTGGTAATCCCATCAACCAAATGCTGCAAATTACCGACGCCACCAGATGCAATTACTGGTACAGAGACTGCATCGCTCACGGCTGCGGTTAAAGCTAAATCAAAGCCATCTTTGCTGCCATCGCGATTCATACTGGTCAGCAAAATTTCGCCAGCGCCACGTTTAGCCACCTCACTCGCCCACTGCACTACATCAATACCGGTAGCTGTTCTACCGCCATGGGTAAATACCTCCCAATTGCCGGCAGCAGTTTGTTTGGCGTCAATCGCAACCACAATGCATTGTGAGCCATAGTAAGCGGCAGCATCTGAAACTAAATCCGGATTCGCTACTGCGGAAGAATTCATACTCACTTTATCTGCGCCAGCATTGAGCAAGCGACGCACATCAGCAACAGCGCGCACACCACCGCCAACGGTGAGAGGAATAAATACTTGGGAAGCAACATCTTCAATGATGTGCAAAATGAGATCGCGGCCATCAGATGTAGCAGTGATATCTAAGAACGTAAGCTCATCAGCGCCTTGGGTGTCATAACGTTTAGCGATTTCGACAGGATCACCTGCATCGCGTAAGCCAACGAAGTTCACACCCTTAACAACGCGCCCTGCAGTGACATCAAGGCAAGGAATAATGCGTTTTGTTAACACTAGATAATTTTCTTCATGTACTTCAGAGTTAACTCATCCGCATACTTTTGAGCTGCTGCAAGATCCAGATCCCCGGCATAGATGGAGCGGCCTGCAATAACACCCATCACACCCTCTTCTTCCGCTTTGCACAGCGCTTCAATGTCTTTATTGTTTGAGAGACCACCACTGGCAATTACCGGAATACGAATAGCCTGAGCCAGCTTAATAGTGGCGTCAATATTGACACCCTTGAGCATGCCATCACGCCCAATATCGGTATAGATAATGGCTTCAACACCCCAATCTTCAAACTTCTTAGCGAGATCAATCACTTCATGGCCAGTAATCTTGCTCCAACCATCTGTGGCCACCTTACCATCGCGGGCATCTAAGCCAACCATCACATGGCCAGGAAATGCAGTGCAAGCATCTTGTACAAAGCCTGGATTTTTGACTGCAGCAGTGCCAATAATTACAGTGCTAATACCGTCATCTAATAAACGCTCAATGGTTTCAAGATCACGAATGCCGCCACCCAATTGAACGGGTATCTCATCACCAACTGCTTTGAGAATCGATTTGATTGCAGATTCATTTTTGAGTTTGCCTGCAAAGGCACCATTGAGATCCACCAGATGCAAGCGACGTGCGCCTTTACTAATCCAATGTGCTGCCATGGCGCCAGGATCTTCAGAGAAAACGGTGGCTTTATCCATGTCACCTTGTTCAAGTCGAACACAGTGGCCGTCTTTGAGATCAATTGCAGGAATCAGCAGCATATCTAAAGGTTAAAAGTATTAAGGTTGCCAAGAAACAAAATTTTGATAAAGCTTTAATCCGTATTCTGCACTTTTTTCTGGATGAAATTGTGTAGCAAAAATATTATCTCTCGCCACGGCAGAAGTAAACCAATCCCCGTACTCTGTAGAGCCCGCAATATCTTCTTTGCGCTGCGGCACAACAAAGTAGCTATGGACAAAATAAAAACTAGTTAAATCAGGAATGCCCTTCCATATGGGGTGTTTAGAGTCTTGGCGCACTTGATTCCAGCCCATGTGCGGGACTTTATATGCAGAGCCATCCGCCTGTTTTTTGCCTGCTAGCTCAAAACGACGCACTTCACCCGGAATTAAGCCCAAACACGGGGTCCATTGACCCTTTTCTGTTGCTCGTATTTCAGCGCTTTGATCAAACAGCATTTGCTCACCTACACATACTCCAAGTAGGGGTTTATTTTTGGATGCCTCTAACAGCGCTTCCAATAAACCAGACTCTTCGAGATGCTTCATACAATCTGGCATTGCGCCTTGGCCAGGTAAGACAACTCGATTTGCAGAAAGAATTTCTTCGGGCTTGTGCGCAATCAACACATTGTCATCAGGGGCTACATGACGAAATGCTTGATATACGGAACGGAGATTACCCATCCCATAATCAACGATCGCAATAGTTTGCGCCAATTTAGCTTATCTTTCGCTGTTGTCTACAGAGCAACTATGGGTGTCTAAATTAGAGACTGCCTTTAGTTGAAGGAACGGCACCAGATGCCCGTGGGTCAATGGCCAAAGCCATACGTAAAGCACGGCCAAAAGCCTTGAACACGGTTTCAATCTGATGGTGCGCGTTAATGCCGCGCAAATTATCGATATGCAAAGTTACTCCGGCGTGATTTACAAAACCACGGAAGAACTCAATACTGAGATCAACATCAAAGTCACCAACTCGAGCGCGAGTAAACGGTACGTTGAACTCCAACCCCGGACGACCAGAAAAATCGATCACAACGCGCGAGAGGGTCTCATCTAGAGGAACATAGGAGTGGCCATAACGGGTGATGCCCGCTTTATCGCCGACCGCCTTAGCAAAAGCCTGACCCAAGGTAATTCCGACATCCTCTACGGTGTGATGATCATCAATATGGGTGTCGCCATTAGCGACTACTTTGAGGTCAATCATGCCGTGGCGGGCAATTTGATCGAGCATATGATCTAGAAAAGGGACACCGGAGGCCAGCTCAGCCTTACCAGTACCATCTAAATTGATGGAAATTTGAATTTTGGTTTCCGAAGTGTTTCGGGTAACGTCGGCTTGCCGCATGCTTCATTGCGCCGCGAGGCGAAGTGTTGATTGAAGCCTCATAATATCATTCCTAGAAGAGATATAAATGCAGATATTGCTTCACTTTCTTTCTGATTTTTGAGCCGAGTACCCTAATGAGCCGTTTTTGGAGCCCTGTTGTTCAAACCCTAACCCCTTATGTGCCTGGGGAGCAACCGCAAATGCAGCGGCTGGTAAAGCTCAACACCAACGAAAGTCCTTATGGACCCTCGCCCAAAGCTATAGCCGCAATTGATGGCCAAAACAATGAAGATTTGCGCCTTTACCCCGATCCAGAGGGTGCTGCACTCAAACAAGCTATTGCCAAGCTGCATGGCCTAGATCCAAAACAGGTCTTTTTGGGAAATGGCTCAGATGAAGTTTTGGCCCATGTTTTTGCCGGCCTACTCAAACACAACAAACCAGTTCATTTTCCGGATATCACGTATAGCTTCTATCCGGTCTACTGCAAGCTATTTGGAATTGACTACAAGGCGGTGCCACTTGGAAAAGAGTTTGAGATCAATCTAGCAGACTACCAAGCTCCCAACGGTGGAATTATTTTCCCGAATCCAAATGCACCCACTGGCAGATCCATCGCACGCTCTGCAATCGAATCTTTACTTTCCCAAAATAAAGACTCCGTGGTAGTTATTGATGAAGCGTATGTTGATTACGGCACGGAATCTTGCATTCCATTATTGCGTAGTGCCTCCTGTCCAGAGAATCTTCTCGTAGTACACACACTCTCAAAATCAAGAGCGCTTGCTGGCTTGCGTGTTGGTTTTGCAGTTGGTCACCCAGCCTTGATTGAAGGCTTGGAGCGGGTAAAAAATAGCTTTAACTCTTACCCTCTCGGTCGTCTTGCACAGGCTGGTGCCATCGCTGCAATCGAAGATCAAGCACATCTTGAAAGCACCTCGGCCAAGGTCATGCAAACTCGCAGCAAATTGATTAGCGATCTAAAAGTCCTAGGCTTTGAAACGCTGCCGTCAACTGCAAACTTTATCTTCACTCGCCACCCGCAACATGCAGGAGAAAAACTCTATCAAGCTTTGCGAGATCGCGGCATCATCTTGCGCCACTTTAAGTTGCCGCGTATAGAGGATTTCTTGCGCATTACGATTGGCACAGATGAACAAAGCGGCGAACTAGTCGCCGCTTTAAAAGAAATCCTCGCTTAATTTAAATCGATTTTATTTTCGAATTACTTTTTAAGTCGCATCTCAGCGGCGCGTGCATGAGCTTGTAAGCCCTCTCCATGGGCTAGGGTACTAGCAACCAAACCTAAGGTCTGAGCACCCGCTTCACTTACTTCAATCATGCTGGAGCGCTTAATAAAGTCATAGACGCCCAACGGTGATGAGAAGCGGGCTGTACGGGCTGTTGGCAGGACGTGATTAGGTCCAGCACAGTAATCTCCAAGGGATTCGCTAGTGTAGTTACCCATAAAGATCGCGCCAGCATGGCGAATCTTCTCTGCCCACTTGCGTGGATCTACTGCGCAAATCTCTAAGTGTTCTGCAGCGATCGCATTAGCGATCTCGCAAGCTTCGCTCATATCTTTTACCTGAATGAGGAGTGCACGATTACTTAAAGATGCTTCAATGACTTTGGCTCTTGGCATCTCTGGTAGCAGCTTATTAATACTGGCTTGTACTTGCTCAATAAATGCAGCATCAGGGCAAAGCAGAATCGATTGGGCCTGCTCATCATGCTCTGCCTGAGAAAAGAGATCCATCGCAATCCAATCGGGATTACTGGAGCCATCGCAAAGCACTAAAATTTCAGAGGGGCCTGCAATCATGTCAATGCCAACAATTCCAAATACCCTGCGCTTAGCAGCCGCAACATAAGCATTACCCGGACCAACAATCTTATCTACAGAGGGAATAGTCTTCGTGCCATAAGCTAGGGCGCCAACAGCTTGAGCGCCGCCAATGGTAAAGACACGATCAACACCAGCCAAATACGCAGCAGCTAATACCAATGGGTTACGCGCACCATCTGGGGTTGGCACAACCATGATGACTTGTGCAACACCAGCTACTTTCGCAGGGATGGCATTCATGAGCACAGAAGATGGATAAGCGGCCTTGCCACCGGGAACATAAATTCCAACACGATCTAGTGGCGTCACTTTTTGACCTAAGCGCGTACCATCCGCCTCTTCATATTCCCAGGAGTGGCAACCGGCTTCAATCTTTTGCTTCTCATGGTACGCACGAACGCGTTGTGCAGCGATATCTAACGCATTTTTTTGATCAGCAGATAAAGACTTATAAGCCTGCTCTAAATCTTTTTTCGGAATCTCTAATTCAGATACGCTAGCAACGTTCAAACGATCAAATTGTTTTGTGAACTCTAGAACTGCTTTATCACCATTCTCTTTAACCGCTAAGAGGATTTTAGCAACAGCTACCTCAATTGCTTCATCGTCAGCCATGGGCAAGGAAAGACTAGAGAGCAGGGTTTCTTTGAAACCCGCATCATGGCTATTGAGACGCTTGACTTTGATTGGCGCAGACATTTGAGCGAAAAGGAATATGCCTTACTTCAGTAACTCAAAAATAGGTTGCAATTGAGCACGCTTACGCTTGTATGAGGCCTGGTTTACTACTAGGCGCGCACTGATATCCGCAATTGGCTCCACTTCAACTAAACCATTCGCTTTTAAAGTATTACCAGTAGAGACCAAATCGACAATTGCATCAGCCAAACCAACTAGCGGGGCAAGCTCCATAGAACCATAGAGCTGAATCGTATCGATGTGTACGCCTTTATTAGCAAAGTGCTCACGTGCGCAATTCACGTATTTGGTGGCCACCTTTAAACGAGAGCCTTGTTTAACTGCTGCTGCGTAGTCAAAGCCTTCGCGCACTGCAACCGACATGCGGCACTTTGCAATATTGAGATCGTATGGCACATAAAGGCCGTCTGTGCCTTTTTCCATCAGTACATCTAGCCCTGCCACGCCAAAATCAGCACCGCCAAATTGCACATAAGTTGGCACATCAGAGGCGCGCACAATAATCAAACGGACATCTGGATTTGAGGTCTCAATAATCAGCTTGCGTGACTTCTCAGGATCTTCCTTCGGCACAATGCCGACCTTGGATAAGATCTCAGCAGTCTCTTCGAAGATACGCCCTTTGGAGAGGGCTAAAGTCAATTTCATGGACTAATTATCCATCAGGCTTACTTTATGCGCTCAATCTTTGCACCCAACAGCGTCAATTTATGCTCCATGCGGTCATAGCCACGATCCAAATGGTAGATCCGGTCAACCTGAGTTTCACCTTGAGCCGCCAGGCCAGCAATCACCAAACTAGCAGAGGCACGTAAGTCGGTAGCCATCACAATCGCGCCCGAGAGCTTTTCAACGCCCTGCGCAATGGCAGTATTTCCTTCGATTGCGATATCTGCACCTAGGCGATTTAACTCTTGAACGTGCATAAAACGATTCTCGAAAATAGTTTCGGTAATCATTGAGCTGCCAGCAGCTACAGCATTCACAGCCATCAATTGCGCCTGCATATCGGTTGGGAAAGCTGGGTACTCTGAAGTACGAAAACTCACTGCCTTAGGGCGACCTTGCATAGAGGCCTTAATCCAATCGGCGCCAATCTCCATTTGTAGACCAGCCTCTTTGAGCTTAACCACTACCGCGTCTAAAGTATCGGGGCGGCAATGTTTCACCACCACTTCACCACCAGCAGCGGCAACTGCGCATAAGAATGTACCCGCTTCAATACGATCCGGAATCACCGAATGCTCAGCACCATGAAGTTTTTCAACGCCCTCAATCACTAAGCGATCGGTACCAATGCCAGAAATCTTTGCACCCATCTTGACTAGCAATTCAGCAAGATCGCCAACCTCTGGTTCGCGTGCAGCATTTTCTAAAATGGTGGTGCCTGTGGCCAAGGTAGCAGCCATCAATAAATTCTCTGTGCCTGTTACCGTAATCATGTCGGTCAAAATCGATGCGCCCTTGAGACGATCGGCTGGTGATTTTGTCTCTGCTTGGATATAACCGCTCTTAATCTTGATACTTGCACCCATGGCTTTGAGGCCCTTAATGTGCTGATCCACTGGCCGAGCACCAATGGCGCAACCACCTGGCAAAGAAACCTTGGCGCTATGCATTCTGGCTAACAGTGGGCCCAAAACCAAAATAGAGGCGCGCATGGTTTTCACCCTCTCATAGGTCGCTTCTGAACTCTTAATTACCGCAGCACTCAATACCAAATGACTGCGATCACTTGCATCTGGAAAATTGACTGTGACGCCGATTTCTTGCAAAAGCTTGAGCATCGTGCGGACATCCTGTAAATCTGGCACGTTGCGCAACACGACTGGTTGGTCAGTAAGTAAGCAGGCACAAAGAATGGGTAGAGCTGCATTTTTGGCTCCTGCGATCACCACCTCACCTTTGAGAGGAGTGCCGCCAACCATTCGTAATTTATCCATGAAACGATTCCAATAAAAACTGTCGTAGTTCTGTTATTAATATTTAGGCTGCAGGGTTTTGAGCAAACTCTTCGGGTGTAAAAGCCTTAATGGATAAGGCATGCACTTCTGCCTTCATGCGATCGCCCATTGCGCCATATACCAATTGGTGACGCTGTACCAAGCGCTTACCCTCAAAGTCTGGGCTCACAATCGTTGCAAAAAAATGCTGGCCATCGCCCTCTACCTGAATGTGGGTGCAGGTAATGCCCTGCTTGATATAGCCCTCAATTTGCTCTGGGGTTGGAAACATACATCTCTCCTAATAAAACGTAATAATGTGAATACTTAATGGCGGAGCTTATAGCCCTTTTGTAACAAGCGTAAAGCAATCACTGAAACCACAATAAAGAAACAAGCCACGATTGCCAAACTATTCCATGGGGAAATATCAGAAACTCCAAAGAAGCCGTAACGGAAGCCATCAATCATGTAAAAAAATGGGTTGAAATGGGAAACCACTTGCCAGGCTAGTGGCAGTGAATGAATCGAGTAGAAAACGCCAGACAACATGGTGGCGGGCATGATGACAAAGTTCTGAAAAGCAGCGAGTTGATCATATTTATCCGCCCAGATACCAGCAATCAAACCCAGGCTACCCAAAATAGCGGCACCCAAAAATGCAAAAGTCAGAATCCACAATGGGTGTTCTAGTGCCGGCAAGCCATACCAAGCGGTAATCACAAATACGCCAAAGCCCACTACGACACCACGAAACACGGCCGCCAATATATAGGCCGCATAGAATTCAAAATGGCTCAAAGGGGCAAGCAAAACAAATACCAAGTTGCCCGTGACCTTCGACTGGATTAGGGATGAGGAGGTATTTGCAAATGCATTTTGTAAAACGCTCATCATGACCAAACCTGGTATCAAAAATGCTGTGTAACTCAAACGGCCATAGACCTCTCTACCTTCGAGAACATGTCCAAAAATCATGAGATACAAAACCGCTGTTAATACCGGTGCCGCTACAGTCTGAAATCCAACCTTATAAAAACGCAATATTTCTTTGCGCAGTAATGTGGGGAAGCCGCTGCCGTACTCTAAAGGCGGTCTACTGAGTCCATGCTTCATAAAGCACCCCCAGACATGATGTTGACAAAAACCTCTTCCAGATCGGTCTTGCCTTCGCCATCTTTTTTGACCGAACCGTAGCGAGCTAAAAGATTGGCAGTGGTATCTAACGCAACAATCTTGCCTTGCTTGAGCATGGCAATGCGCTGACATAAGGCTTCAGCCTCTTCTAAATAATGCGTAGTTAACACAATGGTGTGGCCATCTTGATTGAGTCTACTAATGAACTGCCATAAAGACTGGCGCAACTCTACATCCACCCCAGCAGTTGGCTCATCCAAAATAATCACCGGTGGTCTGTGCACTAATGCCTGGGCAACCAATACACGACGTTTCATGCCGCCCGACAAAGAACGCATATTGCTATCAGCCTTTGCTGTGAGATCAAGATTTGCGATGATCTCATCAATCCATGCGTCGTTATTGCGAATACCAAAGTAGCCAGATTGGAAACGCAAGGTTTCACGAACGGTGAAAAAAGGATCAAATACCAATTCTTGAGGAACAACGCCCAACATGCGACGCGCCTCACGAAAAGCCTTTTGTACATCAGCACCCATAATTGCTGCATGACCCGCACTTGGGGTTACCAAGCCTGCCAAGATAGAGATCAGCGTGGTTTTACCAGCGCCGTTAGGGCCAAGTAGGCCAAAAAATTCACCGGGCTCAATAGTGAGAGAAACATCGTCTAGGGCCTGAAGCGCCCCATAATGTTTGGATATGTTTTGAATTGAAATTGCAGGATGCATGCTATTACAAACCTAGCAATGCGGATACACCATATACGCTGGCCAATACTTTTAGCTTCTCAGGTGCATGCTCTATAGATAGGGACTGACCATCAGCCTTCAGCTTTTTTTGCCATGCCAATAAAACAGTTAGTACTGTGGAATCAAAATCTTTTAAGGCAGAGCAATTAATCGTTCTTAAGTTCGCTAAATTTAACAAGCCTTCTTTTTCTAACTGCAGAACGTTTTCCTGTGTAACGGTTGTAGGTAAAGAAAAGGTCATTGAAAAATATCTAAATGAATATTGTTATTAATTTGCTGGCTTAGCGCTAGCTAACTGCTTATTGCGTTCTTGCAAAAATTTCACAAGGCCATCAATTCCATTTTGACTAATCTGATTTGAGAACTGATTACGGTAAGCCTCAACTAACCAAACACCCATGATGTTCATATCGTAGACTTTCCAACCTTTGTCGGTTTTCTCCAGACGGTAATCCAATGGGACTGGATCTCCACGACCAAGGACAACGGTTTTGACAACAACTTCCTTATCGTCTGGTGCTGCACGAAGTATCTTAAATTGCACTGTCTGATCCCGCAGCTGGCTCAAGGCGCCAGAGTATGTGCGGATTAATAAGTTTTTGAATTCCATGACCAATTGATTTTGCTGCTCAGGGGTTGCCTTCTTCCAATTGGGGCCCATTGCCATTTCGGTGGTGCGGCGCATATCGGTATAAGGAACAATTTTCTTTTCAACTAAATCGACTACCCTCGGAATATTGCCCTTTTGGATTTCAGGGTCCGCCTTCACGGAGGCCATAACATCAGACACAACCATTTTGATCAGCACATCAGGAGCCGTTGTTTGATCAGGGATTTGCGCAAAGACTGCGCCGGAGATAAGTAGCAAACCTGCTACTAAAGACTTGGTCAATTTTTTAAAAATTTTCATATCCAATTATCTCGCTATTTTTATCTTGATTGAGGCTAATTTTAGCCCCTCAGCTAAATCGCTTACTCGTAAGGATTCTGGTAAACGGGCATCGTAGGCTCTTCATCATCACGGCCCTCGTTAATTTGATACTGACGACGCTGAATATAAGCATCTCGCATAAAGCTGTACTTATCAATCGCAGCCCCATCCAATAAATCACCAGCTTCGTAGTAAGTATTGCGAGCATTTACAACGCGTAAGCCAGTAATACTGTTTCGTAACCCAATATCTTTAACGTAACTGAAGAGATAATCGGACTCTAAATCAGCAACCGTTCCAAAGGTATCGCGTACGTTACTTGGTCCAAAGAAAGGCAAGACTACGTATGGGCCAGCAGGTACACCCCAAACACCAAAAGTTTGGCCCCAGTCTTCCTTGTGCTTTTCTAAACCGCCAGGAGTGGCCATATCGATTAATCCACCCAAACCAAAGGTGGTATTAACTACCACGCGCATCAAATCATTGAAGGCAAAGTCGGGCTTACCCTGCAACATATTTTGCAAAGCTGTATAGATATCGTTGTAGTTACTAAAGAAGTTGTAAATACCTTCACGCACAAATTCAGGTAAAACAAATCGATAACCAGCGACTACTGGTTTCAATAAATAGGCATCAAGACCTTCATTGAATTCAAAAACGGAGCGATTAAATCGCTCCCAAGGATCTTGTGGTGAAGGCTCAACCCCTGCAGGTATTGAGGCGCAGCCTACTAAGACAGAAGCTATACATAACAAGATGCATTGCCTAGCCCTGCTGATGAACTTGACTACAGACGGCATTACTTTGCTGCACCCTTATCTTGCCCGCTATCTGCTGCCTTGTTATAGAGAAACTGACTAATGAGGTTTTCTAAAACAATTGCTGATTGGGTCTGGGTAATTTTTTCGCCATTAGCCAAAAAATCATCCGAGCCGCCAGCCTCAAGGCCAATATATTGCTCGCCCAACAATCCTGAAGTCAAAATCTTTGCGGATGAGTCTTTTGGAAACTTATAAGAATCTTCAATTGTCATCACAACAGTTGCTTGATAGGTTTTGTCATCAAAGGAAATATTAGCAATACGTCCAACTACCACTCCAGCACTCTTCACTGGTGCACGAGGTTTTAATCCGCCAATATTGTCAAAGCGCGCAGAAATTTTATAAGTGGGTGCAAATGACACTGCATTCATATTGCCGACCTTCAATGCCAGAAATAGAGCTGCCAATAAACCAATGGCAACAAAAATTCCTACCCAAATATCAATTGCACTTTTTCTCATAAGAGTCCCAGTTTATTCTTTCTAGTTCGAGAACATCATTGCGGTTAGCAGGAAATCCAACGCTAAAACCGATAAAGAAGAAATCACCACTGTCCGAGTGGTGGCCTGCGATACGCCCTCAGGCGTAGGCTTCGCTTCATAACCCTGATAAAGGGCAATAAACGTCACTGCCACACCAAACACCATGCTTTTAATTAAGCCATTACCGATATCTGAAAAGAGATCTACACCACCCTGCATCTGAGACCAAAAGGCCCCAGAATCAACACCAATCAGGGGAACTCCCACAAAATAGCCACCCATGACGCCTACCGCAGTAAAGATGGTTGCCAAAATTGGCATAGAAATAATGCCAGCCCAAAGTCTTGGGGCTATCACTCTGCCTAAGGGGTCAACAGCCATCATCTCCATTGCACTTAATTGCTCACCGGCTTTCATTAAGCCAATTTCTGCGGTCAATGAAGTACCCGCACGACCAGCAAACAGCAGAGCAGTAATAACTGGGCCTAATTCACGAGTCAAAGAAAGTGCAACCAATAAACCCAGGGCCTGCTCTGAGCCATAGCGATTTAAGGTGTAGTAGCCCTGCAATCCCAATACAAATCCTACAAATAAACCCGAGACCGCAATGATCACAAAAGAGAGATTGCCAACAAAGAGGATTTGATCGATGACGAGGCGAGGTCTTTTCAGTAAAAATCCTGAACGCAAAATGACTGCTACAAACATTCTTGTAGCAAGCCCGAGACTACTCAAGTTGCGACGAACAAAAAATCCAAGGTCGCCAAATAAGTCGAGAAGTTTTTGAAGAGCAGTCATTAAATGCTCACTCCAAAATCTTCAGCCAAGCTTTGACCTGGGTAATGAAAAGGTACTGGACCATCAGGTGCAGCATCCAAAAACTGTCTAACAAAAGGATCGGTCGAGCGACTTAATTCAGCAGGCGTACCTTGTGCGCCAATCCGGCCATTCGCGATAAAGTAGACGTAATCAGCAATTTCAAAAGTCTCTTCAACATCGTGTGTAACCAATAAACTCGTGGCTCCGAGGGCGTTATTCAGATCACGTATTAAGCGTGCAGTAATGCCTAAAGAGATTGGGTCTAAGCCTGCAAAAGGCTCGTCATACATGATGAGGGGAGGGTCTAAAGCAATTGCTCTAGCGAGGGCAACCCGTCTTGCCATGCCACCAGAAATTTGCGATGGCATTAAATCACGAGCACCACGTAATCCCACCGCATTTAACTTCATCAATACTAAGGAACGTAAAAGTTCTTCACTTAAATCAGTATGTTCGCGTAATGGGAATGCTACGTTTTCAAAAACGCTGAGATCGGTAAACAAAGCACCAAACTGAAATAACATACCCATGCGACGACGAGCATTCATTAATTGATCACCGGTCATCTTGCCGATGTCTTGGCCTTCAAATAAAACTTGACCAGATTGTGCAGTAAATTGACCGCCGATTAAACGCAAGATGGTAGTTTTACCGCAGCCCGATCCGCCCATCACTGCGACCACTTGGCCGCGACGAAACTCCATATTGAGACCTGACAAAATCTGTCGCTCACCAGGAGCATAGGAAAAGTCGACGTCCTTGACGGAAACGACAACTTCTCCTATAGATTGCTTGCTTGCATCCAAAGAGTTTGGGTGGACAGTGTTCATATCCCCAATATTATCGGGGTAAAACAGATGACCCCATCAAATACTCATCTACTGCCTGGGCGCATTGGCGCCCTTCACGAATTGCCCAAACCACTAAAGATTGTCCGCGGCGCATATCACCAGCTGCAAAAACCTTGGGAACGTTAGTTTGATAAGCATTTTGGCCATCCACAGTTGCTTTAGCGTTGCCACGCGCATCTTTCTCAACGCCAAAAGCATTGAGCACTTGCTGAACTGGGGATACAAATCCCATAGCCAGAAGTACTAAATCTGCCTTGATCTCAAATTCAGAATTTGGAACTTCAGCCATCTTGCCGTCTTTCCACTCCAAACGAACACCAATTAATTTTTCTACTTTGCCGTTTTTGCCTTCAAAACGCTTCGTTCCAACTGACCAATCGCGGTCACAACCTTCTTCATGAGAAGAGGAGGTACGGAGTTTGGTTGGCCAATAAGGCCATACCAAGGGCTTATTCTCTTCTTCAGGCGGTTGCGGGAGCAATTCGAACTGAGTAATTTTTGTGGCGCCATGACGATTCGATGTTCCAACACAATCAGAACCAGTATCACCACCACCAATAACGACAACATGCTTATCAGTAGCGCGGATTTCATTTTTGAAATCGCCCGCATTCTCTTTGTTTTGTGGAATCAAAAACTCCAAGGCATAGTGCACGCCAGCCAATTCGCGACCAGGAACAGGGAGATCACGTGGCTGCTCTGCACCGCCAGTAATCACTACTGCATCAAAGTCTTTCATCAACTGATCAGGCGAAACTGTTTTAGTAGAGTAATTTTTTACTTCGGCGCCAATGGCTTCTTTACCAACAAAAACACCGGTTTCAAATTTCACGCCTTCAGCTTGCATCTGCTCTACACGACGATCAATCAACCACTTTTCCATTTTGAAATCTGGAATACCGTAGCGCAGCAAACCACCAATGCGATCATTCTTTTCAAACACAGTGACGTCATGGCCAACGCGTGCCAATTGCTGGGCGGCTGCCATACCAGCAGGGCCACCACCAACAACAGCTACCTTTTTGCCAGTCTTGGTTTTAGATGGCTGAGGCTTCACCCAACCACTCTCCCAACCTTTATCAATAATGGCATGTTCAATAGACTTAATGCCAACAGGAGCGCGGTTAATACCTAAGGTACAAGCCGCTTCACAAGGTGCCGGACAAATACGGCCCGTGAACTCTGGAAAGTTATTGGTAGATTGCAAAACATCTAAAGCATTTTTCCAGTCGTTATGGAACACCAAGTCATTAAAGTCGGGAATGATGTTGTTCACTGGGCACCCGCTATTACAAAACGGAATACCGCAATCCATGCAGCGCGCGCCTTGAACTTTAGCTTCTTCGTCGGTTAAAGCAGCGACAAACTCTTTGTAATGATGAAGGCGTTTGACTGGCGCTTCGTACGTTTCATCGACGCGCTCAAACTCCATAAATCCAGTGACCTTACCCATATCGAATCCTTAGTATCTTTTCTTAATATCTGTATTAATTAAGCAGCAACAGTTTTGTTTTGCGCCTTATCCCATAACTCACCTAGAGCACGTTTGTACTCAGTTGGGAGAACCTTGATAAAACGCGCACGAGAATTTTCCCAATCAGCCAAGAGTGCTTTAGCGCGCTCTGAACCGGTGTAACGGAAATGACGCTCAATTAAGCTCTTCAAAATTTGCTCGTCGGTTAAGCGCTCACCACCATCTTTCACATCAACCGGAGCATGCCACTCAGACTGAGGCATCTTGGCAATCTGCTCTGCAGAAGGCAAAACTTTTTCTAGCGTTGCCATGCTGGTATTGCAACGCTTATCAAACATGCCATCTTCGTCATAAACGTAAGCAATACCACCGCTCATGCCTGCAGCAAAGTTACGGCCAGTAGTACCAAGCACCACTACAGTTCCACCAGTCATGTATTCACAACCGTGGTCACCAGTACCTTCAACAACCGTAGTGGCTCCAGAGTTACGAACTGCAAAACGCTCACCAGCAACACCATTGAAGAATGCTTCACCAGCAATTGCACCGTATAAAACGGTGTTACCAACAATGATGTTCTTAGCCGTATCGCCACGGAACTCATGTGAAGCACGAACAATCACACGTCCGCCAGACAAGCCTTTGCCAACGTAGTCATTGCCATCACCTACTAAGTCCAGAGTAATGCCACGGGACAAGAAAGCCGCAAAGCTTTGACCCGCCGTGCCATTCAACTGAATGTGGATAGTGTCGTCAGGCAAACCAGCGTGACCATAACGTTGCGCTACTTCGCCTGAGAGCATTGCGCCAACAGTACGATTCACGTTCTTCACTGGAACAATGAACGAAACTTTCTCGCCGCGCTCTAAAGCAGGCTCACTCTTCTCGATCAAAACGTTATCAAGCGCACTTGTTAAGCCGTGATCTTGTGTCAACACTTGATAGCGTGGAACATCTGCAGCAACTTGAGGTTCAGCAAAAATTTTGCTGAAATCCAAACCATGAACCTTCCAGTTCTCAATACCTTTGCGAGTATCTAGCAAATCAACGCGGCCGATCAAGTCATCAAACTTCCGAATACCCAATTGCGCCATGATCTCGCGAGCTTCTTCAGCAATAAAGAAGAAGAAGTTCACAACATGCTCTGGCTTACCAGAGAATTTCTTACGTAACTCTGGATCTTGAGTAGCAACACCGACTGGGCAAGTATTTAAATGGCACTTACGCATCATGATGCAACCCTCTACTACCAATGGAGCTGTCGCAAAACCAAACTCATCAGCGCCCAATAGAGCACCAATAACTACGTCGCGACCCGTCTTCATTTGGCCGTCAGCTTGAACGCGAATACGGCTACGTAAACCATTGAGAACCAAGGTTTGCTGGGTTTCAGCCAAGCCCAGTTCCCATGGTGAACCAGCGTGCTTAATTGAAGATAGTGGAGATGCGCCAGTGCCGCCATCATGACCAGCAATCACTACGTGATCCGCTTTTGCCTTGGCAACACCAGCCGCAACTGTACCTACACCAACTTCAGATACTAATTTGACAGAAACATCTGCTTTTGGATTGACGTTCTTCAAGTCATGAATCAATTGGGCAATATCTTCAATTGAATAAATGTCATGGTGCGGAGGAGGAGAAATTAAACCAACGCCTGGCACTGAGAAACGCAACTTACCAATGTAGTCAGATACTTTACCGCCTGGTAATTGACCGCCTTCACCTGGCTTTGCGCCTTGCGCCATCTTGATCTGAATTTGATCTGCAGAACGCAAGTACTCTGTCGTTACGCCGAAACGGCCTGAAGCAACTTGTTTAATCTTCGAGCGCAATGAATCGCCATCAAGCAATGGGATATTGGCTTCAACAACATCGCTACCTAAAACGC
This sequence comes from Polynucleobacter sp. MWH-Berg-3C6, assembly GCF_018881855.1. GTDB lineage: Bacteria > Pseudomonadota > Gammaproteobacteria > Burkholderiales > Burkholderiaceae > Polynucleobacter. The sequence continues at coordinate 120,627 of NZ_JACVPN010000004.1, read as the reverse complement.
TAGCGAGCGTTTCACCCTTCTTAATTGGAATGCCTTTGAGTTCATTCACATAACGATTTGGATCCTCGCCACCCTCACCGGTATTGGATTTACCGCCGATACGGTTCATCGCAATTGCCAAGGTCGCATGTGCTTCAGTTGAGATCGAGCCCAAAGACATCGCGCCCGTAGCAAAACGTTTCACGATTTCTTTTGCAGACTCAACTTCATCCAATGGAATTGCTTTTGCAGGATCAATCTTGAACTCAAACAAACCGCGCAAAGTCATCTGACGCTTAGTTTGATCATTGATGATGTTGGCGTACTCTTTATAAGTTTGATAGCCCTTCTCCGCCCCAATACGAGTAGAGTGCTGCAACTTCGCAATCGTATCTGGAGTCCACATGTGGTTCTCGCCACGGATACGGAAGGCATATTCGCCACCAGCATCCAACATATTGCTGAGAACTGGGTCATTACTAAACGCAGCAGCGTGCATACGCAAAGCTTCTTCAGCTACTTCAAAGACGCCAATACCACCTACGTTAGATGGAGTGCCCTTGAAATACTGATTGATGATTTCATGGTTTAAACCAATCGCTTCAAAAATCTGTGAGCCGGTATAAGACATATACGTAGAGATGCCCATCTTGGACATCACTTTTTGCAAGCCCTTACCAACCGCTTTAACAAAGTTCTTAACCGCTTTTTCACCAGATAAATCGCCCGACAAGCCTTTAGCCATATCGGTCAATGTTTCCATCGCGAGGTACGGGTGAATAGCTTCAGCACCGTAACCAGCCAAGAGTGCAAAGTGATGTGTTTCACGCGCGCTACCAGTCTCAACAACCAGACCTACGCTAGTACGCAAACCTTTTTCAACTAAGTGTTGATGAATTGCTGAGGTAGCCAACAATGCAGGAATAGCAACATGCTTCTCATCCACCTGACGATCGCTCACGATCAAAATGTTGTACCCAGAACGTACTGCATCAGCAGCTTCTGCACACAATGATGCTAAGCGCGCTTCGATGCCAGCCTTACCCCATGCTGCCGGATAGCAAATATCTAACTCGTAAGAGCGGAACTTACCGTTGGTGTAGTGGCCAATATGACGAATCTTGGTGATGTCATCAAAATCCAAAATGGGTTGACTCACTTCCAAACGCATTGGAGGGTTGATATTGTTGGTATCTAATAAATTGGGCTTTGGTCCAATGAATGACACCAATGACATCACCATGTTTTCGCGAATTGGATCAATCGGAGGATTGGTTACCTGCGCAAATAATTGCTTGAAGTAGTTATATAAAGGCTTGTTCTTGTTTGATAGCACCGCTAATGGGCTGTCATTGCCCATGGACCCAATAGCCTCTTCACCATTCATGGCCATTGGGGCCATGAGGTACTTGATATCTTCTTGTGTGTAACCAAACGCTTGTTGGCGATCCAATAATTTAGCCGCTGGACGAATCGTCATTTTTTCATCGACTAAATCAGCTTTGCTAGCATCAACCTCATCTAGCTTCACGCGAACTGCATCAATCCAACTCTTGTATGGCTTGGCTTTAGATACAGCATTCTTGAGCTCAACGTCATCAATGATGCGACCTTGCTCCATGTCGATCATGAACATCTTGCCTGGCTGTAGACGCCATTTTTGAACGATCTTATTTTCTGGAATCGGCAACACACCAGCTTCGGAAGCCATGATGACCAAGTCATCATCGGTTACGTAATAACGTGCTGGACGTAAGCCATTACGATCCAACGTTGCGCCAATTTGACGACCATCGGTAAATGCCATTGCAGCTGGTCCATCCCATGGCTCCATCATCGCTGCGTGGTACTCGTAGAAAGCACGGCGATTGTCATCCATCAATGCATGCTGTTCCCATGCCTCAGGAATCATCATCATCATGGCTTGTGCCAACGGATAGCCGGACATTACCAACAACTCTAAGCAGTTATCAAAGCAAGCGGTGTCAGATTGACCTGGATAAATCAATGGCCATAATTTTTGCAAGTCATCGCCCAAGACTGGCGAGCTAATTGCACCTTCACGTGCATTGACCCAATTAACGTTGCCCTTAACAGTATTGATTTCGCCGTTGTGCGCAATCATGCGGTATGGGTGAGCCAATTCCCATGCAGGGAAAGTATTAGTAGAGAAGCGCTGATGCACTAGTGCAAGAGCTGACACAGCACGCTTATCTTGCAAATCTTCGTAATATGCGCCTACCTGGTTAGCTAACAGCAAACCCTTATAAACAATAGTACGCGCAGACATTGATGCAACAAAATATTCTTTGCCATGCTTCAAATGTAAATCTTGAATTGCATGGCTTGCTGTTTTACGAATCACATACAACTTACGCTCAAGCGCATCGGTTGTCATGATGTCGCGACCGCGACCGATAAAAATTTGACGAATGAATGGCTCTGTCATTCTCACGGTTGGAGACATCGGCAATTTCACATCTACCGGCACATCTCTCCATCCCAAAACAACTTGACCTTCTAAGCGCACAGTGCGCTCTAATTCTTGTTCACAAGCTAAACGTGATGCATGTTCTTTTGGCAAGAAAATCATGCCAACACCGTACTCACCAAATGGTGGCAATGTAATTCCTTGCTTAGCCATTTCCTCGCGATACAAGGCATCTGGAATCTGAATCAAGATGCCAGCACCATCACCCATTAAAGGATCTGCGCCAACCGCACCCCGATGATCCAAGTTCTCAAGAATCTTTAAACCTTGAGCAACGATCTCGTGGGATTTCTTGCCCTTAATGTGCGCGACAAATCCTACGCCGCAAGCATCATGCTCATTACTTGGGTCATAGAGACCATGAGCGATTGGGCGTAGATCAGAATTGAATTGTGTAGTCATAGTATTTCCGAGGGGCGACAAAGGCCCGATAACTTTTGGAGGATCAAATATAGGGGAATACCCATACCGATGCAATAGAAATAAAATGACTCTGTCCCATTTATTTAGGGACCGCACCAAAATGAATTATTGAAATAGGGACAGAGTCGTTTATCACAACCCTAAATACCGTCGCTAAATCATCCTAAGAAATTGAATTACTTGAATTAATTTTTCTAGGACGTCCGCGATGCCGTATTTGAGCCAAGTCTGGAGTGTCTTTAAATACCTTTTTCGCATAGATATCGCTGACCCATGGCTTTGATCTGAGCAAAGATTCGGTAATTTGCCGGTCTTCCCAATGGGGGGCGCCCTCTCTCACAAACTCCGCCCATTTCATTTGCCTTTCGAATGGGGTATTACCCAGCTTCCAAAAGTGCTGGTGATCAACTAACCAAGACTCTGCTTTGCCTCCAATATGAGTAGCAAAGCTAGTCCAATTGGAGTCTTGGGGGCTCGATTCATAGCCAGCTCTTACCGGATTCAGTTCGATATAGCGCTGGCAACGTAAAAAATAGTCTGGGTCAATTAAAGATGAGCGATAACGTCCCTCCCAAATTGTTCCGGAACGATGATGCTGTTGATTGAAGTATTGGGCATAACGTCGACCTAAAGACTGCATTGTTTTCGCAAGCGAATCTTCATTTTGCGGGGTCATGAGTAAGTGCGCATGATTTGGCATTAACGCAAAAGCGTGGACTGAACATCCAAATTGTCTTGCAGCCTCTCGCAACCAATCTAAGTAGGCACGACGATCTTCATCGCTAAAGAAAAGAGTTTCACGATTATTACCACGAACCATGACATGCATTGCTTGGCCAGGAATTACAGTGCGTGCTTGCCGGGCCATTTTGAATACGAACTACTGAAGTTCGCGTGAGCCACCACTACGAGAAAACTCAGGAATAAACCAATCACCATCTACCTGCGTCACGCCACTAGGAACTTCACGTGCCTCCTGTGGCACATCTTTCAATGCTACAGACATATATGAAATCCACATCGGTAAAGCGAGGCCGCCACCAGTTTCACGATCACCTAAGCTAGCTGGCTTATCAAAACCAATCCAAGCAACGGCAACTACTTTAGGGTTGTAGCCAGCGAACCAAGCATCATGAGAATCATTGGTAGTACCTGTTTTGCCGGCAATATCATTACGACCTAATTTAGGTCTAGCGGATGCTGCCGTACCGGTTTTAGTTACCTCCTGCAACATACTATCCATCACAAATGCAGTGCGCGCATCTAGAACTCGAGGGGCTCCATCGCCAACGCGTGCAGGTTTGGCCTCAAACAAAATTTCTCCTTTGGACCCAACCATCTTGTCGATCAAAAACGGATCTACGCGATATCCGCCATTTGCAAAGACGCTATAAGCTGAGGCCATCTGCAAAGGCGTCACTGAGCCCGCACCTAAAGCCATGGTTAAGTAAGGCGGATGTTTTTCAGGCTCAAAGCCAAAACGCTGAATATATTCTTGCGCATATGAAGGGCCAATCGCTCGAATAATCCGAACAGAAACTAAGTTCTTGGATTTAGCCAATGCATTGCGCAAGCGCATCATGCCATCGTACTTGCCGTCGTAGTTCTTTGGCTCCCAAGCCTGACTACCGGTCTCCATACTCCCAATCGATAAGGGTGCATCGTTAACCATGGTGGCTGGGGTATAGCCTTTTTCAATTGCAGCAGCATAAATAAAAGGCTTGAAGGAGGATCCCGGCTGACGCAGCGCTTGAGTGACGTGATTGAATTGATTACGACGGAAATCAAAGCCTCCAACCAAGGATAAGATCGCGCCCGTATCTGCATTCATCGAAACAAAGGCTGCCTCCACCTGAGGCAACTGCGCTAACTTCCAAACGCCACCATCCAAAAGCAATCTAACTACTGCACCTGGGCGTAAACGCTTTTTGGGTTGGGTGCTATCCGTAATCGATGCCGAGGCTAATTTCATACCATCACCCTTCAAGGTGATGGTATCGCCAGTAGCAATCATGACTTGCATTTCTTTAGGCTTCACATCGAGAACAACGCCGGATTGCAAGTCATCTAATTGTGGATAAGCAAGCAAGGCTTCATCAATTGCGCGCTGACGTTTTACTGGGTCCTCTGGAAGATCAATAAAGCCCTCGGGCCCGCGATAGGCATGCCGTAAGTCATACTCAAAAATACCGCGACGCACCGCTTTATAAGCAGCATCCTGATCTGCCTTTAAGATCGTCGTGTAGACATCGATTCCCTGAGAGTAGATAGCCTCGCCATACTGAGTAAACAATAACTGGCGAACCATCTCTGCAGGGAAGTCAGCGCGTACTGCAAATTCATTACCAAGGCCGCGAATACGCAGCTCCTCAATCATGGCTTTTTGGTAGTCCTCAGTTGAGATATACCCAAGATCACGCATACGCTGCAAGATATATTCTTGGCGAATCTTAGCGCGACGGAAATTGCTTACTGGGTTATATGCTGATGGGGCTTTAGGTAGGCCAGCCAACATAGCAGACTCCGCTATCGAGATATCTTTTAAATCTTTGCCAAAATAAATCTGGGCTGCGCTCGAAAAACCGTAAGCTCTTTGGCCCAAGAAAATCTGATTCATGTAGATCTCGAGGATCTTGTCTTTTGTGAGTTGAGATTCAATCTCCCACGCAAGCAAAACTTCATAAATTTTGCGACTGAATGTTTTCTCATTGCTGAGGAAGAAATTGCGAGCCACCTGCATGGTGATGGTTGAAGCGCCCTGCGATAAATGCCCGCGCAGATTAGTAAGGGCGGCCCTCAAAATACCGACGTAATCAACGCCGCCATGAGAGTAAAAACGATCGTCCTCAATTGCCAGAACGGCATTGCGCATGGTTTGCGGGATTTCATCCAACGGAATGACCTTGCGCCGCTCTTCACCAAACTCACCAATCAAGACCTTGTCTGCTGTAAAAATCCGCAATGGTGTTTTTGGGTTGTAATCCGTCAAGGCCGAAATTTTTGGCAAATTGGGTTTAGCGACCAGAAAGGCGTAGCCCATTAACAACATCACTACCAAAGCAAATACCACGCCCATAATCAACATAGCTTTCACTAGGGGATTACTGGAAGATTTACGTGGTGAGCCTGGCCCTACTCGGGAATACCGCGGACTTCTGTCGAGTTGACGGATTGGTCGCTGATTTTGCGGCGGCTTGTCTTTTGGGGGGAGGGCCATATGCTCAAATTATAGGGCGCTTAAGTAATTTTCCTAAAAGCTCCAAAACCCTTGTTTTTGAGTTTTTCTAAGCATCTTTGCTGACAACAGTTTCAACCCAGGCTGATGTCTATTAATTGTCCAAACTTGAAAAATAAGGGGATGCCATCTCGCCACATTTCTCCCCAATCTTTTGATGCAATTCTGAGTGAGCTTGGTGATGATCCAGCCATCCCCGACCCTCATGGAATTCGTAAATCCACCTCACCAAAGCGCCCATCTCCAGAGCCCTCAAACCAACCCAAAGAACGCATCGGACTAGCAGATTTCAGTAACTCTAAAGTATTCAATCAACTCCACCAGTTGGGAGCGTTTGCCATATTCGGAGTCTTGTTAATCGCTATTGGCATAGCACTATTGATGGCCTATGAATCCCTTAAGACGGGCTCTGAAGCCTTAAACCAAGAGTCATACAAGCAGATTTCTGAGCTTAAAAAGGAACTTGCTGTATTGCGCTCTGAATTAGAGACCGAACAAGACGATTTATATGAGGCAATTGACTCAATAGAAGTGAGCGTTCACTCATTAAAAGAAAGTAGGCCAATTACCAGGCTCATTGCCAAGCCTCAAGCCCTGCCTTATGAGCTTGAACTCCGTGGCTGGCGTTATCTGGGGGTAAGTCAAATGGGGGGCTCCCAACAAGCGTTTTTTCATAACGGTAAAAACAATGTGATGTTTCAAAAAGGAGGTCTGGTTTTAGGGGATTGGCGATTAACCCAGCTTGAGAAGGACTTTGCAACCCTCACTCACGTACAAGGTAAAACCCTCAATCTCAAACCCTCTAAAACCGAATGAAGCAAAGGCCAAATCGATGAAGGCACACATACAAAAATTTAGTCTTTGCTTTGGCTTTTTATGCATTTTTCTAGTGACTCCAATTCGTGCGAATTTGCCTGCGCAAAACTTAATGGAGGCACCCATTAGTTTGCAATTTAGCGATATTGAGGTGACAGAGCTTTTACAAGTGCTTGCCAAACTTGCAAGCACCAACTTTTTATTAAGTGAATCTATCAAAGGCAGAATGACGGTTGAACTCAATAACACGCCATGGGAAACAGCCCTTCACTCCATTCTGGCAAGCAGAGGATTGCGCCTACTGCGCAATGGCGATATTTACTGGATTGGTCCCCATGCAGAAATTGCTGCATTCCAAAAGCATCGGCGGGAAGATGCAGCCCTCCCCTTTGGTGGCGACCACATCAATAGCCCAAGACAAATACTGATTGAGGCCCGTATTGTGGAAGCAGATGAACGCTTTGCTCGTGAACTAGGAGTAAAGCTTAGTTATCAAGCGAGCTCTTTGAGCAGCAGCCTAGACAAAAAGGTTTCGAGTAATTTTGATTTGAGTGGTACAGGTTTAAGTGGATTCAATCCTGCAACTGTAGCTGCAACGCTGATTTCTAAAAATGGTAGTCGCCTCTTACAGGCAGAATTGTCGGCTCTTGAGTCAGATGGCCAAGGAAAAATTCTCTCCAATCCACGCATCATGACCGGTGATCAGGTGAAGGCCACTATCGAGCAGGGGACGGAACTTCCCTATCAAACCACCTCACAAAATGGCAGTAAATTGCAATTCCGGAAGGCAAATTTACGTTTGGAGGTTTTGCCAAAAATTCATCCTGACGGAAGAATCTCCATGCTAGTTGGCATTAATAAAGACACTATTGGCATGAAAACAGAGCAGGGATATGCCATTGATACCAAAAGCGTGAGCTCAGAGGTGACGGTTGAAAATGGTGGAACGGTGATTATTGGAGGAATCTTTCAGACAACCGCAAGGGAGGATGAAGTCAAAGTCCCCTTACTGGGAGATATTCCTCTAATAGGCCACTTATTTCGTCATAAATCCAAATTACAAGACAAAACTGAACTGCTTGTCTTCTTAACCCCTACCGTTCTCGACAAACCCTAATAAAATCGAAGTGTGAACTCTTCGAAAAACAACATCTTTCTCATCGGCCTCATGGGTGCCGGAAAGTCGACCGTAGGAAAAGTGCTGGCCAAAAAATTAGGGCGCCGCTTTTTAGATGCCGACCATGTCATTGAAGAGCGTTGTGGTGTGAAAATTCCCGTCATCTTCGAGATGGAAGGTGAAGAAGGATTTCGCAAACGAGAAGCCCAAGCTATTCAGGACATTACTGCTGAACATGAAATTGTGCTGGCCACTGGTGGTGGCGCTATTTTGCTTCCAGGTAATCGTCAAGCGCTCAGTGAGCGTGGCACTGTAATTTACCTTCACGCAAATCCAAATGAACTTTGGCACCGCACTAAAGGCGGCGAAGGGCGCCCCCTACTTCGGAATGGTGACCCTAAAAAGATTCTAGAAAATTTATATGCCATTCGCGATCCCCTTTACCGCGAAATAGCAGATCATGTCATTGAAACTGGTAAGCCCAGTGTCAATCAGCTGGTCAATACCTTAATCATGCAACTTGAACTTTCCGCTTAAATACATTGGCACTATGATGAAAACACTCGAAGTTGATCTTGGCAACCGCAGCTATCCAATCTATATCGGTACTGACCTGATTGATCAACCAAGCTTATTTAGCGCTTGTGAAAAAGCCACTTCAATTTATATTGTTACCAATACTACGGTTGCACCGCTTTATGCTGCGCGCTTGACTAAGACTTTAGAGACTTTTGGCAAACCCGTTAGAACAATTACTCTGCCTGATGGAGAGTCATACAAAGACTGGAAAAATCTTCAACTGATTTTTGATGATCTTTTAAAGTTTGGTGCAGATCGCCAAACCATGTTGGTTGCTTTAGGTGGCGGTGTGATTGGCGATATGGCTGGTTTTGCTGCTGCGAGCTTCATGCGCGGCATTCGCTTCATACAAGTTCCCACTACCTTACTAGCTCAGGTTGACTCATCTGTTGGCGGGAAGACTGGCATCAATCATCCTTTAGGGAAAAATATGATTGGGGCCTTTCATCAACCGGTTGCTGTCATTGCCGATCTGAATACACTCAAGACTTTGCCTCCAAGAGAACTCTCTGCTGGCCTTGCTGAAGTAGTGAAACATGGTGCTATTGCAGATGCCAATTTCTTAGATTGGATTGAAGTGAATGCGGCGGCATTACTGGCCTGCAATACCGATGCGATGGGACATGCTGTACTGCGTTCATGTGAAATTAAATCTGCAGTTGTTTCTGCAGACGAAAGAGAAGGTGGCGTTCGTGCAACCTTGAACTTTGGACATACCTTTGGGCATGCTATTGAGGCTGGGATGGGTTATGGGGAATGGTTACATGGCGAGGCTGTTGGCTGTGGCATGGTGATGGGTGCTGATTTATCTTGTCGCCTTAAGCTCATTACCAAACCTGAGTTAGAGCGCCTCACTACCATCATCAAATCCATGAACTTGCCTATTGTTCCGCCTAAGTTTGGCGCAGAACGCTATATGGAACTCATGCAAGTGGATAAGAAAACAGAGGGCGGGCAGATTCGCTATGTCATCTTGGAAAAAATAGGTAAGGCTCAAATCAAGAGCGTACCTGACACCCAGGTAATCGAAACCTTAAATGCCACTGGCGCAGCCTAAGGCCTTAAGACTTAATTAGGCCAATATTCACAGCTTGACCAGCCTGAGCACTAGCAAACTCAGTCAAATCATTTAAGAGCTCTCGGCCAGTTTTGGTATCGAGCCACAAAGGCTGACTCATGGTTCCCGCCCAACGGTAGTGATAACCACCAGACTTTGCTGCCACCCAAATCTCATGTAAAGGTGGTTGTGTATTGACCACAATGACGCTTTTATCCCTAAAGCGGATATTGATCACATTGCCCCCTTGGCGCTCTACATCCAAATCGAGATCCAATTCATCATCGGCGGCCTCTAAAGCCACTTCGATAGACTGCAATAAATTGCTCCCTAGCTGGTGAAACTGCTTGTCGTCAATGGTTTCCACGCTCGATTTATTTGGATTCATCCCAGAGTCCTGCATGCTATATTCAATCATTCGTTTTAGAGACATTCATGATAGCGATTCTCAATAGAGCCCTCGGCATTGCCCTACTAATAGCCCTTGTTGGATGTGGGGTTAGGGGTCCTCTATATATGCCAAATGTTCCAAATGCGCCTCCAGCACCTACAGAGCCCGAGCCTAAAGGTAAGCTCTATCCACCGCAAACTCCTGCTAGCACCAACAATTCATCATCGGCCAAGTAATGACAAGTAAAGCAATTCCACTTCCTCAATTATCTGGATTTACTGAACGCGAAGGCACATGGTATGCCGAAGAAATTCCGCTTGCAGATTTAGCAAAAGAATTTGGCACACCGCTGTATGTCTACAGCAAAAAAGCGTTGACTGAAGCCTACCAAGCTTATGACAAAGCTTGCATTGATCAGCAAGGTAAGCGTCGCGCACGCGTGCATTACGCCATGAAAGCCAATAGCAATTTAGCAGTAATTGATTGCTTCAAAAAACTCGGCGCGGGATTTGATTTAGTAAGCGGCGGTGAATTAGCACGTGCCTTGGCCATTGGTGCCGACCCAAAAAGTCTAGTGTTTGCTGGTGTTGGTAAATCTGCTACTGAAATTGCAAGCGCTCTTCAGGCTGGAGTGAAATGTATTAACGTTGAATCCATTGCGGAGCTTCACAACATCAACCGTGTAGCAAGCAAACTCAACTGCAGAGCGCCCATCTCTTTACGCGTCAATCCAGATGTCGATGCGCAAACGCATCCGTATATTTCTACAGGCTTAAAAGGAAATAAATTTGGAATTGCGTATCACGAAGTTTTAAAAACGTATCGTGAAGCTAGCCAACTTTCGCAGATTGATGTAGTTGGAATTGACTGTCATATTGGTTCGCAAATTACCACTACCGCGCCCTACTTAGATGCCTTAGATAAAGTCTTAGACTTAGTTGAGAATCTCAAAAGGGAAGGTATTGTGATTCATCATCTAGATCTTGGTGGTGGTCTCGGAATCTCGTACAGCGATGAAACACCTCCAGACATTACCGAATTTACCAATACTCTTTTGAACCATGTGGCAGAACGCGGCTTTGCTCATCTAGATGTTGTGCTTGAGCCAGGCAGATCTTTGGTTGGCAATGCTGGCGTTCTACTCACTAAAGTTGAATACCTCAAGCCCGGTGTAGAAAAAAACTTCTGTATTGTCGATGCCGCTATGACAGAGCTGATGCGGCCGGCCCTATATGAAGCACATCATGGCATTGTTGCCGCTCAAACTAAAGCAGCTAAGAGCTCAACCTATGATGTGGTTGGGCCTGTCTGTGAATCTGGTGATTGGCTTGGTAGAGATCGCACACTTGCTGTTGAGGAGGGGGATCTTTTAGCAATCCTTTCTGCTGGCGCATATGGTTTTGTGATGGCATCGAACTACAACACTCGCCCAAAACCGGCAGAGATTATGGTTGATGGAAAAAATGCTTACGTTATTCGTGCTCGTGAAAAAACTGCAGATCTATTTGCAAGCGAAACAATCTTGCCAAAATAATTCTGAATGCATCGATGCAAATAAAAACCCCGCTACATGAGCGGGGTTTTTATTTAAAGCTCAGTATTTTTTAATGCAAGCCAGCGATGTAATCAGCAACCGCTTTCATTTCTTGATCAGAAAGCTTAGTCGCAATCGCTGTCATTTGGCTACTGTTTTTACGAACACCTTCACGGAACGCAAGTAACTGTGCGTTTGTGTAGTCAGCCCATTGGCCGCCCAAGAGTGGGTATTGAGCAGGAATGCCAGCGCCTGTAGGGCTGTGGCAGGCGGCACAAGCCGGAACACCTTTGGCAGCAATGCCACCGCGGTAAATGCTCTGGCCCAACTCGATTGTTTCTTTGTTTTGTGCAACGCCTTGTGAAATCGCTTGCTTAGATAAATAAGCAGCGATGTTTTGCATATCTTGTTCTGTCAGCGCTGCAGACATACCCATCATGATTGGATTAGCACGAGTGCCTTCTTTAAAGTTTTTCAATTGCTTGGCCGTATAGGCTGCATGTTGTGCAGATAACTTAGGCCATGTACTAATCGCACTCTGGCCTTTAGGGCCATGACAAGTAATACAAGCAGTTACGCCACGGCTTGCATCTCCATTGGAGTAAAGAGCCTCGCCAACGGCAGGATCAATCTTTGGTTTTGCTGGTGCAGCAGCCTTAGCTTCAGCTGCTGGGGCCATTGGAGCGGCATCGGCAGCAATAGCAGCCCCAGAAATACCGATCAGAGCGAAAATAGAGAAAAGCGCAAAACCAGCACGTAGGCCAGTTAATTTGGAGATTTTGGAGCTTTGACGCATTATGTTTACCTTGGCAAAAATTCCTAAAAGTGTTTGGGCCCTGCATTTACAACCTTTTTACCCAACACCATGAGATATTTCATGATTTGGCGTGATTTTACAATAGCTTCAGGACATGTCTAAACTCTTTCAAGCCCGCTTCGCCACCACAGTCAATGACACCCATTGTCTACCTGCTACCCCCCTGCGTGAGGTGGCCTTTGCAGGTCGCTCAAACGCCGGCAAATCCAGCGCCATTAACGTTCTGTGCAATCAAAAAAGACTCGCTTTTGCCAGTAAAACGCCTGGCCGCACCCAACATATCAACTATTTTGGGCTTTTCGCTAAGGATGAGCTTTTAGCCTATTTAGTGGACTTGCCAGGCTATGGCTATGCGGCAGTAAACCATGAGACCAAATACCACTGGAATAGCCTCCTAAGCGACTACCTTCAGGAGCGTGAGCAGTTAGTAGGCATGGTCCTCATTGTGGATGCCAGACGAGGTATTACTGAGCTAGATGAGCAAATGATTCAATGGTTTGTGCCGACCGGCAAACCCATCCATATTTTGCTGAGCAAATGCGACAAACTCAATAAAAGTGAGTGCAAGCACGCCCTTGAGGCAGTCAGGAAGCAATTACAACAATACGACCCCGCCCTACCAGAAGGGACTGGTGACTCCAAGCAACTTACGGCACAATTATTTTCAAGCACAAAACGGATTGGCCTTGAAGAGGCAGATAATTTAATTATTCGATGGTTATTTGAAGCAGAAACTCATGAACAAGAAATCACAAGCTAACTCTTTGCTCAATTTTCCAGGGCATCGCCCTCGCCGCATGCGTCGTGATGATTGGTCACGACGCCTCATGCAAGAAAACACCGTTTCTGCAAGCGATCTCATTTATCCAGTGTTTCTGCTTGAGGGCCAAGGCAAATCAGAAGCCGTTGCTTCTATGCCTGGCGTTAATCGTGTTTCTTTGGATTTACTGTTTCCAGTCGCGCAAGAATGTGTTGATCTAGGTATTCCTGTACTCGCTTTATTTCCCGTGATTGATGTAGCATTAAAAACACCGGACGGTAAAGAAGCCTTTAATCCAAAGGGTTTGGTTCCCAATGCAGTTCGTGAACTCAAAAAACGTTTCCCCAATTTAGGAATCATGACTGACGTTGCGCTTGATCCATATACAAGTCATGGCCAAGATGGCGTACTCGATGATCAAGGCCGCATTCTCAATGATGAGACCACTGCAATCTTGGTGCAACAAGCGATTGCGCAAGCAGAAGCTGGTGTCGATATCGTTGCACCATCAGACATGATGGATGGTCGTATCGGAAAAATTCGTGAAGCACTCGAGAATAAGAATTTAATTCACACTCGCATCATGGCTTATTCAGCTAAATATGCCTCTGCGTTTTATGGCCCCTTTAGAGATGCGGTAGGCTCAGCAAAGAACCTCGGTAAGGCTGATAAAAAAACCTATCAAATGGATTGCGCCAATAGCAATGAGGCTTTGCGGGAGGTTGCGCTCGACATTAGCGAGGGCGCCGACATGGTGATGGTCAAACCTGGCATGCCTTATTTAGATATCGTGCGCCGGGTTAGAGAAGTGTTTGATTACCCCACTTACGCTTATCAAGTCAGCGGCGAATACGCCATGCTAAAAGCAGCCGCTCAAAATGGTTGGCTTGATCATGATGCAGTCATGATGGAATCTTTACTTGCATTTAAACGTGCTGGCGCGGATGGCATCCTCACTTACTTTTCACTTGAGGCAGCACGTTTACTGAAAGCAAGCGCATCAAGCAAATAAGCTCAAGCAACGAGTTAGTTACTTCTGATTGACTGCTTGCTTTAAGCGCTCAATAAAACGCTGGGGCGGCATATAGCCAATCACTCGCTGAGCTTTTAGCTCTTCCGAGTTCTGATTAAAAATCAAAATACCTGGCGGCCCAAATAAGCCAAAGCGTTTCAGCAATGCTTGATTGTCTGAACTATTCGTAGTTACATCCGCTTGTAGCAAAATAAATTGCTTTAATTCTTTGCTAACTTCTGCATTAGCAAAAGTATTCAATTCCATCTCTTTGCAACTGATACACCAATCAGCATAAAAATCGAGCATGACTAATTTTTGCTCTTGCTTTGCTTTGATCAATTGCACATCTAATTCCGCTGACGAATGAATGGCCAAGAAAGATAGGTCGCCAACCTGATGTACTTTTTGTCCATTGATTGTTTTTTCACTGCCAACTTGATCCGTTTTTTGAATTAAAGGAGATGCAATCCAAGCTGCCGTTGCCACTAGCAACACACCCAAAGTCCTCTGAAGCCAGATCATCCAAATTCCGGTAGACGGAATCAGAATACGAGCCTCAATCGCAATAAAGAGAAGTGGCAGACCCATCCCCAGGGCCATCACGAATAGCAAACCCGCACCTAGGCTCATAGACCCAGTTTGAGCAATAAAGGCTAAAACTCCTGCTAACGGGGCAGTAATGCAGGGGCTGGCTACCAAAGTAGAAATGCCTCCCAAGGCGAAGGCACCAAAGACGCTGCCGCCCTTCTGGCGGCCCGCCAGCCTATCAACATGCTGATGCCAGGAATTGGGCAAACGAAGCTCGTAGAGGCCAAATAGACTGCCTGACAGGGCCAATAGCAATAAGGCAAAGGCAATCAGTGCAACCGGGCTTTGTAGGACTCTTTGAACGCTTCCGCCAAGGGCTGCCATCAGGGTTCCGGCCAATGCATAGATCAAGGCCATGCCCAAAACATACGATAGGGCCAAAAGGCTCGCGCGCCCTTTAGAAATCGTTTTGCCACCCTGGGAACCAAAGATGATGCTCGACAAAATCGGTAGCATTGGCAATACGCAAGGCGTGAATGCTAGGGCAAGACCTAAAACAAAGAAAGCTAAGAATAAATACGCAGTGGAAGTATTCGCCAAGAAACGACCGATTGCGTTCACGTCATCTCGCTCACGCCATAAATCGGCCAGACTAAAGTCACCTTGAGACGGACTTTGAGTTTTTTGTCCCTCAAAAATTTCTGGTATCGGCGCAGCCTTTACGCCAGGCCCGGCTAATAAAAACTTTAAGGTCATAGGTGGATAACAAATACCAGCCTCAGCACACCCTTGTAGAGTTACCTCTGCATGAATCGGCTTTCCAGCAACCGGTTTAACGGCCAATAAAACCATGAATGGCTGCTTATAAACCTGCAGTTTTTTCTGAAAAGTTTCATCAAACTTTTCGATGCCTAATGGTAATGAAGGGCTTATTTTATATAGCCTCGAAGCCTCTGTGCCGACATCAAATTTAAGCGACTCTTGATAGATGTAATAGCCCTTGGCAGGAATAAACTCAATCTCAATTTGATTGGAATTTTCCAGCCAAGTCGCTTCCACCCGAAATGCTTTTTCTGGCGACAAGAAATCTTGCGCAGCAAAAACTTGGGCTGCCAACAGCACAAGCAATGCGATGAGCATTTTCAGATAGGATGGCATTCTCATGGCTTTGAATTTACCTCAGCTTGCACCCACTCGCCATATTGCTGCTCATATTGTTTTGGTGAAAAAGCCAAAATTTCTGGAAGTTTGTAAGGGTGGCTTTCCTTAATGAATGCACAAATCTCATCCCATCGATGTGGGATAGTTTTGGCAGACAGGAGCACCTCTTGCTCTTCACAAACTTTACCTTCCCAGCGATAAACCGAATACAACCCTTCGCTAATCTGGACACAAGCCGCAAGGTGAGCCTCTACCAGAGCTCTAGCCAAGGCTGTAGCAGCCTCCAAATTAGGAAGGCTAGTCACAACCACCAAGAGGTCATCGGCATTTGCTGGAGAGTTTTGATGCATGCTGTATTTATAACCCGTAAATGAAAAAAGCCAGACCGAAGCCTGGCTTTTTGCGCAACTGAGAGACTTAAGCCTCTTCAGCTACTACTGCTGTTTCTTCAACTTCTGGACGATCAACCAACTCAACCAATGCCATAGGTGCATTGTCGCCATGACGGAAGCCGAACTTCAAAATACGAAGGTAGCCACCTGGACGTGTTGCGTAACGTGGACCGAGTTCTGTAAAGAGCTTGGCTACGATATCGCGATCACGTGTGCGATTGAATGCCAAGCGACGGTTTGCTAAGTTATCTTTTTTACCCAAGGTAATCAAAGGCTCAACAACCATGCGCAATTCTTTAGCTTTTGGCAAAGTCGTTTTAATGACTTCGTGCTCCAAAAGTGAATTGGACATATTGCGCAGCATCGCCAAGCGATGTGATGATGTTCTATTTAGTTTGCGTAAGCCGTTTCCGTGACGCATGATGCTTCCTTTCTAATTATTTCTCGAGGTTAGCTGGAGGCCAGCTTTCGAGTTTCATGCCAAGACTTAAGCCACGAGCAGCCAATACGTCTTTAATTTCATTCAAAGACTTACGACCCAAATTAGGCGTCTTCAACAATTCATTCTCTGTACGTTGAATCAAGTCACCGATGTAGTAAATGTTCTCAGCCTTCAAGCAGTTTGCAGAGCGAACTGTGAGTTCGAGATCATCAACCGGACGCATCAACATTGGATCAACCATTGAAGAGCGGCTTGGTGCGAGATCGCCAGAAACTTCACTGCTCTCAAGAGCTGCGAATACAACTAACTGATCAACTAAGATGCTGGCTGCCTGACGAATTGCCTCTTCAGGAGACAACACACCGTTTGTTTCGATAGTCATTACGAGACGATCGAGGTCGGTACGTTGCTCAACACGAGCAGACTCAACTGCATAGCTAACACGGCTTACCGGGCTAAATGAAGCATCCAACACGATACGGCCAATGATCTTGGTAGTTTCGTCGTTATATTGACGTACGTTACCTGGTACATAACCACGGCCTTTTTCAACCTTGATCTGCATATCCAACTTGCCACCAGCAGACAAGTGAGCGATAACGTGATCAGGATTCATGATTTCTACATCATGTGGGAGATCAATATCTTTTGCTGTAACGACGCCTGGGCCTTCTTTACGCAAATTGATAGTAACTTCATCACGTGACTGCAACTTGAATACGATACCTTTGAGGTTCAACAAGAGATTTACTACATCCTCTTGAACGCCATCCAAAGTAGAGTACTCATGAACAACGCCTGCGATTGCTACTTCAGTTGGCGCGTAACCAACCATTGAGGACAAGAGTACGCGACGTAATGCATTTCCGAGTGTGTGGCCATAGCCACGCTCGAACGGCTCCATAACAACCTTAGCTTGGTTGGCGGTAAGCGCTTCAACAGAAATAATTTTTGGCTTGAGCAAATTTGTTTGCATATTTTTTCCTTGAGAGTGCCTAATTAGCGTGAATACAATTCGACGATCAAACTTTCATTAATTTCACCGCTGATTTCTTCACGGTCAGGCACTTGCTTGAATGTTCCTTCCAGCTTAGCCGCGTCAACTGAAACCCAGCTGATAGCAGTCATTTGCTGAACCAAATTGAGTGATTCTGTAATACGCGCTTGCTTCTTCGCTTTCTCACGAATCGCAACCACATCACCAGGCTTAACCTGAATAGATGGGATGTTCACTGGGCTGCCATTGAGCAAAATTGCGCAATGGGAAACCAATTGACGTGCTTCTGCGCGTGTTGAACCAAAGCCCATGCGATAAACCACGTTGTCGAGACGTGACTCAAGCAACTGGAGCAATGTTTCACCAGTATTGCCCTTACGACGCTCAGCTTCTGCGAAGTAACGACGGAATTGACGCTCTAATACGCCATAGATACGCTTAACCTTTTGCTTTTCACGCAATTGATTACCGTAATCAGATGTTCTTGAGCCAGATGTACGACCATGTTGACCAGGCTTAGTATCTAACTTGCACTTGTCTGACAGGGCGCGACGTGCGCTCTTTAAAAATAAGTCGGTACCTTCCCGACGTGCTAATTTGGCCTTAGGCCCTAAGTAACGTGCCACGATGCTTTCCTTTCTTTGCCGCAGTCTTGCGACCGGCGGTGAGTTCATCCTTTAAATCAGATGAACAGTGGGCTTTTAATAAAAAACTACTAAAACTTGTACTACCAACTTCCCAGCTTAGATACGACGACGCTTAGGAGGACGGCAACCATTGTGTGGAACTGGAGTTACGTCTTGAATCTCAGTGATCTTGATACCCAAAGAGTTCAAAGCGCGAACTGCTGATTCACGACCTGGGCCTGGGCCCTTGATCTGAACTTCCAAATTCTTGATACCGCATTCAACGGCAGCTTTACCAGCAACTTCTGCAGCTACCTGAGCAGCAAAAGGTGTTGATTTACGTGAGCCCTTGAAGCCCTGGCCGCCAGAAGTTGCCCAAGAAAGCGCATTTCCTTGACGATCAGTGATCGTAATGATGGTGTTGTTAAAAGAAGCATGAACGTGCGCGATACCGTCAGCAACGTTCTTTTTAACCTTCTTACGAGTGCGCTGTGAAGCGGCGGAAGCGGATTGTTGTTTTGCCATGTCAATAAACTTTCTTGATTATTTCTTCAGTGCGATGCCAGACTTACGTGGGCCCTTGCGGGTGCGCGCATTTGTCTTAGTACGTTGTCCACGGACAGGCAAGCCCTTACGATGACGTACGCCACGATAGCAACCTAAGTCCATCAAACGCTTGATGCTCATAGTTACTTCACGACGAAGGTCACCTTCGGTGATGAACTTACCTACTTCATCACGCAACTTTTCCAAGTCAGCGTCAGTAAGATCTTTAACTTTTTTGTCGATTGCAACACCTGTGGTCTGACAAATTTTGCGTGCACGAGTTGTGCCAATGCCAAAAATTGCTGTTAAACCGATAACAGTATGTTGATGATTTGGGATGTTTACCCCAGCGATACGTGCCATGAGATTTCCTCTTAATTAACCAGATCAGCCTTGACGCTGCTTATGACGTGCGTCTGAAGAACAGATCACGCGCACAACGCGTTTGCGCTTAATGATCTTGCAATTTCTGCAAATACACTTAACGGATGCTAAAACTTTCATAACTCACCTCTTAAAAATAGGTACTACTTAATCTTTACTTCGCTCGGAATATGATTCTGGCGCGCGTCAGGTCGTAAGGAGTCATCTCCACCGTCACCTTATCTCCCGGCAAAATACGGATGTAATGCATCCGCATCTTTCCGGAAATGTGCCCTAGAACCACATGTCCGTTTTCAAGCTTCACGCGAAACATCGCGTTCGGCAAATTCTCTACAACCTCACCCGCCATCTGAATTACATCGTCTTTAGACATTCAGTTAGGCGCCCATCTTAAAGTTGGCTTTTTTCATCAAAGAGCCGTACTGCTGCTGCATCACAAATGACTGAACTTGAGCCATGAAATCCATTGCAACAACAACAATAATCAACAATGAAGTACCGCCGAAATAGAACGGCACGTTGTACTTCAAGACTAAAAATTCTGGCAGCAAGCAAACCAAAACCATGTAAATCGCACCAGCTAATGTCAAACGCACCAAGATCTTGTCGATGTAACGGGCTGTTTGATCACCTGGGCGAATACCCGGAACAAATGCACCACTCTTCTTTAGGTTCTCAGCGGTGTCGCGGCTGTTAAATACCAAGGCGGTATAAAAGAAGCAGAAGAAAATAATCGCCGCTGCGTACAGAATGGTGTAAACAGGCTGACCTGGGGCCAAAGTAGCAGCCAAGTCTTTAATAATTCTGCTGAACATATTGGTTGGCTCGCCTGATGTAAACCAGCCAGCAATCGTTGCAGGAAACAAAATAATAGAAGAAGCAAAAATTGGAGGAATAACACCTGCCATGTTTAGCTTCAATGGGAAGTAGGAAGATTGGCCGCCATAAATCTTGTTGCCCACTTGACGCTTAGCGTAGTTCACCAAGATACGGCGCTGACCGCGCTCTACAAACACCACAAAATAAGTCACTGCAACGCAAATCACCACGATCAACAATGCAGAAATAATATTCATCGAGCCAGTACGAACTAACTCAAGCAAGCTGGCGATCGCAGAAGGCAAGCCAGATACGATACCGCCGAAAATGATGATTGAAATGCCGTTACCTAAACCGCGCTCAGTAATTTGCTCACCGAGCCACATCAAGAACATCGTGCCAGTTACTAAAGTAACTACAGTGTTCAATTCAAACATCAAGCCTGGGTTAATTACTAAACCAGGTTGAGCTTGCAAAGCAACGGAAATACCTAGTGCTTGGAATGTAGCCAAGAGCACAGTACCGTAGCGGGTGTACTGAGTAATCTTACGTTGACCTGCTTGGCCTTCTTTTTTCAAAGCCTCTAAAGAAGGAACAACAATTGTCATTAACTGCATGATGATCGATGCAGAAATGTAAGGCATGATTCCCAAAGCAAACACAGTAAAGCGCGATAAAGCGCCGCCTGAGAACAAGTTAAACATTCCCAAGATGCCGTCTTTTTGACCTGCAAATAACTGAGCCAATTGGTCTGGATCAATACCAGGAACTGGAATGTGAGCACCCAAACGGAACACGAGCAAAGCCAACACCAAGAAGATCAAGCGCTGACGTAATTCGCCAAACTTGCCTCCTGCTGTTGCAGTGCCTGCGTTAGTGGTAGGTGCTAATGCCATATTTACTGAAAAGACCTATTAAGCTGCTTCAACTAATTTGCCGCCAGCTGCTTCGATAGCTGCTTTAGCGCCGGCAGTAGCTGTAATGCCCTTGAGGGTTACAGCAATCTTGAGTTCACCAGTTTTAATAACTTTCACTGCATTGATTTGCTCACCAGCAAAGCCATGAGCTTTCAATACCAACAAGTCCACTTCTGGCAAGTTGATTTTTGCTAAGTCATTCAAAGTAATTTGGCCAACGTGACGACGTGTCAAAGATACGAAACCGCGTTTTGGCAAACGACGGTACATAGGCATCTGACCACCTTCGAATCCAACTTTGTGGAAACCACCGGAACGGGATTTTTGACCTTTGTGACCACGGCCAGCAGTTTTACCAAGACCAGAACCAATGCCGCGACCTACGCGACGACGGTTTTTCTTGGAGCCCTCTGCGGGCTTGAGTGTATTGAGTTGCATATTCTTCGCCTATTTACTTGCTAGTTAGCCAACAACTTTAACTAGATAAGAAACTTTATTAATCATGCCGCGAACAGCTGGAGTGTCTTCCAATTCAGAAACTGAATTGATACGACCAAGGCCTAAGCCACGTACAGTTGCACGATGGCTTTCGCGTGTGCCGATCAAGCTGCGTACTAATTGCAGTTTGACTTTAGTGTTAGATGTTGTCATTTATAGATTCCTAATCTTTTGGTCTTAGCCGAGAATCTCTTCAACTGACTTACCGCGTTTAGCAGCAATCTCAGCAGGAGTACTCATCTTGCTCAAACCATCAATCGTTGCACGAACCAAGTTGTATGGGTTTGTAGAACCAAGTGACTTAGCAACAACGTTAGTTACACCCATTACGTCGAAAATGGCGCGCATTGGGCCGCCAGCAATAATTCCAGTACCGTCTTTAGCTGGAGAGATCAAAACGCGTGATGCGCCATGCTGACCAGTAACGGTGTGCTGCAAAGTACCTTTGCGCAAGGAAACCTTGATCATCTTGCGACGAGCTTCGTCCATTGCTTTTTGAACAGCAACTGGAACTTCTTTTGATTTGCCTTTACCCATGCCGATGCGGCCATCGCCATCGCCAACTACAGTGAGTGCAGCGAAGCCGAGAATACGACCACCCTTAACCACTTTAGTTACACGATTAACAGCGATCATCTTCTCGCGAAGACCATCATCACGCTCTTCGTTTTGCATCTTAGTTTGCATTTTTGCCATGTTTTTTCCTAAACCCTATTAGAACTTCAGGCCGGCTTCACGCGCAGCTTCAGCTAAGGCCTTAATACGGCCGTGGTAACGATGACCGGAACGATCAAAAGCAACATCAACAATGCCTGCCTTAACAGCACGCTCAGCAACTAACTTGCCGATTTGTTTTGCAGCGTCAGCGTTGCCGCCGTTTTTGATCGCTTGGCGCAAATCTTTTTCCATTGTTGAAGCAGCTGCTACAACTTTGGTTCCGCATGGGCTATATACCTGTGCAGAAATATGTGAATTGCTACGGATAACTGTTAAGCGATTTGCCAATGCTTCGGCAATGCGAATACGAGTCTGCCGAGCACGTCTTTGTCTGGATTCGTCTTTATTCATTTTCTAATCTCGCTTACTTCTTCTTAGTTTCTTTCAGGTGCACAACCTCATCCACGTAGCGAACACCCTTGCCTTTGTATGGCTCTGGTGAACGATATGCGCGAACTTCAGCTGCGACCTGGCCAACTTGCTGCTTGTTGGAACCCTTGATAATGATTTCAGTTTGAGATGGAGTCTCAGCTTTTACACCCTTTGGCAGGTTGTAAATAATGTCGTGTGAGAAACCCAACTGCAACTTCAATGTTTCGCCTTGGGCTTGAGCACGATAACCAACGCCTACCAAGCTGAGCTTGCGCTCAAAGCCAGAAGTAACGCCAACAACCATGTTGTTTACCAAAGCGCGGGCAGTACCTGACTGGGCACCAGCTTCTGGTGAGTCGTTATTTAAAACAACTGTCAATACGCCATCTGCTTGTTTCAAACCAACAGAAGGATGCAAGTTATGCGTCAAAGTACCCAATGGGCCTTTAACAGTAATGTTTGCACCGTTGATGCTGATTTCAGCTCCCTTAGGAACTGTAATTGGTGATTTACCTACGCGGGACATATTTCGCTCCTTAAGCTACGTAGCAAATAACTTCGCCGCCCACGCCTGTTGCACGTGCTTTACGGTCTGTCATTACGCCTTGAGGGGTTGAAATAATTGCAATGCCCAAGCCATTCATTACTTCTGGAATGTCATGGCGGCCTTTATAGATACGCAGACTTGGTGTGGATACACGGTCGATACGCTCGATAACAGGACGGCCTGCATAGTATTTGAGATCAATGTGAAGTACTGGCTTAGCAGCCTCACCTTTGATTTCGAAACTTTCGATATAGCCTTCATCTTGCAAAACTTTTGCAATAGCTACTTTAACTTTTGACGACGGCATTGTGACTAGCGGTTTCTGCACTGCTTGCGCATTGCGGATCCGGGTCAACATGTCGGCGATTGGATCGCTGATACTCATGAGTTCTCCTAATTCTTTCGCCGCTTACCAGCTGGCCTTGGTTAAACCGGGGATTTCGCCACGGAAGGCGATTTCACGAATCTTGCTACGAGCCAAACCGAACTTACGGAATGTGCCACGTGGGCGACCGGTTAATGAACAACGATTTCTTTGACGAATCGGGCTTGCGTTACGTGGAAGTGCCTGTAGCTTCAAGCGAGCTTCATAGCGCTCTTCATCGCTGCGGGATTGATCAGCGATGATCGCTTTGAGTTCAGCACGCTTGGCAGCGTACTTCTCTACAGTTTTTGCGCGCTTATTCTCGCGCTCAATCAGGGATAGTTTTGCCACGTTAGCCTCTTAATTGCGGAAAGGGAATTTGAATGCTGCCAACAAAGCTTTTGCTTCTTCGTCGGTTTTAGCAGTCGTCGTAATACTGATATTGAGACCACGGAGGGCATCAATCTTGTCGTATTCAATTTCAGGGAAAATGATCTGTTCTTTAACGCCGATGTTGTAGTTACCACGGCCGTCAAATGCCTTACCGGAGATGCCGCGGAAGTCACGTACGCGTGGCAATGCAACAGTAACGAAACGATCCAAGAATTCGTACATGCGCTGACCGCGCAATGTCACCATGGCACCGATTGGGTAGCCTTGACGAATTTTGAAACCAGCAATCGCTTTTTTAGCCTTAGTTACAACTGGCTTTTGGCCTGCAACTTTAGTTAAATCACCAACTGCATTTTCGATAATCTTCTTGTCGTTCACTGCATCGCCTAAACCCATATTGAGGGTTACTTTGGTGATACGTGGAACTTCCATTACAGACTTGTAACCAAACTTGGTAATCAAATCAGCAACAACTTTTTGTTGATAGTGTTCTTGAAAACGTGTGCTCATAATTTCTCCGTGCCCCTTATGCGCTTAATGTTGCGCCAGTGGTTTTGAGGAAACGCTGTTTTTTACCGTCAACGAGTTTGATACCAACACGTGATGGTTTGCCGTTACCGTCAACCAAAGCCACATTAGAAATGTGAACAGGCATAGTCTTGTCAATCATGCCGCCGGTTACACCAGCAGCTGGGTTTGGCTTAACGCTCTTTTTATAAATATTCACGCCTTCGATGACTAACTTCTCATCGAGAACGGCTGTAACAGTTCCTTGCTTGCCTTTATCACGGCCAGTCAACAGAACTACGGAATCACCTTTACGAATCTTTTTCATATCAGCCTCTTAAATAACTTCGGGGGCGAGAGAAACGATCTTCATGAACTTTTCAGTACGCAATTCGCGTGTAACTGGTCCAAAGATACGTGTGCCAATTGGCTCTAACTTAGCGTTGAGCAATACCGCAGCGTTTGCATCGAACTTAATCAATGAACCGTCTGGACGGCGAACACCCTTAGCTGTTCTCACTACAACAGCGTTATAAATATCACCTTTTTTTACACGGCCACGTGGAGCTGCGGACTTTACAGTCACTTTGATGACATCACCGATACTGGCGTAACGACGCTTAGAGCCGCCCAATACCTTGATGCA
Source organism: Polynucleobacter sp. MWH-Berg-3C6 (assembly GCF_018881855.1). GTDB lineage: Bacteria > Pseudomonadota > Gammaproteobacteria > Burkholderiales > Burkholderiaceae > Polynucleobacter. The sequence continues at coordinate 95,557 of NZ_JACVPN010000004.1, read as the reverse complement.
CAAAACTTCACTGGCGCCTGTGTTATCGGCGACCTGCAATCTACTTTCGGTTTGTATCATTTCTAATCCCCAACTTATTGGCCAAAGGCAAACAGTCTTGGTTCCGTCTATGGGCTTTAACGAAAGCTAAAACCCGGAATTAATGAAAAACACTGCTTCTCCAATAAAACCAGAGAAGCCTTCTATTCTACTACGTAAAACAGGGATTTGGGAAGAATCTTCGCCAAAATCCCTTAAAAATACCTTAAATACCCTTTGAAGCCTCTACCAAACGGGTCACAACCCAAGATTTAGTGCGTGAAATTGGCTTAGATTCAGCAATTTCAACGGTATCACCCATCTTGTATGTGCCTGCTTCGTCATGAGCGTGGTACTTTTTGGACTGGCCAACGTACTTACCAATCACTGGATGCTTAACTTGACGCTCAACTAACACCGTCACAGTTTTTTGCATTTTGTCGCTAACAACGCGGCCCACAAGGGTGCGGCGCAAGGGTTTAGATAATTCTGTCATATCCCTTTTTCCTTATTTCTGTGCAGTTTTTTGGGTAATAAAAGTCTTCACACGAGCGATGTCGCGCTTAGTTTTACCCAATTGGCTGGTATTAGTTAGTTGCTGAGTGCCTTTTTGCATACGGAGCTTAAAGTTGGTCTTTAAGAGCTCTGTCAATTCTGCATTCAAGCCAGTCAGATCTTTAGCTGCTAATTCTTTATTTTTCATAATCTCTATCCCGATCAACCTAAGTGGCGAATCACGAAAGTGGTCTGTAAAGGCAACTTAGCGGCAGCAAGCTTGAAAGCTTCTCGCGCCAAAGTCTCATCCACACCATCCATCTCGTAAAGCACTTTGCCTGGTTGAATTTCAGCTACGTAGTACTCTGGGTTACCTTTACCGTTACCCATACGTACTTCAGCAGGTTTTTGTGAAATTGGCTTATCTGGGAAAATACGAATCCAGATACGACCACCACGTTTAATGTGACGGGTCATTGCGCGACGTGCTGACTCGATTTGACGAGCAGTCAGACGGCCACGGCCAACGGCCTTCAATCCAAAGTCACCAAAGGCTACAGAACTACCGCGTGTTGCCACGCCAGTGTTACGGCCTTTTTGTTCCTTACGATACTTACGACGCTTTGGTTGTAGCATGCTTACTCTCCTGACTTCTGCGTATCTGCGGCAGGTGCTTCAACCTTACGCACACGCTTTACTGCTGGTTTAGCAGCAACTAATGGCTTGTCAGTGCCAGCGGCTAGTTTACGAGCAGCTGTTTTACTTGGAGCACGACGAGTTTTCTTTTCTTCGGCAGCTGGTTCAGCAGATGGAGCAGCTACTTGAGCTTCTGCACCACGACCCAATGTGTCGCCTTTGTATACCCAAACTTTTACACCGATGATGCCGTATGTTGTTTCAGCTTCTGATGTTGCGTAATCAATATCAGCCTTCAATGTATGAAGTGGAACACGACCTTCGCGGTACCATTCGCGACGAGCAATTTCTGCACCGTTCAAACGACCAGAAGACATGATCTTGATGCCTTGTGCGCCAAGACGCATTGCGCTTTGCATTGCACGCTTCATAGCACGACGGAACATGATGCGTTTTTCGAGCTGCTGAGTAATAGAGTCAGCAATCAATTGCGCGTCAACTTCTGGCTTACGAATTTCTTCAATGTTCACGTGAACTGGAACACCCATACGCTTTTGTAATTCGCGACGGAGAACTTCAATATCTTCGCCTTTTTTACCGATTACAACGCCTGGACGTGAGCTATAGATAGTGATGCGTGCGTTCTTAGCAGGACGCTCGATCACAACTTTGCTAACAGATGCATTCTTCAACTTCTTCTTCAAATAGCTGCGGACATCTACGTCCTCTTTCAGCATCTTTGCGAAGTCAGTATTGTTTGCATACCAACGTGATGTCCAATTCTTCGTTACCGCGAGTCGGAATCCGGTGGGGTTTATCTTTTGGCCCATATCTTTCCTTAGTTACTCAAGGTCACGCTAATGTGACAAGTTTGTTTTTCGATTTGATTGCCACGACCCTTAGCGCGTGCAGTGAAGCGCTTCAAGGATGTTGCTTTATCAACGATTACCGCTGATACCTTGAGCTCATCAATGTCGGCACCTTTATTGTGTTCAGCATTTGCAATCGCTGACTCAACTACTTTTTTCACAATGAAGGCAGCTTTTTTGGGGCTGAAATTCAAAATGTTTAATGCGCGAGCAATCGGCAAACCACGAATTTGGTCAGCGACCAAACGTGTCTTTTGCGCTGAAATGCGGGCGCTGCGGTGAATAGCTTTAACTTCCATCATCATCCCCTTACTTCTTCACAACTTTCTTGTCAGCAGCGTGACCTTTGAAAGTACGGGTCAAGGCAAATTCGCCTAACTTATGACCCACCATGTTTTCTGATACATAAACCGGAACGTGTTGACGACCGTTGTGTACAGCAATTGTCAGACCAATAAAGTCTGGAAGAATTGTTGAACGGCGTGACCAAGTTTTGATCGGCTTTTTGTCCTTGTTGGCTTGTGCAACTTCAACTTTTTTTACTAAGCTGGCGTCGCAGAATGGGCCTTTTTTAGCTGAACGTGTCATATCTATTTATCCTTATCGCTTAACGTTTTTGACGACGTTGAACGATCATCGAAGTTGTGCGCTTATTGCGACGTGTGCGATAACCTTTGGTTGGAGTGCCCCATGGAGATACAGGTACACGGCCTTCACCAGTTCTACCTTCACCACCACCGTGTGGGTGATCTACTGGGTTCATTGCCACACCGCGAACGGTTGGGCGAATACCACGCCAGCGATTTGCACCTGCTTTACCAATTTGACGCAAGCTGTGCTCTTCGTTACCAACTTCACCAATAGTGGCGCGGCACTCAATCAGAACACGGCGAACTTCACCAGAGCGCAAACGCACTTGAGCGTATACGCCTTCACGAGCTAACAATACTGCTGAGCCGCCAGCAGAGCGCGCTACTTGAGCACCTTTGCCTGGGAGAATTTCAACGCAGTGAATAGTGCTACCAACTGGAATATTGCGAATCGGCAAGTTGTTTCCAGATTTGATTGGCGCTTCTGAACCATTCATGATTGCTTGGCCAACAGTCATGCCTTTAGCAGCAGGAATGTAGCGACGCTCACCATCTGCAAACACGATCAATGCAATATTTGCACTGCGGTTCGGATCGTATTCCAAGCGTTCAACTTTTGCTGGAATGCCATCTTTGTCGTTGCGTTTGAAATCAACAACACGATAGTGATGCTTATGACCACCACCTTTATGACGGGTAGTGATGTGACCATTATTGTTACGACCCGCTTTTTGGAATTGTGGCTCTACCAACGCTGCAAAAGGCTTACCTTTATGCAGGTCAGGATTTACCACCTTGACCATTGAGCGACGACCTGGTGAGGTCGGTTTTGTCTTCATCAAAGGCATGATTAATTCGCCTCCGCTTCAAAGTTAATTTCTTGACCTGGCTTCAAATTCACATAGGCCTTCTTAGTGTGGTCACGACGACCTTCAAAACGGCCATAGCGCTTAGGCTTACCCTTTTGATTTACGATTTGAACTGAGTCAACTTGCACTTTGAAGAGCAATTCAACTGCTTGTTTTACATCGCTCTTGTTTGCGTCGCGAGCTACTTGGAAAACTACTTGTTCGTTTTTCTCTGCAACCATAGTGGCTTTTTCAGAGATCACCGGTCCAAGCAGAACCTTCATTAGGTTGTGATCGTTTTTACGGACTTGGCTCATTTCAGCAACTCCTCAATTTTTGCGATCGCTGCTTTGCTTACCAATACCTTTTTGTATTGAACCAAAGCTAATGGATCAGCGTGCTGTGGCTCAACCACGGCAACTTTGTGCAAGTTACGTGATGCCAAGTACAAATTCTCGCTAACCTGATCAACAATGATCAAGACTGAATCCAAGCCCATTGCTTTAACTTTGTCAGCTAAAACTTTAGTCTTTGGAGCATCAAGATTAAATTGATCAACTACATTCAAACGACCTTCGCGAGCCAACTGAGACAAAATTGATCTCATACCAGCGCGGTACATTTTCTTGTTTACTTTTTGGCTGAAATTCTCTTCTGGAGAATTTGGGAATATACGACCACCTCCACGCCACAGCGGGGAAGAGCTCATACCAGCACGTGCACGACCAGTACCTTTTTGACGCCAAGGTTTTTTGGTTGTGTGCTTAACTTGCTCACGGTCTTTTTGTGCACGGTTACCGCTACGTGCATTTGCTTGGTAAGCCACTACAACTTGGTGTACCAATGCTTCGTTATATTCGCGCTCGAATACTTCTGGTGAAGCTTGTACGCCTGCACCTAAAGTACCGTTGTCTTGGAGAAGCTTAAGTTCCATATTCGCTCTCCTTATTTCTTCTTCAACGGTGTTTTCACCGCTGGAGTAACAATAACTTTACCGCCTGGGGCGCCTGGAATAGCGCCTTTAACCATGATGAGATTACGTTCTGCATCAATGCGTGCGATGACTAAATTTTGTACGGTACGTGTAACGTCACCAAGGTGGCCTGTCATGCGCTTACCTGGGAAAACACGACCTGGATCTTGCGCCATACCAATAGAACCTGGTACGTTGTGTGATCTAGAGTTACCGTGGGATGCGCGACCAGAAGCGAAGTGATAACGCTTGATGGTACCTGCGTAACCCTTACCGATAGATACGCCTTGCACATCCACTTTTTGACCAGCAGTAAATGCAGCTTCAGCAGGAATTACTTGTCCTGGTGTCATTTCTGCGATTTTTGCTGCGTCCAATTGGAATTCGTTGAGACCGTTACCAGCCATCACTCCTGCTTTAGCGAAGTGACCAGCCATTGCCTTGGTAACGCGTGTAGCTCTACGTGTGCCATGTGCCAACTGGATAGCGTCATAGCCATCAGTTGCCTGGGTCTTGATTTGAGCGACTCTGTTGTCACTCACGTCAATTACGGTTACAGGGATAGAATCCCCTTCGTCCGTAAATAGACGGGTCATGCCGACCTTGCGGCCGATTAAGCCTAAGCTCATATTCATGCTCCACGCCGACTTCGATTGGTCGGCAAAATTAATTTAAGTGATTTACAAGTAAAAGTACTTCTAAATCAATAACTTACAACGTTTTTAATGCTGATAAAGCCCAAAATTCCACCCAATTAATTGAGCGAAGCCTTAGATTCTATCCCGAAAGTCCAGTCTTGGCAATAGCTAAGACTGGAAAAACTACATTACTGCAGCTTAATTTCGACGTCCACACCTGCTGGGAGGTCTAATTTCATCAAAGCATCTACAGTTTTCTCAGTAGGATCAACAATATCCATCAAACGAAGATGGGTGCGGATCTCTAATTGATCGCGAGATGTCTTGTTCACGTGTGGTGAACGCAAGATATCAAAACGCTCAATACGGGTCGGCAAAGGTACTGGACCCTTAACAACCGCACCAGTACGCTTAGCTGTATCAACGATTTCAGCTGCAGACTGGTCAATCAAACGGTAATCAAATGCTTTAAGGCGAATACGAATTTTTTGGTTTTGCATATTAATTCCAAAGAGCGGTGTGGTGCTGCCACGTTATACATCTAAAGAGCACGGTGACATCAGCAGCACTGATGTCACCGGTTAGCAAACCGCTAAATATTATTTACTTCTACTTACTTAAGCCAAAATCTTTGCAACCACGCCGGCGCCAACAGTGCGGCCACCTTCACGGATCGCAAAACGTAAACCTTCTTCCATCGCGATTGGAGCGATGAGTTTTACGGTAATCGTGACGTTATCACCAGGCATGACCATTTCTTTGTCTTTTGGCAACTCGATTGAACCAGTTACGTCCGTAGTACGGAAGTAAAACTGTGGACGATAGTTGTTAAAGAATGGAGTATGACGACCACCTTCATCTTTACCCAAGATGTAAACCTCGGCTGTAAAGTGAGTATGTGGGGTGATTGAACCTGGCTTAGCCAATACTTGGCCGCGCTCAACTTCTTCACGTTTTGTACCGCGTAACAAGATACCAACGTTATCGCCTGCTTGACCTTGGTCGAGCAATTTGCGGAACATTTCAACACCAGTACAAGTAGTTTTGAGAGTTGGTTTGATACCAACGATTTCAATCTCTTCACCAACCTTAACGATACCGCGCTCGATACGGCCTGTTACAACAGTACCGCGACCAGAGATCGAGAACACGTCTTCTACTGGCATCAAGAACGCACCATCAATTGCACGCTCTGGAGTTGGGATGTAAGTATCTAAAGCTTCAGCCAATTTCATGATGGCTTCTTTACCTAATGGGCCTTCGTCGCCTTCAAGAGCTAACTTAGCAGAACCTTGGATGATTGGTGTGTCATCGCCTGGGAAGTCGTATTTAGATAGAAGCTCACGAACTTCCATTTCAACGAGTTCTAACAATTCAGCGTCATCAACCATGTCGCACTTGTTTAAGAACACCACGATGTAAGGAACACCAACTTGGCGTGCCAAGAGGATGTGCTCACGAGTTTGTGGCATTGGGCCGTCAGCTGCAGAGCAAACCAAAATAGCGCCGTCCATCTGAGCAGCACCAGTAATCATGTTCTTAACGTAGTCAGCATGTCCTGGGCAATCTACGTGAGCGTAGTGACGATTTGCTGTCTCATACTCAACGTGCGCTGTATTAATCGTAATACCGCGGGCTTTTTCTTCAGGAGCAGCATCGATCTGATCGTATGCTTTTGCTTCGCCACCGAATGCTTTTGAGAGCACGGTTGCAATTGCTGCTGTCAATGTAGTTTTACCGTGGTCAACGTGACCGATGGTGCCTACGTTTACGTGCGGTTTTGTCCGCTCGAATTTTTCTTTTGCCATTTTTGTCTGCCTTCTTAGCTAGTCAATATTCAAAATTAATGTGGATAAATTACTTCGCTTTAGCAGCCATAACTGCTTCAGCAACGTTCTTAGGTGCTTCGGAATAATGCTTAAATTCCATGGTGTAGGTAGCGCGACCTTGGGTCAACGAGCGCAAGCCAGTTGAATAACCAAACATCTCTGCCAATGGCACTTCAGCGCGAACGATCTTGCCGCCCCCTGGAATGTCATCCATACCTTGCAAAATACCGCGACGTGATGAGAGGTCACCCATTACGTTACCCATGAAATCTTCTGGTGTTTCTACTTCAACAGCCATCATTGGTTCAAGCAACACTGGTGATGCTTTACGCATACCGTCTTTGAACGCCATTGAGCCCGCCATCTTAAATGCGTTCTCGTTAGAGTCAACATCATGGTATGAACCGAAGAATAATGTTGCCTTGATATCTACAACTGGATAACCAGCCAAAATACCGGAATTCAAAGTTTCGATAATGCCTTTTTCTACTGCAGGAATGTATTCACGTGGAACTACACCACCCTTAATGGCGTCAACGAATTCAAAACCTTTGCCTGGGGCTTGTGGCTCGAGCTTGAGAACCACGTGACCATACTGACCACGACCACCAGACTGCTTAACAAACTTACCTTCGATTTCTTCGCAAACCTTACGAATAGTTTCGCGATAGGCAACTTGTGGCTTACCAACAGTTGCTTCTACGCTGAACTCACGCTTCATACGGTCAACCAAAATTTCCAAGTGGAGCTCGCCCATACCGGAAATAATAGTTTGGCCTGATTCTTCATCAGTCTTCACGCGGAAAGAAGGATCTTCTTGTGCCAAGCGATTCAAAGCAAGACCCATTTTTTCTTGGTCAGCTTTTGTCTTAGGCTCAACAGCCTGTGAGATCACTGGCTCTGGGAATACCATGCGCTCCAAAATCACGATGCTATCTGGATCACACAATGTTTCGCCAGTTGTCGCGTCTTTTAGACCAACTGCTGCAGCGATATCGCCTGCGTAAACTTCTTTAATTTCTTCACGTTGGTTTGCATGCATCTGCAATAAACGACCAACACGCTCTTTCTTACCCTTAATTGGGTTATAGATGGTGTCACCAGACTTCATTACGCCTGAGTAAACGCGGAAGAAGATGAGCTGACCAACAAATGGGTCAGTCATGATCTTAAATGCTAATGCAGAAAACTTCGCGTTATCAGATGCTTCACGAGTTGCAGGTGAACCATCTTCCAATTCGCAAGGAACTGGCGGAACATCTAATGGGGAAGGCAACAACTCAACTACTGCATCCAACATCGCCTGAACGCCCTTGTTTTTGAAAGCAGTTCCGCACAACATTGGAACGATTTCATTGGCAATAGTACGTTGACGCAATGCGCCTTTAATTTCTTCTTCGGTCAAGCCTTCGCCGCCGAGATACTTTTCCATCAACTCTTCTGAACTCTCTGCAGCAGCTTCGAGCATCTTCTCGCGCCACTCTTCAGCAGAAGCTTGCAATTCAGCAGGAATGTCTTCGTAGGTGAACTTAGTACCTTGTGAAGCCTCATCCCAGTAGATGGCCTTCATTTTTACCAAGTCCACAACGCCTTTGAAGTTTTCTTCTGCGCCGATTGGAATCTGGATCAAGATTGGGTTTGCCTTGAGGCGAGTCTTCATTTGGTCATAGACCTTGAAGAAATTCGCGCCGGTGCGGTCCATCTTGTTAACGAATGCTAAACGGGGAACTTGATACTTGTTTGCTTGACGCCAAACAGTTTCAGATTGTGGCTGTACTCCACCTACCGCACAGTAAACCATGCAAGCGCCATCCAAAACGCGCATTGAGCGCTCAACTTCAATCGTGAAGTCTACGTGCCCTGGGGTATCAATAATGTTGATACGGTGCTCAGGCATATTGCCTGCCATACCCTTCCAGAAAGTGGTGGTAGCAGCAGAAGTAATGGTGATACCACGCTCTTGCTCTTGCTCCATCCAGTCCATGGTAGCTGCGCCATCATGCACTTCACCGATTTTGTGATTAACACCGGTGTAGAACAAAACGCGTTCTGTAGTTGTTGTCTTGCCTGCGTCAATGTGCGCAGAAATACCAATATTGCGGTATTTGTCGATGGGGGTTTTACGTGCCACTGTTAGTGCCTTTTCTTAACTATTGGATTAGAAGCGGAAATGTGAGAAAGCTTTATTAGCTTCTGCCATACGGTGAACTTCTTCACGCTTCTTCATTGCGCCGCCACGACCTTCAGCAGCTTCTAATAATTCGTTGGCTAAACGTTGAGCCATAGATTTTTCACCACGCTTCTTGGCAGCTTCGCGCAACCAGCGCATTGCCAAAGCGGAACGACGTGATGGACGAACTTCAACAGGAACTTGATAGTTAGCGCCACCAACACGACGGCTCTTTACCTCAACCATTGGCTTAACGTTGCCCATGGCTGTTGAAAAAATTTCGAGTGGTTCTTTATTTGCTTTTTTCTCGATGTGATCAAAGGCACCGTAAACGATACGCTCTGCAACCGATTTCTTGCCGTCCAACATCAGGACGTTCATGAATTTAGCTACTTCTACATTGCCGAATTTTGGATCCGGCAAAATTTCCCGTTTGGGAACTTCACGACGACGTGGCATAACTACTCCTTCAGTTCAGTTAGGGGTGGCCCACATGGATCACCCGCTCCGGTTGCCCTACTATCTAAGAAAAATTCCTAGACGGAACAACCACTTACTTGTCTTTTAAGTCTGACAAACAACGACTTACTACAAAAACTGCAAGTACTTAATTCTTAAAATTAAGCAGCTTTCTTAGCGCGCTTAGCACCGTATTTAGAACGGGCTTGCTTACGATCTTTAACGCCTTGCAAGTCCAAAGAACCGCGAACGATGTGGTAACGCACACCTGGCAAGTCCTTTACACGACCACCGCGGATCAACACAACTGAGTGTTCCTGGAGGTTATGGCCTTCACCACCAATGTATGAAATCACTTCAAAACCATTGGTTAAGCGAACTTTGGCTACTTTACGAAGCGCAGAGTTAGGCTTTTTAGGAGTGGTTGTGTACACACGTGTACATACACCACGGCGCTGCGGGCTGTTTTGCAGCGCAGGGCTCTTGCTTTTAACGGTAAGCCTTGTTCTTGGCTTGCGTAATAATTGATTAATTGTTGGCATAAAATAGCTCGGTTAGTACTTCTTTGTTGCTTTCTTCAAGAAAATCAATGACTTAGAGAATTTCTAGGTCAAAAAGGCCCTCTTCTGAATCAGTAGAACTCAGCATTCTAGCTTGGCCAGCCTTTTCCGTCAACCTCGATAGAAAAAACTGGCCATTTCTGGCCAGAATTACCAAATTAGCTTGGATCAGCCTCCCCGGTAGGAGCAACGACTTCAGCCTCAACTTCTACAGGCATATTGGCCATTGCTTCCTCTTCGGCGGCAATCATTTGAGCGCGATCACGCTCGAATTGCTCCCTGACCTTGCGTGCACGGCGATAAGACAGGCCGGTACCAGCAGGGATCAGGCGACCAATAATGACGTTTTCCTTGAGACCACGGAGTGTATCGGTCTTGCCCATAATTGCGGCTTCGGTCAATACACGAGTGGTTTCTTGGAAAGAAGCCGCTGAAATGAAGCTGTCGGTCGACAAGGATGCCTTAGTAATACCAAGCAACACGTTATCGAACTGAGCTGGGTGCTTACCTTGGGCAATCACGGCATCATTTGCATCATATAACTTAGAACGCTCAACTTGTTCACCAGTAATGAATGATGTATCGCCTGGATCAGTTACCTGAACACGACGCAACATCTGACGCACGATTACTTCAATGTGCTTGTCATTGATCTTCACACCCTGGAGACGATAAACGTCCTGAACTTCGTCAACGATGTAGATAGCCAACTCTTCGATACCTTTGAGAGTCAAAATGTCATGTGGATCAGCAGGGCCTTCCACAATCATCTCGCCCTTATTCACAACTTGACCGTCGTGAACAAGAACTTGCTTCTCTTTAGGAATCAAGAATTCATTAGCTTCGCCGTCCATATCGGTAATCACCAAGCGTTGTTTACCCTTGGTTTCTTTACCGAAGGAAACTGTTCCAGTAACTTTCGCCAATACTGCTGCATCTTTGGGTGAACGTGCTTCGAACAATTCTGCAACGCGTGGCAAACCACCGGTAATGTCGCGAGTCTTTTGTGATTCGATTGGAATACGTGCCAATACTTCACCAACTTCGACCTTCTGACCATCTTTAACGGTAATCAAAGCGCCCACTTGTAGGCCAATGTTTACTGGGTGGTCAGTGCCGGCGATCATAACTTCGTTACCTTTTTGATCAACCAAGTTGATCATTGGGCGAACGCCTTTGCTTGCTGCTGAGCGACGCTTACCGTCAATTACCACCAAAGTGGAAAGACCGGTAACTTCGTCAACCTGCTTAGCTACAGTTACACCCTCTTCAACGTTATCGAAGCGAGCAACACCAGCGTACTCAGAAATAATCGGGCGTGTTAATGGATCCCATGTCGCCAAGCTTGCGCCGGCCTTAACTGCTGCATCTTCTTTTAACAAGAGAGTTGCGCCGTAAGGCACTTTATGACGCTCGCGCTCACGACCGTTCTCATCAACGATCAAGGCTTCGCCAGAACGTGAAATCACGATCTGCTCACCCTTCGCGTTCTTCACAACACGCATCGTGCCGGAGAACTTCAAAGCGCCGTTAGATTTGGCTTCAATATTGCTTGCAACTAAGGCACGTGACGCTGCACCACCGATGTGGAAGGTACGCATAGTCAACTGTGTGCCTGGCTCACCGATGGACTGAGCAGCGATAACGCCCACTGCCTCACCAACGTTTACCAAGCCACCGCGACCTAAGTCACGGCCGTAGCACTTCGCGCACAAGCCGAAACGGGTTAAGCAAGACAATACTGTGCGAACTTTAACTTCGTCGATACCCAATGCCACGATTTGATCAACATGATCTTCATCGAGCAAGGTGTCGTTAGGAACAATGACTTCTTGTGTGTCAGGATGAACGATGTCACCGATACATACACGACCCAAAATACGGTCACGCAATGCTTCAATAATTTCGCCGCCTTCAACAAGCGCCTTCATAGTTACGCCAGAAGTTGCACCGCAATCCTCTTCAATAACTACGAGGTCTTGAGTAACGTCACACAAACGACGTGTCAAGTAACCAGAGTTCGCTGTCTTCAACGCTGTATCAGCCAGACCTTTACGAGCACCATGGGTTGAGATGAAGTACTGCAAAACGTTCAAGCCTTCACGGAAGTTCGCAGTAATTGGGGTTTCAATAATGGAGCCATCAGGCTTAGCCATCAAACCACGCATACCAGCTAACTGACGAATCTGCGCTGCAGATCCACGTGCACCAGAATCCGCCATCATGTAAATGGAGTTAAAGGATTCTTGACGTACAGTTTTACCGTTGCGGTCGAGTACGTCAACATGTGACAACTCATCCATCATGGCCTTACCAACTTGGTCGCCAGCAGCACCCCAAATATCAACCACGTTGTTATAACGCTCTTGATTGGTTACGAGACCTGACATGAACTGCTTGTCATACTCCTTAACCTTGGTAGAAGCCTCAGAGATGATGCGCTCTTTAGAGCTTGGAATCAGCATATCGTCGATAGCAACTGAGATACCGGCGTTAGTCGCCAAGCGGAAACCAGACTGCAAGAGACGGTCAGCAAAAATAACTGTCTCGCGCAAGCCGCACTTACGGAATGATGTGTTGATCAAGCGTGAGATTTCTTTTTTCTTCAAAGGCTTGTTGATTTCCTCAAAAGACATGCCTTTAGGCAAAATCTCAGACAAGATTGCACGGCCAACTGATGTTTGATAGATCTTGGTCTTCTCAGCAAAACGCGCATCGCCTTCTGCCTTCTTGTCCACGATCTCATACTCAGTAATACGCACAGCAACACGAGAAGCCAATTCAACTTGACCTGCTTCGTATGCACGCACTACTTCAGTAATGTTGGCGAAAACCATGCCTTCGCCCTTACCGTTGATCTTGTCACGGGTAGCGTAGTACAGACCCAACACCACGTCCTGTGAAGGAACGATGGATGGCTCGCCGTTAGCTGGGAACAATACGTTGTTCGAAGCCAGCATCAATGTACGTGCTTCCATTTGCGCTTCGAGCGACAAAGGAACGTGAACCGCCATTTGGTCGCCGTCAAAGTCCGCGTTAAATGCCGCGCAGACTAATGGGTGCAATTGGATCGCCTTACCTTCAATCAGCATTGGCTCGAAAGCCTGAATACCGAGACGGTGCAATGTAGGCGCACGGTTCAACATGATTGGATGTTCACGAATCACTTCTTCGAGAATGTCCCAAACGATTGGAGTCTGGCTTTCAACTTCTTTCTTCGCAGCCTTGATAGTGGTTGCAATTCCCAAAGTCTCAAGCTTGTTGAAAATGAATGGCTTGAACAATTCCAAAGCCATCAATTTTGGTAAGCCACACTGATGCAATTTCAATGTAGGGCCAACCACGATGACTGAACGACCAGAGTAGTCAACGCGTTTACCCAACAAGTTTTGACGGAAACGACCGCTCTTACCTTTAATCATCTCAGCCAAGGACTTGAGAGGACGCTTGTTAGCGCCAGTCATAGCCTTACCGCGACGACCGTTGTCGAGCAATGAGTCAACCGCTTCTTGCAACATCCGTTTTTCGTTACGCACGATGATCTCTGGTGCGCGCAACTCTAACAAACGCTTCAAACGGTTGTTACGGTTAATCACGCGACGATAGAGGTCGTTCAAATCGGAGGTAGCAAAGCGACCGCCATCCAACGGCACCAATGGGCGCAATTCGGGTGGCAATACTGGCAATACTTCCATGATCATCCAGTCAGGCTTGATACCTGAAGTCTGGAACGCCTCGAGCACTTTTAAGCGCTTAGCGTATTTCTTGATCTTGGCATCGCTACCAGTAGCTTTCAAGTCGGCACGAATAGTCTCTACTTCACGATCGATGTCAATCGAACGCAAGAGATCACGAATACCTTCCGCGCCCATGATGGCGGTAAACGCACCGTCACCATACTCTTCGGTCTTGGCAATGTATTCATCTTCAGACATGATCTGACCGCGCTTCATTGCGCCTTCAGGAGTCATGCCAGGATCAACAACTACATATGCTTCAAAGTAAAGAACGCGCTCGATATCACGCAATGTCATATCGAGAACCATGCCCAAACGGGATGGGAGAGACTTCAAGAACCAGATGTGCGCTACAGGGGCTGCCAACTCAATGTGGCCCATGCGCTCACGACGTACCTTAGCGAGTGTTACTTCAACACCGCACTTCTCGCAGATAACGCCACGGAACTTTAAGCGCTTGTACTTACCGCATAAGCACTCGTAGTCTTTGGTTGGTCCAAAAATCTTGGCGCAGAACAAACCATCACGCTCGGGCTTAAAAGTCCGATAGTTGATGGTTTCTGGTTTGCGTACTTCACCAAAAGACCATGAGCGAATTTTCTCAGGAGATGCGAGGCCAATCTTGATGACATCAAACTGCTCATCACCCTGCGTTTGCTTAAATAAATCGAGCAATGCTTTCATATCAGTTGCGCTCCATGTCAATGTCAATACCCAACGAACGGATTTCTTTTACCAGCACGTTGAAGGATTCGGGCATGCCAGCATCAATCGTGTGCTCGCCCTTGACGATGTTTTCGTAAACCTTGGTACGGCCTGCGACGTCATCGGACTTCACTGTCAGCATTTCCTGCAAGACATATGAAGCACCGTATGCTTCGAGGGCCCAAACTTCCATCTCACCAAAGCGCTGACCACCAAACTGGGCTTTACCGCCCAATGGCTGTTGCGTTACTAATGAGTAAGGTCCGGTTGAACGTGCGTGCATCTTGTCGTCGACCAAATGGTGGAGTTTCAAGACGTGCATTACACCAACGGTTACTGGGCGCTCAAACTGATCGCCAGTACGGCCGTCGCACAAAATCATTTGCTGACGTGAAGGCGTCATCTTCAAAGATGTCGCAACATCTTGTGGATAAGCCAACTCGAGCATGCGTCCGATTTCTGCTTCGGTAGCACCATCAAACACTGGTGTTGCAAATGGCAAGCCTTGGCGAAGATTCTCGGCCAAAACATTAATTTGCTCATCAGTGAAATTGTCGATGTCTTCGATACGACCTGTTTCGTTGTAAAGCTGCTTGAAGAACTTACGTAATTCAGTTTGCTTAGCATGCTCACGAACCATCTCGTCAATGCGCTTACCAATACCTTGAGCAGCCCAGCCTAAGTGGGTTTCCAAGATCTGGCCAACGTTCATACGGGAAGGAACGCCCAATGGGTTCAAGACGATGTCTACAGGGCGTCCGTCAGCCATAAATGGCATATCTTCAGCAGGGGCGATTTTAGAAACCACGCCCTTGTTACCGTGACGACCGGCCATCTTGTCGCCAGGCTGTAAGCGACGCTTAACTGCCAGGTAGACCTTAACCATCTTCGTTACGCCAGGTTGCAAATCATCACCCTGAGTAAGCTTGGTACGCTTCTCTTCAAAAGCTTCATCAAACTGCTTACGCTTCGCTTCAATGGAAGATTTAATTGCCTCAACCTGAGAAGCAACATCATCATCTGCTGGGCGAATATCAAACCAATGGTATTTATCCAAATCAGCAAGGTAATCCTTGTCGATCTTGGTGCCTTTAGCTAATTTCTTAGGGCCGCCGTTAGCAACTTTGCCAACCAACAGTTTTTCTAAACGCATGAAGGCATCGCCCTCAACAATACGCAACTGGTCGTTTAAGTCCAAACGATAGCGTTGTAACTCTTCTTGAATGATTGACTGTGCACGGGCATCGCGCTCAATACCTTCACGGGTGAAGACTTGAACATCAATAACGGTGCCAATCATTCCTGAAGGAACACGCAAAGAAGTATCTTTAACGTCAGAGGCTTTTTCACCGAAGATCGCACGAAGGAGTTTCTCTTCTGGAGTGAGAGTAGTCTCGCCCTTAGGAGTTACCTTACCAACCAATACGTCGCCAGCTTCAACTTCAGCACCAATGTAAACGATACCGCTCTCATCCAAGCGGGAGAGTTGTGACTCTGCCAAGTTGGAAATATCGCGGGTAATTTCTTCTGAACCAAGCTTGGTGTCACGAGCAACAACTGACAACTCTTCAATATGAATAGAGGTGTAACGGTCATCGGCAACAACTTTTTCAGAGATCAAGATTGAATCTTCGAAGTTGTAACCGTTCCAAGGCATAAATGCCACAGTCATGTTTTGACCCAAAGCCAATTCGCCCAAATCGGTAGATGCGCCGTCAGCAACTACGTCGCCGCGCGCTACACGATCGCCAACCTTGACGATTGGACGTTGATTGATATTGGTATTTTGGTTTGAACGGGTGTACTTGATGAGGTTATAAATATCAACACCAACTTCACCGGCTGCAGTTTCGTCATCGTTTACACGAATAACAACACGGTTTGCATCTACATAATCTACGATACCGCCGCGATTAGCCAATACAACAGTGCCAGAGTCAACTGCAACAATACGCTCTAAACCTGTACCAACCAATGGCTTATCTGGACGCAAGCAAGGAACCGCTTGACGCTGCATGTTCGCGCCCATCAAGGCACGGTTCGCATCATCGTGCTCTAAGAATGGAACGAGTGAAGCAGCAGCAGAAACGATCTGGCTAGGAGCAACGTCGATGAAATCGATGCGCTCTGGGCTAACCATCATGGTTTCACCAGCTTGACGAGCAGAAACCAATTCGTCGGCCAACTTGCCATTTTTGTCGATTGTTGCATTCGCCTGAGCAATCACATACTTGGCTTCTTCAATGGCAGAGAGGTAGACCACTTCATCGCTTACCTTGCTATTAGAAACCTTACGGTATGGAGTCTCAAGGAAGCCATGCTCATTCAAACGTGCAAATAGCGCAAGTGAGTTGATCAAACCAATGTTTGGTCCTTCTGGAGTTTCAATTGGGCAAACACGTCCGTAGTGGGTTGGATGCACGTCGCGCACTTCGAATCCTGCGCGTTCGCGGGTCAAACCACCAGGTCCCAACGCAGAAATACGACGCTTGTGCGTGATCTCTGAGAGTGGGTTGGTTTGGTCCATAAACTGGGACAACTGTGAAGAACCGAAGAACTCACGAATAGCAGAAGAGATTGGCTTGCTGTTAATCAAGTCATGCGGCATGAGGTTTTCTGTTTCGGCTTGGCCGAGACGCTCTTTAACCGCACGCTCAACACGTGACAAACCAGCACGGAATTGGTTTTCAGCCAATTCACCAACGCAACGTACACGACGATTACCTAAGTGATCGATATCGTCTACTTCGCCCTTGCCGTTACGTAAATCTACGAGAGACTTAATGGTGTCGAGAATATCTTCGTTCGACAGAACCATTGGGCCTTCCATTTCTGGACGGTTCAAACGGCTATTGACCTTCATGCGGCCAACACGAGATAAATCGTAAGTATCTTCGCTATAGAACAAGCGCTGGAACAAGGCTTCAACAGCATCTTCTGTTGGAGGCTCACCAGGGCGCATCATGCGGTAGATAGCGATACGTGCTGCTGTTTGATCAGCAGTTTCATCAGTACGCAATGTCTGAGAAATGTACGCACCAGAATCCAAATCGTTGGTGTAAATAGTTTCCAACTGCTTGATGCCAGCATCGCGCAATGTAGCCAACAACTCTTCAGTGATTTCATCATTAGCGTAAGCTAAGATTTCACCAGAATCTGGATCAACAATATTGCGTGCAACCACACGACCAACTAAATAGTCATCCGGTACAGCGATCGTTTTTGTCTTAGCAGCTTCAAGTTCACGAATATGTTTTGCATTGATACGCTTGTCTTTTTGAATGACTACTACGCCATTTTTATCAAGCACATCAAAGTTAGCCAATTGGCCACGCAAACGCTCTGGAACAAACTCCATTGAACCGCCATTGGCAGTCAATGCAAAATGATCAAAATTGAAGAAGTTTGCAAGAATCTGTTCGTTGTTTAAACCAATTGCCTTAAGCAAAATGGTGACGGGCATCTTACGACGACGGTCAACGCGGAAATAGAGAATATCTTTTGGATCAAACTCGAAATCGAGCCATGAACCACGGTAAGGAATGATGCGCGCTGAGAACAGCAACTTACCGGAACTGTGGGTTTTGCCCTTATCGTGCTCAAAGAACACGCCTGGGGAACGGTGTAACTGAGAAACGATCACGCGCTCAGTACCGTTGATTACAAAAGAGCCATTTTCTGTCATGAGTGGAATTTCACCCATGTAGACTTCGCTCTCTTTTACTTCTTTAACCTTAGTAGGCGCTTCGCGATCATAAATAATCAAACGAACTTTTGCGCGTAAGGCAGAGTGATATGTATAACCACGTTGTTGACATTCTTTAACGTCAAATGGTGGTTGTGATAACTGGTAAGACACGTATTCCATACGTGCATAGCCGTTGTTAGACACAATTGGGAATGCTGATGTAAAGGCAGCTTGAAGTCCCTCAGTAAGACGAGACGTTGCCGGCTTATCAGCCTGTAAAAATTTAGCGTAGGATTCCAGCTGCGTTGCGATCAGGTACGGAACCTGGTGGTTATTTACTCGCTTAGCAAAGCTTTTACGGACTCGCTTGCGTTCGGTGAAGCTATAGTTCATTTCATCTCCGAATTCAGCGACTGTACAAAGATTTGGCGATTGGCCACTACCAATCACTGGCGGACAACACTAAATCGTTTAGATCCAGTGTCCGACCAAACTTGCATTCTGCAGTCGTATCAGAAGGCAAACCCGATTTCAATCAGAAATGAAATCGGGTTTGACCACTAATGGTCAAACCCAACATAGCTAACGCCCCTTTTTGAGAAGCGCTAGCGGAGTTTGTATTACTTGAGTTCTGCTTTAGCGCCAGCTTCTTCAAGCTTCTTCTTGGCTTCTTCAGCAGTTTTCTTGTCAACGCCTTCTTTGATTGGCTTCGGTGCACCGTCAACCAAATCCTTAGCTTCTTTCAAGCCAAGACCAGTAATTTCGCGAACTGCCTTAATTACTGAAACCTTGTTTGCGCCAGCTTCGAGCAAGTTAACAGTGAATTCTGTTTGCTCTTCGCCACCACCTGCAGCAGCGCCGCCGCCTGCAGGACCAGCAACAGCCATCGCTGCAGCTGAAACACCAAACTTCTCTTCGAACGCTTTAACCAAGTCGTTCAAATCCATAACGGACATACTGCCTACTGCATCAATGATTTCTTCTTTAGTAATCGCCATTTTTAGCTCCTAATACTTAAATAGTTAATCTGTCGCTTATTCAGCGGCAGGGGTTTCGTTTGCTTCTGTTCCAGCTTCTGGGGCTGCGGCTGCAGGCTCAGCGGCTGCTTCAGGAGCTGCGGCTTCAGCAACGACTGCTGCTGGGGCTGCTGCTTCTGCTACAGGTGCTGCTACCGGAGCGGGTGCTCCAGCTGCCTTTTGTGCTGCTACTGCGCCCAATACGCGAGCCATCGCAGATACAGGTGCCAACATCACACCCAACAACTGAGATAACAACTCGTCGCGGCTTGGAATTGTTGCGAGGGCTTTTACACCTGCAACGTCTAACAATTTGCCGTTATATAAGCCAGCTTTAATGACTAGCAAATCTTGAGTCTTAGCAAAACCCTGCAATACTTTTGCCGAAGCAATCGGATCAGCAGAGATGCCGTAAATCAAGGGGCCAACCATCGAATCAGCAAGAGGCTCAAACTGTGTGCCTTGTGCAGCACGGCGTGCCAATGTGTTCTTCAAAACGCGAAGATATACACCTTGGTCACGTGCGCTAGCACGTAGCTTTGTCAACTGCTCTACTGGAATACCACGGTATTCAGCGAGCACGACGGTTTGGGCTCCAGCCAATTGAGCGCCGACATCAGCAACAATCGCTTTTTTGTCTTGTACATTCAAAGGCACGGTTTAACTCCATAAAAACCAACTGTTTCCAGTTGGGGTTACACACCAGCGTCTGATCATTTGTTCACAAAGACTCTTGTGAAAATCTTTTCAGGGTCGCCATCTGCGCTGGCTATTACTTTCGTAACGATTAAGAATTAACTCTTTAAAAGCAACTAACTCACCAACGGTCTTTGATGTTCGACTCCCACTCAAAGAGCAAGAGTCGACCCAAAGTTCTTTTTTGTTACAAGCTACTTATTGCGCTGCCTGTAACGATGCTTGGTCTACACGTACGCCTGCACCCATGGTGCTGCTTACGGCAACCTTCTTTAAATAAATACCCTTAGATGCAGGTGGCTTTGCTTTATTCAAAGCCTCGAGCAATGCGAGCAAGTTTGATTTCAATGCAGTTGGCTCGAACGAACGACGGCCAATGCTTGCGTGCACGATGCCAGCTTTATCCACACGGAATTGCACTTGACCAGCTTTTGCATTCTTAACTGCAGTAGCTACATCGGGAGTAACAGTTCCAACTTTTGGATTCGGCATCAAACCACGTGGGCCCAATACTTGACCTAAAGTACCAACAATTTTCATTGTGTCTGGGGATGCGATCAAAACGTCAAAATCAATTTTGCCGCCTTTAATTTGTTCAGCAAGCTCTTCCATGCCAACGATTTCTGCACCAGCAGCCTTAGCTTGTTCAGCCTTCTCGCCTTGTGCAAAAACAGCAACACGAACGTGCTTGCCGGTACCAGCTGGGAGCACTACTGCGCCACGCACAACTTGGTCGGATTTCTTAGCATCAATACCCAACTGAACAGCAACGTCGATAGACTCATCAAACTTAGCAGTTGCGCACTCTTTAACGAGGCTCAATGCATCTTCCAATGAATAGAACTTGTTGCGATCAACCTTAGATTGAATTGCTTTAACGCGTTTAGATAATTTAGTCATGATTAGAGACCTTCCACAGTGATGCCCATGGAACGGGCGCTACCAGCGATTGTTCTAACAGCTGCGTCCATATCGGCTGCTGTCAAATCTGGCATTTTTGCTTTAGCGATTTCTTCCGCCTGGGCACGTGTAATTTTTCCTACCTTATCGGTATGAGGACGTGGTGATCCTTTTTCGATCTTCGCGGCCTTCTTAATCATGATGGTTGCTGGAGGAGTCTTCATGATGAATGTGAAGCTCTTATCAGCGAACGCTGTAATCACGACTGGAATTGGTAGGCCAGGTTCCATGCTCTGAGTTTGAGCATTAAACGCCTTACAAAATTCCATAATGTTAAGACCGCGCTGACCCAATGCTGGACCAACGGGTGGTGATGGATTTGCTTTGCCTGCAGGGATCTGCAGTTTGATAAAGCCAATAATCTTCTTTGCCATGTGTGCTCCTTAAAGCGCGCCTAACCTCATTAGGAAAGACCGCCGTTGAGTAAACGCTTCGCTAGTTTTTGGCTTTCTAGCTCCGCTCCTCGGTTATTGCTAACCACTTAAACTACTGCACTGCAAAACAGGACTAAGTCCTTGTTTTTACATCTTTTCTACCTGGCCGAACTCCAGCTCAACTGGGGTACCGCGGCCAAATATTGTAACAGAAACGCGTAATCTTGACTTCTCATAGTTCACTTCCTCAACGTTTCCGTTGAAGTCTGTAAACGGACCTTCTTTAACGCGGACCATCTCACCCACCTCAAATAGGGTCTTAGGCTTAGGTTTATCAACCCCAGCCTGCATTTGATCCATGATTTTGGTAACTTCTGCTGTAGAAATCGGGCTTGGGCGGTTACGAACGCCACCGACGAAACCAGTCACTTTTGGGGTGTTTTTCACCAAATGCCAGCTCTCATCGGTCATTTCCATCTCAATCAGGACATATCCTGGGAAGAAACGACGCTCAGTAACAGACTTAGCGCCAGACTTGATTTCCACCACTTCTTCGGAGGGAACCAGAATGCGGCCAAATTTTTCAGGCATTCCAGAGCGTGCAATACGCTCCTCAAGGCCTTTTTTGACGCTCTTTTCCATGCCGGAATAGGCGTGAATAACGTACCAGCGCATATTGCCAGTGGCTTGTGGATTTGCGGCTACTTCAGAATCAATCATTTTTTACTCACTTCCAGCCTAAAAAGGCTGAAAAAACTAGCCATTCAATCAATTTGTCTGCAATCCATAAAAACAAGGACATGATCAGAACAAAGCCAAATACGACTAGAGTCATTTGGGTAGTCTCTTTGCGAGTCGGCCAAACAACCTTTTTTACTTCATACCAAGAATCTTTCGAATAGGCGATAAAGCGACGCCCATCCGGTGAAATCGCCACAATTAAAACTGCAGCAGCAATGCCGCCAAACAAAACACCCAAGCGAACCCATAAAGATTGGTCGATGAGCGTGTAGTAAAGAACTAGCGCAGCAACGACGATTAAAGCAGCGAGTCCTGAGACCCAGCTGCTCTTTTCTTCAGATTGACTTACAGTTTGTTGAGACATATTACTTTCAGTTCAAATCGTGGCAGGGGCGGAGGGCATCGAACCCCCAACCTTTGGTTTTGGAGACCAACGCTCTGCCAATTGAGCTACACCCCTTTATTAAAAAACTACTTAAGCCAAAATCTTTGCAACCACGCCGGCGCCAACAGTGCGGCCACCTTCACGGATCGCAAAACGTAAACCTTCTTCCATCGCGATTGGAGCGATGAGTTTTACGGTAATCGTGACGTTATCACCAGGCATGACCATTTCTTTGTCTTTTGGCAACTCGATTGAACCAGTTACGTCCGTAGTACGGAAGTAAAACTGTGGACGATAGTTGTTAAAGAATGGAGTATGACGACCACCTTCATCTTTACCCAAGATGTAAACCTCGGCTGTAAAGTGAGTATGTGGGGTGATTGAACCTGGCTTAGCCAATACTTGGCCGCGCTCAACTTCTTCACGTTTTGTACCGCGTAACAAGATACCAACGTTATCGCCTGCTTGACCTTGGTCGAGCAATTTGCGGAACATTTCAACACCAGTACAAGTAGTTTTGAGAGTTGGTTTGATACCAACGATTTCAATCTCTTCACCAACCTTAACGATACCGCGCTCGATACGGCCTGTTACAACAGTACCGCGACCAGAGATCGAGAACACGTCTTCTACTGGCATCAAGAACGCACCATCAATTGCACGCTCTGGAGTTGGGATGTAAGTATCTAAAGCTTCAGCCAATTTCATGATGGCTTCTTTACCTAATGGGCCTTCGTCGCCTTCAAGAGCTAACTTAGCAGAACCTTGGATGATTGGTGTGTCATCGCCTGGGAAGTCGTATTTAGATAGAAGCTCACGAACTTCCATTTCAACGAGTTCTAACAATTCAGCGTCATCAACCATGTCGCACTTGTTTAAGAACACCACGATGTAAGGAACACCAACTTGGCGTGCCAAGAGGATGTGCTCACGAGTTTGTGGCATTGGGCCGTCAGCTGCAGAGCAAACCAAAATAGCGCCGTCCATCTGAGCAGCACCAGTAATCATGTTCTTAACGTAGTCAGCATGTCCTGGGCAATCTACGTGAGCGTAGTGACGATTTGCTGTCTCATACTCAACGTGCGCTGTATTAATCGTAATACCGCGGGCTTTTTCTTCAGGAGCAGCATCGATCTGATCGTATGCTTTTGCTTCGCCACCGAATGCTTTTGAGAGCACGGTTGCAATTGCTGCTGTCAATGTAGTTTTACCGTGGTCAACGTGACCGATGGTGCCTACGTTTACGTGCGGTTTTGTCCGCTCGAATTTTTCTTTTGCCATTTTTATCTGCCTTTAGTTAACTCTTAAACCAAACACGAAATACACAATTAATAAAACGAAACCTTGGTGCCCATGGGCAGGATCGAACTGCCGACCTCTCCCTTACCAAGGGAGTGCTCTACCACTGAGCCACATGGGCCAATCTTTTTGCTACAAATTCTGGAGCGGGATAAGAGAATCGAACTCTTGACCGAAGATTGGAAATCTGCTGTTTTACCATTAAACTAATCCCGCACATCTGGTGGAGGGGGTAGGATTCGAACCTACGTAGGCGTAGCCAACAGATTTACAGTCTGCCTCCTTTAGCCGCTCGGACACCCCTCCGCGAACCCAATATTCTGACTCCAAACGGAGTTTCTGTCAATCTCTCTAAGCGCTTTGCACAAGTAAAAACGCCCAGACCTAAAAGGGTCTGGGCGTCGCATTGGTGCCCGGCAGTTACCTACTTTCACACGGGTAATCCGCACTATCATCGGCGTAGAATCGTTTCACTGTCCTGTTCGGGATGGGAAGGAGTGGTTCCAATTCGCTATGGTCACCGGGCGTAGAGGGTCGAGTTGCTGATAAATCAACAACTCTATTTGAGTAAGCATGTAATAAGGATGCAGATTAAATCTGGCAAACATCCAACACAATAGTGCTGGTTATAGGATCAAGCCTAACGGGCAATTAGTATCGGTTAGCTTAATGCATTACTGCACTTCCACACCCGACCTATCAACGTTGTGGTCTTCAACGACCCTTTATGTAGGTTAAACCTACGGGAGATCTCATCTTCAGGCAAGTTTCCCGCTTAGATGCTTTCAGCGGTTATCTCTTCCATTCATAGCTACCCTGCGATGCTTCTGGCGAAACAACAGGTACACCAGCGGAATGTCCACTCCGGTCCTCTCGTACTAGGAGCAGCCCCCGTCAAATCTCCAACGCCCATGGCAGATAGGGACCAAACTGTCTCACGACGTTTTAAACCCAGCTCACGTACCTCTTTAAATGGCGAACAGCCATACCCTTGGGACCGGCTACAGCCCCAGGATGAGATGAGCCGACATCGAGGTGCCAAACACCGCCGTCGATATGAACTCTTGGGCGGTATCAGCCTGTTATCCCCAGAGTACCTTTTATCCGTTGAGCGATGGCCCTTCCATACAGAACCACCGGATCACTATGACCTGCTTTCGCACCTGCTCGACTTGTCGGTCTCGCAGTTAAGCACGCTTTTGCCATTGCACTTTAGGTACGATGTCCGACCGTACCAAGCGTACCTTCGTACTCCTCCGTTACACTTTGGGAGGAGACCGCCCCAGTCAAACTGCCTACCATGCACTGTTCCCGACCCGGATAACGGGCCAAGGTTAGAACCTCAAATAAATCAGGGTGGTATTTCAAGGTTGGCTCCAACAGAACTAGCATCCTGTTATCAACGCCTCCCACCTATCCTACACAGACCGATTCAAAGTCCAATGCAAAGCTACAGTAAAGGTTCATGGGGTCTTTCCGTCTAGCCACGGGTAGATTGCATCATCACAAACATTTCAACTTCGCTGAGTCTCAGGAGGAGACAGTGTGGCCATCGTTACGCCATTCGTGCAGGTCGGAACTTACCCGACAAGGAATTTCGCTACCTTAGGACCGTTATAGTTACGGCCGCCGTTTACTGGGACTTCAATCAAGAGCTTGCACCCCATCATTTAATCTTCCAGCACCGGGCAGGCGTCACACCCTATACGTCCACTTTCGTGTTTGCAGAGTGCTGTGTTTTTATTAAACAGTCGCAGCCACCTTTTTATTGCAACCCTTTCGTCCTCCCGTTGTTCACGGTCAAACTACAAGGGCGCACCTTATCCCGAAGTTACGGTGCAAATTTGCCGAGTTCCTTCTCCTGAGTTCTCTCAAGCGCCTTAGAATACTCATCTCGCCCACCTGTGTCGGTTTGCGGTACGGTCTTGTTAGACTGAAGCTTAGAGGCTTTTCTTGGAACCACTTCCAATTGCTTCGCGAATAAATTCGCTCGTCTCACGCCCTTGAATTACGCTACCGGATTTACCTAATAGCCATCTCCAACGCAAGAACCGGGACATCCAACACCCGGACAACTTTCCGCGATCCGTCCCCCCATCGCATCTAACAATGGTCAAGGAATATTAACCTTGTTCCCATCAGCTACGCATCTCTGCCTCGCCTTAGGGGCCGACTCACCCTGTTCCGATGAACGTTGAACAGGAAACCTTGGGCTTACGGCGAGGGGGCTTTTCACCCCCTTTATCGCTACTCATGTCAGCATTCGCACTTCTGATACCTCCAGCATCCTTTACAAGACACCTTCACAGGCTTACAGAACGCTCTCCTACCATCACATTGCTGTGATCCGCAGCTTCGGTTATATGCTTAGCCCCGTTACATCTTCCGCGCAGGACGACTCGATCAGTGAGCTATTACGCTTTCTTTAAAGGATGGCTGCTTCTAAGCCAACCTCCTGACTGTTTTAGCCTTCCCACTTCGTTTCCCACTTAGCATATATTAGGGACCTTAGCTGGCGGTCTGGGTTGTTTCCCTCTTGACACCGGACGTTAGCACCCGATGTCTGTCTCCCGTGCTTGCACTTGTAGGTATTCGGAGTTTGCTATGGCGCAGTAATCCGCAATGGACCCCACTACCATGACAGTGCTCTACCCCCTACAGTGATACACGAGGCACTACCTAAATAGTTTTCGGAGAGAACCAGCTATTTCCAGTTTTGTTTAGCCTTTCACCCCTATCCACAGCTCATCCCCTAACTTTTCAACGTTAGTGGGTTCGGTCCTCCAGTACGTGTTACCGCACCTTCAACCTGGCCATGGATAGATCAACTGGTTTCGGGTCTACACCCAGCAACTAGCGCCCTATTCGGACTCGCTTTCGCTACGCCTTCCCTATTCGGTTAAGCTTGCTACTGAATGTAAGTCGCTGACCCATTATACAAAAGGTACGCAGTCACCCCTTACGAGGCTCCTACTGTTTGTATGCACACAATTTCAGGATCTATTTCACTCCCCTCCCGGGGTTCTTTTCGCCTTTCCCTCACGGTACTTGTTCACTATCGGTCGATTACGAGTATTTAGCCTTGGAGGATGGTCCCCCCATATTCAGACAGGATTTCTCGTGTCCCGCCCTACTTGTCTCTAGCCTAGTACCACTCAATAATTTTCACATACGGGACTATCACCCTTTATTGTTGGACTTTCCATTCCATTCTGTTAATTACTGAGATATCACTAGAAGGCTCTTCCCATTTCGCTCGCCACTACTTTGGGAATCTCGGTTGATGTCTTTTCCTCTTGCTACTTAGATGTTTCAGTTCACAAGGTTCGCTTCTCATACCCTATGTATTCAGGTATGGATACCACAAAAGTGGTGGGTTTCCCCATTCAGAAATCCCCGGATCAAAGCTTATTTACCAGCTCCCCGGGGCTTATCGCAGGTTATAACGTCTTTCGTCGCCTGTAATCGCCAAGGCATCCATCATGTGCACTTATTCACTTGATCCTATAACGAGCACCATTGCTAGTAACCGTTACAGGTTTTACTTCTACTTCTGACATGTTTGCCGTAATCCAAACTGTAAGTACTTTGTTAAGAACTTGGTAAAACTCGTTTGTATTACTGATTGATGATTCAATCTTTACCCTTATTACATTGTCAAATGTCCTCTCAAAGAAACATTTGACACTTTGCTTACTCAAATTTTTAAAGAACAGCCATAAATGGCAAAACTAAACGATTAAATGTTCGCTTAGTTTTGACATTTAGATGTTGGTGGAGGATGACGGGATCGAACCGACGACCCCCTGCTTGCAAAGCAGGTGCTCTCCCAGCTGAGCTAATCCCCCAACGTCCACTAAGTCCATATCAACGCTGATTGGTGGGTCTGGTAGGACTTGAACCTACGACCCCTGCGTTATCAACACAGTGCTCTAACCAGCTGAGCTACAGACCCGTGGCTTTTATTGTCAACCGATAAGTGTGGGCACTATAGCTCCAGCATCTTTTCTCTAGAAAGGAGGTGATCCAGCCGCACCTTCCGATACGGCTACCTTGTTACGACTTTACCCCAGTCATGAACCCTGCCGTGGCAGTCGCCCTCCTTGCGGTTAGGCTAACGGCTTCTGGCAAAACCCACTCCCATGGTATGACGGGCGGTGTGTACAAGACCCGGGAACGTATTCACCGCGACATTCTGATCCGCGATTACTAGCGATTCCAGCTTCACGTAGTCGAGTTGCAGACTACGATCCGGACTACGATGCATTTTCTGAGATTAGCTCCCCCTCGCGGGTTGGCAACCCTCTGTATGCACCATTGTATGACGTGTGAAGCCCTACCCATAAGGGCCATGAGGACTTGACGTCATCCCCACCTTCCTCCGGTTTGTCACCGGCAGTCTCTTTAGAGTGCTCTTGCGTAGCAACTAAAGACAAGGGTTGCGCTCGTTGCGGGACTTAACCCAACATCTCACGACACGAGCTGACGACAGCCATGCAGCACCTGTGTTCACTTTCTCTTACGAGCACCTAATGTATCTCTACTTCGTTAGTGACATGTCAAGGGTAGGTAAGGTTTTTCGCGTTGCATCGAATTAATCCACATCATCCACCGCTTGTGCGGGTCCCCGTCAATTCCTTTGAGTTTTAATCTTGCGACCGTACTCCCCAGGCGGCTGACTTCACGCGTTAGCTACGTTACTCAGGATGTAAATCCCGAACAACTAGTCAGCATCGTTTAGGGCGTGGACTACCAGGGTATCTAATCCTGTTTGCTCCCCACGCTTTCGTGCATGAGCGTCAGTGTTATCCCAGGGGGCTGCCTTCGCCATTGGTATTCCTCCACATATCTACGCATTTCACTGCTACACGTGGAATTCTACCCCCCTCTGACACACTCTAGCTATACAGTCACAGGCGCCATTCCCAGGTTAAGCCCGGGGATTTCACGCCTGTCTTGTATAACCGCCTGCGCACGCTTTACGCCCAGTAATTCCGATTAACGCTCGCACCCTACGTATTACCGCGGCTGCTGGCACGTAGTTAGCCGGTGCTTATTCTTCAGGTACCGTCATTCCCGGACTGTGTTAGAGCCGGTGTTTCTTCCCTGACAAAAGAGCTTTACAACCCGAAGGCCTTCTTCACTCACGCGGCATTGCTGGATCAGGGTTGCCCCCATTGTCCAAAATTCCCCACTGCTGCCTCCCGTAGGAGTCTGGGCCGTGTCTCAGTCCCAGTGTGGCTGATCGTCCTCTCAGACCAGCTACTGATCGTCGCCTTGGTGGGCTTTTACCCCACCAACAAGCTAATCAGGCATCGGCCGCTCTAATCGCGCGAGGTCTTTCGATCCCCCGCTTTCCCCCTCAGGGCGTATGCGGTATTAGCACAGCTTTCGCTGCGTTATCCCCCACGATAAGGTACGTTCCGATGTATTACTCACCCGTTCGCCACTCGCCACCAGGTGCAAGCACCCGTGCTGCCGTTCGACTTGCATGTGTAAGGCATGCCGCCAGCGTTCAATCTGAGCCAGGATCAAACTCTTCAGTTCAATTCCTGTGATCCTTGCGGATCGTCGCACTCATTCAAGAAATTGACTTGGTAATAAAACCAAATCTTTTTACTGTCTATGAGTACTATTTGTTTACATCTGTCCCGAAGGACTGGATGCTTTCGCCTAGTACCCACAATTATCGGTTGACTAATTTTTAAAGAGGGCTAAATCGTTTTTCAAAAACATTCAGCGAAGAAGCGAGACTATGACATACCCGAATAGGGTTGTCAACACCTTTCGCAGTCTTTTTCCTAAAAAAGCCTTCTTTTTTTCCTACTTTAAAAATAACTCCAATTAAATCAATGGGATAAATTTTTAAAAAAATTTCAGCTTCTTTTCAAAAAATGAATTTTTTATTGCAATTTTTAGGACTGGGTCCAAAGCAAAACGCCTTTTTGATACTTTTTTGCGCATTAGCCACACATTAGGGAAAACCCTGAAATTTTCTGATTTTTCTGCTAAAATTGTTGCTATGCACAATAAATTAGCAAGTAAACACTTACCCAGCAAGCCTTATTCGGCAGGGCAAGTCGTGCCTGTTCGAGAGCTCCATGCTGGGCATAGAGCAGAGATACTTCAACACTTATTGAAGCTGAATGATGAGGATCGGCGACTACGTTTTGGCACTCAAACCCCGAATGAGGTGATTGAGCACTACGTAGAGCATCTTGATTTCAATAAAGATACGATTTTCGGCATCTTTGACTTGAATTTAAACCTAGTCGGGATGGCTCACTTGGCTTATTTGCCAGAAATCAAGGGCCAGGCTCGCGCTGCTGAATTTGGTGTCTCTGTATTGCCAGAGGGTCACTCTCAAGGCTTTGGCACGGCGCTATTACATCGCTCTGCGGTTCATTCACGTAATACTCGCATTGAAACCTTATATGTTCACTGCTTATCGAACAACAAGGCAATGATGCATTTGGCCCAAAAGGCCGGCATGAGCGTGGAATATGCTTATGGCGATGCAGATGCTTACCTTAAATTACCGCCAGCAAGTCCTGCAACGATTGTTGAAGAAGCAGCTAATGAGCAGTGGGCTGATATGGATTACGTTTTAAAAGAAAACCTGAAGCGATCCAATCAAGCTTGGTGGTGGTTCTTGGGCAGGCCCGGACTCACGCCTTAATTTGCAGTTTTAATTTTTATTTGGCGCGCCGCGCAAGACCCAGCTCGTCAAGAGTGTTAAATCTACGTCACTTAATTTTGCATTAGCAGGCATAGGCACAACGCCCCATGAGCCTGCTCCACCTTTAGCAATTTTATTTTTTAAGAATGCTTGCGCATTTGGGTCTGCTTGATATTTTTGCGCAACCGCTTCAAAGCTGGGCCCAACAATTTTTTTATTCACTGCATGACAACCTAAGCATGCATTTTGTTTTGCAATTCCAAATGCTTTTTGGTCTTCACTACTTGCTTGCACAGATTGAAAATGCAGAGCAAGCAATGCAAATGAAAAAAATATTTTTATGAATTTATGCAACACGTGCATCGACAGCTTTTTATATTCTGATTACTGATATTTTGGCGGGCTATCTGGCTGTGATTGTTCGGCCTTACCTTGCTTTTCTAGGCGCGCTTTTTCAGCATCAGAAATAATGTCGAAATAAACATAAACATCTTTCACGCCGTTTGTATTGCTAGCAATTTTTTTAGCCAAATCAGCTTCGCCTTGCGTCAAGATACCCATCAAGTAAACGCTGCTACCTTCTGCAACAATTGCCATTGAATTTGATGGCAGTTTCTCTGTAAAAACCATTTGTGTTTTGATCTTAGACTCTAAATAAGAGTCATTGGCGCGGGCCGTGTAGCTGCTGTTAGGGCCAATGATCAGCTCGTTAAACACGGAGCGGGCATTCTTCATTGCCTTCACGTATGCCCCTGCCTCACCCTTGATATCGGCATCCTTTACTTCGCCAGTTAAGAGCACCTTCTGATTAAAGGAAGTGACATTAATGTGCGCCTTATCCCCAAACTTTTTATCGAGAGCATTGTTTGCTTCCAGCTCAATTCCTTTATCAATTGCTTGCACGCCCGGACTGCGTCGATCAGCCAATACAGTTGCGGTTGCGGTGACGCCTCCAACAGCAACAACTGCGCAAGATGAGAGCTGGGTTACCGTCATTGCTGCAACAATAATTTTAATCAAAGAGGATGTTCGCATTGGTATGTTTTCTGGAATAGATTGAATTGAAAGACTTAGTCGTACAAAACGTGATCGACACCATCGCATAGGCCATGCAACAGAACCAAATGTGTTTCTTGAATACGCGCAGTGCGAGTAGAAGGAACGCATAAATGAATGTCATCTTTGTCGAGCAAGCTCGCAATCTTGCCGCCACCATTGCCAGTAAAAGCAATAATTTTGATGCCCATCTTTTTTGCTGCTTCAATTGCTTTCACAACATTCTTAGAGTTGCCAGATGTTGAAATTCCCAGAAGAATGTCGCCTTTTTTTCCAAGTCCACGCACTTGTTTGCTAAAGATATCGTCATAGCTGTAATCATTTCCAACAGCGGTCAGAATGGATGAGTCTGTTGTTAAGGCGATAGCTGCCAACTCTTCACGCTCTCGCTCAAATCGGCCAATCAGTTCAGCAGCAAAGTGCTGAGCATCGGCAGCAGAACCACCATTCCCACAAGCCATCACTTTGCCACCAGATTTCAAACAATCTACCATTGCCAACACGCCGCGAGCAACAGCTTCAGGCAAGACCTTTTCGGCCTCTTGCTTTACTGCAATGCTGTCTAAAAAATGTTGTGATGCTCGCTTACGCAAGGCTTCAAGAGTGTTTTTATCCATGTCAATATTATGCGCCAAACTGGGGTTAATTTCTAAAGCAACGTATGCTCTTACTTATGACTAATCTTACGCAGAAGATGCCCCCATGGAAATAGGCTCATTTGATTTTTTAAACCAACAGGATTTGCCTGCCGGAGCCCTCTATATGGTTGCCACACCAATCGGCAATATGGGGGATATCACTTTGCGAGCATTACATGTATTAAACGCAGTGGATGGCATTGCCTGTGAAGATACAAGACATAGTGCAGCGTTGTTACAGCAATTTGGCATTCATAAAAAATGTCTGGCACTTCATGAACACAATGAAGTTGGAGGCGCGCAAACTGTTATTCAAAGTCTTGCGAGCGGTGAGCGCTGGGCATACATTTCGGATGCAGGAACCCCGGGAGTTTCAGATCCTGGCGCAAGATTAGTAAATGAAGTACAAAGGGCTGGCTATCGAGTGCTCCCCATTCCCGGGGCTAGCGCGGTATCTTGCGCAATCTCCGCATCCGGCTCTGTCATGCTGAATGCGGATGGGCGTTTTCAGTTCCTAGGTTTCTGGCCCAATAAAACTAAAGAGCGAGATGCGCTGCTGCATGACATTTGCAGCAGTAAAAAAACGAGTATCTTTTTTGAGTCTCCGCATCACATTCGCGAAACACTGCTTTTACTTTCAAATGCTTTAGAGCCAAAGCGCCAAGTATTTATTTGCCGTGAATTAACTAAAAAGTTTGAGCAGCTTGTTTCCATAAAGGCAAACGAAATCGCATCATGGCTAGAAAATGCAGAGAGCTTAAAGGGTGAATTTGTTGTTCTAGTAGCAGGGCGGCAGGCTAGCTCTGATGAGGCTCCAGGGCAAGAATCGCTCTTGCTATGGGCAAACGCTCTTAGCCCCTATCTTGGCAGCAAAGAAATCGCCGCAGTTCTGTCTCAAGCATTGGGCATTACAAAAAAAGAGGCCTATCAAGTTGCCCTTGATGCAAAAGAGCAAGGCAACTAAAAAAAATAAAAGCTCGCATATAGCGAGCTTTTATTGGGTGCCAAAAATCGTTACTTAGCAGCAGGTGCTTTAGGATCCGCTGGCGCGCTGGAGTCTTGAAAATTGAGCTGTGCAACCGGCTTAATCAATTGCTCACTAGTCGTGGAAGAGTCACCGCGCTTGCCATTATTTACAAACACCATTAACAACAAAATGATGATCAGGGGTACAAAAAAGCTTGCAAACACCGTGATGATGAGTTGTTTTGGGGACTTGATCAGATTTCCGTGCTCGTTGCTCATAGGAATTTATTATTTGTGGGTTTTAAGGTTGTTTTGCGGTGATTATAACTAGAGAGTAGGGCTATAGGCACTTACAATGGCGAGGTATCTAGTTTTTCCTAGCGCCCGTAGCTCAGTGGATAGAGTATTGGCCTCCGAAGCCAAGGGTCGCAGGTTCGATTCCTGCCGGGCGCGCCAAAATAGAAGGGGTTTTTGACTTACATCATGCATAGAAAAGCAAAAACCACTATCATTTGAGTCTAACTTATTGATTCTTATCGTGTCTACACATCTAAATTCAGCCCTTTCAGAGCCATCCCTAACTAATCCGCTGCCCCCAGAGGCCCCATTACCGCACCGCAAGATTATTCGGAGCTGGCTAATTCCAATGGCGCAAGGCGAAATAGGTCGTGCAATCATGCTGCTCTTTATTGACGCAGCCCTATGGCTTGGCTGCATTGCTGGCACGATATTTGTTGAAAACATTCTCCTCAAAGTGATTTTCGGTTTAGTTGCTGGATTTGTAACTGGTCGCATTTTTATTTTGGGTCATGATGCTTGTCATCAAAGCTTTACCCCAAATCGCGAACTCAACAAAGTATTGGGGCGTATTGCATTCTTGCCATCACTCACACCATATAGCTTGTGGGATGTTGGTCACAACGTGGTGCACCACGGTCAAACAAATTTAAAAGGTTTTGATTTTGTTTGGGCGCCCCTATCTAAATCTGAGTATGACGCGCTATCCCCAGGGCGTAAGGCTCTAGAGCGCCTTTATCGCAGTGGCTGGGGTCCAGTTTTTTATTATTTGATTGAGATTTGGTGGAGACGCGAGTACTTCCCAAATGCTAAAAATAAGCCGGGCGATCGCCCAATTTTCTTAAAAGATAATTTGCTGGTTACTGGTTTCGCAATCATTTGGCTTGCTTGTTTAATTGCAGGTGCAATTGCTACTGGTCAGTCTATTTGGGTTGGGCTCATTACTGGTTTCGCAGTTCCATTCTTATTCTGGAACGGCATGATTGGTTTTGTAGTGTACGTTCACCATACCCATCCTTCTGTCTCTTGGTATGACAAAAAGTCTGAGTGGCTACGTGCCCAGCCGTTTGTTTCAACCACGGTTCACCTCACATTCAATTGGATTTGGGGCTCTTTAATGCACCACATCATGGAGCACACAGCCCATCACGTGGACATGAGCGTGCCCCTATATCGCCTCCAAGAGGCCCAAAATACCCTGGAAACCATCCTTCCAGAGCGTATTTTTGTGCAAAAGTTCTCTTGGGACTGGTATTTCGATACCGCCCGCAAGTGCAAGCTTTATGACTTTGAGAACAAGGCTTGGCTAGACTTTGATGGCAATAAAACGGCGGATTCTGTCAGAGTTGTCTTAAGCCCAGCCCCAGTGGGACAAAACGGGTAAAATAGACCTTCTGTATAAAGAATTGCCTGACCCGGATTGCCCATGACTACCTCAACTCCAGCTGCTACCCAAGATACTTCCCAGAGCCTCAAGTTTTGCTCTTCTTGCAGTCGCGAAAAACGACTTGAGGGCGGCACATGGATTCCGACAAGCAATCGCAAACAACGCTGGATTTGCGCAAGCTGCCTATACAACCGTACACACCGTACTGGTTCAGCTAAAACTTAATACGTACTGATGGCCAAGGCCATCACACACATGGGGATTGAAATCTGCCCCCAATGAAACGCTGACAATGAACACCCAAGATACATTCAAATTTGCCGAGACTCATGAGTGGGCTGATCTGGAGACCGACGACTTGGTATGGGTTGGAATTAGTAACCATGCACAAGAGGCTTTGGGTGACGTCATGTTTTTTCAGGCGCCCAAACTTGGTCAACAAGTAAAGCAGGGCGAAGCAATTGCCGTGATTGAATCGGTTAAAGCGGCAAGCGACATCCACGCACCAGTGAGTGGCGAGATTATTGCCCTGAATGAAGAAGTAGATGCCTCTCCTGAAATAGTGAATGAAAATCCTTATGGGGTTTGGTTATTCAAAATCAAACCAACTTCTCAAAGCGATCTCGCATCTGAGCTTGATCAATTAATGGATCTGGATAAATACAGCACTACTGCTGGCGCCTAAGCAAACATTAGATCGCGATTGGGTCGCGTTCAATTAGCCAGCGAACACGTGTTGTTTTGCTAATGCGTCCTTGAGAGTTGGCACGTAATTCTCGATCAACCGCCTCCAAAACTTCCTGCAGCTGCTTTCGACTATCTGCCTCAATCACGAGTTGCGCGCGCTCTGTACCGGCTACCCGCATAACCGGCTTGGGAACAGGATCATACACTCGCAGCCCTGCAGATGTATGACCTTGTAACTTGAGTCGCCCCTTAAGAGCACTTAAGAATTGAATTGCCTTATCCAAATTTTTTGCTTCAGCATGCACTAAAGCCTGATGTGAAAATGGTGGAAGTCCAGCCTCTTGTCTCTCATTGGTAGTGTGAGATAAAAATCCATCTACATCATGTCGCAGCAAATACTGAAATACAGCTGCCTCAGGATATTGCGTCTCGATATAAATATCGCCACTGACTTGACCCTCTTTGCCGGCGCGTCCCGCACGACCGGCCACTTGCACCAATTGCGCAAAAAGTCTTTCTGCAGCCCTAAAGTCTTGAGAAAACAATCTTCCATCGGCATCCAATACGCCCACAAGCCCAATGTTTTGATAGTCATGGCCTTTGGCGATCATTTGCGTGCCGACAACGATATCCACCTTGCCTTGATGAATCTCTTGAAATAGCTCTTCTGTTCCCTTGCTACCTCTACTTGCATCGGTGTCGACTCGCAGCACTCTAGCCGCAGGCCACATTTCCTCAATTGCATCTTCAATCTTTTGCGTGCCTTGTCCCAGTGTTTTTAGATCGGCATTGCCACAATCCGGGCAATGACTTGGAATAGGCTTTGCCAGACCACAATGATGACAACTTAGAACGGATTTTTTTGTCAGCGCGCCCGCTTTGTGCACCACCATATACGAGCTGCACTGCTGACATTTAGAAAGCCACGTGCAAGCGTTACAGCTTAATACCGGGGCATATCCCCTGCGGTTAATTAAAACTAAGCTTTGTTTTTTATCTTCTAAATTTTTACTAATTGCATTCGCTAATGTCTTAGTAATCGGGCTTTTATCTTTGGGCTTACCGGCGTCACCAGGGCTATATTGATTCTGGGGGTCGCGAGTATTGATGAGGTGCACTCTAGGCAAGCCTGCGCCTTGTGCTCTCTGGTCCAAGCGAATGTGCTCATAACGCCCAGCTTTCGCTGCCGTCCATGTTTCTAAAGAGGGTGTAGCAGATGACAGCAAGATTGGTAGCCTCACATCATGCGCCCGCCAAATGGCAAGATCTCGCGCTGAGTACCGAATGCCATCTTGTTGCTTATAAGACGGGTCGTGCTCCTCGTCCACAACAATTGCGCGCAAATTTGGGAGCGGCGTCAGCGCTGCCAATCTGGTGCCAAGAATAATTTGTGCTTTACCGGTCATTGCCTTGTACCAAGCAATGCCTCTTTCTTTCTCTGTTACCCCACTGTGAAGCACTACCATTTTCTTTTCTGGAAAATAGGCTCGAACTCTTCGCTCGAGCTGTGGAGTTAAATTAATTTCAGGAACAAGTAGCAACACCTGTGCACTTCCATCGTTTAGGACTTCTCTGATCCAATTTAAAAAGACTGCTGTCTTTCCGCTACCGGTTTGGCCTTGAAGCAACATTGCTTTAAATTCGTTTTTATTGCTGCTGCTATGGCGGATTTTTTCTAATGCCTGCCTTTGTTCTCGGTTTAACTCCGCCTCACTAATAAATCCTTCGCTTTTCTCTTCCAGGCTTTTTTTCTTTTTCTTCTCTTCTGTAGCAATGAGTTTTTTGGGGATTTTTTCCCAATTCTCAGACTTTTTCCACATCTGTGGAATCGTTGGAATAATGGTTTCTCCAAGCGCATGAATGTAATACTGGCTTGCAAAATTAATCAGCCTCAGAGCTGCTGGATCAAAAGCCGGTAAGGGGGCTAACTTTGTCACCGACTTGAGTTTGT
This sequence comes from Polynucleobacter sp. MWH-Berg-3C6, assembly GCF_018881855.1. Taxonomy (GTDB): domain Bacteria; phylum Pseudomonadota; class Gammaproteobacteria; order Burkholderiales; family Burkholderiaceae; genus Polynucleobacter. The sequence continues at coordinate 58,210 of NZ_JACVPN010000004.1, read as the reverse complement.
CAATTTCAAAATCGGAGTGTGTGCTTACTTTTATTACAATACCAACCAAACTTGAGCGCCCAAAAGGTACCTCTACTACGTGTCCTGTTTGTGGGGCCTCCCCCAACCTTTCCGAATCCCACAAGTAATCAAAGCCCTGCGCCAAGGGCTTATCAACAACTACCTGAACTACGATGGGTAGGGCCATTATTTACTTCAATCTTTCGTTTTGCCTGTGGATAAGTCTGTGGATATCATCCAATGATTTTGATTTACAAGCCAATTTACCAGCTATCTAGATATGCACTGTTTTTGAGCTTTTTATTAAAAGTCTATAAAAATCAATGTCTTGGGATAAACTCTAGAAGTTAATGTTTATCTTTATACGGAATCTTCATGAATTTTGAAATTTGCACCAATCTGTGCATAACTTTTATCAAAATTTCAATCCTAAGTTAGCGGCTACTCGGGATTATTACTTGGATCTAAGAGCTCTGGAACGCTGAATTACGGTTTCTGACAAAGCAGTTACGTGTTCAGGTGGCGTAAATTGGGAAATTCCGTGACCCAGGTTGAAGATGTGCCCATCTAAAGGATGTAGGCCTGGTTTAAGCGCTGGGGCACCCGCCAAATCCTCTAAGAGTAGGTTGGCCTGCTCTGCAATCTGTTTTGGCTCAGAGAACAGAATTAGAGGGTCTAAGTTACCTTGTAATGCCAAAGGCTTATTTAATGCGAGCAGTTGCTTGCGGGCACGACTCAGTGAGATCGTCCAATCAATTGCAATGACATCGGCACCGGCATGTGCCATATCGTTTAACCAAATTGCGCCGCCCTTAGTAAACATGATGATCGGAATTTTTCTACCTTCATGTTCACGCGGCAATAAGGAAATCACTTTTTGCATTGATGCCAATGACATCTTTTGATACCAACCATCCGGCAACATTCCGCCCCAAGTATCAAAAATCATCAACGCTTGTGCGCCGGCTTTTGCTTGTTCAGTTAAATAGGCAGCAACTGATTGAGCGTTGATATCTAGGATGTGCTGCAACAAATCAGGGCGGCTAAACATCATGGTTTTGGCATGACGAAAATCATCAGAGCCAGAACCGTCAATCATGTAGCAGGCCAATGTCCATGGGCTTCCAGAGAAGCCAATCAAAGGCACGCGCTGCTTACCATCTTGAATAAGTGCTTTACGAATTTCAGAAACAGCATCAAATACATACTTCAATTCGCCCATATCGGCGACGCGTAGTTTTTTAACTGCCTCTTCCGTGCGAAGTGGGTGATCAAAGCTTGGGCCTTCACCACCAGTAAATTTGAGACCCAATCCCATTGCATCTGGAATGGTCAAAATATCAGAAAACAAAATGGCTGCATCCAGTGGATAACGATCCAATGGCTGAAGGGTTACTTCGGTAGCGTATGCAGGATTTTTTGCGAGCCCAAGAAAGCTTCCTGCTTTAGCACGGGTCGCATTGTATTCAGGGAGATAGCGGCCAGCCTGACGCATGAGCCAAAGCGGAGTTTGATCAACCGCTTCGCCCAAGCAGGCCTTTAAGAAACGATCATTTAGCAGCAAAGCGGTGACCGGTAATTACTTCTTACGACGGAAGCGGGCAATAGCAGCCAGCTGTGCAGCAGCCATAGCGAACTCGGATTGGGCCAAAGCCAAATCAAAGTCAGTGCCACGGTTTTGCATTGCTTCTTCTGCACGCTTCTTAGCTTCGATTGCTTTTGCTTCGTCAAGATCATGACCACGAATAGCGGTATCCGCTAATACGGTGACGCGATCTGGCTGAACTTCTAAGTAACCACCAGCAACAAACACAAATTCTTCATCGCCGTTTGCCTTTTCAATACGAACAGAACCTGGACGAATGCGTGTAATTAATGGGGTGTGGCCATGCAAGATACCGAGCTCACCACCTTCGCCTGGAAGGGCTACAAACTTAGCCTCTCCACTGAAAATAGACTGCTCGGCACTAACTACGTCGACATGTATGTTTGACATAATTTCCCTAGATGAAAGCGATTAAAGCTTCTTAGCTTTCTCGATGGCTTCATCAATTGAACCCACCATGTAGAACGCTTGCTCAGGCAAGTGATCCAATTCGCCGCTGCAGATCATTTTGAAACCACGGATGGTCTCTTTCAATGGAACGTATTTGCCTGGTGAACCAGTAAATACTTCAGCAACGTGGAAAGGCTGGGACAAGAAACGCTGAATCTTACGAGCGCGTGATACAGCCAATTTGTCTTCTGGTGACAATTCGTCCATACCCAAAATCGCAATAATGTCGCGCAATTCTTTGTAGCGTTGCAATGTCATTTGAACATCGCGAGCTACTTCGTAGTGCTCTTGACCAACCACTTGTGGGTCAAGCTGACGGCTGGTCGAATCCAATGGATCAACTGCTGGGTAGATACCCAAAGCTGCAATGTCACGTGACAACACAACGGTGGAGTCTAAGTGTAAGAAGGTTGTCGCTGGTGACGGATCGGTCAAGTCATCCGCAGGAACGTAAACGGCCTGAATAGAAGTAACGGAACCAGTCTTAGTGGAGGTAATACGCTCTTGCAATTTACCCATCTCTTCAGCCAATGTAGGCTGATAACCCACAGCAGAAGGCATACGACCGAGCAACGCAGAAACTTCAGTACCAGCCAATGTATAACGATAAATATTGTCAACGAAGAACAAAATGTCACGGCCTTCGTCGCGGAATGCTTCAGCCATGGTCAAACCAGTCAACGCAACGCGCAAACGGTTACCAGGAGGCTCGTTCATCTGACCAAATACCATCGCTACTTTGTCGATAACGTTCGATTCTTTCATCTCGTGGTAGAAGTCATTACCTTCACGAGTACGCTCACCAACACCAGCAAACACGGACAAACCTGAGTGTTGCTTAGCGATGTTGTTAATCAATTCCATCATGTTCACGGTCTTACCAACACCCGCGCCACCAAACAAGCCAACCTTACCGCCTTTAGCGAACGGGCAAACTAGGTCAATAACCTTAATACCGGTTTCGAGCAAGTCAATTGAAGGGGAGAGCTCATCAAACTTTGGTGCTGGCTGGTGAATAGCGCGACGCTCTTCAGTAGCAATCGGACCTGCATCATCAATAGGGCGTCCCAAGACGTCCATGATGCGACCCAATGTTGCAGGGCCTACAGGAACAGAAATTGGCTTTCCAGTAGATTTCACTTCCATGCCACGACGCAAGCCATCGCTTGCGCCCATGGCAATTGCGCGGACTACGCCATCACCGATTTGTTGCTGAACTTCAAAGGTCAAACCTTTTTCAGCAAATGATTTTTCACCACTATCAACTAATGTCAAGGCATCATAGATGCTTGGCATTTTGTCGCGTGGGAACTGAATGTCCACCACTGGACCGATACATTGGACGATATTTCCGTTACTCATCGCATTTCTCCGCTTTTAATTCCTAAATTCTTTCGTATTCCTAAATGCTGACCGCTTAAACAGCAGCCGCTCCGCCAACAATTTCAGACAACTCTTTGGTAATAGCAGCTTGTCGTGTTTTGTTGTAATCCAATTGCAATTCGCCGATCACGTTCTTTGCGTTATCTGAAGCGGCCTTCATTGAGACCATGCGAGCAGATTGCTCAGAAGCCATATTTTCAGCAACAGCCTGATAAATCATTGCCTCAACATAACGCTTTAATAGGCCATTCAAAATGGACTCTGCGTCAGGTTCGTAGATGTAATCCCAAGATGGTCCTGCTTTGTCCTCAGGAGTCAGATCGGCTGGCTCCAAAGGCAACAGCTTTTCCAAAACAGGCTCTTGTTTCATTGCATTTACAAAGCGGGTGTATGCCAAATAAACAGCATCTATCTCGCCGCGCTCAAACGCTTCTAACTGGGCAGTAATTGCGCCAATCAAAACATCCAAATGCGGTGTATCACCAATTTGAATGGTTTGAGAAATCAGTTTTGCTTTTGAGCGATTCAAAAATTGCAGGCCTTTCGAACCAATTGCGGTATACGCAATCTCAATATTTTTTTCCTGCAAATCGCGCACTTGGTTTGCAATCAAACGCAAGACGTTGGTATTTAAACCACCGCACAAGCCTTTATCTGTTGTAACCAAAATAGTGCCGGCCTTCTTAACTTCGCGAGTGGCCATATAAGCAGGGCGGAACTCAGGATTAGCTTTAGAAAGATTGGCAACAATTTCACGAATTTTTTCAGCATAAGGACGCGCATTACGCATGCGCTCCTGGGCGCGACGCATCTTGGATGCGGCGACCATTTCCATTGCCTTCGTGATCTTGCGCGTGTTTTGCACGCTCTTGATCTTTGATCGTATCTCTTTTGTGCTTGCCATGATTTATGCGAGCCCTCTTAGAAAGAGGCTGAACGCTTGTAATCCTCAATTGCAGCACGCAAAGCAGCTTCGTCATCTTTGCTGAGATCTTTGGTTTCTTCAATACGTGCCACTAAGTCAGCGTATTTAGATTTCAAGTGATCTTGCAAGCCTTTTTCGAATGCCAACACGTTCTTCACTTCGAGATCATCAAAGAAGCCATTGTTAACAGCATAGAGTGAGGCAGCCATTTCCCAAACTTGGAGTGGCCTGTACTGGGCTTGTTTACACAATTCTGTAACGCGACGACCACGCTCGAGCTGCTTGCGAGTTGCTTCGTCAAGATCGGAAGCAAACTGAGCAAACGCTGCTAATTCACGATACTGCGCCAAGTCGGTACGAATACCGCCAGACAATTTCTTAATGACTTTAGTTTGAGCTGCACCACCAACGCGGGAAACAGAAATACCAGCGTTAATCGCAGGACGCACACCAGCATTGAACAAGTCAGTTTCCAAGAAGATCTGACCGTCTGTAATCGAAATCACGTTGGTCGGAACGAATGCAGAAACGTCACCAGCTTGAGTTTCAATGATTGGCAATGCTGTCAAAGAACCGGTTTTACCTTTAACTGCACCGTTGGTGAACTTCTCAACGTACTCAGCATTTACACGAGCAGCGCGCTCGAGCAAACGTGAGTGGAGGTAGAACACGTCACCAGGATAAGCTTCGCGGCCTGGTGGGCGGCGGAGCAATAAGGAAATTTGACGATAAGCAACGGCTTGTTTGGTCAAGTCATCATAAACAATCAAAGCGTCTTCGCCGCGATCACGGAAGTATTCACCCATGGTGCAACCTGCGTATGCAGAGAGGTACTGCATCGCTGCAGACTCAGAAGCACTCGCTGCAACAACTACGGTGTACTCCATCGCGCCCAATTCAGTGAGCTTGCGAACAACGTTAGCAATGGTTGAAGCTTTTTGACCAATAGCAACATAAACGCAATAAACGCCTTTGCCTTTTTGGTTAATGATTGCGTCAACCGCAACAGCTGTCTTACCTGTTTGGCGGTCGCCAATGATCAACTCGCGCTGACCACGACCAATTGGAACCATCGCATCAATCGCCTTCAAACCAGTTTGAACTGGCTGGCTAACAGATTGACGTGCGATAACGCCAGGAGCAACTTTTTCAATAAAGTCAGTTAACTTGGTATTGATTGGGCCTTTGCCATCAATCGGCTGACCAAGCGCGTTTACAACGCGACCGAGCAACTCTGGGCCAACTGGAACTTCCAAAATGCGGCCAGTACATTTAACTGAGTCGCCTTCTTTAATGTGGGTGTACTCACCCAACACCACAGCACCAACAGAATCGCGCTCAAGGTTCAAAGCAAGGCCGATTGTGTTGTTCGGAAACTCCAACATTTCGCCCTGCATCACACCAGACAAACCGTGTACACGGCAAATACCGTCGGTCACTGAAATTACAGTGCCTTCGTTGCGAGACTGGGTATCAACACCCATTTCGCTAATTCGGCTTTTGATCAGCTCGCTGATCTCGGAAGGGTTGAGTTGCATTACTTACTCCTGGGTCTTATTTCGTATGTTCTTAATAGGGATAACTTATGCGCCAAGACTTGCTTGCATTTGAGCTAACCGTGCCTTTACGGAACTATCCATTACTTCGTCACCAACTTGAACGCGGACACCGCCAATCAAAGTTGGATCAATCTGAATAGTAGGGCGCAAATCTTTACCCCCAAAGCGCTTCTTCAAACTTGACAACAAATCATTTAGTGCACTTCCTTCGATAGGGAATGCGCTGGTAATCATTACTTCTGCTGCACCTTCGCTCTTGTTTTTCATCGCCTCAAATTGACTTGCAATTTCAGGGATGGCTGCCAAGCGATGACTTTGATTCACAAGACTTAAAAAGCTTGCTACTTTTCCATCTAACTTCGTCTTCACCATGCCAGATAGGAGCTTGGTTAAATCATCTGCAGAAACTTTTGGGTTGTTGGATAAGCCAGCAACTTCAGGTTGCGCAGCAAGCTGGGCCAACTCGTTAAGCTGCTCCAAGATTGAAGCAAGCTCAGCAGGCTTAGCACTTTGAAAAAGTGCTTCAGCATAAGGGCGAGCAATCGTGGCTAACTCAGCCATATCAAAGCTCTGCCTTAAGTTGGTCTAGCAATGCGCCGTGGGCCTTAGCGTCTACTTCCCGACGCAAAATTTGCTCAGCACCTTTTACAGCCAATACAGCAACCTCAGCACGCAAAACTTCGCGAGCACGTGTTACTTGTTGGTCTGCATCTTCTTTTGCTTGAGAAATAATGCGGGTTGCTTCAGCTTGTGCGTTAGCACGGATTTCATCGGCTGACATTTGTGCGCGCTTTTCTGCTTCAGCTACACGCAGCACACCTTCTTGGCGCGCTTTTGAGAGCTCTAATTCAGCAGCATTATTAGCAAGTGCTAATTCTTCTTTTCCGCGCTCGGCAGCAGCCAAACCATCAGCAATTTTGGTTGAACGCTCATCTAGCGCCTTAACCAGCGGTGGCCACACGAAGCGTGCAACAACCCACCATAAGACGAAGAAGACGATCATTTGCGCGAATAGGGTCGCGTTCAGATTCACGATATTCCTTTCAGTATTGTTGAGAACGGTTGGATGACCCTGTGGTCATCCACGCCAAAACAATTACTTAATAACTGCGAGCAGTGGGTTTGCGAAAGCAAACAACATTGCAACACCAACGCCGATCAAAAACGCAGCGTCGATCAAACCAGCCAACAGGAACATTTTGGTTTGCAATTCGTTGATGAGTTCTGGTTGACGGGCAGCGCCCTCAATGAACTTACCACCCATGAGGCCAATGCCCAAACAGGCTCCTAAAGCGCCGAGGCCGATGATGAGGCCAATACCGATAGCGGTTAGTCCTTGAATGTTGGCTAAGAATGCTTGCATGTTTACTCCTAAGTATTGAAAGTGAGGTTAAAAATAAAAAAGTTAATGGTGACTATGAGCTTGGCCTATGTAAACCAAAGTCAACATCATGAAAATAAATGCTTGCAACAAAATGACCAAGATGTGGAAGATTGCCCAAGCAGAGCCAGCGAGCACGTTGCCCACAAAGCCAAGCATGTACAAATCAAAATTAAAGGTCCACATACTTCCTAAGAGGGCGATCAACAAAAAGATCAATTCGCCCGCATACATATTTCCAAAAAGTCGCATTCCCAAAGAAACGCCTTTAGCAACATACTCAATGATGTTGAGGATTAAATTGAATGGGGCTAAGTACCACTTTGCGCCGAATGGGGCTGAGACAAGCTCATGCATAAAGCCGCCAAGGCCTTTTACCTTAAAGCTATAGAAGAAGACTAATAGCAATACTGAGAAAGACATGCCAAGAGTGGCATTCAAGTCGGTGGTTGGAACAATCTTATGGTGTGGCACGTGCACGCCAAAACCTTCAATAAAGTGATTTACGCCAACAACCCAATCCACTGGAACCAAATCAAGAGTGTTTAACAAAATAATCCAGCAAAAAACGAATAGTGCTAGAGGTGCAATGTAGGATCTGTCGCCATGAACAATTCCCTTTGACTGGGTCTCGACCATCTCAACCAGCATTTCAACTAAACATTGAAAGCGGCCTGGTACGCCAGGGGAGGCTCTGCGCGCTGCAATCACCAGCAAAAGGACTGCGATCAACCCCATCAGGGTGGTCCAGAACATGGTGTCTAAATGAATAACGCTGAAATCAATAATGGACTGCTGTGGCCCACCAATATTGTTAAGGTTTTGCAGATGTTCTGCAATGTAGGCTGTAGGTGTAAGCGCTTCTGTGGCCGCGTGGTGGCCAACTTCTGCTGCTGCGTTAACTTCGCTAGACATCTATTACTTGTCCTTGTTTATTTGCTTCTTGTTACTTCCAAAACCACGCCAACAAGTAACACTTGAGGGTAGCCAAATAAGTAACAAGCAACGGGATCCATTTCAAATCAGGCTGCTTTAGGGCAAAGCCTATGAACAAAACGATAGTTGCTAGGATTTTGATAAATTCACCAGAAACCACTGCCGCCAAAAAGCCGCCGGGGCTAGATTTGATGCTCTTTTTTGCCGCCTCTATGCGCATTAAAAACAACGCGGAAGGCAAAAATCCAATCAAACCGCCTACTAAAGCCGAATAAGTATAAACGTTTTTGTCAGCCAGACTTGAAAAAACATAGCAGGTACCAGCAATTACTAGGGTGATAACAACCTGACTCAGAACAACCCACCATGAGTTGATTGAAGCAAAATTGCGCGGTTTTGCTTTGCGCAATGCATCCATTTCCTCTTTGCTAAGAGTTTTAAAGGAGTCTTCCTCGATTTCGTCCCATTGGCGCTTAGTAGCTGGCTGATTTTTATTCACTAAATTGATTTCTCAAAGGTCATTAATCAGCTGCAATACCCAACTTTTTTAATAAGGAATCAAGCTCATCAAACTGGCTAAAGCCAATGCGGAGCTCGCCGCCCTTGCCTTTGAGCTTAAATTCGACGTTTAGGCCTATTAAATCAGCGATTTCTTGGGAAAGGCGACGCATGTCAGGATCGCGACTGGGGGAACTGGCCCCCGCCTTGCTTTTGGGCTTCTTGTCGCCAATCTGGCCTCCAGCGATTGCCAAAGCTGCTGACATTTTTTCCGCCTCACGCACAGATAGGCCTTGGGCGGCAATTCTTTGAGCCAAAGCAACCTGGCTAGCTCCCGGGAGGGGCAATAGGGCGCGGGCATGGCCCATATCGATATCACCAGCCAAAAGCATTGCCTGCACAGGCTTTGCGAGCTGGGCTAGGCGCAACAGGTTGGTAATGGCGCTGCGAGACTTGCCAACTGCTTTTGCAGCCTGTTCATGGGTAAAGCCAAACTCTTCAATCAGCCTTGCCAGGCCTTGCGACTCTTCAAGGGGATTTAAATCTTCCCTTTGCATGTTTTCAACCAAAGCCATTGCTGCTGCAGCTTGGTCATCTGCACTAGAAACCAAAACGGGGACTTCTTTTAGCCCAGCAATTGTGGCCGCACGAAAGCGTCGTTCGCCGGCAATGATTTCATATTTGCCTGGAGCCACAAGTCTGACCAATAGTGGTTGCATTACACCTTGTTCACGAATGCTCTCTGCCAGTTCTTGCAACGCGCCAGATTCCATTTTTTGACGCGGCTGATATTTACCGGCCTGCAACGCAGTTAATGGCAGACGATTAATTTCTGCTGTTGAATTTACTTGAGAGGTTTTCTCGCCGAGCAGCGCCTCTAATCCTCTGCCCAAACCTTTTTTCTTAATTGCAACCATGGTGTTTTATCTTCTTAAAAAATTACATGTGTTTGATGCGCTCAACCATCTCAGCGCCAAACTCTAAATAGGCTTTTGCACCGCGTGATGACTTATCAAACGCAACGCCAGGAAGCCCATAAGATGGGGCCTCAGCAAGGCGTACATTGCGCGGAATAATCGTCTTAAATACTTTGTCGCCGAAGTGCTCTAGCAGTTGATCAGAAACTTGTTGTTGTAGCGTCATGCGCGCATCAAACATCACGCGCAATAAACCAATAATCACTAAATCGGGATTTAAATTTGCATGCACTTGCTTGATGGTGTTTACTAAATCTGACAATCCTTCAAGTGCAAAATATTCACACTGCATTGGCACGATGACGCCATTTGCTGCACACAGTCCATTGAGCGTTAACAATGACAATGCAGGCGGACAATCGATCAAAATAAAATCGTAATCATTTGCCACTGCAGCTAACGCATCTTTCAAGCGAGATTCGCGCGCATCAATATCTACTAATTCAATTTCTGCACCAGCTAAATCACGATTTGCGGGCAACACGTCATATCCAGAGCTCTCACAACGTTGAGCACAATCTTTTACTGAAGCCAAACCAATTAAAACTTGGTAAACGCTGTTATTTAAATCTGCCTTCTCAACCCCAGAGCCCATGGTGGCATTGCCCTGTGGATCCAAATCTACCAACAACACTCGCTGCTTCAGGCCGGCCAGGCCGGCGGCCAAATTTACAGCGGTGGTAGTCTTGCCAACACCACCTTTTTGATTCGCGATACAGAATATTTTTGCCATAGCTACTTTGTGACTTTGCTTAAGAGGTGAGGGGTGATTTTCTCATGGGGGTTAAGACCAAAAGGCGTCTTTCCACCGATAAATTGGGTATATGCAAGGGTTCATCTGCCAATAAGCGCCAGTCATTCATACAAACCGCCTGCATCTCTTCATCTGCGCGCTTGCCTTTCATTGCAAACACCAGACCATCGGGCTTTAAAAAAGGCAATGACAAGTCTAAAAAGCGCGCAAGATTCGTAAATGCTCGAGAAATAACGGCATCAAACTGGGCTGGTTGTTGCACTGCAACATCTTCAACGCGCTCGCTCAACACTTCGATATTTTTTAGCTTCAACTTTCCCCGCACATGCTGCAAGAAAGCAGTCTTCTTTCTGACCGCCTCGATTAGGGTCAAGCGCCACTCGGGCTCCACAATAGCAATCGGAATTGCGGGAAGGCCGCCGCCAGAACCTAAATCTGCAATGCTGGGATTTTGACTTTTTAAAAACTGCCTCAAAACCGGTAAAACTGCAATAGAATCAATAAGATGAAGGCTGATTGAATCCTTTTCGCCCTCAATCGCGGTTAGGTTATGCACCTGATTCCAGCGTCCCATCTCTTGCAAAAAAAGCTCTAAATTAGCAATATTTGCGTCATTTAAATTTAAACCGAGCTCGGCAATTCCCAGAGCAAGCAAGCTCTCGCTCATGTGGTTTCTTGGGCGCGGCCCAAACCCTTTTTAAGGTGAACCAAAAGCAAAGAGAGTGCGGCCGGAGTTACTCCGGATATCCTGCCTGCCTGTCCCAATGTTTCTGGCTTATGTAGGTTCAGCTTTTGCTGAACCTCTTTGGATAGACCCAATACATTTGAATAATCCAAAGATTCGGGCAGGGGGAATGTTTCGTTATGTTCTTGGCGAGCAATTTCAACCGCCTGGCGATCAATATAGCCTTGATATTTGACCGAAATTTCCACTTGATCACTAATTTGAGCTGCAAGCCCAATGTCATCGTCCAAAACCCCGGGCGACCATAATCCATCGCCCAAGCTTGTAATTGCCTCATAAGTTACGCCCGGACGACGTAATAGCTCGGTTAAATTGCACTCGTGGGACAAGTCTTGGCCTAAAAGATCGGAAACCAGGGCGGCCGCCTCATGCTTTGGGCCCACCCAAATATCCTGAAGACGAGATGTTTCACGTGAAACAGCTTCTTGTTTTCTACAAAATACTTCCCAGCGATAGTCGTCTACCAAACCGAGGTCTCGTCCAATTGCTGTTAAACGCATATCTGCGTTATCTTCCCGCAAGCTAAGGCGGTATTCCGCTCGGCTAGTAAACATCCGATAGGGCTCTTGAACGCCACGAGTAATCAAATCGTCCACCAAAACGCCAATATAAGACTCGCTGCGCTTGGGCAGCCAAGGCTCTTTACCTTTAGAGGCCAAACCAGCATTAATTCCCGCCAGCATTCCTTGGGCTGCAGCCTCTTCATAACCCGTGGTGCCATTGATCTGCCCAGCAAAGTAAAGCCCACCAATAGCCCTGGTTTCTAAGCTATGGCGCAATTGGCGCGGATCAAAGAAATCATATTCAATGGCGTAGCCAGGGCGAACAATGACAGCTGACTCTAGACCTCGAATGCTGCGGACCAAATCCCATTGAATATCAAAAGGCAGACTTGTAGAGATTCCATTGGGATAAAACTCATTGGTAGTTAAGCCTTCTGGCTCCAAAAAGATCTGGTGGCTATTTCTAGAGGCAAAACGATGAATTTTGTCCTCAATAGAAGGGCAGTAGCGTGGGCCAACCCCCTCAATTACCCCGGTATACATTGGGGAGCGGTCTAAGCCGCCCCGAATAATGTCATGAGTCTTTTCATTTGTGTGAGAAATCCAGCAAGGCACTTGCTTTGGATGTTGTTCTGGGCGCCCTAAATAAGAGAAAACTGGGACTGGATCGAGATCTCCAGGCTGCTCAAGCATGACTGAAAAGTCGATGGTTCGGCCGTCAATTCGGGGCGGGGTACCAGTCTTTAATCTTCCCTGAGGAAGCTTTAACTCTTTTAAGCGCGCAGACAATGAAGCTGCCGCAGGATCACCAGCGCGGCCACCAGCATAATTATTTAAGCCAACATGGATTTTTCCATCCAAAAAGGTTCCGGCAGTCAAAACCACCTTTTTGGCCATAAACTCTAGGCCCATTTGGGTTACGACGCCCTGAACCTCGTCGCCCTTTACCAAAAGATCATCTACCGCAGCCTGAAAAAGGGTCAGATTCGGCTGATTTTCTAAACGGCGGCGAATTGCTGCTTTATATAAGATGCGATCACCTTGGGCGCGGGTCGCTCGGACGGCCGGGCCTTTACTGGAATTTAGAATACGAAATTGGATGCCGGCCTCATCGGTTGCTGCAGCCATAGCGCCGCCCATGGCATCAATTTCTTTAACCAGGTGGCCTTTGCCAATCCCTCCAATAGAAGGGTTGCAACTCATTGCCCCCAAGCTCTCAATGCTATGGGTAATTAATAGGGTGTCGCATCCCATGCGTGCCGATGCGAGGGCGGCCTCAGTCCCGGCGTGGCCGCCGCCAACTACGATGACATCGAAACTTTTGGAATAACGCATGATTTGCCTCAGATAGGGCGATGATCATAGCATTTTGTTTGTTTCACGTGAAACAAAAGTGGTGAAAAAACCTAGAAAGATAAGCGGCGTTTTTTAAGTCTTTGATTTAATTCAAGAAATAGGCATTCCACGCAGACTTGAGGATCAGCACACTCACAATTAAGAGGAAAGCCTTCCTGACAAAGGCGCTCCCATGCTTAATTGCAAGTCGACTGCCAAATTGGCTACCTGCAATATTGGCAATCATCATGGCAATGCCAAGAGGCCAATTAATTTGACCAAGGCTAGCCAGCATCAGAATTGCTGCCAAGTTTGTTGCAACGTTCACGAGCTTAGTTGCGGCAGAGGCATGCAAAAAATCAAAGGCAAAAAATCTCACAAAGCCAAACAGCAAAAAGCTGCCGGTGCCGGGGCCGAAAAAGCCATCATAAAAACCGATTATTAATCCCAGAAGAACGGCTTTGAATTGCTGAAAGCGGCTCTTTTCCTTTGGCGCATGCTGCTCTCCCAATGAAGGCTGAAACCAGGTGTAGAACAAAAGAAAGAGCAGTAAAAACGGCAAAGCTTTTCGCAATGGCTCTGCCGGAAAATTGCTAACGGCGTTGGCGCCCAAAAGAGAACCGACAAAACCAGCCACGATCGCAGGTAAAACAATTGCCCATGGCAATGAAACGTGGCGCAAATATCTTCGCGCAGCATTGAGAGTCCCGCCAATAGCAGAAACTTTATTAGTAGAAAGAAGTGTTGCTGGCGGGGCCTCTGGGTAGGCCGCAAACAAAGCCGGGACCTGAATCAAGCCGCCGCCGCCAGCCACTGCATCAACTAAGCCAGCAAAAAAGGCCATGGCTAGAAGCAGGGGCCAAATGTAAATTGAAAATTCGATGAGAGTCTCTTTTATTTAAATGAGTGCGGCGAGTGCGCCGCACTAAAACCAAATAATAAAAGGAAAAACAAAAACTCAGTTTTTGTTTTTGTAGTGCGCAACAATTTCGCCTACTACACCGCGACGGAATGCCAAGACACAAATCACAAAAATAAAGCCTGTTGCAATCGTGCTCCAGGAACCAATGTTTGCTAAGTAATTTTGCAAACCCACCACGATGCCAGCACCAACCACTGGGCCAAGAATAGTTCCCATGCCACCAAGCAAGGTCATCAACACCACTTCGCCAGACATGTGCCAATGAACATCGGTCAATGTTGCTAATTGGAATACCAAAGACTTCATCGACCCAGCCAAACCAGAGAGGGCGGCTGAAATTACAAAAGACATTAGCTTGAAGCGATCAACGTCATAACCCAAAGAAATAGCGCGCGGCTCATTTTCTCGAATTGCTTTTAAGACCTGACCAAATGGCGAGTTAACAGCGCGCATGATGAGCGCAAAACCAAACAAGAAAACTGCAAGAACAAAGTAGTACATGGCGACATCATTTTTTAGATCTATAAGACCAAATAGCATTCCGCGCGGTACACCTTGAATGCCATCTTCACCGCCCGTAAATGGCATCTGGACCGCCAAAAAGTAAATCATTTGCGAGAGAGCCAAGGTAACCATTGCAAAATAAATGCCTTGGCGACGAATTGCCAAAGAGCCAATGATGAATCCAAGCGCGCCCGAACCAAGCACACCCAAGACAATTCCCAGCTCCGGGGCAAAGCCCGCCTCTTTGCAAAGGTAGGCAGTAATGTAAGCGGAAGTTCCAAAAAATGCTGCGTGACCAAAGGATAAAAGTCCGGTGAAGCCAAGCAGCAAATTGAAAGCACAAGCAAATAGGGCAAAACACAAAACCTTCATTGCAAAAACCAAATAGATGAAGTCCTGAAACGGCAATAACAAAGCAATTAAAACTAGAATGCCGTAAAGCAGTTTTGTTTTTTGATTCATGATTATTTTTCCCGCCCAAACAGTCCAGCAGGACGAATCAACAAAACAATTGCCATGATCACAAAGATCACTACGCCAGAAGCCTCTGGGTAGAACACTTTTGTGAGCCCCTCAATCAGGCCCAAACCCAGGCCAGTCAAAATGGCGCCCATGATTGAGCCCATTCCACCGATGACTACCACTGCGAACACCACAATAATCAGGTTCGAACCCATCAATGGGTTAACTTGAAAGATTGGGGCAGCCAAAACACCGGCAAAGCCAGCGAGGCCAACGCCATAAGCGTAAGCCAAAGAAATCATCAAAGGAACATTGATACCAAAAGCTTGGAGTAGTTTTGGGTTTTCAGTTCCGGCGCGCAAGTAGGCGCCCAACTTTGTTCTCTCGATTACATACCAAGTGGAGAAACAAACCACCAAAGAAATAGCAACCACCCACATACGATATTTCGGCAAAATGATGCCAATCGATTCCAGTGGAATGGCGCCCTGTAAAAGTTCTGGGGCCGGATAGCTCTCGCCAGAAATTCCGTACCAATGACGGAACATGCCCTCAATAATTAAAGCCAGACCAAAAGTCAGTAAGAGGCCATACAAATGATCAAGGTGATACAAGCGACGCAACATCGTGCGCTCAAGAATCAAACCAAACCCCGCCAACACAAGCGGAACAATAATTAATGCAAACCAATAATTAATCGATAAATCAGGAAAGCCCAGCCATTGGCTAATTTGAGTTAGGCCAATCCAGGCAATAAAAGCACCCATGGTGTACTGGGCGCCGTGTGCAAAATTAATGATGTTGAGAAGGCCAAAAATAATGGCCAGCCCCAAACTCAATATGGCATAAAACGAGCCATTGATAAGCCCCACCAAGAGCTGGGCTACCAGCCCTTGAGGGGTAATTCCGAGAAGTTCAAACATGCTTAAGGGATGAATTACTTATTAGTAACCAACTTGCATCGTGACAATGAAAGTGGTTGTGTCGCTTCAGCAGCAGGAATCACTGCACGAACGTTGTAATAATCCCATGGGCTTGTTGACTCAGAAGGCTTCTTCACTTCAAGCAGATACATATCATGCTCAAACTTACCATCAGCACGAATCTTGCCTTTGAAAAGACCGTCATCAATGTTGGTGGACTTAAGAGCCTTCATTACAGCCTGAGTATCATCCGTGCCGGCCTTTTGTACTGCATTTAAGTAGGCAAGAACTGAAGAGTAAACGCCAGCCTGAACGCTGGATGGCATACGCTTATGTTGCAAGATGAAGCGTTTTGCGAAAGCGCGGGTCTTGTCGTCCTTATCCCAATAGAAGCCCTCGGTTAGGTACATGCCTTGTGCGGCATTTAAACCTAAAGAGTGAACATCGGTAATAAACATCAACAAAGGAACAACGGTTTGTTTTTTGTTGATACCAAACTCTGAGGCCTGTTTCACACTATTAATGGTGTCTTGACCAGCATTCGCAAGTGCAACAACGTCTGCGCCACTAGCCTGAGCCTTTAAGAGGTATGAAGAGAAGTCGCTGTTAGGAAACGGGTGCTTGCTGGTTCCCAATACCTTACCGCCGTTGGCCGTAAGAACGTTGGTTGAATCTCTTTCTAAGGCGGCACCGAATGCGTAATCAGCAGTTAAGAAATACCAATTCTTTTTACCCTGCTTTACAACCGCCTTCGCTGTACCGTTTGAAAGCGCATACGTGTCATACGTCCAGTGAACGTTGTTGGCAGTGCATTTTTCATTGGTAATCGGCAAAGATGCTGCACCAGATACCAGGGTAATTTTGTTCTTTTGCTCAGCCACTTCCATTACAGCAAGCGCAACGTTGGTTGAAACCAACTCAACAATCACGTCAACACCATCTTTGTCGTACCACTCACGAGCCTTGTTTGCAGCAATATCAGCCTTGTTTTGATGATCTGCGCTTAAAAGCTCAATCTTTTTACCAATAACAGTGCCGTCTTTAGAAAAATCGGCAATTGCCATTTTTGCCGCGATTACAGCTCCAGGCCCAGCCAAATCAGAATAGGTAGAGGAAAGATCGGTTAATACGCCGATCTTAACTACATCCCCGCTCACTTTTGCACCGCTTTGTGCGAAGGCTGGATTGCCACCAAACATGGTTGCTGCAACCAGACACGCGGTTATTTGCTTTAACTTCATTTCTATCTCCTATAGATCAGAACTAAACACCAAGATACTCATTTAATAAGGATGCTTTTGCAGCAAGCTCACTCTGTTGCACCACCTCAACCACATTTCCATGCTCAACCACATAATGGCAATCAGCCAAGGGTGCAGCAAAGCGGAAATTTTGCTCAACCAGAACAATCGTGAACCCTTTATTGCGCAAGCTGGTTACAACTTCACCTAGTTTTTGCACAATCACAGGGGCCAAGCCTTCTGTAATTTCATCGAGCAGCAATAATTTGGCGCCCGTCCTTAAAATGCGCGCCATAGCCAACATTTGCTGCTCACCACCAGACAATCTCGTTCCTGGACTGTTCCGTCTTTCATATAAGTTTGGAAACATTTCATAAATCTCATCCAAACCCATCCCGCCTGGCGCAATTTCTGGTAACAGCAAAAGATTTTCTTCGGCGCTTAGACTTCCAAAAATACCCCGCTCTTCAGGGCAATAACCAACACCTAAACGAGCAATTTTGTAAGTCGGCATGGAGATTGTTTCGGTGCCATAAACCCCCACAGAACCCGTTCTCTTGCTTGTAAGGCCCAAAATGGTTTTAAGGATCGTGCTTCGGCCAGCACCATTTCTGCCCAATAGGGTGACAACCTCTCCATCGCGCACAGCGAAATTCACGCCATGCAGAATATGAGACTCCCCATACCAAGACTCTAAATTTTTAACCTCTAGGGCCATAGCGCTCATAGCTTGTCGCCCCCGTGGCTGCCCATGTAGGCCTCAACCACCAGTGGGTTGTTTGATACCTCGTGATAAGAGCCTTCAGCCAAAACTGAGCCTCGCTGCAATACAGTGATGCGATCCGCAATAGAAGAAACCACCTTCATATTGTGCTCTACCATCAATATCGTGCGGCCCTTGGCCACCCGATCAATTAGCTCTGTTACGCGCTCCACATCTTCGTGACCCATTCCCTGGGTAGGCTCATCAAGCAGCATCAACTCTGGCTCCATAGCTAAAGTTGTGGCAATCTCGAGAGCTCTTTTGCGACCATAGGCTAAATTGAGAGTTTCTTCATTGGCAAAACCCTCTAGGCCAACCTCGTGCAAGAGCTCAAGAGCACGCTCATTAAGCACCCGCAATGAATCGCCTGATTTCCAAAAATTAAACTCTGTGCCCAATCCTCGCTGCAGTGCAACACGAACATTTTCGAGCACAGTCAAATGTGGAAAAACAGCAGAAATCTGAAAAGAACGGATAACGCCCCTTCGTGCTATCTGCGCCGGAGCCTCGTTTGTAATGTCGAGTCCATTAAATAAAATTTGCCCGCTACTGGGCTCAAGAAATTTGGTTAACAAATTAAAACAGGTGGTTTTGCCAGCCCCATTTGGGCCAATTAAGGCGTGAATGGTCCCCCTGCTTACATCCAGGTTTACATCACTAACAGCGGAAAACCCCTTAAAGGATTTGCCAAGCCCAATTGTTTTTAATATTGTTTCTTGCAATCTCATGCCCCCTACCCCTCATTTGAGGCAAGAGTTTGAGGATAACCCAAGATAGACCTGCTTTATATAGCAATAACCCTAAACCCATTAATACTTGGGCCCTATGAGTTTTGGTTGATTTTTATAAATTTTTGAATTGCGGTGCGCGCAAGCTCATCCAAAACATCCAATGGAACGCGTTGTGCGCCCTGAACAATCATTAGTGCGTAAGGTTTTGCAAGGGCAGCAGCTTCGGGACACAAACGAAGCTCCTCACCTTCTGCTGGGGATTGGCTGCGCCAATAATTAATGGCGGCCTCAAGCTCCTGAATACTTACATACAACATGGGTTATCGGTGTCTTACTTTTCTTCAATGGCAAGCATTGTGCCGCGACATTTTTTGGCGCCACAACGGCACTCGTAGTCTTTTTTCATCTGCTTGGTAACGCGGCCATCAACATCAAGAGAGTAGTCATAAAAAAGCTCTTCGCCAATCTTTAGTGCGCGCTTGGCGTAAATAAAAACTCGTGGCTCACCATCATATATACCCTCTTTGGTCTCACAGCTTGGCTTGCAAGAGTGGTTGATCCAACGGGCAGCGTTGCCACCATACTTTGCATCAATCACTCGGCCATCATCTAAAGAAAAATAAAAGGTATGGTTGGGGTCTTTCTTATCATGCGGATGACGCTTGATAGCCAGCTTCCAGCTAATGCGCTCCCCTTTGTATTCAATGATTGCTTGGCCTTTTTTAATTGGCTTTGCTACAAAAACGCCCTTGCCATGAATGGGCGAGGATTTAACAACAATAGAAGACCGATCCACCTTGGGGGGTGTTATTTTTTTTGATTTCATATTTAAACGTCTAGGTTGCGAGCAATAAGCGCGTTCTTCTCAATAAATGCGCGACGCGGCTCAACCTCATCACCCATTAATGTTGTAAAGACCTGGTCCGCAGCAATAGCATCCTCAATCTTTACTTGTAACAAAGTGCGCGAGCTAGCATCCATGGTGGTTTCCCATAATTGCGATGGATTCATCTCACCCAAACCTTTGTAGCGTTGGCGACTCAAAACGCGCTCGGCCTCAGACAACAACCAAGAGAAGGCTGCTCTAAAGTCACCAATAGTTTGTTCCTTCTGATTTTTGTCTGGATCGCCGCGGCGCACTTTTGACCCAGGCAAAACTTTGCCAGATAAAACTGCTGCCGCATTGGCTAAACTTTGATAATCATCCCCATGCACAAAGTCGGAGTTAATTGAAGATAGCTTGAGGTTGCCGTGAATGCGGCGCGATAGCAACAATCTAAAGCGCTCAGTACGATCTTCCTTTTGCACAATAATTTCTGGCGGCAAAGCCAGGGGATTTAAAGAGTCTGCAAGGGCTTTTCTTAGTTGCTCAGCAGATTCGTTTGCAGATTTTTCGGTATCCAAATTCAATTGGGTGCCCGAGGCAATTGCCCTCAAAGCATCTTCGTCGATTGTGCGTGATAAGCGGTCAACAATCGATTGAATTACTTGATAGTGTTTAGCCAATTCATTTAGGGCTACACCCTCGATAATCTCACCGGTTGGGGTTTGCAAAGAGGCTGTCTCTAGCGCGATCTTCAGTAACAGTTGGTTGAGCTCTGCGTCATCTTTGATGTATTGCTCGCTCTTACCAAACTTCACTTTATAAAGTGGTGGTTGCGCAATATAAATATGGCCGCGCTCAATCAACTCCGGCATCTGCCTATAGAAGAAAGTTAATAATAGGGTACGAATGTGGCTGCCGTCCACGTCCGCGTCGGTCATGATGATGATGCGGTGATAGCGTAGCTTGTCAGCCTTGTATTCCTCAATGCCAATGCCGGTGCCAAGAACAGTAATCAAGGTGACCACCTCTTGGCTGGCTAGCATTTTGTCAAAGCGCGCTTTTTCTACGTTCAGAATTTTTCCTTTTAAAGGAAGAATCGCTTGAAAGCGGCGGTCGCGCCCCTGTTTGGCAGAGCCTCCGGCTGAGTCTCCCTCAACAATAAACAATTCGGACTTAGCGGGATCTTTTTCTTGGCAGTCAGCCAGCTTTCCAGGAAGACCAAGGCCGTCTAGCGCACCCTTGCGTCTAGTCATATCGCGGGCTTTACGTGCTGCCTCACGAGCTCGGGCAGCATCAACAATTTTGCCGCAAAGTATTTTTGCGTCTGCTGGGCGCTCCTGGAGATAGGCGCTCAACGCCTCTGCAACAATCTCTTCTACTGGGCCGCGCACCTCACTAGACACCAACTTATCTTTGGTTTGACTAGAAAATTTGGGTTCTGGAACTTTTACCGATAAGACGCAGGCTAAGCCCTCGCGCATATCGTCGCCAGAAATTTCTACCTTGGCTTTTTTTGCAACCTCATTCTCATCAATATATTTATTGATGACGCGTGTCATGGCTGCACGTAGTCCGGTTAAGTGGGTGCCGCCATCTCGTTGAGGGATGTTGTTGGTAAAACAAAGCACTTGCTCACTAAAACTGTCATTCCACTGCATGGAAACTTCAGCCGTAATCTGCCCACCTAAATCGGAAGGGCGAACACCTTCAGCATAAAAAATATTTGGGTGCAAAACGTTTTTAGTTTGGTTGATGTATTCAACGAAACCTTTTACACCGCCTGAGAATGCAAAGTCTTCTTCTTGACCCGTACGCTGATCAATTAATTTGATGTGTACGCCATTATTTAAGAAAGAAAGTTCGCGAATACGTTTGACGAGAATTTCATAATGAAACTCTACGTTTCCAAAAATGGTTTCATCCGCAAGAAAGTGAACTTCTGTTCCTGACAACTCTGTGTCGCCGGTAACGGTAATTGGAGAAATAGCAACGCCATTTTCTTCTTGAATATTGCGATTCTTAATAACGCCGCGCTCAAACTCCATGTAGTGGGTTTTGCCATCACGTCGAATGGTGAGTTTGAGCCATTTTGATAAAGCGTTTACACAACTTACACCTACACCATGCAGTCCACCAGAAACTTTATAGCTGTTTTGGTCAAACTTGCCACCAGCATGCAGCTCGGTCATTACAATTTCAGCAGCACTACGCTTTGGCTCATGCTTGTCGTCGTATTTAATGCCTGTTGGAACGCCGCGTCCGTTGTCAACGATCGAGATTGAGTTATCGGTTTGTATAACAACCGTTATTTCAGAGCAATAACCGGCTAATGCCTCATCAATCGAGTTATCTAAAACTTCAAAAACTAAGTGGTGTAAGCCCGTTCCATCAGAGGTATCTCCGATGTACATTCCAGGACGTTTACGAACAGCCTCAAGGCCCTCTAAGATTTGAATCGATGCCGCGCCGTACTGCTCTACTACTTTTTTTTCTTCAGTCATTTTTTTCTAAGTTAAATACGCATTGGCATCACAACATACTTGAAGCTCTCTGAGCCAGGCAGAGTAATCACAGCACTACTATTTGCATCACCCAAACTAATTTGAATTTTTTCATTCTTGAGGTTAGATAAAACATCCAAAAGGTAGCTTACGTTAAACCCAATCTCCACAGTATCCCCACTGTATTCAGTTTCAATCTCTTCTTGCGCCTCTTCTTGTTCAGCATTAGTAGATTGAACGGTAATTCGATTGGGGGATAAAGAGAAGCGAACACCTTTAAATTTATCTGTAGTCAAAATAGCAGCACGTTGTAGCGCTGACTGCAAAACGTCTCGACCAACAACTAAAGTATTTTTATGCCCTTTTGGAATTACTCTTTGGAAGTCTGGGAATTTACCTTCTACCAATTTAGAAATTAATTCAATATCACCAAAAGCAAACTTCACTTGATTTGCAGTAAGGCTAATTTCTAACAACTCATCAGAATCCTCTAAAAGATGTTGGCACTCTAAGATTGTTTTACGAGGAATAATGATTTCCTGCCTTTGGCCGGAACCAGAGGGCGCTTCAGCCAACTCAACTTGAGAGTAGGCTAGGCGATGGCCATCCGTTGCTACCGCTACAACTTCTTTACCCTCAATAACCAAAAGCATTCCATTAAGGTAATAACGAATATCTTGTTGCGCCATTGAAAAATGAACTTGGCTAATTAGCTGGCGAAAACTTTTCTGTGACATCTTCCAAGCAGCAGTTACCTCACCAACACTTTGCATTACTGGAAATTCTGCCGCAGATAAAGTTTGTAATGAGAAGCGGCTTTTTCCACTTTGCACAACCATACGGTTGTCTTTTAAATTTAAGGAAACAGGGCCCTCAGGAAGTGCGCGCAAAATATCCAACAACTTTCTGGCAGCAACTGTTGTAGTCACATCTTCCGTACCAACACCAAAATTTGCATTAGTGGTAATTTGGATTTCAATATCAGTAGAGACGAAAGACACTTTTTCACCGCTCTTTTTAAACAGAAGATTTGCCAGGATTGGAAGTGTGTGTCTACGTTCAACAATCCCACTAACAACCTGAAGTGGTTTTAGTAAGTTATCGCGAGAAGTGTTAACGAGTTGCATTGCTTTTAAATCCTTGTATATATCTTAGTAGTAATAGTAATAAGGCTTCTTATTTCCGTGGATAACTTAAAAAACCTATATAAATCAAAGCATTAGAAGACAAAAAACCTGTGGAAAACCTTTGTATAAGCACTGCATAAAAAGTGGATAACCTTTTTTCAATACCCTATTTTTGCATGAAGCTGAGTCTTTCCACAATTTATCCACACACAATCCCCAAACTTATCCCTAGGGTTGTCCACACCTTTATCCACAAGCAAAAATCAAGCCTTCAAAGTTTGTTCAATGACGTGGATTTCGTGATTTAACTGCCCATCATGCGCGCGCTCATCCGCAATTTTCCGAACCGCATGCAAAACCGTTGTGTGGTCCCTACCCCCAAAGAGTTCACCAATCTCAGGCAGGCTCTTTTGGGTTAATTCTTTCGCCATAAACATCGCAATTTGCCGTGGGCGAGCAATGTTGGCTGGTCGCTTCTTTGAGTACATATCAGCGACCTTAATACTGTAAAAATCAGCCACAGCTTTTTGAATATTTTCGACCGAGATTTGTCGGTTTTGTATTGATAGAAGATCTTTCAGTGCGGTTCTAGCGACCTCGATGGTGACCTCACGGCCATGAAAGCGTACAAAGGCCAATATCTTTCTCAGCGCCCCCTCAAGCTCTCGGACATTGGAGCGTAAGTGCTTTGCTACAAAGAAGGCCACATCTTCACTCATTGGGATGCCCTCACTAATCGCCTTCTTCATCAAGATAGCGACCCGCATTTCGAGCTCGGGCGGCTCAATGGCAACTGTTAAACCAGAATCAAAACGTGAAATTAGTCGATCATCAATGCCTGCCATCTCTTTTGGGTAGGTATCGCTGGTGATGATGACTTGGGCTTTGTTGCTTAAAAGCGCCTCAAAAGCATAAAAAAACTCTTCCTGAGTTCTTGATTTACCGCTAAAGAATTGGATATCGTCAATTAACAATAAATCAAGGGAGTGGTAGTACCGCTTAAAGCGATCAAAAGCTTTTTGTTGGTAAGCTCGCACAACATCCGATACATATTGCTCGGCGTGGATATAGCGTATGCGCGCATTGGGTTTTTCTTTTAAAAGGTGATTACCAATCGCATGAATTAGGTGTGTTTTGCCCAGACCAACACCACCGTATAAAAACATTGGGTTATATGAGCTACCTGGGTTGTGCGCAACCTGAATAGAGGCCGCCCTGGCAAGTTGGTTTGCTTTGCCGGTAACAAAAGTTTCAAAAGTAAGGTTAGGGTTGAGTTTGGAGTGATCCTCAATCTCAAAGGCCCCCTCTTCCAGAGATGTGGCCTCTTCGGATGTATTGTTCGTTTGCTGCTCTGGAGGGGCGCTTTCGATAATTGCTGGCGCCGCAACTGGCGCCGCGCCGACCTCGACATCGAGGACAAAATTAATATTAATAGACGAGCCAAAATACTGGGAGGCCAACTCTTGGAAGCGGTCGGCAAATGTTTTCTTAATCCAATCCAGCTTGAATCGGTTTGGGGCGCCAACAGTTAGTGAGTGATCACTCTCATCAAAAGATACGAGAGTTAAGGGCTGAATCCATGTTTTAAACTGTTGGGGCGACAGCTCGCGGGAAAGGGTGCTAAGCGCACCGTCCCAAAAACCCAAGGGGTTGATTGAATTCAAGGCGGAGGGATTTTGTAGGCTGCTCATATTTTTAGAGGATCCATTGTAGCCATCCTGCAAAGTTATCCACAAGCTACAAAAACGTGGAAAAGCTGTGGATAACTTGTGTATAAAAGCAAAAAATCTATATAAATTAATAGGTTATTAGAAAACCACACAAAAATAGAGAAAAACACCTATATATTCATCGAGATTGATTGACCTTTTGCCCTGCAACAAGGAAAATACTTGGTTTTGCAGGGATCTATCATGAAAAGAACATACCAACCATCAGTAACCCGTCGTAAGCGCACACACGGTTTTCGTATTCGCATGAAAACTAAGAGCGGACGCGCAGTATTAAATGCACGTCGCGCAAAAGGTCGCAAGCGTTTGGCTGTTTAATTTAGCCATTGAACAGCGCTAGGATTTCTGAATTATTGAAAATAAACCCCAAGACAAGTATGTATTGGGGTTTTTATGCTGCGCCCGCCCTGGCGGGCAGTAAGCCAGATTTAGGTGTTGCAGTAGCCAAGAAGTTGGCTAAAAGAGCGGTTGATCGCAATCGCCTAAAGAGAATGATTCGCGAATTAGTTTGGACGGCTCAAGCCAGCACACTGAAGAAAGATGTGGTGGTTAAGCTTAAAAAACCGATTGGTCGCGAGACTCGTGGCAGGCTTAGAAAAAAAGAAAAAGAGCTTCTGCGCTCTCAGATGTCGGGATTAATTTAAGGTGCGCGTTTTCAATAAAGCCGCAATTAAGTTGGTAAAGGTTTATCAATTACTCCTGAGCCCTTACCTTGGCATGCACTGCAAGTACGCACCAAGCTGCTCACAATATGCGTGCGATTGCTTCAATCATTACGGATTTATCAAAAGCTTCGGCTTGGTTGCATGGCGAATTTTGCGCTGCAATCCATTGTCACGAGGTGGTTATGATCCTGCAGTAAAACAAACCTCTCATTAATTTAAGTGAATGCAAATGGACTTTAAAAAAACAATTCTTTGGGCAGTATTCTCGATGTCGGGTCTCATGCTCTACAACAATTGGCAGGTCCACGAGGGTAAGCCATCCTTATTTGGGGGCGCACCCGCAAGCGCTCCAGCCGCTGCCGATAAGGCCGCTGCAAGCAATAAGCTAGACGTACCAACTCAAATATCGGGTCAGCCGGTCATTGCCGCAACCCCTGCTGTGAATTTGGGTGCAATTGATAGCGCTGAAAAATTTACATTGAAAAATGATGTGCTGGTATTAGAAATTAGCGCTAATGGCGCTAACGTAGTGGATGCAAAACTATTAAAGTCATTGACCGCTGAAAACAAGCCGGTCGAACTTTTTCAATACACCGCAAACCATAAATATTTTGCGCGCTCAGGTTTGATTTCTTTAAACAATAATGATTTACCAAATCACACCAGTACCTTCAAACTTGTTCAGTCTGGTAAAGATGGCTCGGGCCGACCCTTCCTCACGCTCGCAAGCGAGCGCAATGGCGTTAAATTAGAAAAAACGTTCATCCTTAACCCAGGAAGTTATGTGGTGGATGTTGGGCATCGCGTGACTCAGTCAAGCGCGAACGCTACGCCATTAGTTCTTTACACCGAGCTAGTGCGTGACGGCAGCCAGGAGCAAAAAATTGGTCCATTCGACGGCGCTTTTTCGGCAAGCACCTTTACCGGCCCAGCAACATACACAGACAAAGAAAAATTCAATAAGCTTGAATTCACAGCAATCGATAAAAATAAAATTACCATTCCAACTCAGGTTCCTGCTGGTGACCCGGCGTGGGTTGCAATGGTTCAGCACTATTTTGCTAGCGCATGGATCCCAGGCGACAAATTTGCGCGCGATATCTATGCTGGAAGAATTGATAACGGCCTCTATCGTATTGGTATGCAAACACCGCTCGGCGTGGTTGTTCAAGGAGCGACGATTGTTGAAAAATCTCGTCTCTTTGTTGGCCCCCAAGAAGAGAGTGTTTTAGAAACCATTGCCCCAGGTTTTGAGCTGTTAAAAGATTATGGTTACTTAACGATTTTGGCAAAACCTATTTTTTGGCTCTTGGAAAAAATCCATGGTTATGTTGGTAACTGGGGTTGGTCTATTGTGCTTCTTACTGTTTTGATTAAGTTGGCGTTCTTTCCGCTTTCCGCTGCAAGCTATAAGTCAATGGCTCGCATGAAAGAGGTGCAGCCTCGTTTGATGGCCATGAAAGAGCAATACAAGGGTGAGCCACAAAAGCTAAATCAAGCAATGATGGAGATGTATCGCAAAGAAAAAATTAATCCACTAGGCGGATGTTTGCCAGTGGTGATTCAGATCCCTGTCTTTATTGCTTTGTATTGGGTGTTGTTGTCATCTGTAGAGCTGCGCGGTGCCCCATGGATTTTGTGGGTACACGATCTATCGCTCCCGGATACATCGATTAGTGATGTGTTGGGAATTACACAAATGTTCCCAATTGGAATCTTGCCAATCATCATGGCTGTTTCAATGTTTGTTCAAACCAAGTTGAATCCAACCCCACCAGATCCTATCCAGGCAAAGGTGATGATGTATATGCCAATCGTGTTCTCGGTGATGTTCTTCTTCTTCCCGGCCGGCTTGGTGTTGTACTGGGTGGTGAATAACTTATTGTCGATTGCCCAACAATGGCAAATCAATCAAATGTTTGCAAAGAAAGAAGCCAAGTAATTTTTTAATGGCTTAGTCTTTAATGGAAAACACATAGCAATGATGACCAGAAAGCTGCCCATCATTGCTATAGCAACTGCTCCGGGCAAGGCGGGCGTTGGGGTTGTACGCATTAGCGGCCAAAACCTCAAGGCCATTACAAAAGCACTTTTTCAGAAAGAGCTCTCGCCTCGCCAGGCAAACCTAATCACTTTGCGTGCTGCCGATGGGCAAACTATTGATCAGCTCATCGCCATTTATTTTGTCGCCCCCGCCTCATTTACTGGTGAGGATGTTTTAGAGCTTCAGTGCCATGGAGGCCCTCAGCTTCTGGAGTTAGTAATGAAGCGCTGCCTTGAGCTAGGCAAGAGCGATGGATTGGTAATTGCAGAGCCTGGCGAATTTACTTTGCGAGCTTATCTTAATAACAAAATAGACCTAGCCCAAGCTGAAGCGATTGCAGATTTAATAGATGCACAAAGTGAGGCTGCGGTTCGTGGCGCAGCAAGATCTTTACAAGGCGTTTTTTCAGAGAACATTAACGATTTGATCGAAGAGATTACACAGCTGCGTATTTTGGTGGAATCAACTTTAGATTTTCCAGAGGAAGAAATTGAGTTTTTGGAGAATGCGCAAGCCCGTGCTCGTCTATTTGCTGTTAAAGAAAAACTAGAGTCTTTGCGTGCTGGCGCTAAACAAGGAAAGATTTTGCGCGATGGCATACAGCTTGTTCTTGCTGGCGCGCCAAACGTTGGCAAAAGCTCTTTGCTCAATAGACTCGCTGGCGAAGACATCGCCATTGTTACCCCTGTTGCAGGCACCACTCGCGATCGCGTGAAGGAAAGCATCACCATTGAAGGCGTACCAATGCACATCATTGATACGGCCGGACTGCGCGAAACCAATGATCTAGTTGAGGCAAAAGGAATTGAAAGGTCTTGGGATGCCATTCGGTTGGCAGATCTGGTCATTTTTTTAACCGACCCCAATTCAACAGAAGATGGCCTAAAAGAACAAATTTTGAGAGAGCTGCCTCCAAAATGCCCGGTTTTAGAGGTTGTTAACAAGTCAGATTTGTTGTCTTCGGCCCCTTCCCCGGCCCCAAAACAGGCTATTTTGATTTCCGCTAAAAATGGTGATGGAGTTGAGGGCCTTAAGCAAAAAATACTGGAAACAGTCGGCTGGAACGGCCCCCAAGAAGGGGCGATTGTGGCTAGAAGGCGCCATTTAGACTGCTTAGAGCGGGCATCGGAGCACATTGCAAGATCAGAGCAGTTCGCAGCAAATGGCAACAATTCGCTGGAATTATTCGCAGAAGAGCTATTTTTAGCCCAAAATCACCTTGGGCAAATTACTGGAAAGTTGCTTCCAGACGACCTTTTGGGCAAAATTTTTAGCCAATTCTGTATTGGCAAGTAAAGAGCCTCCTCTCTGCCGTGTCAGGGCTTCAAATATGACCAAAATGTTAAAATCATTGGATTAAAAATTAAATCTTCATAGGAAAACATATGACCACAGAAACTGCGGACCAAATTAATGTAAATGCGCCAGCTTACGTAAAAAACAAGCAATTAATTAAGTGGGTTGGAGAGATTGCAGCCCTGACTAAGCCGGATGCAATTCGTTGGTGTGATGGCTCTCAGGCCGAATATGACGAGCTCTGCGAGCTATTGGTTAGCGCAGGCGTTTTCAAGCGCCTCAACCCAGCCAAGCGTAAAAATTCATTTTTAGCGCTCTCGGACCCTGAGGATGTGGCGCGCGTTGAAGACCGCACTTTTATCTGTTCAGCAAAAAAAGAAGATGCCGGCCCCACCAATAACTGGGTAGAGCCAAGCGAAATGCGCGCAACACTAAATCCGCTGTTTGATGGTTGTATGCGTGGCAGAACAATGTACGTGGTGCCATTCTCCATGGGCCCAATTGGCTCCCCCATTGCCCACATTGGCGTTGAGCTATCTGACAGCCCATACGTTGCAATTAATATGCGTCTCATGACTCGCATGGGCAAGGCTGTTATTGATCAATTAGGTGCTGACGGCGAGTTTGTTCCTTGTATTCACACTGTTGGCAAGCCTTTGGCTGCTGGCGAAAAAGATGTTGCATGGCCAAACAACAAGAATAAGTACATTGTTCATTACCCAGAAACCCGTGAGATTTGGTCATTTGGTTCTGGCTACGGCGGCAATGCATTGTTGGGTAAGAAATGTTTCGCTCTGCGTATTGCATCTAATATGGGCCGCGAGCAAGGTTGGTTGGCAGAACATATGTTGATCTTGGGCGTAACTTCACCCGAGGGCAAGAAATACCATATCGCTGCCGCATTCCCATCTGCCTGTGGCAAAACCAACTTCTCTATGATGATTCCTCCAAAAGGATTTGATGGCTGGAAGGTAACTACTATTGGTGACGACATTGCATGGATCAAGCCGCGCAAAGACCCAGTTACCGGCAAAACTCGATTGTTTGCGATTAACCCAGAGTCTGGTTACTTTGGTGTGGCGCCTGGCACTAACCGCCAAACCAATCAAAACTGTATTGATTCTTTAAATCAAGATGTGATCTTTACAAACGTTGGCTTGACTGATGATGGTGATGTTTGGTGGGAAGGCTTGACAGAAACACCACCAGCGCATTTGATTGATTGGCAAGGCAAAGACTGGACTCCAGCAGATGGCGCAGCAGGTCGCAAAGCTGCGCATCCAAACTCACGCTTTACAGTTGCTGCAACTAACAACCCGGCGGTTGATCCTAAGTGGGATGATCCAGAGGGCGTTCCAATTGACGCATTCTTGTTTGGCGGCCGCCGCTCAAACACTGTGCCTTTGGTTAGCGAGGCACGTGATTGGGTTGAGGGTGTTTACATGGCTGCAACGCTTGGTTCAGAAACCACTGCTGCGATCACCGGCCAAATCGGTGTTGTGCGTCGCGATCCATTCGCGATGATTGCGTTTGCCGGTTACAACATGAGCGACTATTTCCAGCATTGGCTCAATATCGGTAAAAAGTTAGAGGCCGAAGGCGCTGTATTGCCCAAGATCTATTGCGTTAACTGGTTCCGCAAGGATGAGAATGGCAAGTTTGTTTGGCCAGGCTTTGGCGAAAACATGCGCGTGCTTTCATGGATTTTGGAGCGCGCTGAAGGTAAGGCAAAAGGCAAAGAAACGCCATTTGGTATTTGCCCAGAACACGGCGATATCCATTGGAATGGCCTCGACTATTCTGCTGAGAAATTTGCTAAAGCCATTCATGTTGCAGTGGATGACTGGCAGAATGAGTTGAAGCTGCATACGGAATTGTTTGATCACCTTGGTGATCGCTTGCCAAAAGAGTTGAAAGAGACTCGCGCCAAGATTGAACAGCGCCTCAGCGTTTAAGCATCAGCAGTACAAGACGTTTTATTCACATTAGTTAAATGACCAAACCCCAACACCATGAAATAGTGGTGATTGGGGCAGGCATTTGTGGCGCAACCATTGCAAATGAGTTGCTCCTGCGCGGCAAATCTGTTTGTATTATTGACGCCGCATCTTCACCTGCCACCGCTTGCTCAAGTCACGCCTACGCTATTGCTCATCCCCATATCGGGAAGGGATCGCCGCGTTTATTGCGCTTAACGCGCATTGCCTTTTTATTGGCTGAGGCTAGGTGGGGCAAGGCTTGGAACAAGCACGGTATTTTTCAGCCTACCAAAAAAGATAAGTATTTTGATCGAGCAGAAGTAAGCAAACATTTGCAGTCTTTAGATCTTGATCAGGATATGGCATTGGCTTTAGATGCTCAAGAAGCAGAAAAAATTTGCGGCATCAAACAGAGTGGAGTGTGGTTGCCGCGTGGCGCATCTCTCAATCTATTTGAGACAAGCAATGCACTATTGCAAGATCAGAACCACTTAACTTGCTTATGGAATGCGCGCGTCGCAAAACTTGAGAGAGATGATGAGTGTTGGCTTTTATTCAATCAGAATAATGAAGTAATCATTTCTGCGGATAAGGTGATAGTGGCTACCGCAATGGATTCCAAGGCGCTCATGAGTAGTATTGGAATTCGCCTCCCTCTTAAGCCGGTGCGCGGTCAGCTCAGTATTTTTTCAATTCAAGAAGATGCTTGGATAAAAAAATTACCTAGAGTTGGTATATCCGGCGATGGTTATTGTCTCCCAGCCGATCGGCTTGAAGATGGCAGCTACCGTTGGATGGTGGGCTCAAGTTTTGATGAGGGTGAGGATGATCTTGGTTCAAGAGACAGCAGCGATGAATTCAATCGAGAGCAAGCGCAAGGTTTGCTTGCATACCCCGAGGGAGATCCGGGAGCGTTAATTAAGGCTGGAGATTTTGTTGGTGTGCGATGTGTTGCAGGCGATCGTTTACCAATCATTGGTGCGCTCACTCAAAGACCTGGAATCTTTTTAGCCACTGCTTTAGGTTCACGAGGTATTTTGTGGTCAGCGCTAGCAGCCAAGCTGATTACAGCTCAGGTGCTAGAGGATGACTTTGCTTTACTGGCGCGCTTGGGCTTTGCAACAGACTTGCTTGCTGCACTAGCACCTGAACGTTTCTTTGCCGGTGCTTTGGCTGCACCAGCGGCTTTGGCCTCAAACTCAAAACCAATTTTGCCATCAGCCCCTAAGGCCAAGTAGGCCTTAAAGCCACGCCCAGTACGGTTTGACTTGAAGTTCGTCAAGAGATCGGTCTTGCCTTCTTTGAGTAGTTTTTGTACTTGCTCAGCAGAAATTTCTTGTTGTAGAACCACTTTGCCGGTTTTGAAATCACAGGTCTTACTTGGCCCAGTATTGTGTTCACAAACGTAACGCATGCCGTCTTCATAAATTGCACCAGAACATTTTGGACAAACACCCAATGCTTGGCGACCCGTGAAATCTACAGCCTCAGTTTCTTCATCCTGCGCATTGCCAAAGTCAAACTCAAGTTTGAAGCCTGCGTTTGGATAGTCGCTGTCATCTTCCGGAATTTCGCTTAACTTAATGATGGCAGCAAATGGACGGCCCATTTTGCTGCGAAAGCCCTGGAGTGGCCCGATCGTTTTCTCACGCAGCAGCTCTTCCACTTCGGGATATTCAAATGCGCGACCGCCCGGAGTTTTGCTGATCGTAAAGCCACACTTTTCACAGGCAAACCGTCGGTAGTTCTCCTTTACCGGCCCCTTACAGTGCGGGCATGGTGTGGTCATTGTTGCGTAGTCGCCTGGAATTGTATCGCTGTCATATTCCTTGGCGCGTTTGACGATGCGCTGAGTCATCTGCGCAATTTCTTGCATGAAGGTATCGCGATTCATCTTGCCCTGCTCAATTAGAGAGAGCTTGTTCTCCCAGCTACCAGTCAAGTCAGGGCGCGTGAGCTCCTCAACATCCAGGCCACGCAATAAAGTCATCAATTGAAAAGCTTTTGCTGTAGGAATGAGTTCGCGTGCTTCGCGCACAATGTATTTTTCGGCGAGCAGTCCCTCGATAATTGCTGCGCGGGTTGCAGGAGTACCCAAACCCTTTTCTGCCATTGCTTCGCGCATGTCATCGTCATCAACCCACTTGCCGGCGCTTTCCATTGCCGAGAGCAGCGTTGCTTCTGAGTAGCGTGCTGGCGGCTTTGTTTTCAATGGAACTGCAGCAATGGATTCGCTCTGAACGGCTTCGCCTTCTTGGACGGCTACAAGCTCATCGTCGGCTTGATTCGATTTGCCATAGACTGTGAGGAAGCCAGGGTTCACTAGGACGCGACCTTCGGTTTTGAAATGGTGCCCTGAAACCTCAGTAATTCTGGTGGTGACCTTGAATTCAGCGGCAGGATAAAAGACTGCTAAGAAACGGCGAACTACTAAGTCATATAACTTTGCCTCGGGCTCACTTAAATTCTTGGGAGTTTCGAGAGTCGGAATAATCGCAAAGTGATCAGAAATTTTGGAGTTATCAAAGATGCGCTTGTTAGGCTTAATCCAACCATAACCAGCCTTTGCTTTTGGATCTTTCGGATCACCCTTCAGAATTTGTTTTGCAAACGCACGATAGTCTTGCGAGTTTTCAGCAAGAATTTCCATGGTTTGTTTGACAGTATCTAGATAGTCTTCTGGTAGCGCCTTAGCATCGGTACGTGGATAGGTTAAAACCTTGTGACGCTCATATAGCGCTTGAGCAAGGCCCAGCGTATTTTTTGCAGAAAAACCAAAACGGGCATTCGCTTCCCGTTGCAAGCTGGTTAAGTCAAACAGTTGTGGTGCTAGTTGAGTTGCTGGCTTAGCTTCTTCAGTAACGCTCGCCTTTTTGCCACGACAAGCAGCAACAATGCTTTGTGCTGCAGCTTCGCTCCATAGGCGGTTCTCGCGAGCATCTGGTTCCGCAACATCTTTCTTAAATTTCGGATCAAACCAGCGGCCCTCATAGACTCCGGCAGCAGCAATAAATTCGGCTTTTACTTCCCAATAATCTTTAGAAACAAACTTGCGGATTAATTCTTCGCGCTCCACCACAATTGATAGGGTGGGCGTTTGAACACGACCAACAGTAGTTAAAAAGAAGCCGCCACTCTTGCTATTAAAGGCGGTCATGGCGCGCGTACCATTAATGCCCACCAACCAGTCTGCTTCTGAGCGGCAACGCGCCGCATCCGCCAGTGGTTGCATATCCTCGTCGGTGCGCAAGCTTGCAAAGCCATCGCGAATTGCTGCTGGAGTCATGGACTGCAACCATAAACGCTTAATGCCCTGCGATGCTTTTGCGTGCTGTGCAATTAAGCGAAAAATCAGCTCACCCTCACGCCCCGCGTCACATGCGTTAATCAGGGAAGTAATGTCTTTGCGCTTAATAAGTTTTTGTAAAACTTTCAGGCGCGATTCGGTTTTGACAATTGGCCGCAAGTCAAAATAAGGAGGTACTACAGGCAGGTTGGCAAAAGACCATTTGCCACGCTTAACGTCATATTCTTCTGGGGCCGCTATTTCTAAGAGGTGACCAACAGCAGACGAGATAACAAAGTCGTCGCTTTCAAAATAGTCCTCATATTTAGTAAAGCCGCCTAGGGCTTTGGCAATGTCATTGGCAACCGATGGCTTCTCGGCAATGATGAGGGCCCTGGGGTGATCCACGGAAGGGGTCTTGGAGCTGCTTTTGGTAGATGCTTTAGCCACGCGTTTGCCTAAATATGAGCCTGAAATGATGTTTTTTATAGGAAAAAGGATGAACAATTTAAACCAAATCAGGACTTGGTCAGCTGTTTACCCCTTTTTTATTATTAACCGATAAATTAAGAAAAGTCCAAAAAGCGTAGTTTTTTGACGATGAACGCTTAACTTCCCAGGCAATTAATGACTAAAAAACCGCATTTAAACCACTTTAAATAGGGTTTTTCTCAAAAAACCAACTCTTCTAGTACATCCTCCGGGTTTTGGGCTAGCTTTGCACCCTGCTGAATCAAAAGGTTACACCCCCTAGAAAGGGGCTGCCGAATAGAGCCTGGCACCGCAAAAACCTCCCTCCCCATCTCCAAAGCCAGTCTGGCAGTAATGAGAGAGCCGGATCTTTCGGCCGCCTCAATGACTAGAACGCCAATCGAAAACGCAGCAATGATTCGGTTGCGCCTGGGGAAGTTGCTCGATTTTGGTGCTGTCCCCAGGGGGTATTCAGAGACTAAAAGCCCCTGATTCTGGATATTTCTGGCTAAATCCAGATGTTCTTTGGGGTAAATCACATCCAAGCCGGCCCCACAGACCGCCATAGTGAAGTGCTTGGGCCCAAGGTTAAGGGTTGCTTGATGGGCGGCCCCATCAATGCCTCTTGCAAGCCCAGAGACGATAAGTAAACCCGCCCGCGAGAGCTCTTGGGCAAAAGCAGATGCGTTTTTAAGGCCCTCAGCGCTGGCCTTGCGCGAACCTACGATTGCGATCATGGGTGTTTTTAGTAAACCAAGATCTCCATCTATATAGAGACTGCTTGGCGGATCATATAAATCGTTTAAGCGGTTTGGGTAATTTTTATCACCCCTAGCAATACAAGCGGTGCAATTTGATTTTGGGAATATAGGCATTAAAAGATTTTGATCTTTGGGGGAATTACAGCAATCAGGACAGACCGATTGCTCTGTTGGATAATTCCTATATGGCTTTATTAAACGTCCTTTGCTATCCAGACCCGCGCTTGCATAAGGTTGCTAAACCCGTTGAGCAGGTAGATGCACGCATTAAAAAAATCGTTGCCGATATGGCCGACACCATGTACGAAGCTCCAGGCGTTGGTTTGGCTGCAACACAAGTAGATATTCACGAGCGGATTGTTGTCATCGACGTATCTGAAGAGCAAAACGAGTTGATGGTTTTTATCAATCCAGAAATTGTTTGGTCAAGCCCAGAAAAAAAATCTTGGCGTGAAGGCTGTCTTTCGGTTCCGGATTTCTTTGATGAAGTTGAAAGGTCTGCGCAAGTTCGGGTGAAGGCTTTAGATGTTGAAGGCAAAGAGTTCGAGCTTGATGCAGATGGTTTATTAGCAGTTTGTTTGCAGCACGAGCTCGATCATTTGCAGGGCAAAGTGTTTGTTGAGTATTTGTCGATACTGAAGCGAACTCGTATTTCACAAAAACTAAAAAAGCGCGCCAAAGAGTTAGCGGGTGAGCGCTAAGCGCCGCTGATGAAAATTGTATTTGCTGGAACTCCTGAGTTTGCCGCGCAAGCAATGCGCGCAATATATGACGCTGGCCATGAAATTGTCCTGGCGCTAACCCAGCCTGATCGCCGGGCCGGTAGAGGCATGCATCTCCAGGCTAGCCCGGTTAAAGAATTTGCATTAGAAAAAAATATTCCTGTAATTCAACCAGAAACGCTGAAGCGCAATAGTGTCGATCCTGAAAAACAAGTTCAGGCTCAAGAGGCGTATCGGCAATTGTCCGAAATCGATTTTGATGCCATGGTGGTAGTTGCTTATGGGCTTATCCTGCCGCAGGATGTATTGGATATTTCTCAACGGCCAGGAAGACACGGTAGCTTTAATATTCATGCCTCTTTATTGCCGCGTTGGCGGGGCGCAGCCCCAATACAGCGCGCGATTGAGGCGGGAGATTTAAAAACAGGTATTTGCATCATGCAAATGGATGCCGGTCTTGACACAGGCGATACCGTCCTCATCAGCGAGCTTGAAATTATTCCTGAAGAAACAAGCGAGACTTTACATAATCGATTAGCAGAATTAGGCGCGCACTCTATTGTGAATGTGCTGAACCATTTACAACTAGGCAAAGACTTGCTTCGTGCTCCACAAGAAATCAATGACATTACTTACGCAGAAAAAATATTAAAGAGCGAAGCAGAAATTGACTGGAGCTTGAGCGCCCCAGAAATCGATCGTCGCATTCGAGCTTTTAACCCCTTTCCTGGTGCAACCAGTAATGCGCAAGAACTGACGATGAAATTTTGGAGCTCACGTATTCCAAAGGTAGGCGCTTGCAACAAAACTGGCTTGCCCGGCGAATTATTAGGTTTTAGTGAGGATGGCGCTTATATTCAGTGTGGCGATGGCGTTATCGAGGTTTTAGAAATGCAAAAACCAGGCGGCAAGAAAATGTCAGCCAGTCTTTGTTTGCAGTCTTTGGATTCCAATAAACAAGCATTACGTTTTCATACAAAGGAGTAGGAATGTTTAATTTCGCAAAAACTGCTGTTTTGATGGCGGCCATTACTGCGTTGTTTATTGTGGTTGGGGGTATGTTGGGCGGCGAGCAGGGGATGCTGATGGCATTACTGTTGGCGATCGGCATGAACTTTTTTAGCTATTGGTTTTCCGACACGATGGTGTTGAAGATGACCAATGCACAACAGGTTGACGAACGATCTGCGCCACAGTTTTACGCCTTGGTAAAAGAGCTTGCAGATAAGGCTGGCTTACCAATGCCCAAAGTATTTTTAATTGATGAAGATGCGCCTAATGCATTTGCAACCGGGCGCAATCCAGAGAATGCCTCTGTAGCAGCCACCACTGGCATTCTGAAAATTTTGTCTAACCGCGAACTCCGCGGGGTCATGGCCCATGAGTTGGCGCATGTTCAGCACCGCGATATTTTGATTTCTACAGTTGCGGCAACGATGGCCGGGGCAATTTCTGCATTAGCCAACTTTGCAATGTTTTTTGGTGGCCGCGATTCTGAAGGCAGGCCTAACAATCCAATCGCCAGTTTATTAGTGGCCATTTTGGCGCCCATTGCTGCAAGTTTGATTCAGATGAGTATTTCACGCGCCAGGGAATATGAAGCAGATCGTGGCGGGGCAGAAATTAGCGCCGATCCAGAGGCCCTTGCACATGCACTAGAGAAAATTCACAACTATGCGCAGGGCATTCCATTTCAGGCGGTAGAGCAACATCCAGAAACTGCACAGATGATGATTCTGAACCCTTTAAGTGCCGGTGGCCTTGCGCAATTGTTTTCAACCCACCCGCCAACCGAAGAGCGGGTAGCGCGCCTCATGGACATGGCAAAAAATGGGACATACCCCAGAGTAAATTCATTTGACTGATAAAAAAACGCCACATAGCCTTCCACTTTCTGAAGCAATCAGTATTGCTGCACAAGCGATTAGCGAGGTAATGAGTGGCAGGTCTCTGACAGAGGTGCTTGATCAGTTGGAGCCTCATGAGCGCCCTATAGTGCAGAGCTTAAGCTTTGATGCTTTGCGTAAATGGGTCCGATCGCATGAGTTAATCAAGCAATTTGTTCCAAAGAGTCCGCCACCCGAAGTAGATCATTTATTAAGCGTCGCCATTGCGTTGTTCTTAAATGAAAACGCTGATGGCAAAGGTTATGCAGCACACACAATAGTTGATCAAGCCGTCAGCGCTTGTACTAACTACGATAAAACCATGTATGCCAAGGGCTTGGTGAATGCAGTATTGCGCAAGGTAAGCCTGATTGTTCAGCCGCCTGAGGGCGAAACCCGCTTTCCTCCAGATCCTATTCCAATGTTTGTCCCACCTTGGTGGCGTGCAAACTTAAAACGCAATTACTCCAAGGCCTGGCAATCCATTTTGTTTGCGCAGGCAAAACGTGCGCCATTAATTTTGCGCGTTAATCAAAAACAATATTCACGAGAGCAATATCAAGGCTTATTAAGCGAGGCTGGAATTACCTCTTCTCCAATTGACGAAGTTGCTGGAGTGAAATTAGCATCCGCCTTGCTTTTGTCTAACCCTGTTCCGGTCTCAGAGTTGCCAGGTTTTTATAGTGGTGCGGCATCAGTTCAAGATGCCGGGGCGCAGCTGGCTGCAACTCTCTTGAACCCCAGTACTGGCGAGAGAGTTTTAGATGCCTGCGCCGCGCCCGGCGGCAAGACGGCCCATATGCTGGAGTTAGCAGACTGTGAGATGGTGGCTTTAGAGCTTGATGGTGAGCGTCTTGGCAAGATTGGCGGCAACTTGGACCGTCTACGTTTACATTCTGATCAGGTGCAGGTCCTGCGTGGCGATGCTTCAAAAGCTTCTTGGTGGGATGGCCGCCTTTTCGACAAAATCTTGCTCGATGCTCCATGTTCGGCTTCGGGCATTGTGGCTAGACATCCAGATATCCCCTTTTTAAGACGCGAGGCTGATATCAAGTCCCTGCAGCAAAAGCAGCGCGGTATTTTGGAGCAGGCCTGGAAAATGCTAAAGCCAGAGGGCCTCATGCTCTACGTTACCTGTTCGGTATTTCCTGAAGAGGGCGAGGCGCAAGCAAGTTGGTTTGCTGGGGAGCATGGCAATGCGGTACGATTAGACGCTCCAGGACAGATTCTGCCTACTGATGTAAGCGACGGCTTTTACTATGCTTTGTTTAAGAAAAATGGGCCATGAGCCAAAGAATTAAACAACTCATCTTCTTATGCTTGATGGTGTTGAGTGTATTTTCAACAAGCGCAAGCGCAGAAGGAATCAAGATCAAATCCTTTGAATTGGAAAAGGTTGATAACGACTGGCTTTTAAATGCCACCTTTCAGATTGAGCTCTCTAACGGTCTTGAGGATGCAGTTCAAAAAGGCGTGGTCTTGTACTTTCAAACAGAATTCGATGTAACACGTTCGCGTTGGTATTGGTTTGATGAGAGACCGGCGATTGCTCAGAGACAAACCCGACTGTCCTACCAGCCCCTTACTCAGCAATACCGAATTGCTTCTGAGGGCTTTACATTTTCGGCGAGGACAATTGCAGAGGCATTGCAAGCGGTTGGCAGTATCGGTGGCTGGCGTGTGATTGATGGCAATCAATTAGATAGCAGCAAATCCTATACAGCTTCTTTGCGAATGACTTTAGATTTAAGCAAGCTGCCTAAGCCATTCCAGGTGAATGCCCTGAATAATCGGGATTGGAATGTTTCCAGCGATTGGCTGCGTTTCCCCTTTTCCCCAGCCGGAACCAACCTGATTAAGC
The DNA here is from genome assembly GCF_018881855.1 of Polynucleobacter sp. MWH-Berg-3C6. Classification (GTDB taxonomy): domain Bacteria; phylum Pseudomonadota; class Gammaproteobacteria; order Burkholderiales; family Burkholderiaceae; genus Polynucleobacter. The sequence continues at coordinate 18,457 of NZ_JACVPN010000004.1, read as the reverse complement.
GATGAGCGCATCCTCAACCCCACTCAAGAGCGCCTTTTTTATATCAAAGGTCTGGAGAAAAAAGATAATCCCAATCGCTATTGGCGTAATCGGCGTATTTGCTTTGCTGCTTCTGATCCTGCTATCGATTGCTTCATCTAATACAGAGTTTTTTGATAACTACTTTATTTGGCTTTACGCAGCCAATGTTGTCATCGGAGTTTGCTTAACTCTGGTGATTTTGACTCTGGTGATTGTGATCGGTGTGCGCTGGTATCGCGGTCACTTCGGCACTCGCTTGATTGCCAAGTTGGCGATGATTTTTGCGTTAGTGGGAATTGTTCCAGGCCTAATTTTGTATGGGGTTTCACTCCAGTTCGTATCTCGCAGTATTGAAACCTGGTTTGATGTGAAGGTTGAATCTGCGCTTAACTCTGGTTTGGAGTTAGGGCGCGTTACTTTGCGAATTGCGCAAGAAGAAATTTTGGCTGAAGGTAATTTCATTGCCGATCAAGTTGTACAAGTTCCTGCGGGCTCGACCTCTGATCAGGTTGGCGCCATGATTATGAAGATCCGGAATCAATTTGGCATACAAGAGGTAAGCCTTTTTAATATGCAGCGCAGCTTGATCTTAACCAGCGAGCTAAGGCCCAAAAAATACTTACCCGCCCCCAGCGCAGAGGTGGTGGCTGAAGCATTTAAAAAGAAGGGCATTACTTTTTTAGATCAGATCGAAATGCAAGATGGACAGCGTGGCTACCAAGTTAGAGCGATTGTTCCTATTATTCGGAAAAAGCCCATTCTAGGAAAAGCAGATTCCAATAAAGACGCAGACGATAAATATTTTTTGCAATTAGTACGCTTCATGCCGACCCCGCTGACTAAGAATATTTTTGCAGTTGAATCTGCTTATACTGAATATCAAGAGAAGTCCCTAGGGCGCGCCGGCCTTCGCAAGATGTTCGTTGGCACATTAACGCTCACCTTATTTTTTGCCTTATTTGTTGCTATCACATTAGCTTTGTTGTTGGGCCGTCAATTGGCGCGTCCATTATTAATGTTGCTCAAGGGTACGCAAGCAGTAGCGCAGGGTGATTTATCACCAAAACCGGAGCTAGATACTGGTGATGAACTGGGCATGCTTACCCGCCAATTTAATGTCATGACTCGGCAGCTTGCTGATACGCGGACTTCCTTGCAAGAATCCAAGGCCTTTTTAGAGCGGGTTTTAGGAAGCTTGACGGCTGGCGTTTGTATTTTTGATAAGCGTTTCAACGTAGTCTCGAGCAACGCGGGGGCTGATCGCATTTTTGGTCAAGACCTTACCTATCTCGACGGCAAGCCTTTGAGCAGTAACCCAGCGTTATTAGAGTTTGAGGGCGCCATTAAAGAGGGCTTCTCCACAATGAAGCTTGCCGTTACTGGCGCACAAGATAACCCTGCGGCACAAATCAGCCATCAAAATACTCCCGTTTGGCAAAAGCAAGTTCAGCTTCACACGACCAATGAGTTTGAAAATGAATTAGGCATTACTTTGTTTGTGCGAGGCACAGAATTAACGGCAGATTTACGCATGGTGGTCTTTGATGACATCACCGATGTGGTTAGTGCACAAAGATCAATTGCCTGGAGTGAAGTTGCTAGGCGCTTAGCTCATGAAATCAAGAATCCACTTACTCCAATTCAGCTATCTGCGGAGCGCTTGCAGCACAAGCTTTCTGGCAAGCTCAGTCCTGAGCAAGAGGAAATGATTAATCGCAGTACCGAAACTATTATTAGCCAGGTGCAGGCGATGAAGGAAATGGTCAACGACTTTAGAGATTTTGCTAAAACACCGACGCCTCAGCTAAAGGCAGTTTCTATCAATACGCTTACATCAGAAATTTTGGGACTATATGAAGGCAGCCCTTTGCGTACACAGCTTGATCCACGCTGCCCAGAAATTATGGGTGACCCAACCCAGCTCAGACAGGTTATTCATAATCTATTACAAAACGCTCAAGATGCTACGCTAGAGGGGCCCCACCCTGGCGAGGCAGTTGAAGTAAAAACGGAGTTAGTGCCCTATGGAGAGCACAATGACACTGAGCAAAAAGCAGTACGCTTAACAATAAGTGATTCGGGAGTAGGATTTCCAGCTAAGATATTGGCAAGGGCATTTGAGCCTTATGTCACTACTAAGAGTAAAGGCACGGGATTGGGCTTGGCGGTCGTTAAAAAAATTATTGATGATCACTCTGCCAAAATTGAAATACGAAATCGCATGCAAGGAACAGAAGTGGTTGGTGCGCAGGTATCAATATTGTTTATGAATCTAGCAAAAGAGGCGGCCTAAGTATGGCTAGTATTTTGGTTGTTGATGACGAGATGGGAATTCGTGAGCTTCTCAATGAGATTCTGACGGATGAAGGCCATACCGTGTATGCAGCAGAGAGCGCTATTCAGGCTCGAACTATTCGCGAACAAATGCGCCCGGATCTTGTGTTGCTAGATATTTGGATGCCAGATACTGACGGCATCACTCTACTGAAAGAGTGGTCCAAAACAGGTCAACTCACGATGCCTGTAGTGATGATGTCAGGGCACGCTACCATTGATACAGCAGTTGAAGCTACGCGCATTGGCGCATTAAATTTCCTAGAAAAGCCCATTGCACTTCAAAAGCTTCTAAAGACGGTAAGTAAGGCGCTCGAGAGTTCACCAAAATATGTTGAGCCTGAGGTAGAGAGGGCGGTTCAGCCCAGCCCCAATCAGGCCGTGGCTCCAAAGCCTGCTGTGAGTGAGCCAGCCCCAGCGTCACTTGAGGGCGAGTTCATCAGCGGTATTGCAAAAACCTATTTTGATTTGCCATTAAGAGAGGCCAGAGATCTTTTTGAAAAAGCCTACTTTGAGCATCAAATGCAAATTATGGGCGGTAGTATGACCAAGATTTCTGAGTACACTGGCCTAGAGAGAACGCATTTATATCGCAAGCTTAAGGCTCTGGGCATTGATACTTCTCGCAACAAGGGCGAGCAATAAATTATTTTGTAAATTGGCGTTTGCTAGGCGCGTCAGTTTTATTGTTGACGATGGCGCCTACATCGTTTGCCCACCATACCCGGAATTTTTTGCATGGAAATTAAGGTCAATTTTCTCGACAAGCTGCGCCTTGAAGCCAAGTTTGATGACTTCACTGTAATTGCTGACCAGCCTATACGATATAAGGGTGATGGTTCAGCCCCAGGCCCTTTTGATTATTTTTTAGCTTCATCGGCTTTATGCGCGGCTTATTTTGTAAAGCTGTACTGTGACACTCGCAATATTTCTACTGAAAATATTCGTCTTTCACAAAATAATATTGTTGACCCCGAGAACCGATATCGACAGGTTTTCAAGATTCAGGTTGAATTGCCAGAGGATATTTCTGCCAATGACCGCCAGGGAATTTTGCGCTCAATTGACCGCTGTACGGTTAAAAAAGCAGTACAAGCTGGTCCAGAGTTTGTGATTGAAGAAGTCAAGAATTTGGATGAGGATGCGCAGACTTTATTGACCTTAAAGCCAGGCGCTGACGCTAGCACCTATATTGCAGGCAAAGATTTGCCTCTAGAGCAAACGATTGCCAATATGTCTGGCGTATTGGCAAACTTGGGAATCAAGATTGAGATTGCTTCGTGGCGCAACATTATTCCGAATGTTTGGTCTTTGCATATTCGCGATGCACATTCCCCAATGTGCTTTACCAATGGAAAGGGGTCTACAAAAGAAAGCGCACTCGCTTCAGCTTTAGGTGAGTACATCGAGCGATTGAGCAATAACCATTTTTATGCTGGCACCTACTGGGGTGAGGATATTGCCAATAGAGCATTTGTACATTATCCAAGCGAGCGTTGGTTTAAGCCGGGCAAAGATGATTCTCTCCCAACAGAAATTTTGGATGAGTATTGTCTGAATATTTTTAATCCCGATGGCGAATTACGCGGCTCACATTTGATTGATACAAACTCTGGCAATGCCCAGCGCGGCATCTGCTCGTTGCCGTATGTACGCCAGTCAGATGGCCAGACTGTTTATTTTCCTTCTAACCTGATTGAAAATCTTTACGTAAGTAATGGCATGAGTGCAGGCAATACGCTAGCTGAGGCGCAGGTGCAATGCTTATCTGAAATTTTTGAACGAGCAATCAAGCGCGAAATTTTAGAAGGTGAAATTGCTCTGCCTGATGTGCCGCAGGAAGTGCTTGCAAAATATCCTGGCATTCTTGCTGGCATTCGCGCGCTTGAGGAGCAGGGCTTTCCAGTTTTGGTAAAGGATGCATCGCTGGGCGGAATTTATCCAGTGATGTGCGTTACTTTAATGAATCCAAGGACTGGCGGAGTGTTTGCATCTTTTGGTGCACACCCAAGCCTGGAGGTCGCGCTGGAGCGAAGCCTTACAGAATTGCTGCAAGGTCGAAGCTTGGAGGGTTTGAACGATCTTCCTCCCCCTACTTTTGCAAGCGAAGCAGTCACTGAGCCCAATAACTTTGTTGAACACTTTATCGATTCAAGCGGGATTGTGTCGTGGCGATTCTTCAGTGCAAAATCAAATTACGATTTTGTTGAGTGGGATTTTTCGAGTCAAGGTGAAAACTCAAATAGTGAAGAGGCAGCCACTCTATTTGGCATTCTCAAAGATATCGGTAAAGAATCTTATGTGACGGTATATGACGAGCTCGGAGCAACCGCGTGCCGAATTATCGTTCCTGCTTATTCAGAGGTTTATCCAATAGAAGATTTAGTTTGGGATAACACCAATAAGGCGTTGCTGTTCCGCGAAGATATTTTGAATCTTCATTCACTCGATGATGCAAGTCTAGGTGCACTCCTTGAGCGTCTTGAAAATAATGAACTCGATGAGTATGGTGATATTGCTACATTGATTGGGGTGGAGTTTGACGAGAATACAACTTGGGGCCAGCTCACAGTTTTGGAGTTGAAGCTTCTTATTCATCTGGCGCTAAAGCAACTTGATGAGGCCTATGAACTAGTTGGCGCATTCCTTCAATATAACGACAACACAGTTGAGCGCAAATTGTTTTATCAGGCCCTAAATGCTGTGCTGGAGATTTACTTAGATGATGACTTGGTGATTGACGACTACATAACTAACCTACGCCGGATGTTTGGTGAGAGCAGAATGGATGCTGTAATCAGCTCAGTTGATGGCGGCGTGCGCTTCTATGGCCTCACCCCAACCAGCATAAAGCTGGAGGGCCTTGATAGGCATCACCGTATGATCGATAGCTATAGAAAGTTGCACGTGGCGCGCTCCAGAGCCACAGCCACAGGTAGTTAGCTAGCACAAAACCGATTTCCGGCCTGGGAGGCAGTTTCATTTATAATTCTCAGTCTTGGCCTGGTAGCTCAGTCGGTAGAGCAGAGGATTGAAAATCCTTGTGTCGGTGGTTCGATTCCGCCCCGGGCCACCAAGAATAAAGGCTCTCAGCCCGATAATGTGTTACAAAATTCTATAACACACTCTTTACACAGTTTTAATTTGGGTATACGCTGTAAAACATTACATTCAATGTTTACAAGGCTTTGCTGTCCGTATGCCAACCAAAAACGCTGTCCCACACAAACAATCAAAAGTTAAATCTGTTGCCATCAGCGACACGCTTGTTCATTTGCGTGATGGTGACGTTGTGCTCTACAAAAGAGAGAACAGCGACAAATGGCAAGCACGTTACAAGCTATTTAATAAGTGGCATAGAGTAAGCACAAAAGAGCGTAACGTAGATTGGGCTGGCAAAGTAGCTTGCGAAGCATTTGATAGAGCAAGGTTTTTGGCAGACGAAGACATTGTTATTACAAGTAAGAAATTTGGTGCTGTAGCAAAAGTAGTGGCAAAGCAATTACAAGACGAATTGAATGGTGGTGGTGGCAAAGTTGTTTACCAAACCTACATTGCTGTTATTAACAAATATCTCATCCCATTTTTTGAAAAATATAACGTAAATGGCATAGATTACGAAGCACTTACAAAATTTGACGAATGGCGTGAAAAAGAAATGGGTAAAAAGCCACGTGCTTCAACCATTACCAATCACAACTCAACAATAAATCGTGTATTGGAATACGCAATAGATATGGGGTATATGAGCAAAGTTCATTTGCCCAACCTACGCAATGATGGAGCTAAAAGCGTCCCACGTCCCGCATTTAGCAAAAGTGAATATAAGAGTCTTACCAGTTATATGACGAAGTGGAGTAAGCAAGGGCATACACAAAGAACTAAAGATATGCGTGAATTGTTGCGTGATTACGTATTAGTGCTTGCGAATACGGGAATGCGACACGGCACAGAGGCATTGGGGCTTAAATGGAAAGACATACGTTGGATTACAACAGATGGAAAGCGTTATTTACAGTTCACAGTTAATGGCAAAAGGGGTGAACGCACGTTAATAGCAAGGCACAACACACAAGATTATTTGGAACGCATACAGTTGCGTGACCCAGCTATTAGTAAGCTAAGTTTTGATAACTTAATTAAAAAGGGTGTGGATGAATTTGTATTTAGGTTGCGTGATGGCACAACAACAGAAAACTTAGGTGCTACGTTTAGACACTTAATGCGTGATAGTGGTTTGAATAAGAAAGGCAGCAAGCAAAAGACGCTGTATAGCTTGCGACATACATACGCACATTTGGCAATACTGGAAGAAGGAATAGACATATTTAAGCTATCCAAACAAATGGGCACAAGCGTTAAGATGATTGAACAATATTATGGACACGTAACACCCGCACACGTAGCTAACCAATTAGCAGGCAAACGAATGGGCAAGCATAAACCTGTAAAACCCATAATCTCTGATAAACAGTAATTATCTAAAATAGGGGTAGCAATGGCACGTCCTATAGGCGATACGGCAGAAGCACGAAAACAAGTTCATATTAATTTGCGTAAAGCATTTAGCCTTATTAACAAGTCAATAAACGATGAAATTTATATAGCGGCTTACGTTACGGCTTTTAGCATTATTGAAGACAGAGTATTTTCAATGTACGTAGTTGCTAAAAGAGTGGAAACGGGTGAGATAGCAATTACAAAGAACCCACGTGACGTAATGATGAAATATATAAATTATTTGGAAAAAAAGAAAACCATTCCGTTAGCTACGGCAAAGAAAATAGAGGCTGAAATTAAAGCAAGGAATAGTTTGCTACACGGTGCTATGTGGAGGTTAGATGAGTTTGACAAAGAAATGGCAGATAGAGCATTAAATTTGGCAAAAGAATTAAATGCTTTACGAACGGCACAAAGAAAAGAGATTGGGATTGGCTACAAAGTTGATTGATTGTTTTTGGTATTGGCAATCGTTTGCTGTGCTTTAGCAACCTTTTGCCTATCACGCTCAGCTTGTAGTGCTTTCGTACTAGCTTCCTTTTGTCGCTTAAGTCCATCTATACGTGCTTGCTGTGGAGTTAAAGGCTTTATTGTTGTTATTTCAAGTATCTTCATATCATCCAAGTTGTGTGGGCTGATGAGGCACATTGCCACTTCCAAATATTGTTTGAAATAATTTATATGCCTGTGCTTGATTTTGGGCATACAAGATAGTTTCTATCCACATTCCACTCGCATTTACTGTAGCTTTGTATCGTTTCATACAGTATTTATTGTTTATTACATTTACGTGCCCCAAATACATATTAGATGGGGCACGTAAATAAAATCACTTATTAAACGCTTCGCGTGTTGCTGTGCTTACTTCATTCATAGCATCATCTAATTCACCATTAGCCACCATCATCTTTAGTGACTTAAGTGTGCTGATTAGTTCATCACCATTGCTAAGTTCAATTGCGTTAGCACCCTTTTTATTAAGGGGTAGTGTTTTAGCGCCATACTTAACAGCTAAATTGATTTTTCCAGTTGTGTGGCTTACCCAAAACCATTCTTTTATACGCTTTGCTACTTCAGCTGTCATACGTTCACCAGTTTGCTTGTTTACAAAAGTCTTTAAGCGTTTGGGTGCGTAAGTATTGCCAGCCTTTTGTGCCTCGCATAAAGCAAGCTGTTCATCCAATTTGGCACAGAGCTTATTTCGACGTAAAACAATGGGTGCGACAGTTTGATGTTTCTTGCTTGTAACCAATTTCAAAGTGCTAAGTGTGCTCATATCGTTCTCCTATAAGTTAATGGGCACACTTAATTTAGTACCAGAAAAACGGATTGGGCAACCTATATTTGCCAGTCAAACCAAATGATTTGACAAGAAAATTAATTGATTTCCTTTGGTTCGCATAAATAAAAGTATGCGAATTACAGCAAACACAATAAGAGACTTTTTGGACAAACAGCAAAAGCATATTACCCACTATGTAGTTGCCCAAAGTCATTTTCATACGTACCAAAAAGAGGATTGGGAAATTGAGCGTATGAGAACCACCTTAATTAAGGATTTACGGCACGCACGTAATTGCTTTAATAAAGAGCTTTTTGGGAATGGAGCTAAACGCAAACCACTTACATATCAACCACTACTAATACCAACTTTAGAAGGCACCAAACAGACAACAAGTCCAAAACACACACTTCACTACAACATCTATTTAGGCAACATACCAACAGTACTAACTACGAACGACATAAAAATACTATGGACTTACTGTTGGGTAGAAAAAGCACATCAAAAAGACGACATATACATTACAGAACCGTTAGCTAACACTCAATCACACTTATTACAGTACGGCACTAAAGAAACGCAATTTGGAAACTTAAGTTGTTGGGATTTTGAGAACACTCAAATCCCCTACAACGCACTAAACATTGACTGAAGTTGTGTTTAGTTTTTATGGCTACCTATTGGACGCAATGGGTAGTTATATTGCTTTGGTTAAATTTAACTAAAGAGCAGAAAGATAAAAACAGCTAAAAATAAAGAATCTCTGATTAATAGAAATTAAGTGGGAAATGAAATAAAGGACAAATCATTTCATTTTGGATTGAGGGGTGCTGATTGCTTCAAAACCTTCTCCTCTCGTCGCTACGCATAGTAAACACGTCAAATCAACGCTGTAAGCACTTAAAAGCCACCAAGTAATAGCAAACATACGGGGGGTAGGGGTAAAAGCACGTAGACGCTTTTAACAAGTCTGTGCTTTTAAGTGGGATTTAGACGACAAAAACAGCTAAATAAGAAACCAAAGGTTTTAGTTAAGAGCTTTGGTTTTGGTTCAAAAACAGCGAATTTCGCACTTTAAGCATATAAAAATGGAGGTTTTACAAATGACAACTTTTTGGCAAAAAGAGGTAGGAAAAAATAAACAAAGAAAACAACATATAGCTATAGCAAACCTTTATTTGGGAAAAAAAACTATGGCAAAGCAAGCAAAAACACTAAACCAAAACGAATTACGCAAAGTTTTAGATTACACGGCTACACGCAAACACAGCTTACGCAATCGTTGTTTGCTGTACACCACCTTTTTAAGTGGTATGAGAGTTGGAGAGGTAGCGTCGCTACGTTATTGCGACGTAGTAAATGAAGATGGCACAGTTAAGAACGAAATACGCTTAATTGCTGAAAACACCAAAACTAATGAAGCAAGAACTGTATTTGTAAATGACAAACTACGTAAAGAATTTGAGAAATACATTGTTGTGTACAAACCAGCAAATAGAGAGACTAAGTTTTTCTATAGTCAAAAGCGTCATAGTGCTGGTGGTGGCTTTACAGCGAACACATTAACGCAGTTTTTTCACTATCTATACAAACGCAGTGGAATAGATGGAGCAAGTAGCCATAGTGGACGTAGAACGTTTATTACTAACTTAGCTACGCAAGGGGTGGGTGTACGTGTATTGGCAAGTTTGGCTGGACACAAAAATATTAGTACAACCCAATCTTACATAGACGTTAATGATGATATGAAACGTAAGGCTGTGGAGTTAGCTTAAGCATCATATAATCAATAAAAATTAATATATAAAACAATGAATAAACGCAAGGTAGCTTCTTTATTTTCTGGTTGTGGTGGAATGGATATTGGCTTTGAAGGTGACTTCGAAGTTCATAAGTCTTGCCTAAATTCAACAGAACAACATTTAGTAAAGAAAGCTGATAAAAGTGGGTTTGTAAAGTTAGACAGTTTAGGGTTTGAAACTGTGTTTGCTTGCGATGTAAACCACAAAGCAAAAGAAGCGTGGAACTCTTACTTTAGTAAAAAGAGAGACGTAACTGGCGTTTACGAAGCGGAAAGCATTGTTGATATTGTTAAAGATATTAAAGCTGGCAAACGCAAAAACTTAAAAGATATAGACGTTGTAACGGGTGGATTTCCTTGTAATGACTTTAGTGTTGCTGGAAAAAGACTTGGCTTCAATTCTGATAAAAGCCATTTGGGCAATAGAAAGTTGTTACAAGACAATGAAGACCCAACAGCAGAAAATCGCGGAATGCTTTATTACTGGATGCGTGAGTATGTCGCACAAGTAAAACCAAAAATATTTTATGCTGAAAATGTTAAAGGCTTGGTATCACTTGGTGATGCCAAAGCAGTAATTGAAAAAGACTTTGCGTCAATTGATGGAAGCTCATACATAGTTGTTCCAGTTAAAGTTTTGAATGCTACGCACTATGGAATTCCACAAACACGCGAACGAGTTATTTTCATAGGAATCAATAAGCAAAAATTGAAGGCTGATGTATTGCGATATGTAGATAAACACGGCACATTGCCAGATACGCTTAATCCATATCCTTTACAAACGCACGGAAATCAAACAAGCGATGGTAGAAAGATATTGCCTATAAGCACTACAAAGGCAGCATTCGCTGGGCTTAAAGAGCCAGAGTTGAGCAAGGATTTGTCGCAACAAGCATATTCAAAAGCAAAATATATTGGTAAAAAATTACAAGGACAAGCAGAAGTAAACTTATTGGGTGCTGGTCCAACCATTCGTGCTGAACATCACGGCAACATTGAATTTAGAAGATTGAACAAAGCAAATGGTGGAAAGAATTTAGAGGAATTAGCAAAAGGATTACAGCAAAGAAGATTGACTGTAAGGGAGTGTGCGAGGATACAAACATTTCCAAACGACTATGAGTTTGTAATCCCAAATAAACTTTCTGCGTCTGATGGTTATAGGCTAATTGGCAACGCTGTCCCACCTCTATTAGCCTATAGATTGGCACAAAGAGTGGATGAAATTTGGGATGAGTTGTTTAAGAAGAGATAGTTAAACAATTAACGTGGTTACGTTAATTTTAGAGATTAGGTAGGTGGCAAGCATAGAAGCAAACTCGTCCTTGCCAACATTGTTCTCATCTTTGTCTTTTACATCCTTATATATATGTAAAAGGTTTTTGCTTAGTGCCAGCTTATAAGCATCCAAAAAGGCTTGTGCTGTTTGGAATTGGTTGGGGGTTGAATTTTCCAATTCATTAATAAAAACCTTGCTATTACTTTTGAATACATTTGTTGCTACTTGTATTACTTGTGGAACCAATAAAGCATCTTGCGAAAAAGTGGGAATTTTAATTTCCACTTTGCCACCAGCAGAGTAGTCATCTCGTTTTGTGTATATAGATTTCTTTTGAATTGCCCATTCAAAAATCCCGTTGTATTTTGTATTGGATGTCTTATCAAATATTTTGGGAAAAGCTAAAAGAGCCTCTTTTAAGAAACTATTTCTGTCTTCAATAGAGAGGTTTGTAAACTTGCTTAAGCCCGTTGAGCCAATAGGCAATGATTCATCTGTTGATATCCACCACGGCGTTTCACCTTTTGCTTTTGCTTTGTTTGCCATCCATTGAATTATTTTTTCTGAGTTAACGCTTTTGCCACCAAAAATAATGTCATCCACCAGCCCTACTTTGCCTTCGCCAGTACCAAACATTGATTTACTTGAATCTAAATCAATATCCAATTGAAAGCGTGGCGAATGAGTAACTACAGGTGTAGCAACACATTCAAAATAGTCGCGAAACCCAACCTCCTTGTCATCGCCAATCCAATACATTAAGAAAACCTTTTTTAATCCAGTTTTCATTGTGCTTGCTATTACGCTATTGCCGTTAAATGACCTATGTGCTTTAGCCCCTTTTATTTCAATACCAAAAGGAGTGTTGCTAATAGTTACGTCTGGAAATGAGTGTCCGCGATGATGTGTAATAAGGTTTGCGTCAACCCCAAGCGAAATACACGCATCCTTTAGTAGTGACACTAAAAAATCTTCGCAAACAGTGGAGTCACCATAAGTTGGTGCGTTGTTTGTTTGTAATATCTCATTCCCTTTTGAAACAGCTAAAGTGAGAATTTGATTTGCTTTTGCTAAATCAATTAAGGACATATTGTTATTTTTGGCTTGTGATTAAGAGCATCTTATTCCAAAACCAACAACGAAGTGCTAAAAGTGCCTATAAAAATGATAATCTCTCTCAAGCAGTAATTAATTTATCAATGAGGGATTGCTAATGGCTACAAAACAAACCTTAAAGAGCAAGCTACAAAAAGAACTGGCACAGTTAAAAGAGCTTGCTGACAAACAGTCGCATATGTACGTAAGTTCACGCAATATGCTTTATGAGGGATTGGCTAAAGTCTATTTGTGGTGGCAAGAAGCCAATAAGGAAAAGGGTTTGCTGGAGAAGCTCTACAAAGACAATGGCATACAGTACAAAAAAGAGATTAAAGCTGATGAAAATTACTCTCCCTTATTGCGTTACTTGTGGGGTATGGATGGCACAGTTAATAGCAACACGATTGACTTGTGGAATAGAGCATTAAACAAAGTGAATGGTGCCGTAAACGCAGACAAAGCGTTTTACAAGCAAAACACAGTTCAAAAAATCATTACGTATATAGACACTAAAGGTGGCATAAGGGGATTGGCAGCTTATGACAGTACCCAAGTAGACGTAGCTAAAGAGCCAAAACAGAAAAAAGCAAAAGTAGACTTAAACGTAGAGAAAAAGCGACACGAAGAGCATTTGGCTAAAGGGTTCGCTTATTACGCAAAAAGTGCCACACCTATTTCTAAGTTTCAAAGCACACATTCATTGCCTACAGCAGATAGCTCAATTGGTTTAGGGTTGTTTAGAAAGACAAAGAATGGGTATGAGCTATTAAAGGCAATTGACGATAAAGAGCTAATTGAGCAAGCATTAATAAGTTCATACGCACGTAGCACTGATAGCGTACCTTACACAGTACGTTTAATAACTGAAATTATTAGTACGCAAACTGTGCCCAAACCATTAGAAAGCCTATCGCGTTCTTTGGCAGATAAAAGCAAATTCAAAGCAGATGATGGCACAGCAATGATGATGCTTAAGCGTTTGTTGTATATGGCAGAGAAGCGTGTGTTTGTTTTAAGTGCCAGCCGTAGCACGTGTAGTCCAGTCACTATCGCAATACCAAAAAAGCAAATTATTGATGGTAATAAAGATGTGTTTTTGGCAATAAACGATAGAACATACATAGAAGACAACTTAATACATAGTGGTGACGTGAACTTTTATACGACAGACGCACCTACGAAAGTAAAAGCAATTAAGGGTGAGATAGCAACATATAAGCTGGAGTTAGAAAACACACTCACTAAAAAGTATCGCTATATTCGCTTTTACCCACTCACTGTCCCTAAAACAGAAGCAAGTAGACAGCAAGCAATACTTAAACGTGGAATGAAATTCAAAGCTGTTCATACAGCCAAATTAGACGCAAAGTGGTTGGCTGAACTAAATGGTGAGTTTTTAAGTAGGTGGGTAAATGGCTTGGGTAAAAACATTAAACGTAAAGAATATGCTGTGATTGCTTTGGCATTTGGCAAAACTGGCATTACGTTTAAGTTTTGCCAACGTGCCAATAGGTATACGAGAGAAGAATTTATTAGATATACACACGCAAGCAATACAAAGGCAATTACTGTGGAAGTGTTGGCTAAAGACGTAATACCAGTGCTTAATTCATTTGTGAATAGCGACTTAGTGGGTGGAGTGACAGTAGAAACAGATGACAACGCTGTTATCTTCAAATACAAAACAAAGTCCGCAGACTATATCGTTGCTGTGCCTACAACAAACAGCAAGGGTATACGTAACGAAGAGCACTTCCAAGCATACGGAGCATAAGAATGGACGACTTTAATAAGCGTTGGGATAACTTTGCTGTTTATTTGCCATCTATCCAAAAGAGTTACGCAAAGGTAGCAATTAAGGCAGACGATAAGACACGCACAATGCCAAAAGACGTGACTATGCGTTCGCTTAATTTTATAAACCCAAAAAACAAGCTATGGCATTACAAATACGCCTTGTATAGTGCTGGTCAATTTAAGATTGGTGAAACACAAAGTGATATGGTGACTACACGTGATGAAAAGCAAACAGTCATTTTGGGAGATAGTGGTGGTTTTCAAATTGGCAAAGGCACGTTGGCTGGATTTACAGCACTCAATAAGCTAAAGACAGCAGACGAAGTGTGCGAAGCGTGGAGAAACGCAACACAGCTAAAAAAATGGATTGTGAATTGGTTAGAGACACACAGCGACTACGCAATGACGCTGGATATGCCTTTATGGGCACAGTTGCCACAAAACAAAAAAACACCTTTTCACAAATGTAGCACCCAACAGTTAATTGATTTAACGGTTGAAAACTTAGAATTTATTAAAAGAAACAAACGTGGCAACACTAAGTGGCTAAACGTTATACAAGGCACTAACAGCAAAGATATGAAGCAGTGGTGGGATGCTGTAAAAGGTTATAGATTTGGTGGTTGGGCATTAGCTGGCGATACGGGATGGCGTGGTGGCAGTATGGCTGTAGTGACGCAAGTGTTAATGATGCGTGACGAAGGTGCTTTTGATAAAGGAATGGATTGGCTACACGTATTGGGTGTTTCACAAACAAAGTGGGCTGTAATCCTAAGTGCTATACAGCGTGGGTTGCGTAAATCTACTAATCCAAACTTGCGTGTAAGTTTTGATAGTGCCAGTCCAAACATACTTGCTGGCAAATTTGAGCAACTTGCTGTTTACCCAAAATTTACAAACAAAGAGGAAAGCTGGGCAATAAGTGCCGTGCGTTGTCCAAAAGGCGAAATATATGTAAATAGTGGCGATGAGTTTGCTTTCCCGTTCCCATCAGCATTGGGTGATAAGTTAAAGCTGTCACACTTAAACGTGAAATACGACAAATACAGTAGCGTAAATTTTGATGATGTGACACAAGCATTTTTAACGCATCACAACACGTGGGTTTATGTAAGGGCAATGTTAGAAGCTAATGAGTTAGCATTTTTGGACAAAGCAGACGCAGAGCAATTTGTGCCCAAAAACCTATTAGCTTGCCTACATTTAATAGAAGAGCTAATGTGTACAAAGAACTGGAAAGCACGAATTACCAGTAATAAGAGATTATTTGATGCTGTGGATAAGATGAGTAAGGATGAGGTGATTATTGTTAAGTGACGTGATACACTTAACCAACAGACAGCAAATCCTTATATTATATAGGATGTATGCTTAACACAGTCTATAACACATAGCACAAAAAAGACATTTAAAGCATATAGAATATACGTCTTACGCTAACAAATGTCTTGAAAATCCTTGTGTCGGTGGTTCGATTCCGCCCCGGGCCACCAAGAACCACGATAGCCCATTTGTTGGGCTATTTTCTTTTGGCTTGGCAGGGTTGAGTGCCATAGATTAGGATATCCCCATCAAGAAGCGTCCTTTAAAAGGACAAATCAAATTTTCATCCCTGTATCGGTGATGTCGTTTAAACGACATCACTAATTAAAGCTCAGTGAGGCTATGAGTTTAATCACCCAATTGTCACTATTAGCCGTGACACCTTTACCAATACCAAAGTTAAACGATGACTTGCCATGTTTGGCATCCATGACCAGATAGGCAGTATGGGGCTGTTGAGAGATGTTGTATAAACTTTTATTAGGCAAGTTATCTCCGTAGTACTCCATACCAACATCAACGGCATGCGTTAGCTCATAAGCCACTTTAGCTGACGGCGAAAATGTAGCTGAGCTATTTTTATTTAATGTCACATCAACGCTTGGGTTGATGGTAAATCTCCAGTCTTGAAGTTGAAGTGCCAAGATAGGAGTTAATTCATAAAAGGTAGTTTCTGTGCCGCCTACATCTTTGATGTAATTAATCTCATTCTTCACCCCGTAGTGCCATAAGCCCTCCTCATCATGAGTTGGAATATACATATGACTTATCTTGCCACCGTTAACATAGCTCACGCCGTTGTAGTTGCTCAAGTAGATGTTGGCACCAATCTCACTTTTTTCAGTAATACCATAGCTATACTCAAGCCTAGTTTGAAAGACATTTGACTTTAGGCCTTGGGACGCCGGAGCTTGAAATAAGTTTGTTTCTACTTCAAAAGCAGATTCTTGATATTCTGCAATGAGTTCGTCGTGAACCTTAATCTCAAAAGGTGCCGCAAATACAATGCTACTCAAGCAAAGCAAATAAGGCGCTGACTTGAGGGGCTTAAGTGAATATCGCAAAAGAGACATGTCGGCACTATAAAGGATCAATGCGATTACATTTCAATGTGGGCTCTTAATCCATAGAAATTGACTGGCCCACGATCTGTGTTGTATCCAGGATTTGCGATACGCTGATAGTCGGCAGATAGCGACAGACTCTTATAAACATTCCAGCTGTAGAAAGTTTCAAAGATTTGTTCTTTCTTATAGTTGAGTCTGCCATCGCCAATGAACATCGTTACACCACCTTTTTGTAGGTAGCTAATTTGTTGTGATGAGATTCCATTGAGTGCCGCACCAATTCCAATAGTGTCTTGTGGTCTTCCCCAACCAGCACCTTTAATGGATAGGCCGCCAGATAATGAATTGCTGATATCTGTAAATGCTTGCGTTTCAGTTTGGCCATTATTCCAACTCCACCTTCCAAAGGCGCCAATATTTTCTGTAATTGCTTGCTCGCCATTTAATGCGTAGCCCCATTTAGTTTGATACCCATATCGTGTGCTTAAGATGTCTGGAGTGGTATTGCTCTGTTGGCCAAAATTCATCGCATTGTTATAGGTAGACATGATTCCGCGATTTTGAAAGACTAGAACTCGAGCCTTACCAGCTTGTCCATTAATCGTATGAAGGTGAGTTATCTCGGCTGTATTGCCGTACTGCTGTGTGAGGTCATAGTCTAGGGCTAATGAATTTGGTGACTTGGGCATAGCCAATCGAGCTAGGCGCATCACCCATTCTTCATCATGGTAATACTCGCCTACAAAGCCATAGGTGTAGCCACGAGAGTTGGCGGCATAGTCATAAGCACCGCTGGCCATGAGCGACCAGTTTAAAAACTGTGTGCGAGGATCATGGCTATAGGCATTGGCATCAAAGAAATCTAATGCCGAGAATGTTCCGTATGTCACTACAAGGCGACGTTTATCTACATTACCTGCTAACTGATTAGCAACACCTTCGATATGCTCTTGTCCGCCACCAAAGCCAAAGGTCTGGCGTAAAAACATTCTTGCCATGTAATAGATTGGTGGAATTGCCGTTCCTTTTTGTAGCTCACCATTACTAAAACCACCCAATCCGCTGAGACCGGAAAAGGGGATGCCTTCAAACATCTCAGGGTTGATATAGGCTTCAGCACCCTCCCATAGCCTCGTTCCTAAAAATGCTGTGGCCGAGAAGGTATAGCTTTTAGAGATATCGCCATCAGATTTATTTAAAAGACTCTTAGATCCGTAATAGGGAGAATTAAAGTTATTTTTAAATTGATTGATGTAGGTTGCTTGCCCATGAACACTCCATTGCTCTGATGCACTTTCGAGAGCGACTGGACTGTCGATGGTGGGAGCGCTACTGACGGGTGACTCAGCTAAAACGATTGGGGTATCGCTTACGGGGGACTCGGCATAGACAGGCAAAGATAGCCCAACCAAGCAAAGGGAGCTAACTAGGCTGAAAAAGGCTGTGTGGTTGGTGCTAAATGAGAAAAACATCTTAAATGCCAAATATGCTTAATGAGAATCGTTCTCATCTTAGCATATAATTGAGAATGAATCTCAATTGGAGAGATTGGGATTCTATGTCGTTTAAAACGACATTAGTAGACACTATGGTGATTGACTGGTGCAGTGATGGCAACACAAACTATACACACAGAAAAATTGCCCTTCGCAAGATTCTGATTTCATTGCCAAATTTGACCAGCACAAGGACGCACAATTTTTAGACAAGTCCAGACTGGTGACTCAAGCCCTTGAAATAAAAGCGAAAGCGGTCTATCAGAGGATATTTGAAAATCCTTGTGTCGGTGGTTCGATTCCGCCCCGGGCCACCAAGAAACACCGGTACGTACCGGACACATGCTTTACGTCCGGTACCGACCACATGGTTTACACATTTACCAATCACATCCCCAATACTTTGGGACCAAATGGGTTTTCTAGGGCTTGTACCCTTGAAGACTCCATATC
>NZ_JACVPN010000003.1 GCF_018881855.1 Polynucleobacter sp. MWH-Berg-3C6 | reverse complement strand
GATATGGAGTCTTCAAGGGTACAAGCCCTAGAAAACCCATTTGGTCCCAAAGTATTGGGGATGTGATTGGTAAATGTGTAAACCATGTGGTCGGTACCGGACGTAAAGCATGTGTCCGGTACGTACCCCTTTAGATTTGGTGGCGAATCAGGGATTTGAACCCCGGACCTGCGGATTATGATTCCGTCGCTCTAACCAGCTGAGCTAATTCGCCGAAGGTGTGATTGTAGCAAATCCGCCCCATTCTGTAACGGCTTAGCCCAGAAACCGTAATATAGGGTCATGAGAAAAGTACTCCAAAAACTGCTGATTTTGATCATTTTGAGTCATTTCATACCTCTCAGCGCATCTGCAGCCCAAATCTTCATCACCAATTACCCATCTGAAGCCAATGCCAAGGTCTTTGTAACAAAGTATCAGTCTGAAGCCAATTGCATTGTTTATGACACGCAGTATTCCAGCGATAGTGAACCAGGGGTATGGTTTTATACGAAATACAAAAGCGATGCCCGTGCAGTGATCTACTACACCCAATACAAATCAGAAGCAGACTTAATCGTTTATTTCACAAAATACAAAAGCGATGCACGCTGTCGCTACTAGGTGAGTTTTTATTCATGAGACTTCTATCAATCTCTACCGGCAAGGTGTTGCCTTTATTTGGCAATCACCATCCCGATTACAAATCCGTTGCTTCAGCAATTCACAAAAAGAGTGTGAGCAATTTACAAAATCCAAGCCCAGTTGAAATTACCACTCTTGGAGTTCGCGGTGACGAGCAAGCCGACTTAAGCGTGCACGGTGGTATTGAAAAAGCGATCTACGTCTATCCAGCCGAACACTACGCTTTTTGGAATGAGCTACTCACTCGCGAAACTAAAAAGTCAACCACGCTTGCGCACGGGGCCATTGGCGAGAACTTCACTGTCGAAGGTCTACTAGAAACCGAAGTCTTTGTTGGAGATAAATTGCTCATTGGCGATCTCGAATTCATAGTTGTTAAATTACGCGAGCCCTGCTTCAAATTCAACGCTGCCGTAGGCTACAAAGGAGCCTCCAAAGCCATGCTGCAATCCGGCTTCAGCGGTTGGTATCTTAGAGCCATCAAGACTGGTGTCTTGACTGCCGGAGCACAGATTACTCTTGTTCCTGGAGCAAGAGATATTTCAATTGCTCAGCAAAATCAAAAGTTACTAAACAATCGTAATCAAAAAGATTTGTGGGAATAAAAAAGCCCGATCATTTTGTGATCGGGCTTTTAGATACTGCAGACTAAAGATGCTTTACATCTAATTAGTCACGTGCGTAGATATCCACGTCTTTGGTTTCTTTAACAAACAATGTGCCGATTACCAAGGTAATAGCAGCAATGATGATTGGATACCACAGGCCATAGTAAATATTGCCGTTTTGCGCAACCAAAGCAAAGGAGATCGTTGGCAACAAGCCGCCGAACCAACCGTTACCAATGTGGTATGGCAAGGACATAGAGGTGTAACGAATGCGGGTTGGGAACATCTCAACCAACATCGCAGCAATCGGACCATAAACCATGGTTACCAAAATCACCAAGATTACCAAGATACCCAAAATTGCAGGAAGGTTCATGGCAGCAGGGTCAGCCTTTGCAGGATAACCAGCAGCATTCAATGCATCACGAATTGCCTTCTTGAACTCAGCATCTTTTGCTTTCGCATCAGCTGGAGCCATACCTTTTGCGGAGTAGCCCTGAATCTCTGTATCACCAATCTTCACAACCGCAGTTCCACCAGCTGGGCCAGGGATCGTTGTGTAGCTAGCAGAGTTAGAGGCCATCACCTGCTTTGCAATATCGCAAGAGCTAGTGAACTTCGCAGTACCGGTTGGGTTGAACTGGAAAGTACATTCACTTACATCAGCAGTAATACTTGCTGGTGCGGTTACCATTGCTTTTTCCAATGCTGGGTTAGCAAAGTGGGTTAAGCCATTGAACAAGGAAACCGGAGTATTTGGAATGTACAAAATGATGGCCAATAATAAGCCGCCCATGATGATGACCTTGCGGCCAATCCTGTCAGACAAGCTACCGAAGATCACGAAGAATGGCGTACCGATTACCAATGAAGCAGCAATCAACAAGTTCGCAGTCTTAGGATCCACCTTCAATACTTGAGTGAGGTAGAACAAAGCGTAGAACTGGCCTGTGTACCAAACCACCGCTTGACCTGCAACCAGACCAAACAATGCCAAGATAACAATCTTCAAGTTCTTCCATTGACCAAATGACTCTGTCAAAGGAGCTTTAGAAAGCTTATTCTCTTCTTTCATCTTCTTGAAAGCAGGTGATTCATTCATGGACAAACGAATCCATACAGAAATCGCCAACAATGCGATAGAAGCGATGAAAGGAACACGCCAACCCCAAACATCAAAGTCTGGACCAGTGAATTCACGTGTGAACAAAATCACGAGCAAGGAGAGGAACAAGCCTAAAGTAGCTGTTGTCTGAATCCAGGAAGTGTATGCACCACGCTTACCATGAGGAGCATGCTCTGCAACGTAGGTAGCAGCACCACCGTACTCACCACCCAAAGCCAAACCTTGGAGCATACGCAATGCAATCAAGATGACTGGAGCGGCAACACCGATAGTTGCATAGTTAGGCAGAATACCCACGATGAAGGTTGCGCCACCCATTAAGAGGATGGTGACCAAGAAGGTGTACTTACGGCCAATCAAATCGCCTAAGCGACCGAACACCAACGCGCCAAATGGACGCACGATGAAACCAGCAGCAAACGCTAACAAAGCGAAAATGAAGGCAGAGCCAGCATCTAAGCCTGAGAAGAACTGCTTGGCAATAACGGCAGCCAAAGAACCGTAAAGATAAAAGTCGTACCACTCAAAAACCGTACCCAATGAGGATGCAAAAATAACTTTGCGCTCTTCGGCGGTCATTGGGGCTGCTTTAGTTGATGTAGACATCAGTAGCTCCTAACTATTTTTATTAAATAAAAAACAACTCGCCGATTATGCTTTGAAAAAAATCAAAGAAATCCATTACTTAGGGTAATTCCCCATGAATTTGACTCGGGGTTTTCCCGAAAAATGTGGATTTACTGCAACGCTATTTAAACCACAAAACTAATAGGGATTAGCTCGCTTTTATGGCAAGATGCACAAAGAGGGTGCGTATCTGTGCATCTGGGTGCAAACAGCGTTAAGCAATAAAGCTCGAATTCGTTTTAATGGTCTCAGAAGTGAATCAAAAGGCATTACTAAAAATGCCGCCCTATAAATATCTAACAAGGAGCAATTCAAATGAAAAGACGTGACTTTTTAGGCAAAACAGCACTTGGCGCTGCCGCAGGCGTATTGGCTGCACCGGCGATTGCCCAATCCCTTCCAGAAGTGAAATGGCGCTGTGCCTCTAGCTTTCCAAAGAGCTTGGACACAATTTATGGTGGTGGCGAGTTCATCTCCAAGCGGGTTGCCGCTTTGACGGATGGCAAATTCCAAATCCGTATTTTTGGTGCGGGTGAAATCGTTCCAGCCTTCGGTACTGTTGATGCAGTTCAGCAAGGAACTGTAGAGTGCACCCACACTGCTGGCTATTACTTTGTAGGCAAAAACAAAACTTTTGCCTTTGATACAACTGTCCCATTTGGTATGAATCAACGCCAGCAAAATGCCTGGATGTATTGGGGTGGTGGCTTGAAACTCCAACGCGAGTTCTTGCGTGACTACAACATTATTTCTTTCCCAGCAGGTAACACCGGCACTCAAATGGGTGGCTGGTTCAAGAAGCCAGTTAAGACTGTTGCTGACCTCAAGGGTCTGAAAATGCGTATTGCTGGTTTGGGCGGCGAAGTGATGTCCCGCTTAGGCGCGATTCCACAACAAATCGCCGGCGGTGATATTTATCCAGCACTTGAAAAAGGTGTGATTGATGCGGCTGAGTGGGTTGGTCCTTACGATGATGAAAAATTAGGCTTTTACAAAATTGCCCCTTACTACTACTACCCAGGATGGTGGGAAGCTTGTTCGATGTACTCCATGTACGTCAACATCAAGGAATGGGAAAAATTGCCTAAGCAATATCAAGAAGCCTTGGCTTCAGCATGCGCAGAGTGCAATATCGACATGATGGCTGAGTATGACTACAAAAACCCAATCGCCTTGCAAAGCTTAATCAAGAACGGCGTGAAGCTGCAGTCTTACTCAACAGAAATTATGAAAGCCGCATCGAATGCAGCCTTCGAAATGTATGAAGAAGAAGCTGCTAAAAATCCATCGTTCAAGAAGATTTACGAGCCTTGGAAAAAATTCCGCAACGATCAAATGTTGTGGAACAAAGTTGCTGAGCAAACTCTCATGAGCTTCATGTTGACTAACCCAGTCAAATAAAAACTTACTGAGAATCTGATATGCCAAAACAATTTTTAGTTTTCGCAAGTTTCGTTGATCGTTTAAATGACCGTTTTGGTGTATTAGCGAGTTGGATGGTATTGATAGCCGTACTGGTCAGCACAGCAAATGCGCTGATTCGGTATGGCTTCAATGTCAGCTCCAACGGTTGGCTTGAAGCGCAGTGGTATCTATTCGCCGGTATGGTGATGTTTGGTGCTGCAACCACTTTCCGTCTCAATGAGCATGTGCGAGTAGACGTACTTTATGCGATGTACCCCAACAAACTCCGACTCTGGTTGGACTTTTGGGGTGGCATTGTTTTCTTCTTACCGGTAACCATCATCATCGGCTATTACTCTTGGGAATTTTTTATTACCTCGGTAATTCAAAATGAAACCTCGAGTAATCCTGGTGGCCTGATTCGTTGGCCGGTACGTGGCGTGATTACTTTGGGCTTTTTCTTATTAACACTCCAAGGTATTTCAGAAATCATTAAACGCTACGCTGCCATTATTGGCATGATTCAAATCGATCCTAAGTACGAAAGACCGCTCCAATGATTAGCCATGATTTGATGGCCCCCATCATGTTTGGGGGCTTGATTGTATTTTTACTACTTGGATATCCAGCTGCATTTTCTCTTGGTGCTGTTGGCTTATTCTTTTCTTTTATCGGCATCGAAATGGGTATGTTCCAGCCCACTTTCTTGCAAGCATTACCAGACCGAGTTTTCGGCATTCTCTCGAATGACCTATTACTCTCAATTCCGTTCTTCACCTTCATGGGTGCGATTCTGGAGAAATGTGGATTAGCAGAAGACATGCTTGAGGGCTTGGGTCAGTTGTTTGGTCCAATCCGCGGTGGTTTAGCTTATGCCGTCATTATTGTTGGTGCAATTCTGGGAGCAATTACTGGAACCGTAGCTGCATCAGTGATCGCAATGGGATTGATTTCCCTGCCGGTAATGCTGCGTTATGGCTATAACCCGCGCGTTGCCACCGGAGTGATTGCAGCATCAGGCACGATTACTCAACTGATCCCACCATCACTCGTATTAATTGTATTGGCTGATCAGTTAGGTAAATCCGTTGGTGATATGTATGCCGGCGCCATTGGACCTTCCATTATTCAGGTAGCGCTGTTCTGCTTATTCATCTTCTTCTTGTCAATTTTTAGACCTCAAGATGTACCAGCGCTTCCTCCAGAAGCACGTCCAAAGATTGACTGGAAACTACTCAAGAAAATTCTTTGGGGAATCGTACCTTCGATTGCGCTGATCTTCTTAGTACTAGGAACCATCTTGATGGGCCTTGCTACACCTACTGAAGGTGGCGCAATGGGTTCTGTTGGAGCTTTAATTCTTGCTGCAATGAATAAGCGCCTCCAAAAAACCTTGGTCTGGGAAGCAATGACTTCTACTATGCGCATCAATGCCATGGTGATCTTCATTCTGATTGGCTCTACCGTTTTCGGCCTAGCCTTCCGCGGTGTTGATGGTGACCTCTGGATTGAGAATCTCTTGTCAGGTCTTCCAGGCGGTCAAGTCGGCTTCTTGATTGTGGTGAACTTGTTTGTATTCTTCTTGGCCTTCTTCTTGGACTATTTTGAAATCGCTTTCATCATCATTCCACTGCTAGCGCCTGTTGCAGAAAAGCTTGGTATTGATTTGATCTGGTTCGGCGTACTGCTTGGCGCCAATATGCAGACCTCATTCATGCATCCACCATTTGGATTTGCCTTGTTCTATCTCCGCGGGGTAGCACCAAAATCACTCAAGAGCTCCGATATTTACTATGGAGCCCTACCGTGGGTTGGTCTACAACTGATTTTGGTAGCGATCATCATCTTTATCCCAGAAACAGTGACCTACTTTGTTGATAAGCCGGCGGCTGCCTTTGATGCCAGCGGACCCTCCGTTGATCCACTAGCTGGTGTTGAGCAAAATGAGATCACCGTAGACTCTAGCGCGGATATCGAGCGACAATTGCGAGACAATAAATAATATAAAAATAGTTTTACAAAAAAATAGAGGGGTTTTGCAATGCAAGCAAAGTGGGGTATTCAAGGGATGGCAGTCGCACCGCACTCCCTTGCTTCTGAATCAGCATTAGCAGTTCTAAGAGAGGGTGGTAACGCATTAGAAGCAATGGTAGCAGCTGCAGCGACCATTGCTGTTGTTTATCCCCATATGAATTCCATTGGTGGCGACTCATTCTGGGTGATTCATTCACCTGGTAAAGCCATGGGTGGTATCGATGCCTGTGGCGCTGCTGCTGGTTTGGCTAGCAAGCAATGGTACGCAGAGCGCGGCATTACCAAAGCCATTCCATTTCGTGGACCGGTTGCAGCCAATACTGTGGCCGGCACAATATCCGGCTGGGGCGCAGCACATAAACTCTCCAAACAAGGTCTAGGTGGCAAGATTCCCCTATCGCGTTTATTGGCTGATGCCATTCATTACGCTGAAGCCGGTGTGCCAGTTACCTATAGTCAATCGAGCTTAACCGCCAAGAAACGTGAAGAGCTCAGTCCTATTCCTGGTTTCTCTAAGACATTCTTGGTGAATGGTAAAGCGCCAGCTGTTGGTAGCATCTTTAAGCAAGAGCGCCTTGCTAAAACATTGCGTCAAATTGCTAGCAAAGGTACGGATGATTTTTATCGTGGCGATCTTGCTGATTTACTGGCAAAGGAACTCACCGATATTGATAGTCCATTACGCTTAAGTGACCTGCATCGTCACCACGCAAAACTGATTGATCCACTTGAGCTCAAGCACAGCACTGGCAAGGTGTACAACATGATTCCACCTACGCAAGGCGTGGTCTCATTAATGATCATTGGCATCTTGGATCAATTGAACTTAAAACGCTTTAAGGTGGATAGCACTGAGTATGTACATCACTGTGTTGAAGCAACCAAACAAGCATTTAAGATTCGGGATCAGTTTGTAACTGACCCGGCCTACATGACAAAGAATGCACAAGCATTTTTATCTCCCGCATTTTTGAAAAAGCTCGCTAAGAACATCAACCCCAAAAAAGCCTTACCTTGGGGTCAAGGTAAGGGCCCTGCAGATACCATCTGGATGGGCGTGATTGATGGTGATGGCAACTGCGTCTCTTTTATTCAAAGTATTTATCACGAGTTTGGCGCCGGTATTGTTCTGCCAAAATCTGGTGTGAATTGGCAGAACCGGGGTTGCAGCTTCTCATTAGATCCTAAGGTACTAAATCATCTTGAGCCTTATCGCAAACCTTTCCATACACTCAATCCGGCCATGGCTTTATTCAAAGATGGTCGCTCAATGGTGTACGGCACCATGGGTGGGGATGGTCAACCGCAAACACAATGTGCTGTCTTTACTCGCACCGCTACTTATGGACTTGATCCACAAGATGCAATTAGTCGTCCACGCTGGTTGCTCGGGCGTACTTGGGGCCAAACAAGCGATAGTCTGAAATTAGAATCTCGCTTTAGTCCATGGGTTGCAAAAGAATTACATGCTATGGGTCATGACATTGAGATGTTGGATTCTTTTGATGAGACGGTTGGTCATGCTGGTTGCATCATTCGTGATCCGTCAGGCACCCTGCGTGGTGGCTGGGACCCACGCAGTGACGGAGCCGTTAGCGCGTTTTAGTAATAAACATCTTTGGTACGCGCAGATCCCAGTAAATGGCCGCTGCGCGTAGCCCAAAGATTCCCAACATACAGAGTACGGAACCCTCAATTGCATATTGAGGAATAAAGTTTAAAACCAATACATAAGCACAACATCCCAGCGTTACTGGTATGGCATACAACTCGTGCGACATTAAGAGTGTTTTGCGTCCAGCCAAAATATCCCGCAGTAAACCTCCACCGATGGCTGTAATAACTCCCAAGATCACGGGTGCAAGCGGCAAACCAAAATCCATATTCCAAGCTTTATCCGCCCCTTGAATAGCAAATAAGGCAGCGCCAAAACCATCGATATATAACATCCACCGGTATATCTGCGGTTGAGTAAAAAAAGATTCCGCAAAAAACGTCAGTATGCTAGCTGCTAGAGCAAGCCAAACATAAATTTGGTTCTCAGACCAAAAGGTGGGAGCTTCCAAGATAATGTCGCGAATGGTTCCCCCGCCTATTGCAGTGATCAAACCCAACACTAAAACACCAAAAAGATCGACCCCGCGATCTGCGATCGCCAAGACGCCAGTAACCGCAAAGGCCATCGTTGCAATAATGCCAATCCAAAAATTAATGTCTTCCATAAGAAGCAGTCTAAAGCAATTGAAAAGCCCTTCTCTCAAATTTGCTTCATCAATATACTGTGAGCAATAAGTCAAACGAAAGCATTCCTATGAAACCCCAGCTCTATAGCTATTGGCGCAGCTCAGCGGCCTTCCGTGTGCGCATTGCACTCAACCTCAAGGGTATGGATTACGAGGTTATTCCAGTTCACCTCACTAAAAATGGTGGCGAACAAATGTCTGAGGGTTACGGGAATAAAAATCCTAACCGTCTAGTACCATTATTTGATGATGGAAAAAATAGCATTCATCAATCGCTCGCCATCATTGAATACTTAGAAGAGATTCAGGCACAACCCGCTTTGCTGCCAAGTTCACCAATCGATCGTGCTTGGGTGCGCTCATTAGCAATGGATATTGCAGTTGATATTCATCCCATTAGCAACCTGCGGGTATTGCGTTACTTAATCAAGCAAGTGGGAGCCAATAGTGAGGCAAAGGATGCCTGGTATCAGCATTGGATCAAGGTGGGTCTTGATAGCATTGAAAGACAATTAAGCTCTGATCCGCGTGTTGGCCGTTTTGCTTTCGGTGATCAGCCTGGTCTCATTGATATTTGCCTAGTGCCACAAATGTTCAATGCCTTAAGCACCAAGATGGATGTCAGCCCTTATCCCACCCTCATGAAAATCTTTCATGAATGTATGAAACTCCCTGCATTTATAGATGCCTCCTGGGAAAAGCAAATTGATGCAGAAGGATCAAACCCCTCTATTTGATTTGTGATTCCATCATCTTGACTAAGGCATGAACGGATTCGTTATAGGGCGTAGGAATTCCGTATCGTTTGCCTAACTCCACGATATAGCCATTTAAGAAATCAATTTCTGTCTTTTTTCCTCTCGCTAGATCCTGGGCAGTGGAGGAAACTTGAGTAACCATCGTAGTCGCTATGGAAGCATTGATTGCAAGTGCTTCAGACATCGTGATGTTGACATCTTCAAGCGCAGCAATCGCCAGAAACTCTTTGGTAATTTCTTCAATCAATTTAACAACATCAGGAGACTTCACCATCTCCCCATAGGGAATCTGACCAATTCCTGAAATCGCATTAAAAGAACAGTTCACTAAAAACTTGAGCCACATATCTCTCTTGATCTGTGGAGCGATCGAGCATGGAACACCTGCTCCCTCAAACAAGGCGCAAATCTCGTGAAGGTGTTGATCATCCAAGCTATTGGTTTTTGATGGATTGCCAATCAGCAACTCACCTCTGCCGTGATGCTTCATGGTTCTTTGACCAATCATCCCTGCAGCAACATAAACTACTGCTGCATAAATTGGGTTAGCAACTATCTTTGAGGCAACCTCAATATTGGCTACGCCATTTTGCAGACTTAGAATCACCGCCCTACTTGGCAGAATAGATTGAACTTGTGCAAGTGTCCGCTCCGTGTCCAGCGACTTCACGCTCAGTAAAACTAAATCGGCATCACTCAAAACCGAGAGGTCAGCACTTGCCTTGACCGCAATCGTTTCATGAAATGCTTTGCAATCCATCTCCAAGCCAGACTCATTTAGAGCCTTCGCACGCTCGGACCTAGCAATAAAGGTGACATCGTAATGCGCACGGGCTAACATGCCGCCGAAGTAGCAACCAACAGCACCTGCGCCTAAGACGTATATCTTTTGATTACTTTGTATTTTATAAATCAAGGACCAATGTTCCGCTTCTGATATGCGAAATACAGGGGGTTAAGTACTCCTGATGTTCATCATCACTCAAAATACAGTCGCCGTGCTCCACATCGCCACTGATATATCTCGTTTTGCAAGTGCCGCACAAGCCGGATTGGCATGAAGTAGATATATCAATGCCCGATCTTGCCAAAGCATCGATGATGGATTCGTCCCTGGTGACACTGATTTTTTGGCCAGTACTCTGAACCTCGATCACTAGCTCTTCAGAGTTAGCGCTGGAAATGTTATTCACTTTTTTGTCTCACTCCACATAAAGAATGGGCTGCTATTGCAGCCCATCTCTTCTAATCTAAAGATTAATGCTTAAATTGTGCTTTTGCAGTTTGCTCAAGCTCTTCCATTTTTTGCTTCACAAAGACTTCACGCTCTTTGCCTTTGTACTGCTCGCTTTCTGTAAGAATGGAAATCACGCTCTTAGCAACAAAGCGTCTTTGCGCAACCTCTTCTTCAGTAGTGGCGCCAATTGGCAACTCAAACACGTTGCCAGAGCAGTAGCTATTTGGAGCACCATTCAATTCTTTGAGCCACTCAGAAAATGCTTCTGCGCTAGCGGCTGGATTGGAGCCACGCACAGCGTCACGCAACATCTTTCTAAATAAATAGGGGCCTGCATCAAACTTAGTCGGATTCTCTAGTGCATGAATCGCAATCGGTCTTTGGCTAATGATGGCTTCATAGTCACCAGGTGCATATTGCGCCATTTTGTAATTAGAGCGCGCCCGATGATCTGATGGAATATCCACAATATCGTTAATCGTATGATTACCGAAACGCTCAGCTCTTCTCAAGGCAACTTGACCATCTAGGAAGTCAATTGACTCGTAGCCAACTAACTCCTTTTGTCCGATACCGCGAGTATCAATACCAGGACCCATCACACGCCAGCCAATCATCTTGCTATTAAAGTCATCGACTGGAACTGTCCAGCGGATGATATGAAAGCGGCTAAACAATTTCTTATTAGAGCCATCTTCAGAAGTGTAGGCATGCAAACTGAGGTTTGGTAGCACTTGATGCTGAACACGAATGAACAATTTATCGTTGTTCACACGGCGTGCGCCAGAGCAAGCCAAGCCCCTACCACCGTGAATTGGCACAAACTGCATGTCGGGATGGACTTCCATGGTTGGAGCACCCACTTCATCAAATGTTGTGCCTTGAAAATGTCCGCCAACCACGTTCTTCGCCGCGTGTAATTCTGCAGTATGGAAATTATCGGCAGCATTATCTTGAACTTGCAACCAATTGCAGTGTTGGAAGTTGCTATAAGGCACTAGCTCATCGCCAGGCGCTACAGTGAAATCAGACTCCCACTCAGGAAATGGCGGTTCTTTGTCAGGAGGTCCCATGTATGCAAATACCAAACCATTTCTTTCGAATGCTTTGTATGCGCCTTGCTGAATTGAGCAGGCATATTTTTTTGCTTCAGCTTCTTCACCTTTAGGGAAGGGTGCATTTAAGCAGGTGCCATCGACATCAAACACCATACCGTGATAGCAACACTTAATACCGTGTTCCTGAATCAAACCATATTCAAGTGATGCGCCACGATGCACGCAATGTGCATGTAATACACCAACCCTTCCGCTACCATCACGGAATGCAACTAACTCTTCACCCAAGATAGTTAAAAATTTTGGCGTATCAGTTAACTCTAGTGACATACATACGGGATGCCAAAACCCACGCATGTATTCGCCCATTGGCGTGCCGGGACCAACTTCTGTCAGCTCTGGATCGTGACCAGGAACTTTATTGGTGTAGTAGCCACCATAGGGAACCAATTTCTGTGGCTTTGCACTTGTTCCAGCAGAAGCTCCAACCTTCTTTTCTGCCTGCTCCTGTTTGCTTGTCATTCCTAAAGTCTCCTGTTAATTGACTAGTTTTCCATACTTTGTATACTGTATACAGAGTATATAATATTTTTTATACGGGCGCAGGCCCCAAAACATGCATTTCAGGCACCCAGAACACGAAAAAGATGCTTTCTCAACTTAATAAACTCCCAGCCAGAACCGATTATGTGCAAGCGGTGTACAAGGCTTTACTCGATGCTATTAGCGATGGATCTTTGCAACCCGGCACCCGAATTACCCAGGAAGAGATTGCTGAGCAGATGAATGTTTCTCGCCTGCCCGTACTCCAAGCCTTGCGTCAGCTAAAAATAGATGGCTTTGTAGAGGACGCTCCCGGTAGAGGCCTACAAGTCACCGCTTTAAATATCGAGTGGATCGATAAGCTCTATGAAGTACGTGGCGCTTTGGATTCATTAGCTGCAAAACTCGCAGCCAGTAAAAAGTGTGTGCTGGATCCCGCACTGATTAAACATGGTCGTGCAGTTTCTGAAAAAGGAGATGTCAGAGCTTTAATTGATGCTGATATTGCCTTTCATAGCGCAATCTATGAAGTCTCTGAAAACCCACTCATTGCGAAGAGCGCTCACCTACATTGGGCTCATTTACGTCGAGTCATGGGCGCAGTCTTGCAATCGACTCAACGCTCAGCCATTTGGGATGAGCATCAAGCAATTGCAGACGCAATTAAAAATGGTGATGAGAAAAAAGCTGCTGAGCTCTCTGAGTTACATGCAACACGCGCTAGAAAAAGTCTCATCCATCAACTCGAGCAAGTTCTCTCGAGTAATTAAAAAATCCCAGCATTGCTGGGATTTTTCTTTTAGCGAAAATCTTTTAAATTACGCAAACATATCTGGTTGGTTTTCTTTTAAATAACCCCAGATTGGTTGGAAATGTAACCAGCCAATGTACTCACTGCCGACGTGCTCACGGCTGTAGCGCGCCACTTCTGGCGGTAACAGGATGGGCTTAATACCAGTGGCCTCAACCATCATCTGCTGTTTGCAACAACGCTCTAAAGCAATGAACCAAAACGCTGCTGCTTCAATGCTATGACGACTTACAGTCAATAAGCCATGATTGCGGTGAATAATTGCTTTCACTTTTTTCAATGATCCCGCCACTTGATAGCCAGCGTTATCTTCAACAGCCACTTGACCAGCTTGCTCTGCTAAAACCATGTGATCTTCAAAGAATGCGGCAGCATCTTGCGAGATTGGATCTAATGGTTTACCAAGTGAAGCAAATGCTGTTCCGTAAACGGTGTGGGCATGACACATAGCAACAATATCTGGATGCTTTTCATGAACGGCTGCGTGCAATACAAAACCAGCGCGATTTAATGCATGCTTACCTTCTATGACATTGCCTTCATGATCCGCCAAAATTAAGTTTGAAACTTTAACTTGATCAAAATGCACAGCCATTGGATTTGTCCAATAGCGATTTGGAAATTCTGGATCGCGAACGGTTAAATGCCCTGCAAAACCATAATCAAACTTTTCTAAAGCAAACGCTCTGCAAGCAGCAACCAATCGCTCCTTAAGATGCTGGCGTTCCTCAGCAAAATTTTTGAATTTTGGTTGGTATGGATAAATTTGGGTTTTATCTTCTGGTTGATAGATGGACTCTCTTCCACCTAAATCCAATTTGCGCTCTTTCTCAATTACTTCAGCCATATACATTCCTCTTTCTTACAATCAGATCAATCGGGTGATTTGATTCACTTCAAATCGCTAGTTGAGAGCAATGATGGGGTCTACCCAAGGTTTTGACAAACGATAACTATTCATGGATAGATGAATATAAATCATGTA
This sequence comes from Polynucleobacter sp. MWH-Berg-3C6, assembly GCF_018881855.1. Taxonomy (GTDB): domain Bacteria; phylum Pseudomonadota; class Gammaproteobacteria; order Burkholderiales; family Burkholderiaceae; genus Polynucleobacter. The sequence continues at coordinate 196,314 of NZ_JACVPN010000003.1, read as the reverse complement.
TATTCTATTTACATGAGAAAAATGCCAAATTATGTGCTGCTACGGGCTTTTGAGGCGGCCGCGCGCCTTGAAAGCTTTACCTTAGCCGCTAAGGAGCTACACCTCACTCAATCGGCCATTAGTCATCAGATTAGAGAGCTCGAAGACTACTTTGGTAAGCCACTATTTTTACGAAAGAATCGCAAAGTAGAACCGACAGCCGAAGGGCGACGTCTATTAGATTCGCTTTCAAGAGTATTTGATGTCATTGAAGCAGCATGCAGTGAAGTGACTCTCGCTCCAAGTTCACAAGTTCTTGCCTTGCACTGCTCCCCCAGTTTTGCTGCCAAGTGGCTTAGCCCAAGACTACCGGAGTTCATTAAAAATAATCCCGACATCACCATTCGACTAACTTCTGGAGCTGAGCCTATTGATCTGTTGCGCAATCAAGAAATTGATATTGCGATCTCTTATCAATCCACTCATGAAGGCCCCGGAATTACTTCCCTTTCCTTAGGTGAAGAAAAAATTATGCCGCTGTGCTCGCCCGAATTAATTGATCCCAAAATTCCAGTGGAAGAGTTAATGAGTAAGTTAACTCTGATTGAGTCCTCACTCAATCACCATACATGGGAGCAGTGGTTTGAGATCAATCAACTCAAAAATCCATCAAGTAGAAAAATGTCATTTGATCGTGCAGCCCTTTCAGTATCAGCTGCTGTCGACGGCATAGGCGCCGTATTAGAGAGCGTACGCTTTGCTGAAAGAGAAATCTCACGTGGTGAGTTAGTTGAATTAGGCAAGGGAATCTTTCTACCCACTACCGATAGAACTCATTTTTTATCCTATCGCTCGAATACAAAAAACAGTCAAAAAATTAAGCGCTTTAAGGAATGGATATGCGCTAAAGCAGGAGTTTCTGCAGAGTGAAATCACCGATTTTTCTTTTTATTCTGAGTGGTATCTGCTTTTCTACTGTAGATGCAATGGCTAAGATTTTGGTTCAAGACACCAATCTCATCGCTGTAGTCTGGGCTCGATTTTTTGGTCAACTATTGCTGGCAGCTCCGATAGCCTGGTACTTTTTGGGAAAAAATTTCTGGCGCACTCAAAATTTAGGCCTGCAACTTTTTCGCTCTTGCTTGCTAGTTGCAACGGCTGCCTTATTTTTTGCAGGACTCAATTGGCTACCCCTAGCTGAGGCATCATCCATTACATTCACTGCTCCGATTTGGGTTGCAATCTTATCGGGACCCATTTTGGGCGAGCGCGTTGGACTCAAAGATTGGTTTGTTGCCGCATTAGGATTCCTGGGCATTCTCTTTATTGCCAGGCCAGGATCAGCAATTTTTCATATAGCAGCGCTGCTACTGGTTCTCATGGCATTTCTGAATGCCATCTTTCAGCTCTCTACAAGAAAATTGGTTGAAGACTCAGAGTACACAACTTTCTTTTATAGCGGCATCGTTGGGCTCGTGATCTCCACCTCATTACTACCGCTTGCGGCTCCGCTTCCAGCCCTGCCTGCGTATGAATATGTCTTATTTGGTTTGATAGGATTATTTGGTGGATTTGCACACCTATTGGTTGTGCTGGCCTTATACAAAATGCGGCCTTACAAACTAACTCCTTTGGTTTTCTTACAACTGATCTGGGCAGTTGCTTATGGCTATCTCATTTTTGGCGAGCTACCCGATGGCTTAAGCGTCGTTGGCATGATTTTGATTGCTTCTTCAGGCATCTGGTTGATCTGGAACCATCGCACCATATCCACCTAAGATCTAAGCAAACACTTTTTCCATTTCGCGTCGAAATTGAATAGCCTGCTGAGTGGCATCGTAATTCACGTCACTCCAACACACCGGCTTGCCAGCGAGAATATCTTTATTTAATACCATGTTATGTGCCAAACCAATTGGCAAAGCACCCAGCTTGAGTGAATCTGCAGCAGTCATCAGCTTTCCATAAACAGTAAAGCCACCTTCTCCATCTAATTTCTCACCAGCTCTCAGAGTGCGCTTAGCAGTAGCCACTACATCACCCCTCCAATCACCAGTCGCTCCAGTAGCCTCTCCTCGTACTGCAATGCTTGCCACCGAAATACCCAGCTCCAAGCCGATCAAGTGATAAGGCTTGTACATCGCCGCATATTTACCAGTGCTATCCGTTTTTAGGCCATATTGTGAGAAGCAATCAATGACATATTGACTTGGTGCTTCAAACACCGCAAAAACACCCCAACGCAAATCTCTAAATACAGGACGCCCATCTCTCTCAACCGAAGAAACAACCTCAACAGTTCCTTTTTGCTTCAGAATGCCGCCTTCAGAAATTGGTCGGAAGATATGTGGCAAGTCATCGACTCCACAAGGCGGGAACTCTAAGCCATTGCTAGGAGGACTTAAATCACAAGCATTCGATACTGCAGCCATTTCTAGAGCGGATTTAGTACCGTCCAAAAATGAATTGAACATTTGGGCATTAAAGTCGCCGCTAGCAACTTGTTCCTCAGAAAATCCGTAATGCCCCCAGACAGTATCTGGAGTGGACTGATGATAGATGGGTAGATATTTAGTGCCCTTGCCTGCACATACTACTTCTAAGCCAATGGTTCTTGCCCAGTCTACTAATTCTGCGATGAGCGCTGGCTGATCTCCAGAAGCCATGGAATAAATCACACCAGCCTCTGCCGCCTTACGGGCAAGCAATGGTCCAGCCAATACATCCGCTTCCACATTGACCATAATGATGTGCTTGCGATGATCAAAACAAAGTAGGGCATGACGAATACCAGCTGCCGGACTACCAGTAGAGTCGATCACGATATCAATGTACTCACTAGCAATCATTTTTTCTGCGTCGTCAGTCACAAAGGTAGCGCCCGACTTGGCTGCATCCTGTAGTGAAGTTGCGCTATAGCGAGGGGCATCCCAGCCTACGCGAGCAAGCGATTCTTTTGCGCGAGCAGGGGATAAATCAGCGACTGCAACTAAATGAATACCTGGAGTACGTCGTGCCTGTGAAAGATACATTGAGCCAAACTTACCAGCACCAATAATGCCCACACGCACAGGGTTGTTGTTAGCGGCGCGTGCTTTGAGCTTTTGAATAAGGGACATCTAAAAATCTCCAGAAAATTCGGTAATAACAAATAATAAAGTGATCATAAGGCATCAAGTGAAAGATTAGTTTTTCAATGATTCTTTCGCCACCTTATAAATGCTGTTCGCATTCACACCAAAATACTCACGTAATGCCGCTCTTGTATCGCTTCTACCGAAACCATCGGTACCGAGCGTCATATATCCTCTGCCCTCAGGAATATATGCACGTATGCTTTCCGGTAGCGCATGTACATAGTCAGTGGCAGCCACAATCGGACCATGGCCTTGAGCTAGCACCTCTGAAATGTACGCCTGCACATCACTGGTATTGCCAGAGAGTCTTGCCTGCTCTTTCAGCTTGCCATCTCGAGACAATTCACTCCAACTGGTCACACTAAAAATATCGACATTGATACCATCACTGGCAAGCATCTCTGCTGCCTTTAGTACCTCAGTCATGATGGCACCAGAACCGAGCAGGCTTACGCAAGACTTGCTATCACCACTGGCAGCCTGAAGGGTCTTAAATTTATAGCAACCCCGAATCACACCCTCAGCTGCATTGTCAGGTAAATCAGGCTGAGCATAGTTTTCATTCATGAGAGTGATGTAATAGAACAAATCTTTTTGATCTATCAACATGTCGCGCATCCCTTGATCGACAATCACTGCTAACTCACCGGCAAAAGCGGGGTCATATGCTTTGCAATTGGGAATGGTTGCAGCAATGAGCTGACTACTGCCATCTTGATGTTGTAGCCCCTCACCACCTAATGTTGTTCTACCTGAGGTGGCGCCCAATAAAAATCCTCTGGCACGTTGATCGGCTGCCGCCCAAATAGCATCACCAATTCTTTGAAAGCCAAACATGGAGTAATAAATATAAAAAGGCAGCATGGCAATGCCGTGCACGCTATAGCTAGTTGCTGCAGCAGTCCAGCTGGCAATAGCACCCGCCTCACTAATGCCCTCTTCCAGGATTTGTCCATCTAATGCCTCGCGATAGCTCAATACTGAACCAATATCTTCCGGCTCATAGCGCTGACCTACGCTCGAGTAAATGCCAACCTGTTTAAATAAATTGGCCATTCCAAAAGTACGCGCTTCATCGGCAACAATTGGCACCACGCGAGGTCCCAGAGCTTTGTCCTTTAGTAAATTGCCAAGCATGCGCACAAAAGCCATCGTGGTAGACATCTCTTTGTCTTCAGCCTTAATCGCAAACGCTGCATAGGAATTGATATCTGGGACATTTAATTTGTCGCATTCCGAATAGCGCTTAGGCAATTGCCCGCCAAGCTTATTACGCTGTTCTTTTAGATATTTCAGCTCTTCACTATTTTCATCAGGCCTAAAGAAAGTCAGGCTCGTTGCCTGCTCGTCAGTTAATGGCAAGTTGAAACGGTTGCGATACTCAATTAATGCTTCATCATCTAGCTTCTTCTGGCTATGCGTCGTCATTTTTCCTTGGCCAGCATTGCCCATACCGTAGCCCTTCTTGGTATGCGCCAAGATCACTGTTGGCTGACCCACATGGTTGGCTGCAGCTTGATAAGCCGCATGAATTTTGACTAAATCATGACCGCCTCTTTTCAGTCGATCAATTTGCTCATCGGTCATGCCTTGAGCAAGACGAGCCAATTCTTCATTTTGGCCAAAGAAATTTTTACGATTAAAGCTGCCATCTTTTGCAGCAAAGGTTTGCATTTGACCATCAACGGTTTGAGCAAAGGCTTTTACTAGAGCTCCCGTGGTATCTCTAGCAAACAGTCCATCCCAATCGCTACCCCAAACCAATTTAATTACGTTCCAACCAGAACCCCGGAATAGTTTTTCTAGCTCATCAATAATTCTGCCGTTACCGCGCACTGGGCCATCTAGGCGTTGTAAGTTGCAATTGACCACCCAAACTAAGTTATCCAGCTTTTCTCTAGAGGCTAATGTCAGTGCACTCATACTTTCTGGCTCATCCATCTCACCATCACCAAAAACGCCCCAGACTTTTCTAGTAGAGCAGTCTAATAATTTACGATCACTGAGATAGCGCATAAAGCGTGCATGGTAAATAGAACTGATTGGACCAATTCCCATAGAGCCTGTTGGGAATTGCCAAAAATCGGGCATCAACCAAGGATGGGGGTAGCTAGATAAACCTCTTGCACCAGACTCAGGCGCAGTAATCTCGCGCCTGTAATGCGCAAGATCATTTTCAGTCAGCCTTCCTTCTAAATAGGCGCGCGCATATACTCCTGGCGCACTATGCGGTTGAAAGAAAACCAAGTCTCCACGCTCTTTTGCATCGCCACCCTCAGTCCTTGCGCGGAAAAAATGATTAAACCCAACCTCAAATAAATCCGCAGCGCTAGCATAGCTAGCAATATGGCCGCCCAGCTCACCATAAGCTTCATTTGCTTTTGCTACCATCGCCAGCGCATTCCATCTCATCAATGAAGCCAGCTTTTCTTCGATTACCAAATCCCCTGGGAATGGCGGTTGCTCATCTACTGGTATGGAATTGATATAGGGCGTGACTAGGTCGGGCACCCAATTGATTTGATTTTTGTTAGCAAGCCTTAACAAGCTATCCAAAATAAACTTAGCGCGCGCACTATCACCCGAGGCCAGTAAATCCATAAATGCCTCGTTCCACTCTGCAGTTTCTACAGGATCGGTATCGATATGCTCGAGATTTAAGTATTTTTTAATGTCGGGAGCGTTCATGAAAAATTCCTCTGTAACTTTTTATCTTTGAAGTTCATAACATCACCTTGCGAAAATCACCCAACAACTGACTCAGGTGCGCAGTGAAGTGCGTTGCTAAAGCGCCATCTATGACGCGATGATCGGCAGTCATAGAGAGCGGGCAAATCAGACGTGGAACAAATTGCTTGCCATCCCATACAGGCTTCACAGCAGACTTATTCACCGCCAGAATAGCCACTTCAGGTGCATTCACAATCGGGGCGCAATAAGTGCCACCAATACCACCCAATGAAGAGATCGTAAAGGAGGCACCCTGCATCTGATCTGGCTTAAGCTTTCCTTCTCGGGCTAGCATCGCAAGGCTAGCCGTCTCATTTGCAATCTCCTGAATACCCTTTTGATCCACATTACGAATCACCGGGACAACGAGACCACCCGGGGTATCCACTGCAAATCCAATATGAAAATATTTTTTCAGAATGAGATCTTCACCATCAAGCGAAGAATTGAATGTTGGGTATTTCTTAAGAGCGGCTACTACAGCCTTAATAAGGAAAGCCAATAAAGTAATCTTCACCCCATCTTTCTGATTTTCTTGATTTAATGCGGTACGAAACTCTTCAAGATCAGTAATGTCAGCATCATCGTGATACGTTACTGCTGGGATCATGACCCAGTTACGTGCCAGATTAGCGGCCGATACTTTCTGAATGCGGCTACGCGCTTGGCGCTCTATTTCTCCAAACTTAGTAAAGTCGACTTTAGGCCAAGGTAAAAGATCAAATCCTGCAATGCCCTGAGTGCTCTGTGTAGATGCACTCCCTCTTGCCAACATGGAGTGTTTAATAAATTGCTGAATATCTTCTTTGGTGATGCGCCCTCGTTGGCCACTACCCCGAACCTGCTGGATATCGACACCAAATTCACGGGCAAATTTTCTAGTCGAAGGGCCGGCCCAAAACTCAAGTCCAGCTCTGACCTGATCCTCCTGGATTCCTGGAAACGCAATTTCAATACCCACAACCCCTCCAAAGATTTACAGCTGCATCTAAGGCTTTATTTTGTTGGATTACAGACAAAATAGGATGCTAATTATTGGCCATAAATCATAATTTTCAGCATAATATGCCGATATTATTAATATTCAAGGAATTTTATGAAGCTTGATCCCATAGATATCAGAATTTTGAATGAACTTCAAAATGACAGCTCTCACAGCAATGTAGAGCTCGCTAAGCGGGTTCACCTATCCCCATCACCCTGCCTCATGCGCGTCAAAGCTCTAAAAGATAAAGGCGTCATCAGAAACTATGTAGCGCTGGCAGACCCTAAAATCTTGGGGCTTGGCTTAAACGTCTTTATCTCCATTAGCCTTAAAGAACAGTCTAAAGAAGCTTTAGGGGAATTTGAACAACGCATCTCGGAACACGATGAGGTGATGGAGTGCTATCTCATGACTGGCGATAGTGATTATCTGATTCGTGTAGCAGTGGCTGATATGGGCGCACTGGAAAAATTCATCCTTGAGCAACTAACGCCAATTCCTGGGATTGAAAAAATTCGCTCTAGCTTTGCATTAAAACAAGTGCGTTATAAAACTGCTTTACCATTACCTAAGTAAATGTAAGGCAATATAGAATTTATCCGAGACATTCATTAGAAAGAAAGCAATGCCACAAAATAATAAAGTAGCACTCGTCACCGGCGCTGGAGTAGGTATTGGAAGAGCTGCAGCCAAAGCCCTTCTTAAAGGTGGCTATCAGGTTGTACTGACTGGGCGCAACTTAGAAAAACTAGAAAAAGCAATTACTACTATTGGCGGCACTAGCGAAAACTGTCTTGCGATCACTTGCGATGTTGGCAATCCAGATCAAGTTAAGAAATTATTTGCGGCTCTCAAAGAACGTTTTGGGCGCATTGATGTCCTTTTCAATAATGCCGGTATTGGCGCTCCAGCGATTCCGATGGAAGACCTCACCTATGAACAGTGGATGAATGTTGTGAACTCCAACCTCTGCGGTGCATTCTTATGCTCTCAAGAAGCAATTCGCATGATGAAAGCGCAATCTCCTCAAGGCGGCAGAATTATTAATAACGGCTCAATTTCTGCGCATGCTCCAAGACCAATGTCTGCTCCTTACACCGCTACCAAACATGGAATTAGTGGCTTGACTAAAACCATTGCATTGGATGGGCGTCCATTCAATATTGCTTGCGGTCAAATTGACATTGGCAATGCCGCAACCGAAATGACTGAGCGTATGGCTGCTGGCATTATGCAGGCCGATCAATCAATTAAGGTTGAGCCACGTATGGATGTAGATCATGTGGGTGAGGCGGTGCTGCATATGGCTCAACTTCCACTAGAGAGCAATATTCTCTCCATGACGATTATGGCAACCAATATGCCCTTTGTCGGCAGAGGCTAATTTTTCAGCTATTGAGATGAGATGTTTGCACTAAACATGCGAACATCTCATCACATTCTTAAGAAATCTTTTTGAGTGTCTTGATGTAACGTTGTGCGTTCTTAACATAGCGAGCTGCAATATCTTCAATGCCAGCGATCTGCTCGGGACTTAAGGTCTTTACTGCTTTAGCAGGTGAGCCAATAATCATTGAGCCATCTGGAAACTCTTTACCTTCAGTCACCAGAGCTCCGGCACCTACCAAACAATGCTTCCCAATCTTTGCGCCGTTCAAGATAACGGCGCCAATGCCGATAAGACTTCCATCGCCAATATGACATCCATGAAGCATGACTTGATGGCCTACCGTAGCGTTCTTACCAATGATGAGCGGATAACCAGGATCAGTATGCAAAACAGATGCGTCTTGCACATTGCTGCCTTCGCCGATTTGAATGAGATCGTTATCGCCGCGAATAACCACCTTTGGCCAGATGCTCGCATTTTTATGGAGCTCTACCTTCCCAATAACCTCAGCACTTTCAGCAACCCAAGCGCCCTCAGATAACTGAGGGGCATTTCCGTCTAGTTCAAATATAGCCATGACTCATTATAGGTATGAATCAGGCTATCTATAAAGACTTCAAGCTACCAGTTAGGCTCGCGGTCTGGAGTAGAAGAAATACGATGCACGCTTAAATCAGCACCTTCATATTCTTCTTCTTGAGACATCCGAATACCGAGCACTGCCTTGAGCCCTCCGTAAACCACAATGCCTCCAATGAGGGCAACACCTACACCGATAGCGCTTCCAATTAATTGGCCCGTAAAGGTAACGCCACCAATACCACCCAGCGCTTTGGTTCCAAAAATACCGGCAGCCAATCCACCCCAAAGTCCACACAGACCATGCAATGGCCATACGCCGAGAACGTCATCAATCTTCCAGCGGTTTTGCACCAAGGTAAACATGTAAACAAATAATGCACCCGCAACCAAGCCAACAACCAATGCGCCAACTGGATGCATTAAATCTGAGCCGGCACAAACAGCGACCAAACCTGCAAGAGGGCCGTTATAGGTAAAGCCAGGGTCATTACGACCTACAACCCAAGCGGCTAAAGTGCCGCCAACCATTGCCATCAATGAGTTCATGGCAACTAAGCCGCTGATCTTATCAATCGTCTGTGCGCTCATCACATTAAAACCAAACCAACCTACTGCCAAAATCCATGCACCTAAAGCTAAGAATGGAATGCTTGAAGGTGGATGCGCAGAAATTTGCCCTTCTTTGGTGTAACGGCCACGACGCGCGCCCAGGAGAATCACTGCAGGTAAGGCGATCCAGCCACCAACTGCATGAACTACAACTGAACCTGCAAAGTCATGAAACTCTTCGCCAGTAAAGCCTTTGATCCAAGCCTGAATGCCGTAATGCTGATTCCACGCAATACCTTCAAAGAACGGATAAACAAAACCAACCAACACAAATGTTGCAATGAGTTGTGGATTAAATTTAGCGCGCTCTGCAATACCACCAGAAATAATTGCAGGAATAGCTGCAGCAAAAGTAAGCAAGAAGAAAAATTTCACCAACTCATAACCATTTTTCTCAGCCAGTAATTCCGCGCCAGAGAAAAAGTTCACACCATAAGCAATGCTGTATCCAATGAAGAAATACGCAATTGTCGACACTGCGAAGTCGACTAAGATTTTGACGAGCGCATTTACTTGGTTCTTTTTACGAACAGTCCCCAGCTCCAAGAACGCAAAACCTGCGTGCATAGCAAGAACCATGATGGCGCCAAGCAAAATGAATAAAGCATCGCTGCCCGTTTTCAAAATTTCCATGAAATTTCCCCTTTGATTTTTTGCATCATTATGGGGAAAAAATAATCCCAAAGAAGTGCAAAATGCACCTATTTAGTGCGCTAATTGGCCTAATATATGGTTTATGATCAAATTTCATACACCTAAGGGAGAACCCATGAAGAAAGTCCTCATTGTTTTAGCTGCTCTCGCGGCATTTTCTGGCCTAGCTCAGGCCCAAGAAACCATCAAAGTATTGAGCACCCAAGAATTAGTCAATGTTTGCAAATATCCCGCTAGCCCAGAATCTCGCAGCTTCTGCATTGGATTTACTACTGCCGTATATGAAACTTATTTAGCAACTCGCCATCCACAACGTGCCAAGCCATTTATTTGCGTTAAACAGCCTGCTCCAGCACGCGATGAAGTGATTGGTGACTTTGTAAAGTTTGCGCAATCGAATCAACAAGTAGCTGACAAACCAGCCGCAGGGGTGTTCTTAGGATTTATGGCGGGACGCTTTCCTTGCGCCAGAAAATAATTCACAGCACTTAGCAAACTCACAATCTATTTAAAGGATCAGTTGATATGAAAAAAATTATCGCGGTTACAGTAGCAACTTTAGCTATTGCAGGTTGCTCAAACATGAGCAATACAGAACAACGCACTCTTTCAGGCGCCAGTATTGGCGCTGCAGCTGGTGCAGTTGGTACAGCCATTTTCCACGGCAATCCTATTTGGGGTGCAGTGGGTGGCGCCGCTGTTGGCGCAGCCTCAGGTTATGTATACGATGCCTACAAAAAAGAGCAGGCTTCTGAGTACAACTCTGGTTACAAAGCAGGGAAAAATAATCAGCCAGCTAAAGCACCGAACTAAAACGCGCGTTGCATCAAAAACTACCCAGCTTGTATTAATTTACAAGCTGGGTTTTTATTTGGATCTGCCCCGCTAGGGCCTTATGGATAGGGCACTTATCGGCAATTTCCATTAAGCGTTCTTTTTCTTCTGCGCTTAAATTACCAATCAACTGAATATCACGCGCAAATTTTTCAATCTCATCACTACGCTCAATATCAACGGTAACGATTGCGTTCTCTAGACTCATTGCTTTACGACTGGCGTACATTTTTAAAGTCATGCTGGTACAGGCTGCCAAAGCAGCGCCTAAATATTCGTGGGGGCTTGGCCCAGTCCCACCACCACCCTTAACGACTTCTGCATCCGATAAAAAATGCAAATCACCTGTGCTTAATTTTTGTTGGAGCGGGCCTTCGCCAAACTGCGACTCTACTTTTCTCATACTTACCTCAAATGAATTTAATAATGCTGATTATTTACCTGATTTCAGATTCACGCTGAATGGGACTTGCTTGCTTTATCGACTGTAGGCAGTTGAGCTTTTTTCCAGGCGCTAAAGCCGCCCTCTAGATGTGACACTCTCGGCACTCCCATTTTCTGTAAGGTCTCGGTAGCCAATGCAGAACGCCATGCAGAAGCGCAATAAAGAATTAAGCGCTTACCTTCACCAAAAATCGGCTTGTAATAGGGGCTGTCTGGATCCACCCAAAACTCCAGCATTCCTCTTGGAGCATGCATGGCATTGGGAATCATGCCCTCACGCTCTAATTCCCGTACATCACGAATATCAACAAATACGGTATCAGGGTCGCCTAGCAAGGCCTGAGCCTTTTCTTGCGGGACTGTTTCAATTTCAGCCATCGCGCGGGCAATGAGCTCTTCATAGCCAACCTTTAATTTCACCAAAATCTCCTAAAGTAACAATGTCATAAAGCAGCACATCACCTGCTACCATTCTGCTATGAACTTTACCCCTACAGAGCTTGGCGCAAGTATTATTTTTGCCATTGCAGTTTTACATACTTTTTGTACCGGTTATTTTGAGACGCTAGCTAAAAAATCACGGTCCCATGCTGGACTGTGGCATTTGCTGGGAGAAGTCGAAATTGTTTTTGGCTTCTGGGCAGCCATCCTCATTATCTTCATCTCTTTTATTGATGATTTAAATACTGCAAGAATATTTTTAGATCAGCGTAACTTTACAGAACCCTTATTTGTCTTTGCCATCATGATCGTGGCGGCCAGTAAGCCAATTTTATTTATCTCTACTGAGATTTTGCACCTGCTTGCGAAAATGCTAATGCTTGTTCTACGCATCAGAGGTGCGCCCGCTTTATATTTTCTAACGCTCGCAATTACCCCATTACTGGGCTCATTCATTACTGAGCCTGCTGCCATGACATTAGCTGCATTTCTATTGCGTGACTTGGTATATCGACACAAATGCTCAACAGGATTGCTCTTTGGAACGCTAGGCGTTCTCTTTGTAAATATTTCTATTGGCGGAACACTCACCAACTTTGCAGCACCGCCAGTGCTGATGGTTGCCTCAACCTGGGGATGGACCTCAGCATTTATGTTTGCCAACTTTGGTATTGAATCTTGCGTTGCAATTTTTATCAACGCACTGGGGGCAACACTACTATTTCATAAAGAACTTATTGAGCCAAGTAATTCTACAAAGCAAAGCAAAATTCCAGTAGCCGTGATTGTGATGCACTTACTATTTTTACTGGGTGTTGTCGTGTTTGCTCATGACCCCATCATTTTTATGTGGATATTACTGTTCTTTATTGGATACACCACTGCTTATCCAAAACATCAAAACCCACTCATCGTGAAAGAGGCATTACTAGTTGGATTTTTCTTGGCGGGCTTAGTAGTGCTCGGCGCATTACAAGGTTGGTGGTTGCAACCCATCCTTGAAAAGATGAGCCCTACGGAAGTCTTTTATGGCAGCCTTGCACTTACAGCAATTACCGATAATGCGGCGCTGACTTATTTGGGATCACTAGTTACAGGCACCACCCTAGAGTTCAAGCTAGCCTTGGTAGGTGGTGCGGTTGCCGGTGGCGGACTGACCGTGATAGCTAATGCGCCTAATCCAGCGGGAATTGCGATCTTGCGCCAATACTTTCCAAATGGGGCTGTATCAGCTCTCTATCTACTAATTGCAGCATTGCCACCCACGCTAGTGGCGATTCTGGCCTATCGACTCCTATAGACAGTAAAATCTGAGCTTCGCCCCCAGTTATAAACCTGAGAACGGCATATGAAAAAGCTCTATATCAAAACCTTTGGCTGTCAAATGAACGAGTACGACTCGGGCAAGATGGCCGACCTCTTACATGCCGATGAAGGCATGGTCATGACCGATACACCAGAAGACGCCGATGTTGTTCTTCTCAATACTTGTTCTATTCGAGAAAAGGCTGAAGATAAAGTCTTCTCCGATTTAGGACGTTTGCGTGAACTTAAAAAAACTAAACCCAATTTATTAATTGGAGTTGGCGGTTGCGTTGCTAGCCAAGAGGGTCAGCAAATTGTGAGTCGCGCACCGTATGTTGATGTCGTCTTTGGGCCACAAACATTACACCGTTTATCAGACCTACTAGCAGAACGCCGCAAGACCGGCATCTCTCAAGTGGATATCTCTTTTCCTGAAATTGAAAAGTTTGATCATCTTCCAGCGTCTCGGCAAACTCGTGGGTCTGCCTATGTATCAATTATGGAAGGCTGCTCCAAATACTGTAGCTACTGCGTAGTTCCCTATACTCGAGGAGAAGAAGTATCGAGACCATTTGATGATGTTCTGACTGAAGTTGCCGGTCTAGCTAGTCAAGGTGTAAAAGAAATTGTTTTGCTTGGTCAGAATGTCAATGCTTACCTTGGCAAAATGGGTGGCACTGAGGAGATTGCAGACTTTGCTTTACTCATCGAATACATTGCTGATATTCCTGGAGTCGAGAGAATTCGTTTTACTACGAGTCACCCTAAAGAATTTATACAACGCCTCATTGATGTCTATGCAAAAGTTCCCAAGCTGGTAAGCCACTTACATCTACCAGTTCAACATGGGTCTGACTCGGTGTTATCTGCTATGAAGCGCGGCTACACCGCCCTGGAATATAAGAGCATCATTCGCAAAATGCGGGCTGTTCGACCAGATTTAACCTTATCAAGCGATTTCATTGTGGGCTTTCCGGGCGAGACCGAAGCAGACTTTGAGAAACTCTTAAGGATGGTTCGAGAGCTCGAGTTTGACAATAGCTTTTGCTTCATCTTCAGTCCGCGCCCAGGAACCCCAGCAGCAAATCTGACTGATGACACTCCGTACGAAACTAAACTCAAGCGCCTTCAAACACTGTTGGCACTAGTTGAAGAGCAAGCGAATCACATTAGTCAAAAAATGCTTGGCAATACTGAAAGAGTGTTAATTGAAGGCCTAGCAAAAGATGGTGTCAACTTACAAGGTCGGGCTGAGAATAATCGTGTTGTGCATTTCATGGCCCCTGATCAAGAAATTGAATCGCTGATTGGGCAAATGGTTGATATTCGAATTACCGAGGTCCTCAATTACACACTCAGAGGCGAACTGGTTGAAGCACATGCCAACTAAACTCACCATTGATATTCAGTATGCAAGTCCCGCTATTGAAGCGGCGCTATCCAAGATTGCCTCAGCTACCTTAATCAGAAAATGGATTAAGACTGCAACTCACTATGATGGATTATTAACACTCCGCTTTGTAAATGCTGCAGAAGGCAAAAAACTCAACTGCACTTTTCGTAAAAAAGATTACGCAACCAATGTATTGACCTTTCCGTATGAGCTTTCTAAAACTGCATTGGCTGCAGATATTATTTTTTGCTTGCCTGTTGTTCAAAAAGAAGCAAAAGAACAAAATAAATCACTTAAAGCCCATTTGGCTCACTTGATCGTGCACGGTTGCCTTCATGCGCAAGCATACGATCATGAAAATCAAAAGGATGCCAAAAAGATGGAGGCGCTTGAGGTCAAAATCTTGCGCCAGTTGGGCTTTACAAACCCCTATCTGGCCCAGTAATACATTATCCCAACTGCTTTTATTGATTTAACTTATTTCTACGCTATTCTTGCAACATGCCTGACCCCAATAAATCCCTTTTAGATCGCCTGGCCGAGTTTTTAACGCCACAGCCAACGAGCCCTAACGAACGTCGTCAAGAATTAATTGCCACCTTACGCGAAGCGCAAATCGAAGGCCTAATTGATGCTGATGCGCTCTCCATGATTGAGGGCGTATTTCAAGTTGGTCAGTTATGTGCACGCGATATCCTGGTGCCACGCGCCCAAATCGATTGGATTGATATCAACCTGCCCCTTGCTGATCTCATTAAAACTGTTATAGAAGCAGCACACTCCCGTTTTCCAGTATTTGAAGGTAGTCGCGATAATGTCATTGGCATCTTATTGGCCAAAGATTTACTGCGTCACGCAACAGAAAAAGATTTTCAGGTTCGGGACTGGTTACGTCCAGCAGTCTTTATTCCTGAATCAAAGCGTTTGAGTGTTTTATTGCGTGACTTTAAAGACAACCGCAATCATTTGGCTGTTGTGGTCGATGAATATAGTGGGATCGCCGGCATTATTACTATTGAAGATGTGCTTGAACAAATCGTCGGTGATATTGAAGATGAACACGATATCGATGAAGAGGCCGATAACATCATCTCTCTAGATAACGGCGACCTTAGGGTAAAAGGCATTACTGAGCTGGAGCAATTCAATGAAGCGCTCGGCACAGAATTTGCAGTAGAAGATATTGAAACTGTAGCTGGTCTTGTTGTTCAGCATCTGGGTCGCGTTCCCAAAATTGGTGAACGTATTGCAATGAATGGAATTGAGTTTGAGGTGCTACGAGCTGACCCACGGCAAGTTCATATTTTGTTGGCACGCCAAACACCCAAATCTACTGATTGAGAATTACCTTGGTTGATCTGTATTCAGGCAAGACCCATCAACAATTGAATGCAGTAGCACTCCTCACGCTATTTATTTTAGGCGCCCTACTAGCTGTAGTAGCAGAACTACCCTATGGTGGCTGGATTCAGATCCCACTTCTAAGCATTATTTGGTGGCGACTTAGCCTACTAAAAGATTGCTCCATAAAACAGTATTTTTCCTCTAGCCTGATTTTTGGTATCGGCTACTTTGTTGTTGGGCTTTGGTGGCTGTATATCAGCATGCACGATATAGGTGGCATGAATGCTCTTCTGTCCGGCGTAGCTGTTTTTTTACTATCCGCTTATGTCTCTCTCTACTTCTCGGTCGCCTGTTTATCGATTCGGATCTTTAAAAGCTCCCACATATCCGGTTTATTTTTAGCAGCAAGCTGGGCAGTCAGTGAATATTTGCGCGGAGAGATATTTACAGGATTTCCTTGGATGGGTTTTGCGGAAGCACAAGTGAATGGGCCATTTGCAGCAGTCGCTCCTTATTTTGGCGGCTTGGCTTGTACTTTTTTAGCGGTGCATGCGGCCTGGCAAATCTTTCAACTCAATCAATATCCTCGTTATTGCGTCTCGACGCTGACGCTAGTGGGCTTGATGACTATTGGCTCCAGTTTTTGGAGTTTTACTAAGCCAATTGGTGAGCCGCTCAAGGTTGAACTTGTACAAGGGAATTTTCCACAAAGCATGTTCACTAACCCCGAGGGTGTTCTAAAACAAATTCATTTTTATAGCAATGCCATGATGCAATCTCGCGCTGAGCTGGTTATCTCACCAGAGACTGCCTTTGCTTGGCCAGTGACCAATCTCCCGGCTGGACTGATAGAAAGCCTTCAAGGCTTGTCTAACAACACTCACACCAACTTACTCTTTGGTGTCATTGGGCGCCACGCCAATCCCAACAACGGAAGAGAATTTTCTAACCGAGCTCTGGGCCTTTCTCCCTCCCAAGATGCATATCAATACGACAAAAATCACCTAGTGCCTTTTGGAGAATTTATTCCGCCCGGTTTTCATTGGTTCGTTAATGCTTTTAGCGTTCCCTTAAGTGATTTTGCAAGGGGTGGTGATGCGCAAGATAACTTCATCATCAGAAGACAGAAGCAAGATTCACTTT
The DNA here is from genome assembly GCF_018881855.1 of Polynucleobacter sp. MWH-Berg-3C6. Taxonomy (GTDB): domain Bacteria; phylum Pseudomonadota; class Gammaproteobacteria; order Burkholderiales; family Burkholderiaceae; genus Polynucleobacter. Next base: position 179,344 of record NZ_JACVPN010000003.1, on the reverse strand, counting down.
ATGCAGCGATCACTATTTGCTATGAGGATGTTTTTGGTGGCGAGCTTGCTAGTCGCATTCGGAATAACCCCCATCCAACAAATTTGCTGATCAATTTAACGAATCTGGCTTGGTTTGGTAAATCACAAGCGCCTACCCAGCAATTACGACTCTCTCAATTACGCTCACTCGAAACTGGCTTACCGGCCCTGCGGGCTACCAATACTGGCATCACTGCAGTATTGGGCTCTAATGGCAAGGTACTCGCAGCCCTCCCTGAATTTGCCCAAGCAAGCTTAAGCGCGGAGATTCAGGCCTATGACGGTAAAACGCCTTATGTCATTTGGGGTAATTTCCCAATTTTGAGCTTTTCTTGCCTCCTACTGATCTGGGGCCTGATTCGTCATCGACGTTTTTAGTCATTTTTGACTATATCCCCTGCTAGCCATGTAAAATCAACGGCTTAGCCAGGTTAATCATGCTTACTTTTCAGCAAATCATTCTCAAACTTCAAGATTATTGGGACCAACAAGGTTGTGCCCTATTGCAGCCTATCGACCTCGAAGTCGGCGCAGGCACATCCCACACCGCAACTTTCTTACGCGCCATTGGTCCAGAGCCTTGGAAAGCAGCTTATGTTCAGCCGTCCCGGCGACCTAAAGATGGCCGCTATGGAGAAAACCCAAATCGCTTACAACACTACTATCAATATCAAGTTGTCCTCAAGCCTGCCCCTGAAAATATTCTCGAGCTCTATCTGGGATCACTAGCAGCATTAGGACTAGATCTCAAAGAGAATGATGTTCGTTTTGTAGAAGACGACTGGGAAAATCCGACACTCGGCGCTTGGGGTCTGGGCTGGGAAGTATGGTTAAACGGCATGGAAGTAACTCAGTTCACTTATTTCCAACAAGTAGGCGGTTTGGATTGCAAACCTGTTCTGGGCGAAATTACTTACGGAATCGAACGCTTGGCGATGTACATTCAAAATTGTTCAAACGTTTATGACCTCGTTTGGGCAGATGGTATTTCTTATGGTGACGTGTATCACCAAAACGAAGTGGAGCAATCTTGCTATAACTTTGAACACTCCAATACTGATTTGCTATTTGCAAACTTTACAAATTATGAGGGCGAAGCAAAACGCTTGATGGAAGTGCCGCTCGCTCTTCCCGCTTATGAAATGGTTCTCAAGGCGGCGCACACCTTTAATCTCCTTGATGCACGTGGCGCTATTTCAGTAACCGAACGTGCAGCCTATATTGGCCGTATCCGCAATCTTTCTCGCTCAGTCGCTCAAGCTTATTTTGAATCTCGTGAAAAGCTCGGCTTCCCAATGTGTCAACGCCAGGTCAAAGCTTAGGCATCAAGACTGAAGTAATCCATTTATGAGCACAACCAATTCTCCTACACAGTCTGCTACTTTATTAATTGAAGTATTCACTGAAGAACTCCCTCCGAAGTCCTTACGTCGCTTAGGCGATGCTTTTAGTGAGGGGATCTTTTCAGTCTTAAAGACTGCTGGCTTAGCCAATGAGGCATCGAAGGTAGCTAGCTTTGCTACACCTCGTCGCCTGGCGGTTCAAATCAGCAATGTTTTGGATCAAGCGCCCGACTACCCCGTACGTGAAAAACTATTACCGACAAGCATTGCCTTTGATGCTCAAGGAAAAGCGACTCCGCCTTTACTAAAAAAATTAGGTGCACTTGGTTATCGTGATATCGATATTGCCACCCTTGAAAAAGCTGGTGAAGGTAAAAATGAGGCTCTGTATCTGAATGTGATCGCTAAAGGTGCGGCACTAGAACATACCGCGCAAACTGCGCTTGAGCAAACGCTGAATAAATTACCAATTGCCAAAATGATGCACTATCAAGTACTTCAGAAAAATGGTCAATTAGCAGATGTGCAATTTGCTCGTCCAGCCCATCGCATTATTGCTTTACATGGTAATCAGGTTCTCAAGATCAGCAGTCTGGGAATTGATGCTGGCAACCAAACTGAAGGGCATCGCTTCCTAGCGCCAGGTAATGTGACTATCGCTACTGCAGATCAATATGAAAATGATTTGCAAACTAAGGCTAAGGTAATTCCTAGCTTTAATCAACGTAGAGCTCAAATCGAGGCAGCCCTTTTAAAGGCCGCTGGTGATGACTTAGTTTTAATGCCTGATAGCCTTCTAGATGAGGTGACCTCTCTGGTTGAATGGCCCGCTATTTATGAGTGTCACTTTGATCAAGAATTCTTGGAAGTGCCGCAAGAATGCTTAATTTTGACAATGCAAACCAATCAAAAGTATTTTGCATTGACTGATAAACAAGGTAAGTTGCGCAATCGCTTCTTGATTGTTTCCAATATTGAAACTGCCAAACCACAAGCCATCATCTCCGGTAATGAGCGCGTTGTGCGTCCACGTCTTTCGGATGCACGCTTCTTCTTCCAACAAGATCAGAAGCGCCCCTTAGCTGCTCGCGTTGCTGATCTTGGTAAGGTGGTCTATCACAATCAATTGGGTAATCAACTTGAGCGCGCCCAGCGCGTTCAGGCGCTTGCTGTTGGCATTGCAAAAAAACTTAATACCGATGAAAAGCTCGCGAGTCGAGCCGCCGAAATTGCAAAGACTGACTTACTAACCGATATGGTTGGTGAATTTCCTGAGCTACAGGGCATCATGGGGCGCTACTATGCAATGCATGATGGCGAAAATCCGGAAGTTGCCGCCGCATGTAGCGAGCACTATATGCCGCGCTTTGCAGGCGACGCTCTGCCACAGACGGTAACTGGAACCATCCTAGCCATTGCCGATAAGCTTGAAACCTTAGTAGGCATTTGGGGTGTTGGACTTGCGCCAACCGGCGACAAAGACCCATATGCATTACGTCGTCATGCTTTAGGTATTTGCCGCTTACTTTTAGAAAAGAATTTGTCTCTGAGTCTGCCTGCTCTAATTGAGTTAGCCCGTGCGCAGTTCCCACAAAAAGATGTGCAAGATAAAGCAAATGCTGCTGACATTTATGCATTCATCATTGATCGTCTGCGCGCGTATTTACGTGATCAATCCGTTGCTGGCGAACCATTTACCAGTGCCGAAATCGATGCCGTTCTAAGTCAAGAACCAGCGCAAATCAATGACTTGATTCAACGTTTAACTGCTTTGCGTGAATTTAACGCTCTAGCTGAAGCTGCCCAACTTGCTGCCGCAAATAAACGCATTAGCAATATTTTGAAGAAAACAACTACCGCTATTCCTACGGCATGCTCTGCAAAGTTATTACAAATACCTGCAGAAGCTCAACTACATAAAGCCTTGGAAGCTATTAATCCTACTCTCAGCGCCGCCTATGAGAAGCGTCAATTTGTTGAACTATTAAAGGCACTGGTTGCTTTAAGTGCGCCGATTGATCAGTTCTTTGCTGATGTAATGGTGATGGATCCCAATCCTGAGCTGCGTGATAACCGCCTAGCTCTCCTGCAACAACTTCACCAGAAAATGAATCTCGTTGCCGATCTCGGCAAATTAGCATGAGCATCAGCTCTTCCAAGCTTATTATTCTCGATCGCGATGGCGTGATCAATGAAGATCGTGATGATTATGTTAAGTCGGTTGATGAATGGATTCCCCTACCAAGAAGCTTAGAAGCCATTGCACTACTCAATCAAGCGGGCTATCAAATAGCAATTGCCACTAATCAGTCCGGCTTATCTAGAGGTTATTTCACGATCAATGAATTACATGCGATGCATAACAAGCTGGATAAGCTTCTTCAGCCCTTAGGTGGGCATATTGATAGCATCTTCTTTTGCCCTCATATGGATTCACATGGCTGCGATTGTCGTAAGCCCGCTCCTGGCCTGATGAAAGAAATTGCTTTACGTTATAAAAAATCGGATAGTACTCAGCCACTCTTAGGTGTGCCCATTGTGGGTGACTCCTTACGAGATCTTCAGGCTGGTATTGCCCTGGGAGCTACACCCCATCTAGTATTGACTGGCAAGGGTCAAAAAACTTTGGATAAAGGCAACTTACCTGAAGGCACGCAAATTCATGCTGATCTTATGGCATTTACAAGCGCACTTTTGAACGGTAACGTATAGAAAAATATGATCTATTTACGCTCTACTCTCTTTGCCTTATTTCTTCTGATCTTTACTCCAATTTGGTCAATACTCTGCATGTTGGCATTTCCTTTTCTGAGCCCAGAAAATCGCTATAACTTCATTGGTATTTGGAACAAAGTGGTGATTTGGCTCTTGTGGCATCTTTGTGGCATCCGCTATGAAATTCGTGGCATGGAGCACATGCGTGCAGTACTTGATAAACCCGTCGTCATTCTGAGCAAGCACCAGTCTGCTTACGAAACGATTGCTTATATTGCACTCCTTCCAAAGCAACTTTGCTTTGTCTTCAAACGTGAATTACTTTGGATTCCTTTTTTTGGCTGGGCTTTAGCTTTACTCAAAATGATTCACATCAATCGCGCAAACAAACAAACTGCAGCGCTCTCAGTTGCCAGTCAAGGTCGTAAACGTCTTGGTGAAGGTAAATGGATCATGCTATTTCCGGAGGGCACTAGAACGCCTCGGGGATCAACCAAACCTTATCGCAAAGGTGGTGCACGCCTTGCGAGCGCTACGGGCGCATTGGTTATTCCGATTGCACATAACGCAGGTAATTTTTGGCCCAAAAACAGCTTTTTAAAGCAACCTGGCACTGTGATCTTTTCGATTGGACCAGCCATTCTTTCTGAAGGCAAGTCAGGAGAGGAGTTACAACAAGAAGTTGAGGGCTGGATCGAATCTGAAATGCGGGTGATTGATCCCAAAGCTTACAAATAAGCTCGCTTAAGCCGCTAAGACTTTAGCCCACTCAATATAGCGCTCAACGGTAATATCCTGAGCTCTCGCTTTTAGCTCCAACTCAGTCAAATTCAATCTCTCTGCAAAAGCCTGTAGGTTAGTGCGCAACATTTTTCTTCTTTGAGAAAAGGCTGCAGCAACTACTTGCTCTAAAACTCCCCACTGAGCATTGCTCAAATCAAAGTCTTGGCGCGGGATCATCCGTACCACGGCAGAGTTTACTTTTGGCTGAGGATCAAAAGCCTCGGGGGGAACCTCCAAGACTAACTCCATATCGTAGCGGGCCTGCAGCATGACTGATAGCCTACTGAAATCAGAGCTTCCTGCCTTTGCCACCATTCTCTCAACAACTTCAGCTTGCAACATAAATACTTGCTCATCAATTTTTGAGGCGGCAGAAACAAGATGGAACAACAATGGTGAAGAGATGTTGTAAGGCAAGTTACCAACTACCTTACAGAATCCTTTTTTCTCAGGGCGATTCTGCGCCCATTCCAGAAAATCAAACTTTAGGGCATCACCTTCAATTACTTTTAGGCCATTGAGATTTTTCTGATTCCAATACGCGACTAAGTCACGGTCGATTTCTAGGAGATCAAGTTGGTCAAGATTTCTCAGCAGAGGAATTGTTAAGGCGCCAAGCCCAGGACCAATCTCAATCACGTGCATATCTGGGCCTGGATTAATTAAAGCAACGATGGAATAAATAATTCCATCATCCTGCAAAAAATTCTGGCCAAAACGTTTGCGGGCGCGATGCATTCCCTAGCTTAACTTTCTTTGGTTTAAGGCGAGCTCATAAGCCAAACGGAGAGCCTCTAGCATGCTGCCAGAATCAGCAATTCCCTTCCCAGCGATATCCAAAGCAGTTCCATGATCTACTGATGTTCGGATGATTGGTAGGCCTAAAGTCACATTCACGCCGCCGCCAAAAGTGACAAACTTAAACGGGGCTAATCCTTGATCGTGATACATCGCTATGAATGCATCGACATGCTCGAGTGCTGAAGGGTCAAACATGGTGTCCCCAGGGTATGGTCCAGAAACATCAATTCCCTGCTGCTTGGCCGATTCAATTGCTGGCGTAATCATCTCTACTTCTTCATGGCCCAAATAACCAGACTCCCCTGCATGCGGATTTAAGCCAGCCACCCTAATCACTGGCTTGGCAATACCAAATTTGTCATGCAAATCTTGGTTGACGATTTGAATCGTTTCAAGCAAGAGCTCATAACTTAAGGAAGATGAAACATCCTTCAAGGGAAGGTGAGTGCTCGCCAAGGCAACCCTAAAGTCCTTGCGCGATTGAATCCCCAAAAAACCTGCTGGCAATGGAGCACACAACATCATGACAACATGCTCTGTATTGCAGCGCTGCGCTAAATACTCGGTATGCCCAGTAAAAGGAATACCAGCAGTATTAATCAGGCTCTTTTGAACTGGCGCCGTGACCATCGCATCAAAATCTCCATGAAGACAGGCGTCACTAGCTCGGTCTAGAAGATTCAGGACATATTGCGCATTAGCAGGATTTAATACCCCCGGAACCCTGGGTGAGCCCAGTGAAATTGACTCAATCTTTAAATGATCAGAGGTGCTTGGGCTTTTGCCTGAAGAATCTTTAAATAAACTTGCATCACCCAATAAAGTAATGCGAACGTCAGGCTGATGACTCAAAAAATCTTTTGCTGCAGCCAGAGAAACTTCTGGTCCAATACCAGCAGGGTCACCAGTAGTGATTACTAATTTAACGGGGTGCGGCGTTGGCTGCATCGTCTGAGTTCAAGATTTTTACAGTTGCTGTGTCGCGCAATTCACGAATCCAATCCTGGTAGGCCTGCTCGAACTTTCTTTCGCGGATAGCTGCACGCGCAAAATCTCGCTGCTTTTCAACCGTTAACTGCGCTTCGCGGCGCTCCAATACCTGAATTAAGTGCCAACCAAACTCAGACTTCACTGGATTACTGACCTCACCAATTTGAAGTCGATTCATTGCTTGCTCAAATTCAGGTACCAAATCTCCAGGGCCCATCCACCCTAAATTACCCCCATTGGGAGCTGATCCGTCCTCAGAATACTTTTTAGCGAGCTCACCAAAATCAGCAGTCTTGGCTCGTACTTGATCGCGATAGCCTTGCAAACGTCTCTCTGCGTCTTGATCGGTTAAGCCTGGTCTCTTTTTTAACAAAATATGACGCGCCATGGTTTGGGTAATTGGAATATTTTGGGGCGTTGTCGGCGCAGAATCTTGTGATGCTACCTGCTGCGCAGCGGGGGCCGCACTAAGTGCGCGACGATCTAAAACCTTCAGCACGTGATACCCTGCCGGACTCTTCACCACTGCATTAGCAACTTGTCCGCCGCCAGTATTGCGAATGGCCTCATAAAACAATTGCGGCAAGCGATCGGGGCTACGGTAACCTAAATCTTGAAATTTAATTTTAGGATTTGTTTTTGCAGCTGCGGCACCGAGCTGTAAAAAATCTACATCTCCTTTTGCATCACGCAGCAAAGCCTCGGCTTGCTTCTTTGCTTCGGCTTGAGCACTTGCACCAGCACCCGTATCTACTGGAATAAAAATTTGCGCGACATCAATTTCTTCAGGCTCGCCTTTTGCAGGCGGCGCAGAACGTTGCTCACCACCACCAGCCATTGCACGCATGCGATCTGCAATGAAATTGTCTACCTCTGCATCTGAAATCTTAATCTTGGCCTCTACTGCTCGCTCGCGATACCGACTTAAGACAATATCATCCCGCAAGGTCTCTTTATAACGTTCAAACGTCATACCTGTTGCAATGATTTTGGCTTTGAACTCCGCATAAGTTAATTTATTTTTCTCAGCAATATCACCAATAATTTTTTCTAACTCTTTTTTGCTAACCACAATGCCTTCTTGCTCGGCATTCTGAAGTTGAATTTTTTCGATAATGAGGCGCTCTAATACCAGTGTTCTTAAGCTGGCAGCATCTGGCAACTTTGCCCCCTGCTTCTGGAGGGCGATAATGCGGTCATCGATTTCTTTACGAGTTACAAAACCGGTATTCACTACGGCAGCGACGCCATCGATATTACGAATTTTGCTATCTGTTGTATTACCAGTCTTTGAATCTTGAGAGTAGACAACGCCCGCAAACGAAGCAGCACTTAAGACTAGGATGGCGGACAGAATCTGTTTCAAAAGGTTCCTACTGAGCATTATTGATAGTTCTCATATATTGAAGGTGGGATTGGTTTTGAAGTTGGCATATATCCAGGTACATTTAGCTTCATGATATCAACTGGACTGCTGCCTGCGCTAGCAAAGCCCCTAAATTCTATTTGGAAGAGCACTTGGGTAGTGGTTATTTGAGAGGTATTGAGTATTTGTGAGTAGACGCTGCGCAAGGTCCAGCAATCTCTCGTCCACTCTAGACCTAACAAGGTATTTAATGTTTTAGTAGTTAAAGCATCATAACCCCAGCGACCCAATACAGATACCTCGCGCGAGAGTGGCCATTGTCCAGAGATGTTGTACTGATCAGTAGTGGTTGCTGCTGGAGTAAATGATTGATTATTTTGTACTGATGCTTGGACTGGCGGCGACCACACATTACGATAACCAAAATTCAGACTTCTGCCAGGGGTAGGCCTCCAACTTCCACCCACCGTACTTTGTACAAAGCGATTAAGTTGGGTGTTGTACTGACCAAACATATCAGCGCTGAAGTTTCCAAGTAAACGTAATGAGGCAGAACCCAAAGTATCAGAATAGGTCGAGGGATTAACAACATTGCCGTTTAAGCCTACTTTCTGGCCAGTAAATTGCTGCTGTTGTGCCAAAGTGACGCTGGCTCGCTCTGCACCCGTATTAGCTTCAATCATTCTGCTAGTCATACCTAGGGTTGCCGCATTTCTGTCGGCAACACGGTCATTACCAACAAATGAATTTTCAGAAAAGATTTGAGAAACGCCAAAGCCAGAATAGGCCGTATCAAAAATTGGTGTCTGCGCTTGACTTTGATATGGTGTGAACACATAAAAAGCTCTTGGCTCAATCGTCAGCAACATATCGCGCCCAAAGAATCCTTTCAACTCGGCAGCATCTCTTTCAAACGCCAAACCAGAATCCAAACTAAACGTAGGGATAGTGAAACCTTGAACTGGAGCCACACCAACAGTATTGAATGGAGTTGCGTTATAGCTATTTGATTGAAAGCTCACCTTAGGCGTCAGGTAATAACCTGGCGTCACTTGAGGCAAAGCCATTGCACCTTTTACTACCGTTCTATCAGCCTGGCTATAAACACCTGGTGCAGTAGCAGCGAGGTGCCCCTGAATGTTGTATGCAAAGCGCGTAAAGTCAGTGGAAAAAGTGGTGGCCGGACCACTCGGTAAAGTTAAATACTTACCGTCTGCACTTGCAGCAGCTGGAGTTAAGCGATTGTTATAAGTAGCAGTAATGTTTGGCAAAACGTTATAAGGCGACTGAACAGTAGAGGTAGGATCTGGCTGAAGGGTTTGAAATGTTAAAGCTCTTGCAGATACATTCCAATTACTCAAACTACCTGTAAGCCCTTTTGTCGTTCCAACTTCTTGGCGGAATTGATTGGTTACAACCCCAGCTAGGCTTTGAGAAAATTGTGTGGGATATAAATTATCTGAAACCCTGGCCATGTTCGCATAACCAGTCCACGATCCAGGCAAGGGCACTCCACCTGGCCCAACCCCACCAGTAAATGCTTGTCGCTGCTGCCAATCGTATTTCCATCGATCAGTGCCAGTTTGTTTGTCGTATGGCAAGAAGTCGCCACCAAGAGTTCCGGAATATTTTGTATCTAAGAAACGGTATTGCGCGCCCAACATCACACCACGTTGATTCATATAGCGAGGCAATAACAGCAAATCACGATTCGGTGCAATATTGACGTAATAAGGCTGGGTAATATCAAAACCATTGTTCGAGTTATAGCCAGCAATCGGAGCCAGAAGTCCTGAACGACGTTGACCGCCTGTCGGGGCGGTGAAGTAAGGAATATACGCAATGGGCACATCAAAGAATCGCATCACCCCATGGGTGCCAACCATTTCCTTTTGCTCGTTATCGATTTCTAAATTACTGACCGTGAAATACCAATCCATATTTTCTGGAGTGCAGGTGGTATAGGTTGCCTTATCAAAAACAAAAACATCAGGGCCTTCAATCGTGAGTTTTTTTGCCTTCCCACTGCCTCTACTATCTCGCAGTTCATAACTAGGAGTCTCCATCGCACCTTCACGTGCATCGACTTTAAATTGACCCTGAGGACCCTTAAAGACAACATTCCCTTTAGAGAGCTCTGCATTACCAATTAAGTCAGCGATATCTGTATCGGGGTCATAAGTAATTTCATCAGCTTTAAGAACCGCGCCGTTGCGACGAATTTGCGCACGGCCCTTCAAATGCATATCGCGATCTACTACACCATCAATTGAATCACTAGAAGTGAATGTCAATGCTTTACCATCTTCAATTGGCTGACCCACGCGCAATTGATCATCTAACTTCAGTACGGTCACATTGCCACGATCAGGCAAAAGTACCGTATTCGTAGAAGTTTGTGAAGTTGGGGGCAATGGCGCAGGAGCCTGCGCCCGAATCGGTAACGCGAATTGAAGCAATATCACCCCCATGATTACGCGCAGGGTCATAGCTAAAAAAAGAGGGGCGCAAAGGCCGGCGCGACGGCGATAATGACTCATGGATCCAGACCAGCCTTATTATACGAATCGACCATGACTGACTCTCGCTTAAACACCCTCCGCAACTGGCTAAAAGGCCTACAGCCTAGCTGGCAATTAGATCTCGCCACTTTGACCTCAGCCTCAGCAGATGCCAGCTTTAGACGCTATTTCCGTATTGAGTCTCAAAAGCCCAATTTTGAGACCTTAATCGTGATGGACGCCCCTCCAGAGCATGAACCTTTAGATGCATTTATTCGAGTGGATTTATTGCTCTCTAATGCCGGATTAAATGTCCCCAAAATACTTGAACAAAATACTGCTGAAGGTTTTCTTTTATTAAATGATTTGGGCACCAAAACCTATCTTGCAGAACTCAATAACGAAACTGCAGATCACCTCTATGCAGATGCAACTCATTCTCTAGTGCAAATGCAATTAGCTAGCGAACCTGGTGTACTACCAAACTATGATCAAGCTCTCCTACAAAGAGAACTAGATTTATTTCCTGAATGGTATTTGAAGAAACATCTCAATATTCAGTTAAGCGATCTACAACAAGCTCAACTCAAACAAGCTTTTGACTTCATTATTAAAAATAATCTAGCACAAGCAAAAGTCTATGTGCATCGCGATTACCACTCACGCAATTTAATGGTGACAGAAAAAGACAATCCAGGCGTGATCGATTTTCAAGACGCTGTTTATGGGCCAATTACATATGATGCCGCCTCTTTATGGCGAGATGCTTACATAGCATGGCCAGAGGAGCGTGTGATTGATTGGGTCATTAAATTCTGGGAAGCAGGTCGTAAAGCCAAACTACCCATGCCGGATGATTTTGGTCAGTTCTATCGCGATTTTGAGTGGATGGGTTTACAACGACACCTGAAAGTTCTTGGTATTTTTGCAAGACTCTTTCATCGTGATGGCAAGGATGGATACCTGAAAGATATCCCTCTAGTACTGGAATATGCAATCGCTACTGCTAATCGCTATATTGAACTAAAACCATTAGCGCGCATTTTGGAGTCCACTCGTCAAAAGAAAGACTAGTCAGTAAACACGTATGAACAAGAATCAATCCATTCCTTGTTTTCTGCTCGCCGCTGGTAGGGGTGAGCGGATGCGGCCTCTGACTGATAGTCTGCCAAAGCCCTTACTCACGATTCAAAATAAATCCTTGCTTGCCTGGCATCTGGAAGCTCTTGCTCAGTCAGGCATTCAAGAGGCTGTGATCAATCATGCATGGCTTGGTGAAAAAATAGAAGAAAGTTTGAAAGATGGTCGGCAATTTGGTCTCAAGATTCAATACTCGCCTGAGGGTAGTGCGCTAGAAACTGCTGGCGGCATTCGTAAGGCGCTCCCTCTGCTTTTGCCAGAGGATTATTTTTTAGTCATTAATGGTGATGTATTTAGTCCCAACCTACCTGTCCAGGCACTTTTAGACGTGGTCTCAAAACTGCGCAATCAGCCCAGTAAATTGTTGGCATACCTTCTCATGGTTCCAAATCCGGTTCAGCACCCCAATGGGGACTTTTATCTGAAAGATGGATTAGTGAGCGATCACCCCTCTGAAGGCGCAGAGAAGCTCACTTTTTCAGGGATTGGCATCTACCACAAGGATCTCTTTAGAGAATTAGAAATCGGCGTTCCGGCAAAGCTGGCACCCCTTCTGAGGAAGGCTATGGCGCAAAATAAAGTGTCTGGTGAAAAATATACCGGTCCATGGCACGATGTAGGGACTCCACAACGCTTACAAGAGCTCAATGCAGCTTATGAATAACAAAATTTATCAAGAACGCAGAAATGCGCTAGCAAAACAAATTTACGCCAAGACTGGTAGCGGTGTTGCCGTCATTTCTACTGCACCTGAAGTCGCACGAAATCGCGATAGCGAATTTCCCTATCGTCATGACAGCGATTTCTTTTACTTAACTGGTTTTGAAGAGCCAGGCGCAACTTTAGTAATGACGGTAAAAGGTAGTGGCAAAGACTACGAATTGCAATCCCATTTATTTTGCAGACCTAAAGATCCCGAGCGAGAAATTTGGGATGGTATCCGCCTCGGACCAGAGGCTGCACCAACAAAACTTGGCATTGAGTTCGCGCATAGCAATCAAGAGCTTGATCGCAAACTTGGTGAATTATTAGCTGATCAAGATGCGGTTTATATCCGCTTAGCAGAAAGCGCAGAAGCGGATCGTCGCTTACGTCATTGGATGAAGCAAGTTCGTGGTCAAGCGCGCTCAGGCGTTAACCCGCCCTCTGAATTTCATGATGTAGAAGCATTCATTCATGAGATGCGCCTCTTTAAAGACGTACAGGAAATTGATACGATGCGCCGTGCTGCAGCCATCTCTGCCCGCGCCCATATTCGCGCGATGCAGGTGTGCAAACCCGGAATACGTGAGTATCAACTTGAAGCCGAGCTACTTCATGAGTTCCGCAATAGTGGTTCTCAGAGTGTTGCCTATAACAGCATCGTTGCTGGCGGTGCAAACTCATGCATCCTGCACTATCGAGCTGGATCAACCGAATTACGTAGCGGCGACCTCTGTTTAATTGATGCGGGGTGCGAGCTTGATGGGTATGCATCTGACATCACCCGCACCTTCCCAGTCAATGGAAAGTTTTCTGGCCCTCAGCGCGCGCTTTATGACATTACACTCGCTGCGCAAGAAGCAGCAATTGCAGCAAGCAAGCCTGGGAATACTTTTATGCAGCCCCACGATGCTGCGCTCAAAGTATTAACGCAAGGTCTGCTTGATGAAAAACTCCTCAAGCTCTCTGAATTAGGCTCGCTGGAGAATGCAATCGAGACTGGCGCTTATCGGCGTTTTTATATGCACCGTACTTCACACTGGTTAGGTATGGATGTACATGATGTTGGCTCGTATCGCGAACAAGTTGAAGGCTCCTCTAAAGAAGATAAGCCTTGGCGCATTCTCAAAAGCGGCATGGTCATTACGATTGAGCCAGGTCTATACGTAAGACCTGCGGATGATGTCGACGAGGCCTTTTGGAATATTGGTATTCGGATTGAGGATGATGCCGTCATTAATAGCTCTGGCTGCGAATTAATCTCGCGTGGGGTGCCAGTGAAGGCCGATGAAATTGAAGCCCTCATGAAGCATGCTTAAACATCAGCTATGAGTTCATCTAGTTGCGATATCTTGATTCATGGAGGCGGACCTGTTGGCCTTGCTTGCGCAGCCTGGACTCTACAAAAGTTTCCAGATGCAAAACTTACTCTGATCGACCGTAACCCAAAAGAGGATGCTGATTTAGCTTCAGCTGATAGCCGAGGCATCGCCCTTTCGCATGGCAGCAAGCTTCTACTCGATACGATTCATGCCTGGCCCTCTGAATGCGCTGATATTCATCGCGTACATGTTTCACAGGCGGGTCGATTTGGCCGTGCCTTGATGACACGGGAAGAGCTTAAACAAGATGCCTTGGGTCACATCATTCGCTATCGTGATATTCACATCACACTTCGCCAAGCATTGAGAATCATTCAAACTCAGAGCCCTCATTTTGAATGGCTACACATTGACAAAGAAGATAGCCCTGTAAGCATGAATGCTAAATGCATAGTGCATGCTGAAGGGGGCTTATTTAAAACTCAAGATTGGGTTGAATCTGGGCGAGACTACGGCCAGTCGGCCCTAGTGGGATTAGTTGAAGTAGAAAACGCAGCGCCCTATCAGGCCTGGGAACGCTTTACCTCTGAAGGTCCATTAGCAGTGCTTCCAAGTCATTATGGCAATCATATTTTGAATCTAGTTTGGTGTGGATCGCCAGAGTCATCACAGCATCGCCTGCAATTAAGTGATGCAGATTTTCTGGAATCCCTACAAAAAGAATTTGGTTCACGCATTGGCCGCTTTTTAAAAATTCAAGATCGTCGCTTGTATGAGTTAGGACTGAACTACCGCAAGGAAATTACCAAAGACAATGAAGTCTGGATTGGTAACGCCGCACAAACCCTGCACCCAGTTGCAGGGCAAGGATTAAATTTAGGATTACGGGATGCCTTTTTGCTTGCTGAAAAATTAGTCGGGGTATTTTCAGGTGCAGTAGAAAACCAAACTCCAGTAGATCTTCAAAATGCATTAGAAAGCTATGCGCAAAGTCGCAAAACAGATAGAACAACCACGATTGGTCTGACAGACTTCATGGCTCGAGTATTTACTTCCAATCTTGCTCCAATTGTGATGGCTCGTGGATTGGCCTTATCCGCCCTGCAGTGGCTTCCACCAGTCAAAACAGCCTTAGCTCGCCAGATGATGTTTGGCAGGCGCTAAGGGGCTTAAAAAGCCCCCAAAATCACAACATTCTTCCGTTGACCAGAATCAAAGAACCTGCCTAAAAATTAGGCAGATTTAGATCTCTTTGTGCTAAAGTGTCATGCTTTCCGCAAGACACCTCCTACACCAACCCCAATAGATGAAGATCGGCCCTCACCTCCTCGCAAATAGACTATTTGTGGCCCCTATGGCTGGGGTGACCGATCGCCCATTTAGACAGCTTTGCAAGAAGTTGGGTGCAGGTTATGCCGTATCCGAAATGGTGGCCTCCAATGCTCTGCTTTGGAAAAGCGAAAAGACGCAACGTCGCGCTAATCACGTAGGTGAATTCAAACCAATCGCTGTACAAATTGCAGGCGCAGACCCAGCCATGATGGCTGCAGCAGCAAAAATAAATGTGGATCACGGCGCACAAATTATCGATATCAATATGGGCTGCCCGGCAAAAAAGGTTTGCAATGTAGCCGCAGGTTCAGCCCTCTTGCGAGATGAACCGCTGGTGCAGCAAATTTTGGAAGCCGTTGTTAATGCGGTTGGTATTGGTCCCGATGCAGTACCAGTGACTTTAAAAATTCGTACAGGCTGGGATCGCGAACATAAAAATGCCATTGAAATTGCCCGCCTTGCAGAACGATCTGGCATCTCGATGCTCACCGTTCATGGTCGCACCAGAGCAGACCTATATCACGGTGAAGCAGAATATGAAACGATTACTGCTGTAAAAACTAATGTGCGCATTCCGGTAGTTGCTAATGGTGACATCAATAGCCCAGAAAAGGCAGAGGCTGTTTTAAAGATCACTGGCGCTGATGCCATCATGATTGGACGTGCTGCCCAAGGTCGTCCATGGATATTCCGCGAAATCAATCATTACCTTGACACTGGTGGCAAGCTCCCAACTCCGGAAATCAATGAGATTCAAGCCATTATGAATGCCCATCTCCTTGATCATTACGAGTTTTATGGTGAGCACATTGGCTTGCGTACAGCCCGGAAGCATATTGGCTGGTATTGCAAAGGTTTGCGTGATTCACATGCATTTCGTCAGCGTATGAATACTGCTGATGATTGCAAAACTCAATTGCAAATGGTGAATGATTATTTTGATGAGATGAAATCCCATTCAGACCGTTTACTTTTTTTAGAAGCAGCTTAGTTGCACCTTAGTTATTTTCGTTTTTAGCATGTAGATAAATTATGACCAATAAACACCCTATTACCGAATGTATTGAAACCCAGTTGCAAAGTTATTTAAATGACCTCAAGGGCACACCTCCCTCTGACATCTATCAAATGGTATTAACTGTCGTTGAAAAACCAGTGCTAGAGCTCGTCATGCAGCATGCCAAACAAAACCAATCGCTAGCAGCCCAATATCTTGGGATCAATCGCAATACTCTGCATAAAAAACTGGTCGAGCATCAAATACTGAAATAAGTAAGTCATCGATACACCATTTACCAATAAGACCCTTCGAAAATATGATCCGTACAGCCCTCCTTTCCGTCTCTGATAAAAATGGCATCGTGCCTTTTGCTAAAGCTCTTCATGAGCAGGGCATCAAACTGATTTCGACTGGCGGAACAGCTAAGCTTCTAGCTGAAAATAATCTACCGGTAGTAGAGGTCTCTTCTTTAACGAAGTTTCCAGAAATGTTGGATGGACGTGTCAAGACGCTTCACCCCATGGTGCATGGCGGCCTATTGGCGCGCAGAGACTTCCCTGAGCATATGGCAGCCCTGAAAGAGCATGGTATCGATACTATCGATATGCTGGTCATCAACCTATACCCCTTCAATGAAACGGTTGCTAAAGAGACCTGTTCTTTTGAAGACGCAGTCGAAAATATTGATATTGGTGGCCCAGCCATGTTGCGGGCTGCAGCTAAAAATCATCAAGATGTGACCGTGTTGATTTCCCCTGAAGATTACGCACCAGTATTGGCGGAAATGAAAGCCAACAAGAATGTAGTTTCTTATAAAACTAACTTAGCTCTGGCTAAAAAAGTATTTGCGCACACTGCGCAGTACGATGGTGCGATTGCCAATTATCTTTCTGCATTGGGTGACGACTTAGATCATAAAGCCAGATCCTCTTATCCAGAAACTTTGCATCTTGCTTTTGAAAAAGTGCAAGAGATGCGCTACGGCGAGAACCCACATCAATCCGCCGCATTCTATAAAGATATTTATCCAGTAGACGGCGCACTTGCTAACTACAAACAATTACAAGGTAAAGAGCTTTCTTATAACAACATTGCTGATGCGGACTCTGCTTGGGAGTGCGTCAAGAGCTTTACAGGTAATACTGGCGGCGCTGCTGCCTGCGTCATCATCAAGCACGCCAACCCATGTGGTGTAGCTGTTGGTGCAACGGCAGTAGAAGCCTACGAAAAGGCTTTCAAAACCGATCCGAGCTCAGCCTTTGGTGGAATTATTGCTTTCAATGTGCCGTGTGATGGCGCTGCAGCCCAAGCTATCTCCAAACAATTTGTGGAGGTACTTATTGCCCCAAGCTTTAGCGATGAGGCAAAAGCGATTTTCGCTGCAAAACAAAATGTGCGCCTCTTAGAGATTCCTTTGGGTGCCGCATTTAATAATTTTGATTTCAAACGTGTTGGCGGTGGGTTATTAGTGCAATCACCGGACTCTAAGAATGTTCTGCAAAGCGAAATGCGTGTTGTAAGCCAAAGACAGCCTACTCCAAGCGAGATGAACGATATGATGTTCGCTTGGCGCGTTGCAAAGTTTGTTAAATCTAATGCAATTGTGTATTGCGCCAATGGTATGACACTGGGAATTGGTGCCGGTCAAATGAGTCGCGTGGACTCTGCGCGCATGGCAAGTATTAAAGCCGAAAATGCAGGCTTAAGCTTGAAGGGCTCCGCGGTAGCGAGTGACGCCTTCTTCCCATTCCGCGATGGCTTGGATGTTGTTGTAAACGGTGGTGCAAGTTGCGCAATTCAGCCAGGTGGCAGTATGCGTGATGATGAAATTATTGCTGCAGCCAATGAACATGGTATTGCCATGATCTTTACTGGCACACGTCATTTCCGCCATTAAGCATTAAGAGATTCGGGAAAACTAAATACCTATGCGTTGGATTGGAATTGACCCAGGTTTACGCACTACTGGTTTTGGTGTCATCGATGTTGATGGCCAAAAACTGACTTACGTTGCCTCGGGAACAATCGAAAGTGGCGATCCAGCCAAAGGTCTGCCAGAGCGCTTAGGCGCCCTCTATGCCGGCGTTAAAGAAGTTCTCGATACTTATAAACCGGAGTCTGCCGCCATTGAAGAAGTATTCTTAAACGTTAATCCACGTTCGACCCTGATGCTTGGTCAGGCAAGGGGTGCGGCAATTGCTGCACTAGTTTCAGCGAACCTTCCAGTTGCTGAATACAGCGCTCTCAGAGTTAAACAAGCCATTGTGGGCACGGGTCGCGCTGCTAAGCCTCAAGTCCAGGAAATGGTAAAGCGTCTACTCAAGCTCAATCGCGCTCCAGGACCGGATGCCTCAGATGCTTTAGGAGTTGCGATCTGTGCCGCTCATCATGCGCAAATTCCACAAGCAATTACTGCGGCCCTGGCTCCTAAAAAACGTAGCAAATAAAAATATCTGAGTACATTACAGGTTAAGATCTTTATATGATTGGTCGCATTCAAGGAACCCTCGTTTCAGTTCATCCTCCTAGGCTCTTGGTAGATTGCCAAGGTATCGGCTATGAAGTCGATGTGCCAATGAGTACCTTGTATCAGCTTCCTCAAGCTGGTCAAAAAATTACCCTTCTCACACACTTTCAAGTACGCGAAGATGCCCAGCAACTCTTTGGCTTTGCTACCGAAACTGAACGTGAGGCATTTAGACAGCTCATTAAGATCAGTGGTGTTGGCTCAAGAACCGCATTAGCAGTTCTCTCTGGCATGAGTGTCAATGAATTAGCCCAGGCAATTGCACTACAAGAAGCGGGGCGCTTAACCCAAGTACCTGGTATTGGTAAGAAAACTGCTGAGCGTCTTTGTTTAGAACTTAAAGGAAAACTGGCTCCAGACTTAGGAGTTAGCTCAGGTAAACCTCAAGCGATAGAAGCTAGCAGTGAAGTATTGCAAGCACTCCTAGCTTTAGGCTACTCAGAAAAAGAGGCTCTCTTGGCCCTCAAGCAAATCCCTCCTGATACCTCGGTTTCTGACGGCATACGAATGGGCTTGAAGTATCTATCTAAGCCCTAATGAGATAAACACCACTACACTTGCGGTATGGCAATTCACACTGACGACCTAAGCGCTATTCCTGAAGATTTACCGGAAGGTAATGACCGCATTGTGAGCGGATCTGCAGGAAACTCTGAAGCCGTCTTTGAAAGAGCGCTTCGTCCTAAACAGTTGGATGAGTACGTTGGTCAAACCAAAGCTCGCGCCCAATTAGAAATCTTTATTAGTGCGACTCGAGCACGTCAAGAAGCCTTAGATCATGTTCTTCTTTTTGGGCCCCCAGGACTTGGTAAAACTACTCTAGCCCACATCATTGCTAGAGAGCTTGGTGTCAATCTACGTCAAACCAGCGGGCCAGTTCTCGATAGACCTGGTGACCTGGCTGCATTACTGACCAATCTCGAAGCAAACGATGTGCTCTTTATCGATGAGATTCATCGCCTCTCGCCAGTGGTTGAAGAGATTCTCTATCCAGCGCTTGAGGACTACAGCTTAGACATCATGATTGGCGAAGGTCCTGCAGCACGTAGCGTCAAGATTGATCTCAAGCCTTTTACCTTGATCGGCGCAACGACACGCGCTGGTATGCTCACTAACCCATTGCGTGATCGCTTTGGTATCGTGGCAAGACTCGAGTTCTACACCACAGAAGAGCTCACCAAAATTATTAACCGCTCAGCCAGCTTACTTAAAGCGGATATTGACCCAGAGGGTTCAGTAGAAATTGCAAAGCGTGCGAGAGGAACACCCCGAATTGCGAACCGCTTACTCCGACGTGTACGAGACTACGCGGAAGTAAAAGGTACTGGCACCATCACCAAAGCCATGGCTGATGCAGCCTTAAAAATGCTTGATGTAGATCCGAGCGGCTTTGATGTCATGGATAGAAAATTGCTAGAAGCTATCTTGCATAAGTTTGATGGCGGGCCAGTAGGCATCGATAATTTGGCCGCAGCTATTGGCGAAGAACGCGATACGATTGAAGATGTTCTCGAGCCTTACTTGATTCAGCAGGGATATCTACAAAGAACTTCACGTGGTCGAGTTGCGACCCGTCAGGCCTATGAGCACTTTGGCTTAACGCCTCCAAGTGGTACTGCTAGCTTAGATATTTAAACTAGCGTTACTTTGGCAAACTTGCGTTTGCCCACCTGCACAACATAAGTACCCGCTTCAATCTTTGCTTGCTTGTCGCTCACTGTTGCGCCATCAATCTTCACACCGTTTTGCTCGATGTTGCGATTAGCCTCGGAGGTAGATGGAGCCAGACCTGCAGCCTTTAAAAGGTTAGCAATTGCCATGGGAGCGCCAGTGAGGTTAACCTCTGGAATCTCACCAGGAACACCGCCTTTAGCGCGGTGATTAAAGTCCTCCAGGGCTTTTTCTGCAGCAGCCTGCGAATGAAAACGCGCGACGATTTCTTGTGCGAGAAGTACTTTGCAGTCTTTTGGATTACGGCCAGCAGCAACCTCCTGCTTCATTAAATCAATTTCGGACATGGGTCTAAATGAGAGTAATGTGAAGTAATCCCACATCAAGTCATCAGAGATGCTTAATAGCTTTCCAAACATCTCACCAGCAGGCTCACTAATACCAATGTAATTGCCTTTGGATTTGCTCATCTTCTCAACACCATCCAAACCAACTAGGAGTGGCATTGTCAAAATACATTGTGGCTCCTGGCCATACTCACGCTGGAGTTCGCGGCCAACCAGAAGATTAAATTTTTGATCTGTACCACCAAGCTCTAAATCACTCTTGAGCGCAACAGAGTCATAGCCTTGCATGAGCGGATATAAAAATTCATGAATAGAGATGGGTACACCATTGCGATAACGCTTCGTAAAGTCATCGCGCTCAAGCATACGAGCAACGGTATGTTTTGCTGCCAACTGAATCATGCCGCGGGCACCTAAGGGATCACACCACTCACTGTTGTAACGTACTTCCGTTTTAGAGGGATCTAGCACCATACTCGCTTGACGATAGTAGGTCTCTGCATTGACTGCAATCTCTTCTGCAGTCAAAGGAGGGCGAGTCGCGTTACGACCCGATGGATCACCAATCATGCTGGTGAAATCACCAATCAAGAAAATGACTGTATGACCTAAGTCTTGTAACTGACGTAATTTATTTAAAACGACTGTATGCCCCAAATGAATGTCAGGCGCCGTTGGATCTAAACCCAGCTTAATTCGCAGTGGAGTCTTGGTAGCCTGACTACGGGCTAGCTTTTGAACCCAATCCGCTTCAACCAATAACTCGTCACAGCCACGTTTAGTAACTTCGAGTGCCGCAAAGACTTCAGGGGTTAATGGATATTTTTGTTCTGGTTTCGCCGTCATACTGATTCGGATGCTGATACAGTTATTTAGTATTTAAATTGTTAAGCATAATTGTCGCATTCCTGAGAACTAGATGAACAAACTGCACTCCCTCTATATTGGCCTCATGTCTGGTACTAGCCTGGATGGGATAGATGCTGTTCTAGCTCAGATTGGGCCCAACGGGGAAACCAGCGCTTTAGAAGCGGTGTCTACCCCCTTTAGCCCTGAGCTTCGTAAGACCCTTTTTGACCTTCAAAGCCCCGGCCCCAATGAACTTCATCGTGAGAAACAGGCTGGTAATGCCCTTGCCTTAGCTTATGCAGAAGCAGTAAATCAATTGCTTAAAAAAGCACATTTACAGCCCTCAGATATCACCGCCATTGGTGCGCACGGTCAAACCATTCGTCATCAACCACAGCTTGGGGATATGGCATACACCCACCAAACACTCAACCCTGCCCTCCTAGCTGAAAAGACGGGAATAGATGTCATCGCAGACTTTAGAAGTCGTGATATTGCTGCAGGTGGTCATGGTGCACCATTGGTGCCAGCCTTTCATGCACAGCAATTTGTAGAAGATAAAAATTTAGCCATCCTCAATATTGGTGGAATTGCCAACCTGACACTTCTACCAAAAAATGGTGAAGTGACCGGATTTGATTGTGGTCCAGGAAATATGTTGATGGATGCTTGGATACATGAGCATCAAGGCAATGCCTATGATGAAAACGGTAATTGGGCGCTGCAAGGTAAAGTAAGTGAAGCGCTTCTAACAAAGATGTTGTCTGATTCTTTCTTTAGCAAAGCACCCCCGAAAAGCACTGGAAGGGATGATTTTCATCTTGCTTGGTTGCAAGAAAAAATAGGTCAAGACAATCATCTCGCTGAAGATGTACAAGCAACACTATTACATTTAACTGCACATTCCGCATTAGAGTCTTTGTTAAGGTATGCCCCGCAAACCCATGCACTGATTGTCTGTGGAGGCGGCGCTCGAAATAATGCGTTGATGAATTTACTGAAGGTTAAAGCTCAGCATGTATTCAAAGGCCCGATAGAAATTACAACCAGTGACTCTGCTGGCATTGATCCGCAACTCGTTGAGGGCCTTGCTTTTGCCTGGCTTGCTTGGGCCCATAAAGAAAAACGGCCAGCAAATTTGCCAGCCGTTACGGGAGCGAAGGGCCCTAGAATTCTAGGCGCTTGCTATCCTGCGTAGTTTTTGATTTCCTTAAGCAGAGAATGAAGATCCACAACCACAAGTCGTTGTGGCATTTGGATTCTTAATCACAAACTGTGATCCATTGATATCTTCTTTGTAGTCAATCTCAGCGCCAACCAAATATTGGAAGCTCATTGAATCCACTAAAAGAGTAACGCCATTCTTTTCAAAGAGGGTGTCATCCTCGTTTACGGCATCATCAAACGTGAAGCCATACTGAAAACCTGAGCAACCACCACCTTGCACGAATACGCGCAACTTCAACTCTGGATTGCCCTCTTCAGCAATCAAGTCAGCCACTTTCGCAGCGGCACTATCCGTAAACACCAATGGGGTTGGTGGCTCAGCTAAATCTTGTGCTGTTTGCGTAGCTAATTCAGTCATGATTTGCTCCTAATTCAGAAAACGATAATTCATTTTAGGCTTTTAATTCCCAGCCTGCTGAAGGGTCTTTATGGGGAAACCGCAATCTGGGTCAGGCCCGTGGTTTCAGGCAAGCCAAACATGAGGTTCATACACTGGACGCCCTGGCCTGAAGCACCTTTCACCAAATTGTCTTCCACTACCAAAATAACCAAAGTATCGCCGCCGCCAGGACGATGAATCGCAATCCGGATGCCATTACTACCCCTAACAGAACGTGTTTCTGGATGGCTTCCGGCTGGCATTACATCTACGAAAGGCTCATCCTTGTAGAAATTCTCATAAAGCACCTGATAATCGACACCCATTCCAGCCTCAGTCAAACGCACATATAAGGTTGAATGAATACCCCTCACCATCGGTGTGAGATGCGGCACAAATGTCAGTCCAATTTGGTCGTGGCCGGCGATGGCCTTTAAGCCTTGCACAATTTCAGGGAGGTGACGATGGCCTTTAACACCGTAGGCCTTAAAGTTATCGCTTGCCTCAGACAATAAGGTGCCAATCTCTGCTTTACGCCCGGCACCAGAAGTGCCTGACTTCGAATCAGAGATGATGTGAGTGCCATCAATTAAGTGCTTCCCGCCAGTAGATTTTGGAGATAGCAATGGCGCAAGCCCAAGCTGCACTGAAGTTGGATAACATCCCGCCAAGCCAACCACGCGCGCCTTTTTAATTGCCTCACGATTAATTTCAGCCAAGCCATAAACCGCTTCAGCCAAAATTTCTGGGCAGCCATGTTCCATGCCGTACCACTTCGCAAACTCTTTGACATCCTTCAAACGGAAGTCTGCCGCCAGATCCAGAATCTTGACATTATTAGCGAGTAATTCTTTTGCTTGTGCCATAGCAACGCCATGTGGCGTTGCAAAGAAGACAACATCACACTCATTTAATTTGGCTTCATCTGGCGTCGTAAATTTCAGCTCGACACGACCACGTAAGGATGGGAACATCTCAGCCACTGGCATACCAGCTTCTGTACGAGAAGTAATAGCAACAATTTTTACCTCAGGATGCTGCGCCAATAAACGCAATAATTCCACCCCGGTATATCCTGTGCCGCCAACGATGCCTACCTTAATCATGTCTTTCTCCAAAATACCGCATCCGTCATTAATCTGTCTTACGTAGATTAATACAACATTCCTACAATTTCACTTATTGTAGAAACAAAAAGGGCCGCTTGCGCGACCCTTTCAATAATACTAAGCGACTGAAAGAAATTAGCGCTTGCTGAACTGCTTACGACGACGTGCGCCATGCAGACCAACTTTTTTACGCTCAACTTCACGAGCATCGCGAGTTACCAAACCTGCTTTAGACAGAGTTGGCTTCAAAGCGTTGTCGTAGTCGATCAATGCACGAGTAACACCGTGACGAACTGCACCAGCTTGGCCAGTTTCACCGCCACCAGAAACGTTTACTTTGATATCAAAGGTCGTTAAGTGGGCTGTGAGAGCCAAAGGCTGACGAGCGATCATGCGTGATGTTTCACGAGCAAAATAAGCATCGATAGGCTTACCGTTAACAGTAATTTCGCCTTTGCCAGATTTAATGAATACGCGCGCAACAGAACTCTTGCGGCGACCAGTACCGTAATTCCAATTTCCGTAATTAATAGCCATTTGGTTTCCTTAAATCTCTAACGCTTTAGGCTGTTGAGCCGTGTGCGGATGATTAGCGTCGCCATAAACTTTCAATTTCTTGATCATGGCATAGCCTAGTGGGCCTTTTGGCAACATACCCTTCACAGCCTTCTCCAAAGCGCGACCTGGGAAACGGTCTTGCATCTTGTCGAAGTTAGTCGAGCTAATACCGCCTGGGTATCCGCTGTGACGGTAATAAATCTTGTTCAAGCCTTTGGTGCCAGTGACACGCAGCTTAGATGAATTGATCACGACGATAAAGTCGCCAGTGTCAACGTGTGGTGTGAATTCAGGCTTGTGCTTGCCGCGTAGACGGTGTGCCACTTCACTGGCGACACGACCGAGGACTTTGTCCGTAGCGTCAATCACGAACCATTCACGCTTTACCTCATGGAATTTTGCGGAAAAAGTTTTCATGATTTCTCAAATTGTTATAGTCAAAAAAATTACTCCAATCACACCGCGTCCACCTTGGCCCTGCTTATGTTTGCAAGCTCGCAGATTCTGCAATCTAACTGGTAAAACAATTACCGCTGACTAGTTCGGTAATTCAGTAAAGCCTTGAATTGTAACCCAAAAAAAACCCAGGAACTAGTCCTGGGCTGGAATCCACCTTTGTTTGGGTGGAGGAGACACTGGGTGGTAAGTCGCAGTCTTATACAAGACTGACTACCAATATGGTTATTGTATAGATAACGATGGTGCGATGCAAGAAAATTGACCAAAATCAAGTTTTTGATGTTTTTTGACCAAAACCGCCTTCTAACCAAAGTACATCAATATTGGTAAACTATTGATAATATTGATTAATTTAGTAAGTTAGGGATCACTAATATGGAATGTCGAGTATCTTGGTTAGGTAACGGTGGAATGGCTTTTTCAGCAGAAACAGGTAGCGGGCACCTGCTCAAAATGGATGGGCCACCAGATGCAGGCGGCCAAAATAGTGCTGCAAGGCCTATGGAGTTGATTTTGGCTGGAACTGGGGGTTGCTCTGCCTTTGATGTGGTTTTAATCCTACAACGCGCCAAACAAGCAGTAAGCGCCTGCGACGTAACTCTGGTTGCCGAAAGAGCGGAAGTAGAACCTAAAGTCTTTACCAAGATCAATATGCACTTCACAGTCAAAGGCAAAGACTTAGAGCGCTCGAAAGTAGAGCGTGCCGTCAAGCTTTCCCATGAAAAGTACTGCTCGGCAACCACCATGCTGGCAAAGACAGCTGAAATCACCTACAGCATCGACATTGTTTCAGAATAAGTGCAGAGTCAATCGATAAGCCGGATTCTGTCGCCTAGATTTGCATCTAGGGGCAATCATTCCTCTAGGCCGGCAGTTACCTGACGGCTCAAGCTCCCTACCCGCAGACTCAGCGGGACGCCTCATCGCCTGCTTACTTGGGATTGCTCCGGGTGGAGGTTACCGCGTTTCACCGTAACTAAATACGCTCGTCTCTGTGGCCCTATTCCTCACGTCGCCGTGGATGGCCGTTAGCCATCACCCTTCCCTATGGAGTCCGGACTTTCCTCCCCCTCAATAAAGAGGCGGCGATTGCCCAATTGACTCTGCGCCTGCAGTCTAACGCAGTCAGAGCAAATTGGCTTGTAAAACAGTAGAGACGTATTTAAATGAGAGACCAGGCGATTGTTTCACCAGCACGAAGTGGAACAATCGTGTCATCACCCAGCGGTAACTCAGCAGGGATTTTTTGCGCCTGCTTAGACAGGGTAATTTTTTTACTATTTCGCGGCAAATGATAAAAATCTGGGCCAAAGAAACTGGCAAACCCCTCTAACTGATCAAGCTTGCCGACGCTCTCGAATGCCTCTGCATACAAACCAAGAGCGTTAAACGCGCTATAGCAACCAGCGCAACCACAGGCTGCCTCTTTAGCACCTTTGGCATGCGGCGCACTATCAGTACCTAAGAAGAAGCGGGGGTTGCCGCTAGTAGCAGCTTCCAATAAAGCCACGCGATGTTCTTCACGCTTGAGTACAGGCAAGCAATAGTTGTGTGGACGAATCCCGCCCGCAAAAATTGCATTGCGATTCATGAGTAAATGCTGTGGAGTCAGCGTAGCAGCAATAGTATTTTTCCCACCAGTCGAAGCATCGCGAACATAGTGCGCTGCTTGTTTGGTCGTAATGTGTTCAAACACAATTTTCAGTTCAGGAAAAACTTTACGCAAAGGCTCAAGAACAGTATCAATGAACACCGCTTCACGATCAAAGATATCGATATCAGCATGAGTCACTTCACCATGAACTAATAGCGGCATTCCGACAGCTTGCATTGCTGCCAAAGCTTTGTAGCAATGCTTGATATCACTTACACCTGAGTCACTATTGGTGGTGGCTCCTGCAGGATATAACTTGATTCCAGTAATGCCCTGTTCTTTAGCCTTACGTACTTCATCGGCAGAAGTATTGTCCGTGAGATACAGCGTCATTAATGGTGTAAAGCCAGAAACACCCAGAGACTTCAGGCTTGCTTCAATCCGGGTGCGGTAAGCATTTGCTAAATCTGCCGTAGTAACCGGCGGCTTCAAATTCGGCATGATGATCGCACGCGCAAACTGACGGGCAGTATCAGCCAAGACATCCTTCATTACTTCGCCATCGCGAATATGCAAATGCCAATCGTCTGGCTGAATCAGTTCAATTTGGGTTGGGCTGTTAGGCATGATTATTTATCGAGCAAAATGATCCGGAAATCATTCACATTGGTAAGTGTAGGCCCAGTTTCCACTAAAGCATCTAATTCTGCAAAGAAGCCATAGCAATCATGGCCAGCCAAGAATGACTCCGGAGTCATTCCCTTATCCAAACTAGCTCTACGAATATCGGCCGTAAACCATGCGCCCGCATTTTTTTCACTGCCATCAATACCATCGGTATCTGCA
This sequence comes from Polynucleobacter sp. MWH-Berg-3C6, assembly GCF_018881855.1. Classification (GTDB taxonomy): domain Bacteria; phylum Pseudomonadota; class Gammaproteobacteria; order Burkholderiales; family Burkholderiaceae; genus Polynucleobacter. Next base: position 151,763 of record NZ_JACVPN010000003.1, on the reverse strand, counting down.
GCTAATCCAGCCAACTTAGGCAAATCTTTTGAGGCAGCAAAAAGTGAGAGTAGATATTCACTACAACGACCACCTCGACCTTTAACGCCAGCAGGGATGGTGACTGTACATTCTCCACCAGAAATCAGTGCCAGTGGTTTGGCGGTCAGCTGAGATAAATGCTCTCTAGTCAACTGTGCCTGAGTCATACCAACTGTTTGTGCTTCACCAGTAATCGTATCCCCTAAAACAATAGCCTCATAACCCTGACTACGAACATAATCTGCTGCAGCTTCTAAGCTTTTATATGCAGTAGCAATGACATGATTGGCCACTTGGGCATTTACCAAATCAGCATCTTTTAAGGTCTCTGGTTTTTCTCCTGCAAGCCCTTGCTGCAGATGATTGAGTACGGATGCAGGAATCTCATTTTTGCCTAAGCTATATTTTTCAAAGATAGCCAAGGCATCTTGGTAGGTGGAATAGTCGGCTGCACATGGCCCACTGGCAATATCTGCCGGTGAATCACCGGTCACATCCGATATGAGTAATGCCTCTACGCGTGCACCACGGGCAATGGCAACCCTTGCTAAATTTCCACCCAAGATTGCAGATAAATGTTTGCGAACAATATTCATCTCTTCAATGGGGGCGCCGCTTCGCAATAGCGTTTCTGTGGTCATGCGCATGTCGTCTATCGTGATGCCCTCTTGCGGCAAGGTCAGCAAACTTGAGCCGCCACCAGAAACCAGGGCAATGAGTACATCGCCTGGCTCTAATTGCTGGGTTAATGCGTAGATTGCTTTAGCACCATCCATACCTGCCTGATCGGGTACCGGATGACCGGCTTCAATAATTTGAATATGACTGGTAGGTGATGCATGGCCATAACGGGTTAGCACCACACCCTCAATGTTTACTTGAGGCCAATGTTTCTTTGCATAAGCCTCAAATGCGCTAGCCATCGAAGCGCTAGCCTTGCCAGCACCTACCACCAAGCATCTACCTTTGGGCTGTTGGCCAGCAGGAAATATCTTCGCTAAATATTGTGGGACGATGACTTGAGGATCCGCAACAGCAACAGCAGCTGCAAAGGCATTTTTTAAAATGTCTTCTGTAGAGGTTTGCTGAGTGTTCTGTTGGGTCATCCAGCTATTCTAATCAAGAGCGGCACGTTCTTGCATTTGCCACATCTCAGCATATTTTCCCTGGGCTGCTAGCAACTCCAAATGGGTGCCCCGCTCGACGATTTGACCATGCTCCATTACCAGAATTTGATTGGCATGAATAATGGTAGAAAGTCTATGCGCAATGATCAGAGTGGTGCGATTTTTAGCCAGGCCGAGTAATTCTTCCTGAAAAGCCCTTTCTGTCTTGGAATCTAAGGCAGAGGTTGCTTCATCAAAAATCAGCATCGCTGGTTTTTTCAACAAAGTGCGTGCGATGGCCACACGCTGCTTCTCACCACCAGAAAGCTTCAAGCCCCTCTCGCCTACCTGGGTATCGTAGCCGTCTGGCAGACGCTTAATAAAACCATCGATTTGTGCCGCTCTGGCAGCTTCTTGCACTTCTTCAATTGAGGCGGAAGGATTGCCATAAGCAATGTTGTAGCCAATAGTGTCATTAAATAAGACTGTGTCTTGTGGCACGATGCCAATCGCTTTGCGAAGACTAGCTTGCGTCACATCTTGAATGTTTTGATCGTCAATCAGGATCTTGCCAGACTGCACATCATAAAAACGGAATAACAATCTGGCTAAAGTACTCTTGCCTGCGCCGCTTTGTCCCACCACAGCAGTAATCGTTCCCGCTGGAATAGAAAAACTCACATCACGAAGAATTTCTCGCTTAGCGTCATAGTGGAAAGAGACATTTTCAAAACGAACATCCGGGCCATGACTGTGGTTACCAATATGTAAAGGATGTGCATTAGGTGAATCAGCAATTTCTTTATCGGTATTGAGCAAAGAGAACATCCGCTCCATATCTGTTAGAGACTGTTTGATCTCGCGATAAATCACACCCAGGAAATTGAGTGGAATATACAACTGGATCATTAAAGTATTCACCAATACAAGATCGCCAAGGGTCATGGTGCCATCTACTACCCCGAGCGTAGCACGCCACAAAATTAAGACCAAACCAATAGCAATAATTGTTTGCTGGCCAAAATTGAGAACTGCTAAAGATTTTTGTGACTTGATGGCGGCGGCTTGATAGCGCACCAAATTTTTGTCGTAACGACTAGCCTCAAAGGCCTCATTACCAAAATACTTCACGGTCTCAAAATTTAATAAAGAATCAATGGCTTTCTGATTCGCCTTTGAATCCATATCATTCATGGTCTTGCGAAAATGGGTGCGCCACTCTGTAACCACTACAGTAAATACAATATAGAAAACCAAGGCGCATAAGGTAATTGCTGCGAACCAAATATCATATGAGTAAGCCAAATAGCCCAATACCAAAATGAATTCAACCAGCGTTGGTAGGATGCTATAGAGCGAATAAGAAATTAGCGACTGAATACCACGAGTGCCACGCTCAATATCCCGACTAACACCTCCAGTTTGGCGAGCTAGATGAAAGCTCAGCGCTAAAGCATGTAAATGTTGAAAGACTTGGAGAGCCACTTTACGGACGGCATTTTGAGTCACTCGCGCAAAGAGAAACTCGCGTAATTCAGCAAACAAGGAAGCAGCCATTCGGAGAAGCCCATAAGCCAGAATGAGCGCCACTGGAACTACGAGCAAGACTTGTGGAGAATCTGCCTTGAGATTTAAATCGTCAATTAAACGCTTGAGCAAAATGGGGATGCCGAGATTGGTAACCTTAGCAGCAACCAAGCAAGCTAGAGCAATTGCAACTCTAAATTTATATTCCAGTAGATAGGGAATTAAATCGCGAATAACCTTCCAATCGCTTCCCTGTGAAGGTTTGGAATCTGCACTACCGTGGTGGTGTCCCGATGATGGTCTCATCGCTCTATCTTATTCCTTCTTCTCTGAAAAGAATTTCAGAATAGCTTCACCATTGCTGGGAGAGAAGCACTTCTTAGCAGCCTCTTCGAAAGGCAGCCACTGATACGCCACATGCTCTCTAGGGGAGAGCTGGATTTGAATATTTTCTGGGACTTCAAGAGCAAACCAATGCTCGATATTGCGGGTAACGCCAGGAGCATAACGAAAACGCCAATCAGGATAAATTTCGTACTCAATTTGATGGTGCAAATTACGCAAAGAGCCAGCAGTAAGCTGATCTACTGCAATACCCGTTTCTTCAAAAACTTCGCGAGTGGCTGCTAAAGCGAGATCCTCATCTAAGGCATCTAGGCTGCCAGTAACAGATTGCCAAAACCCCGGACGATCTACACGCTCTATCAGTAAAACATCCCCATTCGATTTGTAGATGACTACTAAAACCGAAATAGGGATTTTCAAGATAGGTGCTGCTTAACTTGTTTTAAGCGGCGGGAGCAGCTTGGCGCAAACGGATATGCAACTCACGTAACTGGCGCTCGTCTACTGGGCTAGGAGCTTGAGTCAATAAGCACTGCGCACGCTGTGTTTTAGGGAAGGCAATCACATCACGAATGGATTCAGCGCCAGTCATCATCGTTACGATGCGATCGAGACCGAAAGCAATACCGCCGTGTGGAGGAGCGCCATATTGAAGGGCATCTAACAAGAAGCCAAATTTAGCTTGAGCCTCTTCGGCACCAATCTTCAAGGCACGGAACACTTGGCTCTGCACTGTCTCTTGATGAATACGTACTGAGCCACCACCAATTTCACTGCCATTGAGGACCATGTCATAAGCTTTTGCCAAGCACTTGCCAGGATCAGATTCCAGATACTTCATGTGCTCATCTTTAGGGCTAGTAAACGGATGGTGACAAGCAACCCAACGCGCTTCACCTTCGTCGTAATCAAACATTGGGAAATCCACAACCCACAATGGCTTCCAACCTTCAGTAAAGAGGCCGTGCTCTTTACCCCAGGCCGATTGACCAATACGTAGACGTAAATTGCCAATCGCATCATTCACTACTTTTTCTTTATCAGCACCAAAGAAAATGATGTCGCCATCTTTTGCACCAGTACGCTTGAGAATGCCATCGATCGCTGCATCATGTAGATTCTTCACGATTGGGGATTGCAAACCATTGCGCCCTTCTGCAACTGAGTTCACCTTAATCCAGGCCAAACCTTTAGCGCCATAGATACTCACAAACTGGGTGTAGTCATCAATTTCACTCCGGCTAATCTCTGCACCACCCGGCACGCATAAACCCACTACACGGCCGCCCTCTTGATTAGCTGCGCCAGAGAAGACCTTGAAATCGACATCTTTCATCAAATCAGTCAACTCGGTGAATTCAAAGTTCACTCGTAGATCTGGTTTGTCAGATCCAAAACGCGCCATACCTTCTGAGTAAGGCATGGTTGGGAATGGATTAGGCAACTCAACATTCATGGTCTTCTTGAAAATATGACGGATCATGTTTTCAAAGAGCTCACGAATTTCTAATTCACTTAAGAATGCTGTTTCACAGTCAATCTGCGTAAATTCAGGCTGGCGATCAGCACGTAAGTCTTCGTCACGGAAACATTTGGTAATTTGATAGTAACGGTCAAAGCCAGCCACCATCAACAACTGCTTAAATAACTGTGGTGACTGTGGCAATGCAAAGAATTGACCATCATGTACACGTGAAGGTACTAAATAATCACGCGCCCCTTCTGGAGTACTCTTGGTCAACATTGGCGTTTCGATATCAATAAAACCAGCATCATCTAAATATCGGCGACACTCCATCGCAACGTTGTAGCGCAAACGCAAATTCTTTTGCATTTGTGGACGGCGTAAATCCAAGACACGATGAGTGAGGCGGGTTGTCTCGGATAAGTTCTCGTCATCAATCTGAAATGGGGGAGTCACCGAAGCATTCAAAATCACAAGTTCGTGACAAAGAATTTCTACCTTTCCGCTTACCAAATCATTGTTCTCTGTGCCGGCAGGACGTGCGCGCACCAGGCCTTTAATCTGAATACAGAACTCACTGCGCACTTGCTCAGCTAAAGCAAACATCTCAGGACGATCTGGATCACACACTACCTGGACAAAGCCCTCACGGTCACGCAAGTCAATAAAAATCACACCTCCGTGATCGCGACGGCGATTAACCCATCCAGCAAGAGTGACTTCTTTACCAATCAGTGAATCGGTTACCTGTCCACAGGTATGGCTTCGCATCGACATAACAATTTCCTATAAATCAAAAATGGCGTGGTGACTGTGTTGTAGTCGAACCACTAGAACTATTTGGTGGGACAGAGCCCATAGAAACAATATGCTTCAATGCTTCCTCTACGGTCATCTCTAGCTCAATCGTTTGTGCGCGGGGCACAATCATAAAAAAACCGGAGGTTGGATTTGGGGTGGTTGGCAAGAATACGTTGACATAATCCTCGCCTAACTTCGCTGTGACTTCTCTTGCAGGAATACCGGTTTGAAAAGCGATTACCCAGGAATCAGCGTGTGGATAGCGAATCAATAACGCCTTACTAAAGGCCTGACCACTTCCAGAAAATAAAGTTGATGAAACTTGTTGAACGCTCGAGTAGATCGAGCGCACAATGGGAATTCGATTTACAAACTTATCCCAAATCTTTAACCACCATTGGCCAGCAAAACTAATTGCAAGGAAGCCCGTGAGCATAATGACTGCAATCACAATCAATATTCCTACGCCTGGTAGGTCACGGAAATGCTGTACGTCTAGTGCCGCGTCACGTGGAAGAACCACCATGATGGCATGCATGACTGATCCAAAAACACCGTCGAGCAAACCCAAGCCCCACGCAATCACCCAAACGGTGATCGACAGTGGTGCCCAAACAAGGATGCCTGCGATAAAGTATTTTTTCATGTGTTCTGCCTAGCCCGCTATTTTAGCGGTTTAGAGACCAAGCAGCTAAAGACTAATAAATGCCTAGGCCGATGATCAAAATTCCGGCCAAAAAACCCCCGGCAAAGAGCAAAGCGCCCACTAAAAGACGGTGAGTACGCCTTTCCTCAGTCAAAAGCGCCTTAAGGACCTCCAGCTCACCATTTTGGTCTTTTGTCTGGTTATGGCCTTGAACAAGGGCGTCTGCAATCAAGCGAGGCAAAGTTGGCAAAATCTTGGCCCAGGAAGGCGCCTCCTCCTTCAAGCCATCGATCAGGCCACGCCAGCCCAACTGCTTACTGATCCATTTTTCCAAAATAGGCTTGGCAGTTTTCCAAAGATCTAGATCGGGATCTAATTCGCGGGCCAGCCCCTCAACGTTCAACAGTGTTTTTTGCAAGAGCGTTAACTGCGGCTGAATTTCTACTTTGAAGCGGCGCGATGTTTGGAATAAACGCATCAACACAATGCCTAAAGAAATTTCTTTAAGAGGACGATCAAAGTACGGCTCACAAACTGAACGTACTGCTCCCTCTAATTCTTCCACTCGAGTGTTGGCTGGCACCCAGCCAGATTCAATATGTAGTTCAGCTACCCGACGGTAATCCCGATTAAAGAATGCCAAGAAATTGAGTGCCAAGTAATTTTTATCGGATTCGCTCAGCGCGCCAACAATGCCAAAGTCTAATGAGATAAAGCGCCCAAATGTTTCTGGCTCTAAGCTAATCATGATATTTCCAGGATGCATATCCGCATGGAAAAATCCATACTCAAATACTTGCGTGAAAAATATCTCAACGCCATCAGCGGCTAATTTTTTAAAATCCACTCCAGCTGCACGTAACTCTGCAGCTCTACCAATGGAGATGCCATACATTCTCTCCATCACAATGACATTGGTGTGGCACAGATCCCAATACATTTCAGGGATCATTAACTGATCAGAATCTTTAAATTGTCTGCGCAGCTGACTTGCATTTGCAGCTTCACGCATCAGATCTAATTCATCATGCAGATAAGTATCGAACTCGGCAACATTCTCGCGCGGCTTTAATCGACGGCCATCCTCAGAGCTCTTTTCAATAATCTTTGCCAAGTCATACATCAAGGCAAGGTCACCCTCAATCACCGGCAAAATGCCGGGACGCAAAACTTTGATTGCTACAGTCTTACGTTCCCACTCAGGATGTTTTGCCGTAGCGCGTAAAGTTCCGAAGTGCACTTGGGCTACGGAGGCGCTCGCTACTGGCGTAGCATCAAAGCTAATAAAGACTTCTTCGATCGGCTGGCCAAGGGCTTTCTCAATTAAGCGACGCGACTCTTCATTAGAGAATGGAGGAACCTGATCTTGTAACTTGGCCAACTCATTAGCAATATCTTCCGGCAATAAATCTCGACGTGTAGAAAGCACTTGTCCAAATTTAACGAAGATTGGTCCCAGAGCTTCTAGCGTCAAACGAATACGCTCACCTCTTGGCAAATTACCACTAGGCGAAGTCCAGCAGATTACTGTGAGAGCGCCCTTACCAATTCCAGGCTTCAGAATGTCGCGCAAGAGGGGAAGCAAGCCATAGCGCCAAGCGGTAAAGAAAATAAAGAAGAGACGAGCCATTCGACGCACGATTTACCTAGCCTTTTGCTCTAAGAATTGAATGCGCTTTTCTATGCGATCCACTGATTCACGTAAATCATTCAATGAAGATTTATGCGCTATAAAATCTCGCTTATTCAAAAGTACTTTTCTTTCTTCGCTAACATACTCAACGACATTGTCCAGTAAATCAGAGGCAGCAGAACGAGATGCGGAGACAAACTTCTTACCTTGTCGTACGGCAAAGTTTGCTGGTGCATCACCAACTAGGCGAGCTAAATCTTCTTCATATTCCCAGCGTAACTGACCTGCTAGACGACCTATTAACTGAGCCAAATCTGCGTCACCAGTAATTTTTACGGCCTTGAAGGCCTGTTCACGCAAACTACCTGAACTCGCCACTAAATCCCCTAGGGCCTTGCTTGAAACTTCTAAACTTAAAGAAGGGGTCTCAATCTCTTTTAGGACATTCAAAAAACCAGAGGGCGTAATCTCAAAACAAAGATCGCCCAGCGGCAACCCAAGCAGGATGGTTTTACCAGCGTGCCTAGCCAATTCTGCTGATGCCCATGGCTCTGTCCCCAATACGTGATTAATCCCTCGACAAGCAGCGCCGGCAGCAATCGTATGAGTAGAAGATAAATGCGTGTTCATAAGTGTAAAAAACCCGCACAAGTGCGGGTTTTCCAATGGAAAGTACCTAAAGCTTAAACTAACTGCGAGATACCCGCTAGTACCCAGCCTCCAGGACCCTCAACCGGCTTACTTAGATTCCAGATTTCGGAGAAGTCACTTGCCGGGGCGCCTGGCTGCTCACGAATCATGCCGCTGAACTGAACGCTACAGAAATAATGCGCATCTGCGGTCTCAATGCCAATTAATTGCGCATGAATAGTAACAACGTCAGTTTGATTTGTAGCGTCAGTCCGCCCTGCTAGATCCTGCTGAATAGTGGCAAACATTTCAGGGGTCGTAAATTCACGCAAGGAGGCAAGATCACCCTCATCCCAAGCTTTTTGCAAAGTAGAAAAGTATTGCTTTGCATTGTCCAAAAAGGAACGCTCATCAAAACCTGGCGGCAGCGTCGATTGAAATGGCTCTGGCTCAGCGCTCACACCACCAAATGCATTTGCTGCAGGGGTAAAGGCTGGCTCTTGTCTAGGAGTTTGCTGAGTACTGGTTCGCTGCATGCCAGTTGGCACCTTAGCGTTGTTCCCAGCGCCAGACATTGCTGGCAACATTCTGCGAATCACAAACATAATCGCAAAACCTGCCAACACGGCAATGAGGAGTCCAGTAACCATAGAAGATGCAGCCTCTCCAAGACCAAAATGCGACAAGAGATAGCCGATACCTAAGCCGGCTGCTAAACCACCTAGAAGACCACCCATGCCACCAAAGCGGCTAGGTGCAGGTGCTTGAGGGGCTGGAGCTGGCGCAGCAGGCTGTGCTTGCTGCGCAGGCTTTTGTACTGGAGCAGCTTGTTTTTGCATTGGTGCACTTGGTGCTTTGCCCACGCTCTTACCGCCACCTAAACGGGCAGCATCAACATGACCTACGGATGCAAATACCAAAGTAAGACTTAGTAAAGTTGCTTTGAAAAAATGCTTATTCATTTATTTTGACCCCTTCTTATAACTGCTCAAATGCTTTAGTTTTTAAGAACTTAAAAACTATACAACTATCAGTATTTAATACCAATATGTAAGGCAACGATACCCCCAGTCATCCTATGGGTTTCCACTTCATCAAAACCAACGCCCAACATCATTTCTTTAAGGGTTTCTGCATCAGGGTGCATCCGGATGGATTCCGCCAAATAACGATAGCTTTCTGAATCTTGGGCAATCTTCTCGCCCAACCAAGGCAAAACCTTGAAGGAATAAGTGTCATATACGGGCTGCAAAAAGGCATCAGGCTTTGAAAATTCGAGCACCAATACTCGACCGCCCGGCTTTATCACGCGACGCATTTCGCCAAGAGCAACATCCTTATGGGTCATATTGCGCAAACCAAATGCCACAGTGACAACATCAAAATGGTTATTTGGGAATGGAATTTTTTCGGCATCAAATTGAACACAAGGCAAAGCCATGCCGCGATCTAACAAACGATCACGTCCAACACCCAACATGGATGCATTAATGTCACTCAACCAAACTTGGGCATCTGGGTTGCTACCCCAATTTGCTGCTTTTGCAAATGCTGCTGCAAGGTCGCCAGTACCTCCAGCGATATCTAGAATCTTTTGTCCAGGGCGAACATTTGCTCGAGCGATGGTGATTTTTTTCCATACGCGATGCAAGCCAAATGACATGAGGTCATTCATCACATCATATTTGCTTGCTACCGAATGAAATACGTCGGCAACCTTACCAGCTTTTTCAGCCTCATCAACGCTTTGATAGCCAAAGTGAGTTTTACTCATTTAGTGACTTCCACAAGAATGGCCGGCTTGGATCATAGGTGCATCCCGATCAAGGCCAGCAGCCGCTAACTTATTTAAATGTTCTTTCCACAACTCTTCTTGGTTTTCACATAAATATTGCAAGTAATCCCAAGAATACAGTCCAGAATCATGGCCATCAGAAAAACTGGGCTTTAGTGCGTAATGACCAACAGGCTCAAGGCTGGCAATCAAAACATCACGCTTACCGGTTTGCAAAGTTTCTTGGCCAGGACCATGACCTTGCACCTCTGCTGATGGTGAGAGCACTCTTAAAAGTTCAAAGGGCAAGCGATAGGTATTGCCGTTCTCATAAGAGAGCTCTAGCACCTTAGATTGTTGATGCACCACGATATTAATAGGAATCATTAAACGAGGACCCTTTCAATACCACCCTGATTTGCTTTGGTAACGTAGTCTTGCATCCAGTTATCACCAAGTAATTTTTGCGCCATTTCAACCACAATGTAATCTGCGGTGGTATCGCTATCAGCATCAAAGCGACTTAAGCCTTGCAAGCAAGATGGGCAACTAGTTAACACTTTGACCTCGCCAGTAAAGTCATCTTTGCGTAAATCATTTGCAGCTTTTTCCATTTCAATTTGCTTACGGAAGCGAACTTGCGTAGAAATATCTGGTCGGGTAACCGCCAAGGTTCCAGACTCGCCGCAACAACGATCGTTCTTTGCAATCGCTTTGCCGTCTTCTAATTGAATCAGTTCGTTCACAGTCTTCAAAGGATCTTGCAGCTTCATTGGAGAATGGCAGGGATCGTGATACATATACTTCACGCCTGTTACTCCAGATAGCTTGACGCCTTTTTCTGCCAAGAATTCATGAATATCAATAATGCGACAGCCCGGGAAAATCTGATCAAACTGGTAACCAGCCAATTGGTCATAGCAAGTGCCGCAAGAAACAACGACCGTCTTGATATCTAAGTAGTTCAGAGTATTGGCAACGCGGTGAAACAAGACGCGGTTATCCGTAATCATCTTCTCAGCTTTGTCAAAGTCGCCATTACCACGCTGTGGATAACCGCAGCATAAATAACCCGGCGGCAATACTGTTTGCACGCCCACATTCCAAAGCATTGCTTGAGTTGCTAAACCGACTTGGGAGAATAAGCGCTCAGATCCACAACCAGGGAAGTAAAACACTGCTTCAGTATCTGCAGAAGTTGTTTTTGGATCACGAATAATAGGTACGTAGTTTGGATCCTCAACATCTAATAATGCGCGCGCAGTCTTCTTGGGCAAATTACCAGGCATCTTCTTATTTACAAAGAAAATAACCTGCTCTTTAACGCTCGGCTTGCCTACTGTTGCAGGAGGATGCGCTGTTTGTTGTTTTGCAAACTTACGCAGAACATCGTTTCCAAAACGCTGTAATTTATAACCCCAACCAATCATCGTCTTACGAGCCAAATGGATCGATTCTGGGCTTGTAGCATTTAAGAAGAACATCGATGCTGCAGTACCTGGATTAAAACGTTGCTGACCCATCTTGCGTAATAAATTACGCATATTCATAGTCACATCGCCGAAATCAATTTTTACCGGGCATGGCGCCAAGCACTTATGGCAAACAGTGCAATGTGCTGCAACGTCATCAAACATTTCCCAGTGACGAATCGATACACCACGACGGGTTTGCTCTTCATACAGAAAAGCTTCAATCAATAACGAAGTGGCTAAAATTTTGTCACGCGGACTGTATAAAAGGTTTGCACGTGGCACATGTGTTGAACACACTGGCTTGCACTTACCGCAACGCAAGCAATCTTTTACGCTATCGGCAATCGCTCCGATATCGCTTTGCTGCATGATGATGGACTCATGCCCCATCAAACCAAAGCTAGGCGTATAAGCCATACTCAGGTCAGCATGTGGCATCAGTTTGCCTTTGTTAAAGCGACCTTCAGGATCAACGCGGTTCTTGTAGCTACGGAAATCTTTGAGTTCAGCTTCGGTTAAATATTCAAGCTTAGTAATGCCAATGCCATGCTCACCAGAAATCACGCCATCTAAAGAACGGGCCAACTTCATGATGCGATCTACTGCACGATGTGCATCCTGCAACATTTCGTAGTCATCAGAGTTCACCGGGATGTTGGTGTGCACATTACCGTCACCAGCATGCATATGCAAAGCAACAAATACGCGCTTGCGCAGAATATTTTTATGAATTGCCTCAAGCTCAGCAAGAATAGGCTCAAATGCTAGGCCGCCAAAAATGATGCGTAGCTCAGAGCGCACCTCCTCTTTCCATGAAGCACGCAAGCTATAGTTTTGCAGTTGCGGGAAATGGGTATCCATTTGCATGAGCCAATCAGCCCAGCGAGTACGGACTCTTTCAATCAACTCAAGGGCTTGCAGAACACGATCGCCCAAAATTTCTGCGGTTGGAATATCGTAATCCTCGTCACCTTTACCCAAAGGCAGAGCGCTCTTTTTCAAGAAAGACTCGAGACCATCTAATACTTGTAATTTATTTTTGAGAGACAGCTCGATATTGATGCGATCAATGCCATCAGTGTACTCACCCATGCGTGGCAAGGGAATGACAACGTCCTCATTGATCTTAAATGCATTGGTATGGCGGGCAATAGCAGCCGTCCGTGCGCGATCGAGCCAGAACTTTTTGCGTGCTTCTGCGCTTACCGCAACAAAGCCTTCACCAACCCGCAGATTTGCCATACGTACTACTTCGCTAGTTGCGGCTGCAACCGCCTCTTCATTGTCACCAGCAATATCACCTATCAACACCATCTTTGGCAGGCTATTGCGCTTCGATTTTGTAGAGTAGCCAACTGCGCGCAAATAACGATCATCCAAATGCTCAAGGCCCGCCAAAATTGGACCGCCTTGTTTGCTCAGACCATCAAGATAGGCCTTGATTTCGACAATGCTTGGGATAGCCTCACGTGCCTGTCCAAAGAACTCGAGACAAACAGTACGCATGTACTTTGGCATGCGATGCAAGATCCAAGTTGCGCTGGTGATGAGTCCATCGCAACCTTCTTTTTGTACGCCAGGCAATCCAGATAAAAACTTATCTGTAACGTCTTTACCTAAGCCTTCTTTGCGGAAACGTTTGCCTTCAATCTCCAGTAATTCTGTTTTCAGAATGCGCTGGCCTGGCTCACTATTGCCATCAGACCACGTTAACTGAAAGCGTACTGTTGCAACATCATGAATCTTGCCAAGGTTGTGCTCAAGACGCTCAACATCTAACCAATTGCCTTGTGGATCCACCATGCGCCAGCTAGCAAGGTTATCAAGAGCAGTGCCCCAAAGAACTGCTTTTTTACCACCAGCGTTCATCGCGATATTGCCGCCGATACAACTTGCATCTGCAGATGTAGGATCAACCGCAAACACCAGTCCAGCATGCTCTGCAGCATCAGATACGCGACGGGTTACGACGCCCGCGCCAGTAAAAATCGTTGCTACTTCATGGTCAAGGCCAGGCAGATGCTTAGTCTTCACACCGCCGATATCTTGCAACTTCTCAGTATTAATCACTGCAGACATGGCATATAGCGGAATTGCCCCGCCGGTATAACCAGTGCCGCCTCCACGAGGAATAATCGTGAGGCCTAATTCGACACAGGCTTTAACCAATCCAGGAATTTCTGATTCGTAATCAGGCTTCAGCACTACTAGCGGAAACTCAACACGCCAATCAGTCGCATCTGTTACGTGTGCAGCACGTGAGACACCATCAAAACAAATATTGTCAGAAGCTGTGTGACGGCCTAATTCTTTAACTGCACGTTTACGAATTTGCTCAACTTCTTTAAAGCCGTTTTGAAAACTTTCAATAGCGCGATAAGCAGCATTTAACAAAATTTCTACTTGTTCTACTGAGTCGCCACTATTACGTTTTTTAACTTCACCCAAGCGATGCCATAGGGCATCAATCAGTTGTTTGCGACGCTGAGGACTATCTAATAAATCGTCTTGTAAAAAGGGGTTGCGCTGAACTACCCAAATATCACCCAAGATTTCAAACAACATGCGCGCAGAGCGCCCGGTACGACGAACACCACGCAGGTCATTGAGAACACGCCAAGACTCCTCACCGAGCAGGCGAATAACAATCTCACGATCGGAAAAGGAGGTGTAGTTGTAAGGAATTTCACGCAGACGGGGAGAACCCGCCTCAGCGTCCAGCAACTGGTTCAAAGCTAATGGGGCGTTCATAGCAACATATTTGATAAATAAGCATTTTAATTGAGCGAACCTGATAGTGGCAGGAAAAGGTGAAAGCTGCTCCCCAAAGGCATAAACCCTTGCAAATTTAAGGGCTTAGGGGCCATCCGTGGTACGCTCATCGGATGGCAACGAACTATTTAAAGAAAATTTTATCGGCTCGCGTCTATGACGTAGCCAGAGAAACCGAGCTCCAGCTCGCTCCCGAACTCACCAAACGTTTGGGCAACCAAGTCCTACTTAAAAGAGAGGATAACCAGCCGGTTTTCTCATTCAAACTGCGTGGTGCCTATAACAAAATGGCCCATTTACCTCCAGAAGCCTTAAAGCGTGGGGTTATTGCAGCCTCCGCAGGCAATCATGCACAGGGCGTCGCCCTCTCTGCAGCCAAAATGAAATGCAAAGCCGTCATCGTGATGCCGGTAACTACCCCGAGCGTCAAAATTGATGCGGTGAAAGCCAGAGGTGGTTCCTGGGTAGAAATCATCTTGCATGGCGAGTCTTACAGCGATGCATTCAAACATTCAGAGCTCTTAGGTAAAAAGCGGGGTCTGACTTTTGTTCACCCCTTTGACGATCCAGATGTGATCGCTGGACAAGGAACAATTGCTCAAGAAATTTTTGCACAGCACCAAGAACCAATCGATGCCGTATTTGTTGCTATTGGCGGCGGCGGCTTGATTGCCGGTATTGGTGAGTATGTGAAAGCAGTAAGTCCAAAGACCAAAGTCATCGGCGTTCAAGCTTCTGACTCCGATGCTATGAATCAATCTCTCAAAGCAGGCAAACGCATTGAGATGAAAGATGTTGGTCTTTTTTCAGACGGCACTGCAGTGAAGTTGGTTGGCAAAGAAACATTTCGTATTTGCAAAAAAGTGGTTGATGAAATCGTCACTGTCGATACCGATGAAATTTGTGCGGCCATTAATGATGTCTTTACTGATACCCGGAGCATCCTTGAACCTGCTGGGGCCTTAGCTATTGCAGGCATGAAGAAGTATGTTGAAATGAAGCGCATTAAAAAGAAAACTTTAGTAGCGGTAGCTTGCGGTGCCAATATGAACTTTAGCCGTCTGCGCTTTGTGGCAGAACGTGCAGACGTTGGCGAGTTCCGTGAAGCAGTATTTGCAGTCAGCATCCCTGAGGAGCGCGGCTCCTTCAAACGATTCTGCGAATTGCTCGGCAAGCGCAATGTCACTGAATTTAACTACCGTATTGGCGACCAGAGTGAAGCGCATATCTTCGTTGGCATCAGCACACAAAAAGCGGGTGATAGCGAAGCAATTGCGAAACATTTCCGTAAGGCGAAGTTTGCAACGATTGATCTCACGCACGATGAATTAGCAAAGTCACACTTACGCCACATGGTTGGGGGTCATTCTGCGCTTGCTAAAGACGAGTTACTTTATCGCTTTGAGTTTCCAGAGCGCCCAGGTGCCCTAATGAAATTCCTCACCAGCATGGCGCCTAACTGGAACATCAGCTTATTCCACTACCGCAACCACGGTGCTGACTATGGTCGCATCCTAGTTGGCATTCAGGTCCCTAAGAATGAGCAGAAAAAATTCCAAACCTTTTTGGCGAAATTGGGTTACCCCCACTGGGATGAGAGTAACAATCCCGCTTATCGCCTTTTCCTGAAATAGAAATAAATTCGTAAGATCTAGTCCATACGATGTCCTACACACTCACCGGAAAACTTGTTGTCGCAATCTCATCGCGCGCCCTGTTTGATTTCGAGGAAGAGAATCGCATCTTTGAATCATCCGATGACAGTGCTTATATGAAATTACAGCTTGAGCGTCTGGGTGAGGCAGCTCAAAAAGGTGTGGCATTCCCCCTGGTGAAGAAACTTTTAGCCTTTAATGAAGAGGGTGAGCAACGCGTAGAAGTAGTTATCCTTTCTCGCAATGATCCCGTCAGCGGTTTGCGTGTGTTCCGCTCTGCTGAGCACCACGGCTTACATCTAGAGCGTGGTGTATTTACAAGAGGTCGCCCTCCCTATCATTACCTACGCTCGCTTCATGCCAATCTTTTCTTGTCTGCTAACGAAGATGATGTGAGAGCAACTATTGATGCAGGCTTCCCAGCAGCAAGGGTATATCCAGAATCCAGCAAAACTGCAGAATCCCATCCAAATGAAATCCGTATTGCATTTGACGGAGATGCAGTTCTATTCTCCGATGAAGCAGAACAAGTCTTTCAGAAAAAAGGGCTTGAGGCTTTTGTCGATCATGAGAGCAAGAAAGTTGATATTCCATTGCCGCCCGGGCCCTTCAAGCCTTTACTGGAAGCACTCCACAGACTACAACGCTCCACTAGTGAAAACGGAATGCGCATTCGTACTGCGTTAGTCACTGCACGCTCTGCGCCAGCACATGAGCGTGCTATTCGAACTCTGATGGCATGGGGCATTGATGTAGATGAAGCAATGTTTTTAGGTGGTTTATCGAAGAGCGAGTTTTTACGAGAATTCGAACCTGACTTTTTCTTCGATGATCAAACTGGCCATTGCCAATCTGCAGCTTCGGTCGCGCCAACAGGCCACGTCGTATCCGGCGTATCCAATAAACCTAAAAACCAGTAATACAGTAAGCAATCTCAATGGCCACACTCCCACTCGGACAATCATCGCAATACCCAGATCAATATGATCCGAGCTTACTATTTCCAATTCCCAGAATTGAGAACCGCAAGAAGTTGGGACTCAAAGAAGATCAGGCTTTACCATTTGTTGGTGTTGATATTTGGAATGCGTTTGAACTTAGTTGGCTCAATAAAAAAGGTAAGCCGCAAATTGCCTTAGCAGAGTTTCAAATTCCTGCGGACTCTCCAAACATGATTGAATCTAAATCCTTCAAGCTTTATCTCAACAGCCTCAATAGCGCGCGCTTTGAGGATGAGAGCGAAGTCAAGGAACGGCTCATTACAGATTTATCAGAAGTTGCAGGTAGCAAAATCACCACTCGCATCAACCCAATTGAAGCAATCTCTAAAAAAGGGATGCAAGAAATGGGCGGCATCTTGATGGATCGTCTTGATATTGAAATTGATCCTCACTCGCCTGCTGACCCAAGCTTATTGGGGGTAAATGAATCCTTTGGCCCAATTGAGCAATGCTTAGTTTCACACCTACTCAAATCAAACTGTCCAGTTACCGGCCAGCCAGACTGGGCAAGCGTGCAAATTCGTTACCAAGGAAGGCCGATTCTAGAAGAAGGTTTGTTGCGCTACCTAATTGGCTTTAGACAGCTAGGTGAGTTTCATGAACATTGCGTTGAAACCATCTTTACTGATATCAAACGTCAATGCAAACCAGAGAAGCTATCTGTGTATGCTCGCTACACAAGAAGAGGTGGTTTAGATATCAATCCATTCCGCACTGATCATAATTCGCCTTGGCCGGAAAATATTCGGCATGCCCGACAATAAAGAAACGAATTCAATTTAGGTAAATAAAAACCCCTTGTAGGAAATCCTAGAAGGGGTTTTTGCTATTACGGTATTGCTTAGAACGGAATATCGTCGTCCATTGCGCCTAATGATGCAGCATTTGAGACTGCCGGAGCGGACTGCTCAGCCGGCTTTGAGCGACTATAGCTCTCGCCACCATCACCACTTCCGCCTACTGGCTTACCACCAAGCATTTGCATAGTTTCTGCAACGATCTCTGTGGAATACTTTTCTTGACCACTGGCGTCAGTCCATTTGCGAGTACGCAAACGACCTTCAACATAAACCTGTGAACCTTTTTTAAGGTATTGACCAGCGATTTCTGCAAGCTTGCCAAAGAAGGCAACACGATGCCATTCTGTGGTTTCTTTCATTTCGCCAGTTTGCTTATCTTTGTAGCGATCAGATGTTGCTACTGAAATGTTTGTAACGGCGTCGCCGCTTGGCATGTAACGCGTTTCTGGATCACGTCCTACGTTACCTACGATGATGACCTTATTTACCGAAGCCATGTTGTCTCCCGAAGAAAAATACTGCTGTTATTACTGCTAAAAACTGCTTACTTGAACTAATTAAATGAAGCTACGGCTGCGTCTTTGCCGGTAATTCGCGCATTGACCAGGCAATTATAAGCCAGCAAACTAAGAGCACGGCACCTGTCATAAAGACCGATAAATCACCGTGGCTATCCATCAAATAGCCTCCAACAGCAGCACCAGCAAATAGGCCGATCGATTGTGTGGTGTTGTAAACACCTAAGGCTGTTCCCTTGGCTTCTTTTGCAAAACGAGATACTAAAGATGGTTGCAAAGCTTCCAGTAAGTTAAATCCCACGAAATAAACTAACAAAGCAATTGCAATTGAAGTAACGGAGGCGCTTCGCGTAAACAAAAATTCAGCAATGAGTAACAATACGATTGAAACAAGCATGGTGGTGCGAAGTTGCTGTTTCTTTTCACCAAAAATCAGAAGGGGAGCCATAAAGAAAAAGGATAGTAAAACTACTGGGAGATAAATTTCCCAATGCGAAGATAAGGGCAGTCCTGCTTGCACTAGTAAATGCGGCACCACCAAGAACATCGCCACCTGGGTTGCATTCAATACAAATACACCAACATTCAAGCGCATCAACTCGGGACGAAAAAATACCTCCTTCAAAGAAGCTTGCTGAACTTGGGCTTCTGGATGAGTGCTTGGCAAAACGTAATACGTCACAACCATTGCTATCACCCCAAGAATCGCCAATACAACAAACATTCCGCTGAGGCTAATCACCCGGTAAATTGGTGCAGCAATCACCAAAGAGAGTGCGAATGAGAGCGCAATACTGCCTCCTACCAAAGCCATAGCCCGCGTACGCACTTGTTCACGCGTAAGATCGGCAACCCATGCAGAAACTGCGGCTGATATCGCTCCAGCCCCCATAACGCCCCGCCCAATGGCAATCCATAACAAATCATCCTTAGCAGCAGAGATCAAAGCGCCGGCAATAAATAAGGAAAGGCCCCATAAAACCACTGGTTTGCGGCCTATTCGGTCAGATAAACGCCCCAAAGGGATATGAAAACAGGCCTGCACAATATTGAATATTCCGAGGGTCAAACCCACTAAAAAGGCCTGTTCACCGCCAGGCAAGCCCCGCGCATGAATGCTGAAGACCGGCAAAAGCAGAAATAGGCCCAGCATACGAAGGCCAAAAATGCCTGCTAAGGCTAGAGTAGAGCGAAGTTCAGAAGGATTCATGGGAAAGAGCTATATTAACAAGTTACGCTAAAAAATCATGAATAACGAAATTAAGATCCGCGGTGCCCGCACCCACAATCTCAAAAACATCAATCTAGATATCCCTAGAGAGAAATTAGTGGTCCTTACCGGCTTATCTGGGTCAGGCAAAAGCTCCTTGGCTTTTGACACCCTATATGCAGAAGGGCAACGTCGCTATGTAGAGTCTCTCTCTGCTTATGCCCGCCAGTTTTTACAACTGATGGAAAAACCGGATGTCGATACGATTGAAGGTTTATCGCCTGCAATCTCGATTGAGCAAAAAGCGACGAGCCATAACCCACGCTCTACGGTAGGGACTGTTACTGAAATTCATGATTACTTGCGTCTCTTATTTGCACGCGCAGGTACACCACATTGCCCAGACCACGATCTTCCACTAGAAGCGCAAAGCGTTTCTCAAATGGTCGATACCGTGCTGTCAATGCCAGAAGATACAAAGTTAATGATTCTTGCTCCTGTCGTGAGCGAGCGTAAAGGTGAATTCGTCGATCTCTTCCAGGACCTTCAGGCACAAGGCTTTGTGCGCTTTCGAGTCCGCTCCGGTGGCGGCACAGCGAATGCCGCAAAAGCAGAAATCTTTGAAGTAGATCAACTGCCAACACTCAAGAAAAACGATAAGCATTCAATTGAAGTAGTAGTAGATCGCATCAAGGTACGTCCAGATATTCAGCAACGTCTTGCAGAGTCATTTGAGACAGCACTGCGCCTCGCGGATGGCAAAGCCATGATTGTCGACATGGACACTGGTAAAGAAATGATTTTCTCAAGCAAATTTGCTTGCCCAGTTTGCTCTTACTCCCTACAAGAGTTAGAACCACGCCTGTTCTCATTTAACAACCCGATGGGCGCTTGCCCATCTTGCGATGGACTTGGTCATCAATCTTTCTTTGATCCTAAGCGCATCGTTGCACACCCCGATTTATCACTGGCTTCTGGCGCAATCAAAGGCTGGGATCGCCGCAATCAGTTCTATTTCAAATTACTGCAAACCCTTGCCAAGCATGGCGGCTTTGATGTTGAGAAGCCATTCGAATCGCTTTCGAAGAAACAACAAGATCTTGTTTTATTAGGCTCCGGTGATGTAACCATTCCTTTTGAGTACATCAATGAGCGCGGCAAAAATAGTATTCGTGAACATGCTTTTGAAGGCATCGTCGCAAACTTTGAACGTCGCTATCGTGAAACTGATTCGATGACTGTGCGCGAAGAACTCTCACGCTACCAAAATGTACAAACATGTCCTGAATGTAATGGCAGCCGCTTACGTAAAGAGGCTCGCTTTGTCAAAGTGGGCGAGAAGAAGCAATCTCGTGCCATTTATGAAATTAGCGCCTTACCACTGAAAGAAGCTAAAGAATATTTTGAAGTGCTCGAACTTAAAGGTGCTAAACGAGAAATCGCTGACAAAATTGTTAAAGAAATTAGTGCACGCCTACGCTTCTTGAACGACGTTGGGCTTGACTACCTTTCTCTAGAGCGTAGCGCTGATACGCTTTCTGGTGGTGAGGCGCAACGTATTCGCCTTGCAAGCCAGATCGGCTCAGGCTTAACTGGTGTCATGTATGTATTGGATGAACCCTCAATTGGCCTGCATCAGCGCGATAACGATCGCTTGATTGGGACACTCAAACATCTGCGCGATTTAGGTAATAGCGTCTTAGTTGTTGAGCATGACGAGGACATGATCCGCGCCTCTGACTGGGTAATTGATATCGGGCCTGGTGCCGGTGTTCATGGCGGTGAGATTGTTGCCCAAGGAACTCCTGCGCAAGTAGAAGCAAATCCGAAGTCATTAACTGGCGCCTATCTTGCTGGCCGTGAGGCGATTGCAGTTCCAGAAAAACGCATTCCAGTAAACGATCGATTCCTAGAAATCATTGGCGCACGTGGTAACAACTTGCAATCAGTACATGCCAAGATTCCGGTTGGACTCTTAACTTGTGTCACTGGTGTATCAGGCTCAGGTAAGTCCACCTTAATTAATGACACCTTGCATCATGCGGTAGCCCAGCATCTCTATGGCTCGAATGCTGAGCCGGCAGCACATGATTCAATGAAGGGTCTGGAGCATTTCGACAAAGTCATTAGCGTTGATCAATCACCGATCGGCAGAACACCTCGCTCAAATCCAGCCACCTATACAGGGCTATTCACGCCAATAAGAGAGCTCTTTGCGGGAGTTCCAGCGTCACGAGAGCGGGGCTATGAAGCTGGTCGGTTCTCCTTCAACGTTAAGGGTGGTCGCTGCGACTCCTGTGAAGGTGATGGCGTACTCAAAGTAGAAATGCATTTCTTACCGGATGTTTATGTACCTTGCGATGTTTGTCATGGCAAACGTTACAACCGTGAAACTTTAGACATTCGTTACAAGGGCAAAAATATTCATGAAGTGCTGTCGATGACCATCGAGCAAGCCCATGAATTTTTCGAAGCCGTTCCCGTTGTTAAGCGCAAACTAAAAACGCTATTAGATGTTGGTTTGGGCTATGTAAAGCTTGGGCAAAGTGCTACCACCCTATCCGGCGGTGAAGCACAACGCGTCAAGCTTTCTCTTGAGCTCTCTAAACGGGATACCGGCAGAACTCTATACATCTTGGATGAGCCGACTACAGGTTTGCATTTCCACGATATTCAACTATTGCTGACAGTGATTCAAACACTAAAAAAACAAGGCAACACAATTGTCATCATCGAGCACAACCTAGATGTGATCAAGACTGCTGACTGGATTATTGACCTGGGCCCTAAGGGCGGAGCAGGTGGCGGACAAATTATTGCCACTGGAACGCCGGAAGATGTTGCCAAAAATGAGGCCAGCTTTACCGGCCACTATTTAGCGCCATTATTGACTCGCAAAACGGTTGCCGCTAAGAAGAAAAAATAAGTCTTGAAGTAAGCGGCTGATCTCAGAGTAACTTAGCTTCGGCTAAATCTGTTGCCTCTGAATTGCCTGAGATCACCAGAATATCGTTTGCCTCAAGTCTTAGCTCGGGGCTGAGGGCTAATTTCACATAATCAGAATTTGCCCCTTTGCGACGCACAGCCTGAACACTGACCCCTTCATTCTCAAGGTCGAGTTCACCCAAAGTTTTGCCAACTGCTTGGGAGTGCGGCAGCAAAGTAATCGAATGTAAGCGCCAAGACTCATTAGATCCAAAATCATCATCAGCTGAGCCTCGGAAATATCCCCTCAACAGGCTATAACGCTCCTCACGTGCAGTAGTAATTCTTCGAACCACTTTGCGCATTGGCACGCCCATAATCAATAACACATGCGATGCAATCATCAGGCTGCCTTCAATGAGCTCAGGAATGACTTCAGTAGCTCCAGCAGCCTGTAATTTCGCAATATCCGCATCGTCTCTAGTACGGACTAATATTGTCATTCCTGGACGTAGATGCTCCACTTGTCTCAGTACTCGCAAACTCGCCGCAGTATCAGCATAGGTAATTACTACAGCTTTTGCTCTAGAGAGACCCGCAGCAATCAAGTAGTTTTCACGACTAGCATCGCCATACACAACGTTATCGCCAGCTGCAGCAGCCTCTTTCACACGATCAGGATCTAAATCCAAGGCAATGTAAGCAATCTTCTCTTGATCAAGCATGCGAGCTAAGCTTTGGCCTGAACGACCAAATCCGCAAATCACTACATGGTTTTCGTTACGCACACTCTTTGCTGCAACACGTGTCAAAGCTAATGATTGCAACAACCATTCATTACTAGAGAAGCGCATCGCAATACGATCACTGTACTCAATTAAGAATGGTGCGCAGAACATGGAAATTAGCATTGCTGCCAATACGGCTTGACTTAAGGTTGGATCAATTAAATCCAAGCCATCAATTTGCGTGAGCAAAACAAAACCGAATTCACCTGCTTGAGCCAAGCACAGTCCAGTTCTAATGGAGATGCCGGTGCTTGAACCAAAGACCTTAGAGAGTAATGCAATTAAGCAAAATTTAAATACCAAGGGGCCAATTAGTAAAGCCAAAACGAGTATCCACTGCTCTTGAATCACTTTGAAATCAAGGAGCATGCCGATCGTTATAAAGAAAAGGCCAAGCAAAACATCACGGAAAGGTTTGACGTCCTCCTCAACCTGATGTCGATAAGGCGTCTCAGAGATCAACATGCCTGCTAAAAAAGCGCCCAATGCTAAAGACAGACCAAAGTGTTCGGTTAACCCTGCCATACCCAGCACAATCAATAAAAGATTGAGCATGAATAGCTCTTGAGAGCGCAACTTAGCAACTAACTTGAACCAATGACTCATGAGTGATTGGCCGATAAAGAAAATCAGCACTAATGCAATCGTGATCTTGACTGATGCAGCAGTAAGCGCAACAAATAAGTCTGTAGGATTTTTTCCAAGTGATGGCAGCAAGATCAAGAGGAAGACCACCGCCAAATCTTGGAACAGCAAAATACCAATCACATTACGACCATGCTCGGTCTCTAGCTCGGCGCGATCAGAAATCAATTTAGTCACGATCGCAGTCGAAGACATTGCAAGTGCCCCACCCAAAGCAATCGCCGCATGCCACGAAATGGGATAAATCCAGTTCATCAGCAGGCCGGCTGGAACCGCCAAGAGCATCGTCAGAATCACTTGGCTGCCACCGAGGCCAAATACGATCTTGCGCATTGCCCTCAGCTTGTGGAGGTTAAATTCCAGGCCAATCGAGAACATTAAGAAAACCACCCCAAATTCAGCCAAATACTTGACTGTGGCCGAGTCATTTGCCAAACCAAAGGCATGTGGGCCAATCAAGACGCCAATCGCCAAATAGCCCAAAATAGGGGGTAAGCCAAAATAGCGGAAAATAACCACTCCGGCCACACCAGAGGCTAAGAGAATGAGAGTTAACTGAAGGACTGACGGCATATACTTACTCGATGATAGCTAAGACTCGTGAACGAACCCTAAAGCTTGCGCGCGACACCCTCACTATTGAGGCTGCTGCACTGCAAACAATGCGCGACCGCCTTGAAGGGGCCAATGCTGATGCCTTGGTCCTTGCAGTTGATCTACTGCATGGTTGCAAAGGCAGAATCGTGGTTTCTGGAATCGGCAAATCCGGGCATATTGCACGCAAAATTGCCGCTACCTTTGCCTCCACTGGCTCCCCTGCTTTTTTTGTTCACCCAGCTGAAGCCAGTCATGGTGATTTAGGAATGGTGACAAGAGACGATGTTTTTGTAGCCCTCTCTAATTCTGGTGAGACTGATGAGCTGTTAACGATCGTCCCTATCGTCAAACGCACCGGAGCAAAGCTCATTGCTTTAACTGGTGCACCGAATTCATCCCTTGCAAAATTAGCCGATGCGCATCTTGACACTAGCGTTGAAAAAGAAGCCTGTCCCCTCAATCTTGCGCCAACTTCTAGCACCACTGCTGCATTAGCAATGGGTGATGCACTAGCAGTTGCTCTTTTGGACGCAAGAGGTTTTGAGGCAGAAGATTTCATTCGCTCACATCCGGGCGGCAGACTTGGTCGCAAGCAACTGATGCATGTAAGCGAAGTCATGCGCAGCTTTGATGACACTCCAAAGATTTCTGTTGAAGCGTCATTGCGAGATGCATTGCTAGAAATGACCTCCAAGCGCATGGGCATGGTGGTTGCCTTAGATAAAGATAAAAAAGTATTTGGCATCTTGACTGATGGCGACCTTCGTCGCTTGCTTGAAAAGAAAACCAATTTGGATGGCATCACCCTGAAGGAAGCCACTACACCTGCCCCCCGCACTATCCCAGCCACTCTTCTTGCAGAAGAGGCGATTGAGATGATGGAAAAACATCGTATCAATCATTTAGTTGTCACCGATACCAATGGACAGCTACTAGGGGCACTCAATCTGCATGACTTGTTCGCAGCAAAAGTAATTTAGTCCTTAATCTAGTTCAATTTTCATGCCCAGCGCCTTTAATCCACACAATACCAATCCACTGACTCAGTATCCCCAAGCTTGGGAACGTGCAAGCAAAGTGAAGTTACTAGTTTTAGATGTCGATGGTGTTTTAACTAACGGGCAAGTGTGGATTGGAGCCGATGGCAAAGAGTCACTTAAAGCTTTTGATATTCAAGATGGCTTAGGCATTAAATTACTAGAACAATGTGGAATACCGACTGCCATCATCACTGGTAGAAATTCCAAAATGGTATTAGCGCGTTGCGAAGAGTTAGGTATCAAACACGTGCACATGGGTGTAGAAAACAAAGCTGTTGCGCTCGATCAGGTTGTTAAGTCATTAGGCCTTGCTTCATCGGATTGCGCCGTCATGGGTGATGACTGGCCAGATTTACAAATGATGAAAAACGCTGGCTTCAAGATTTGTCCTGCACAAGGCCATGAAGCAGTGAAAGATTTTGCCCATTTTGTAACCAGCAATGCTGGTGGAAATAGCGCTGTAAGAGAGGTATGTGATCTCATTCTGAAGGCGCAAAACCGCTA
Source organism: Polynucleobacter sp. MWH-Berg-3C6 (assembly GCF_018881855.1). Lineage (GTDB taxonomy): Bacteria > Pseudomonadota > Gammaproteobacteria > Burkholderiales > Burkholderiaceae > Polynucleobacter. Next base: position 125,885 of record NZ_JACVPN010000003.1, on the reverse strand, counting down.
TGAAGAACTGCTGAATCAAGCGCGCAAATAAGCAATGCAAGTAAACCCTCGAAAAATCAAACTTGGCATTGGGCGCATGCTGTTACGCCTTATGCCACTTATTTTGATGGGGGTTTTAACGCTAGTGACTTTTTGGCTTGTGCAAAAAAATACGCCTCCCGAAAAATCTACCATTGAGCGTGTGAGACTTCATGAGCCTGATTACACAATCACCAATGGAGCCCTTTCAGCACTCAATGAACTTGGTCTTACCAAATATCGAATTCTCGGCAATAAAGTCATTCACTATGATGATGACGCCTCTATTGATATTTTGGCGCCAAGAATGCGACTCTTCCAGCTAGATAAACCTCCAGTAACTGTCAAATCTGACACCGGGCATCTTGATGGTGATCTCACAATTTTGGATCTGATTGATAACGCATCCATCTTTAGGCCGGCACAAGCAGCAACTGCTACCCAAGCTGCCACCCTGAGAATGCTTGCATCTTCTACCTACTTCAAGGTGCTGATCAATGACGACATTATTGAAACCAATAGACCCATTACGCTTGAGCAGGGCATGTCAACCATGCACTCCAACGAAGGCGGGAAATTTAATAATATTGAGCAAAGCATGATGCTCTTGGGGCAAGTTAAAGGACGTATTGAGCGAGCACCGCGGAGAGCTCAATAGAGATCATGAGAACTGGTTCTGTACTTCGTCCGCTTGGCTCATTGCTTTTTCTATCATTGGGTCTCATAAACTTTAGTCATGCTGAAAAGGCTGACCAAGATAAGCCCGTCATACTCGAGGCTGAAAAAGTTTCAGTAAATGATGTGAAGCAAGTCTACGACCTGAAGGGTCAAGTCCTATTAATTAAGGGAAGCATCATCGTAACTGGTGAGGACGGACATATTGAAGTAGATCCCGAAGGCTATGAATTTGTCGATGTGAATGGGGCTCCTAATAAGACCGCCAGCTTTAGACAACGTCGCGAAGGGCCTGCAGATGAATTCATGCAAGGCTTAGCATCCAATGTTATCTACAACGCTAAAACTGAAGTGCTTACATTAACTGGCGATGCTAGCCTTAAGCGTTTACTCAATATGCAAATGATTGACCAATTGCGCGGCTGGAAAATTGAGTACGACGATGTAAAGCAGTACTATCGGGTTACACCTCCTAAAGATGCGCAGCCGGATGATCTGCCCTTAGCGAGAGCAATCCTTTCACCAAGACGAAAAGCCACATTAGAGAAATGACAACGGATTTAGCTCAAACCAATAGCCCAGCAACCCTAAGTGCACAACACTTACAAAAACGTTACGGTTCTCGGACGGTTGTTCGAGATGTTTCTGTGCAGGTGAAATGCGGCGAAGTGGTCGGCTTGCTTGGACCAAACGGTGCCGGTAAAACAACCTCGTTTTACATGATTGTTGGCTTGGTTCCGCTTGACGGCGGGAATATTATTTTGGATGGCGCGGACATTACGCATTTACCGATCCATGAACGTGCTCGCATGGGCTTGTCCTACCTTCCGCAAGAAGCTTCGGTTTTCAGAAAATTAAATGTTGCTGAAAATATTCAGGCTGTCCTTGAGCTGCAAGTACAAGGTGGCAAACCGCTAACGAAAGCTGAAATCGCAAACCGCCTCGATGAACTCTTGGGCGAACTGCAAATCAGCCATCTTCGAAATAATCCAGCCCTTTCACTGTCCGGTGGCGAACGTCGCAGAGTTGAGATTGCGAGAGCCTTAGCCTCCCAACCCAAATTCATCTTGTTAGATGAGCCGTTTGCTGGCGTTGACCCTATTGCCGTTGGGGAGATTCAGCGCATTGTGCGCTTCTTGAGAGACCGTCAAATCGGGGTTCTCATCACAGACCATAACGTTCGGGAAACCCTAGGTATATGCGACCACGCCTACATCATTAGCGAAGGTAGCGTTCTGGCTGAAGGTAAGCCTGACCAAATCATCGAAAACGACGCCGTACGTAGGGTCTATCTAGGCGAAAACTTCAGGATGTAAGCTGGGCGGCCTTCTAGGCCGTGTAAGTAATAAAAATGTCTCCCGCCTCTTGGTTTTCGGCAAATTCGCTGATACGCTGGAGGTTCATGAAGGTCCTTTCCAAAAATACTGCTCAAACGATTTCAGGGGCTTGCTGCGCACCCCAGGCACGAGCATGCGCACGCGTATATAAGAGGAGATGCTGATGAATTTGAAAATTAATAGCCGCCACCTGGAAGTAACCCCAGCCATGCGTACGCACCTTGAAGCTGGAATGGCCAAAATTCGCAAGCACTTTGACCACGTCATTGATGCGTCCGCCTTTCTAGTGGTAGATAACGCCAAAGAAAAGGAACTGCGTCAGAGTGCCGAAATTACTATTCACCTTAAGGGTAAGGAATTGTTTGCCGAGGCCCATAACGCCGACCTCTATCACGCTATGGATGCCGTGGTCGACAAGCTAGAGCGTCAAGTCGTTAAACACAAAGAAAAGATCCAGGATCATCATCACGACAAGCGATTTGAGTAATCCCTTTCGTCAGGACACCTATAATCAATTCCAATGAATGCCCTGACCAATCTTTTTACCCCTGACTGCATTGCATTAGATAACCCTGCTACTAGCAGAGCTGATGCATTTGCGGCGGCCGGGGATCTCTTCTACAAAAAAGTAGGTATCGATGCAGCTTCCGTAGTGGGGTTCCTAAATGCACGTGAAGATTTAGGCTCCACAGCACTTGGTGCAGGCGTTGCAATTCCGCATGGCCGTGTTAAGGGGCTCAAGCAGCCAAGCGCTGCTTTCATCAAACTTAAACATCCAATTGATTTTGCAGCACCGGATGGCGAGCCCGTATCAATTCTCATTTTTTTGCTGGTTCCTGAAAAAGCGACTCAACAGCATTTAGAGATTCTTTCTTCTATTGCACAATTATTATCTGATACAGATGCCCGCCAATTTCTGTTATCCGCAAGTGATCCAGAAAAAGTATGTGAGTTATTACAACAGTGGGATGCAACGAAATGACACAGCCTTTGCTCCTCGAGGGAGTAACTGCACAGCAGATTTTTGATGACAATGTTTCAGATCTCAAGCTTTCCTGGATCGGCGGACTTGAGGGTGCAGATCGCACCTTTCCAGCTGAAGCAGTAAAAGCGGCTGCAGCCACCTCTGACTTAGTGGGGCACTTGAATCTCATTCACCCAAGCCGTATTCAGATTTTTGGTGAGCAGGAGGTTGACTATCACGCAGCGCTGGAGCCCAAACAAAAACAAGAGCAAATCGCCAGCCTCATCTCCAAAACACCTCCTTGCGTCATCGTAGCTGACGGCAAAGCGGCAGATACAGACTTGCAACTCTTTTGCCAGCGATCCTCTACCCCTTTATTTACTACTCATATCTCAGCAGCAGAAGTGATTGACCATCTGCGCACTTACCTCACCAAAATTGGCGCCCCTCAAATCACTATGCATGGTGTGATGATGGACATCTTGGGATTGGGTGTATTGCTAACTGGCGATTCAGGCTTGGGTAAAAGTGAATTGGGCCTAGAGTTAATTTCTCGTGGCCACGGTTTAGTGGCAGATGATGCTGTTGACTTCGCGCGGCTTGGACCAGACTATATTGAAGGGCGTTGCCCTGCCATCTTGCGCAACTTACTTGAGGTCCGCGGCTTGGGCTTATTGGATATTCGTACGATCTTTGGTGAAACTGCAGTACGCCGCAAGCTCAAGCTGCGCCTAATTGTTCAATTGGTTCGTAGAACGGATGGAGAGTTTGAAAGATTACCTCTAGAAACCCAACACATCGATGTATTGGGCATTCCTATTCGTACAGTAAAAATTCAAGTGGCTGCAGGACGTAACTTGGCAGTACTCGTTGAGGCTGCTGTACGCAATACGATTTTGCAATTGCGCGGCATTGATACCCTAAAAGAATTTATTGAGCGGCAACGCATTCAAATGAATGCTGAATCAGACTCCACTAAATCTCAAGGACGCTTGCTCTAAGCCATGCAAATCAATCTGATTACCGGAATCTCTGGCTCAGGTAAATCAGTTGCCCTGAGGGCCTTTGAAGATGCAGGGTATGACTGTGTTGATAATCTTCCCGTCTCTCTCCTTGAAAGCCTCATCACCACTCTCGAAAAAGAAAATAGTGAGCGCGTAGCAGTTGCGATTGATGCACGTCGTGGCGAATCGATTACTAAACTACCTTCAATACTGGAAAGCTTACGTCGCAACCATCAAGTGAGAGTTGTTTTCTTAAACGCTGACACCAATACCCTAGTACAGCGCTTTTCAGAAACTCGCAGACGTCACCCCTTATCGACAAATCTTAAGCAAACACAATCTGCCACTCTAATTGAAGCGATTGATAATGAGCGTAGCCTACTAGAACCACTGCGCACACAAGCGCATAGCATTGACACTAGCAATCTACCGGCTCACGCTCTACGCTCTTGGATACAAGATCTCCTCAAAGACAAACCTGTTGGGCTAACTGTCATTTTTGAATCCTTTGGCTTCAAAAAAGGAGTGCCTAGTGAAGCAGATCTGGTCTTTGATGTGCGCTGCTTGCCCAACCCGCACTACGACAAAATCTTACGACCCCTCACTGGCAAAGATAAGCCCGTGCAAGAATTCTTAGAAAAAATTCCTGAGGTGGTCAGCATGGAAGGCGACATTATTCAGTTCATCGACAAATGGTTGCCACACTATATTGCAGATGGTCGCAGCTATCTAACAGTGGCTATTGGCTGCACTGGTGGACAACATCGCTCAGTGTATTTGGTCAATAGAATTATTGAGCACTTTCGGGCGCAAAAAGATTTGGGCGCCCTACAGATTAATTTTTTAGATCGCCACCGCGAATTAGACTCAATCCCAACAGCAAAATCTTAATTGGCTGGGGTAAACCGTATCTCCCCAACTGAGCAAGGGGCACCCATTTCAGATTTGGACTTAAAAACTCGATAGTCTTTGAGGTGTTCGCCTCCCAAATCTGCATCCATAAACGACGATGGGTAAAGATATGTTTGATTTGATTGCTGGGCTTTAATTCTTTAATGGATTTACCCAAGCCAGCAATATTTTCCTCTGGTAAAAATATGGCGAGGAGTTCTTTGAGGCCCTGGGTAGTCTGATGACCCTTGCCAACCCTTGGCCTCCACGGCGATTCCGGCAAAGACCACAAGCCACCCCAAATTGCCTTGCTAGGTCGCTTTTGTAATAGAACAAAGTTCCCAGATCTGATTAACAACATATCGCAGTCAAACTCTGGTGATTTTGCTTTGATCGCTTTTTGGGGCAAAGCTAGAACCTGATTACTTAAGTTTGCCTGGCAATCTTTTGCAAATGGACATTTTTTCTCTGCCCCCATGCATACCGGCTTGCGCGCAGTACACCAAGTAGCGCCAAAGTCCATTAAGGCTTGTGTATATACCGGCATATCTGCTGATTGATTTGGTAACAAGTTTTGCGCTAATTGCCATAGGCGTTCATTTACAGCTTTATCTTGTATGGCGCCCTCAATTGCGAACAAGCGCGCCAAAATTCTTTTGACGTTTGCATCGAGTATTGGTGCTCTCTCATGAAAAGCAAAAGCAGCAATTGCACCCGCCGTTGATCGACCTATACCTTTTAACTGCTCAAGCAATATAGGATCGCTTGGAAACTTTCCAGAAAAATCTTGCATGACCTGTTTTGCACAAGCATGTAAGTTTCTAGCGCGAGAGTAATAACCCATTCCTGCCCATTCAGCCAATACTTCATCGATATCAGCGGCAGCCAATTTTTTTACCGTCGGAAAGCGCTTCATAAAAAGGGGGTAGCGCCCTAGTACTGTAGCTACTTGGGTTTGCTGCAGCATGATTTCAGAAACCCAAACTGCGTATGGATCGCGATTGCCCTGCCACGGCAAACCTGAGCGACCACTGACACCATGCCATGCAAGCAATTTTTTAGAAAAAGTATTGATTAACGTTTTTGACATTGGGGGCAGAAATAAGTGGAGCGCTGCCCCTGAACAATTTGCGCAATCGGCGTTTTACAAACCTTACAGGGCAAACCCTTGCGGTCATAGACTTTGGTTTGCACCATGAAGTGGCCGGGATCGCCTGAGCTATTGACGAAATCTTTCAAACTACTTCCGCCAGCCGCAATGGCTTTTTTTAAAATCAGCCTTACGGCGTTTGCTAAACGAGAGCACTGTGGACGGGTTAACTTACCAGCTGCTTTTGCAGGATGAATACCTGCTTCGAACAAGCTTTCGGAACAATAGATATTGCCGACACCGACTACAGCTTGTCCAGCTAGTAAAAATTGTTTAACGGCAACGCTACGCTTGCGTGAGGTTTTATAGAGAACGTCTGCCCCAAGCTCACCTGCGAACTCATCAGAAAAAGGTTCAACGCCCAATTTTTGTAAAAGTGCGTTTTTCTCAAGAGGGCCTTTGGTATTGGCATGCCATAACACGGCACCAAATTTTCTGGGGTCATGTAAGCGCAGACTCAGCTTGCCGAACTCAAAAGTGACTCGATCATGCAATTTCAAAGGATCAGAGCTGGGCAAAACCCGCAAAGTGCCAGTCATACCCAAATGGATGAGCAAATAACCGGTGTCCATTTCCAAAAGGAGATATTTCCCGCGCCTTGCAATCGACTGCACCTGCTGTCCTGACAAAATCTTGGGCAAATTACTGGGCACAGGCCAACGTAAGCGCCCATCCAGCACTTTGACGGCACTTACCTTGCGCCCCTCAAGGTGGGGGGCAATTCCTAATCTGGTGACTTCTACTTCTGGAAGTTCGGGCATAAATGGATTGTAGATTCGCAGATTAGAATGTGCTTATGAGCAAATTCACGCGCAAGCCCCTTTTGCAGGGCTTATTCCTTTTAGCCCTCTCCAGCGGGGCAGCTTTTTCAAGTCAAGTCCATGCACAACCCGATGGCCTGAAGACTGGAGAAGCTGTATTCGAAGTACTTGCTTCGGAGATTGCCCTGCAAAGGGGTGAGGCAGGGCTTGCTTACAACACCTATTTGGAAATGGCCCGTCAATACAGGGATCCTCGTCTAGCCCAAAGAGCTATGGAAATTGCAATCGGCGGCGGCTCTCCTGATTTAGCACTGCAAGCAGCAAAAGTCTGGGATGAGTTATCACCAGTCTCCGAAACCAAACCCAAGGAAGTACTCATCACCCTTCTGATTTTGAACAACCGTTGGGCTGATGCTGTTAAGCCAGCAATTACTTTACTCAAACAACAAGCGCCTGCGCAGCAAGAAAATACTTTGCTGCAACTGCAAGCCTTACTGGCTAAGGCCAAAGATGAAAATGAAGCCTTGCGAGCTTTCTATGAGATTGCATCCACTGTCAAACTGTCACTAAAAAATCCTGGCCTACTATACACCTATGCGATGTCCGCAGAAAAAATGGGGCACATGGATGTGATGGAAAAAACTTTGCGCGAGATTTTGCGCAAATACCCAAATGATGCAAACTCTTTAAATGCGCTTGGATACTCTCTAGCTGACCGCAATGTCAAACTTCCCGAAGCATTCACATTAATCAGTAAAGCGCATCAGCTATCGCCAAAGGATGGCTTTATTTTAGATAGCCTAGGATGGGTAAACTTTAGACTCGGTAAAAATGCTCTAGCGTTAGAACAACTACAGCAAGCATTCACAATGAAACCTGAAGCTGATATTGCTGCTCATACTGGTGAGGTCTTATGGGTCATGGACCGCCGCCCTGAGGCTGAAGAAATGTGGCGTCAAGGGCAGAAATTAGATGCTAACAATCCCACTCTCAAAGAGACTTTAAAACGTCTCAAGCCTGACTGGTCAACCCCAGAGAAAGCTCCTCAGGGCTCATGGGATGGTCGCTTTGCTGTAAAAGTAATCGGCATTACCGAGTCTCAAAATCAAGGCGGTTCTGGTGGCTTTACCTTAACGCAAGATGCACTTAAAGATATTTTAGAAATTCGAAATCCTGTTGGCGGCGCCATTGCCAAGATTACGATTAATCCAGGCGAGGCAATATTAGAACGCGATGGTCAAGTAGTCACTGCGATTGATGCCGATACATTAATTCAAAATACATTAGGACTGCCATTACCTGCACGAGGTTTATCTAATTGGCTAAGGGGTGAAGTCAGGCCCGGTAGCGAGGCTAGCGTCGATCGAAATGCTCAAGGTCAAGTCAGCAAAATTAGTCAGGATGGCTGGGACTTGGTTTACACCTGGGGCAATAAGAAGCGTCTCGATAAACTCACAATGACCCGCAGCTCCAATATTGGGTCTATTGATATTCGTTTGGTATTCGATCACCCGAATGAGTAAGAATATTTTGGTGCTGCGCTCACCAGCAAAGCTCAATCTTTTTCTGCATATTATTGGACGTCGTCCAGATGGCTATCACTTGCTTCAATCTGTTTTTCAACTGATTGATTGGTGTGACACCATCACCCTAACGGCCATTCCCGAAAATGAAGTGCGTCGCATCAACCCAATAGCTGGCGTACCTCCAGAAGAAGATTTAGTGGTCCGCGCCGCAAAGCTATTAAAAGAATTTTGTATGTTTGATGGTGGTGTTGAAATCGAACTGCAGAAAGAAATTCCGATAGGTGCTGGTTTAGGCGGTGGATCATCAGATGCCGCAACTACCCTAATTGGACTGAACGCACTCTGGAAGCTGCAACTCGATCAAGAAACTTTAGCCAAGTTGGGGCTCCAGCTTGGCGCCGATGTGCCTTTTTTTATCCATGGCCAAAATGCATTTGTAGAGGGAATTGGTGAAAAAATCCGGGGACTTGAGCTAGAAAATCGCGTTTTTTTGGTTATTTTTCCCAAGCAAGGCATCACCACGGCAAGCATTTTTCAAGACCCGGATTTGACCCGAAATCATGCTCAGATTACAATTGATGGCTTTCTTGCATCGCCATGGTCGGATTTATCAAACGATTGTCAGGCAGTAGCGGTGCGGATTTGTCCTGAAGTGAAGCAAGCTTTGGATTGGATTAGCCAGACAGTATCGGGCTCAGAGCCCCGCATGTCTGGTTCTGGAAGTAGCGTTTTTGCCGTCTTAGACCCTAAGGCCGATACCGCGAAACTGGAGAATCTTTTACAAAATCTTCCAAAAGGATGGGTAGGTCGGATTGTTCGGGGCTTAAATAAGAATCCCGCTTACAATTTGATTTCTTCAGATTGACCTGTAGGGGAATCGCCAAGCTGGTTAAGGCACTGGATTTTGATTCCAGCATGCGAAGGTTCGAATCCTTCTTCCCCTGCCAAATACTGTAGAAACGATAAAGATAACCTTTTGACCCGACAAAGCCCTTGATCCTATGACTGCCTCTACCCACTCAGATTTACTGACCCTATTCACAGGCAACGCAAATCCTATTTTGGCTGAGGCTGTAGCCAAGGAACTTCATCTCAAAATGGGAAAAGCCTTTGTAGGCCGTTTCTCAGATGGCGAGATCCAAGTCGAAATTCAAGAGAATGTCCGCGGTAAAAATGTTGTTGTCATTCAATCAACCTGTGCGCCAACAAACGACAGTTTGATGGAACTGATGATCATGATTGATGCTCTCAAGCGCGCATCAGCTGGTCGTATTACTGCAGTCATTCCGTATTTTGGTTATGCCCGCCAAGACCGTCGCCCACGTTCTGCACGTGTTGCCATCTCTGCGCGCATCGTAGCCAATATGCTTCAATCCGTTGCTGGCATTGAGCGTGTTCTGACGATGGATCTACACGCAGACCAAATTCAAGGCTTCTTTGATATCCCGGTAGACAATATTTATGCCTCGCCAGTTCTCTTGTCTGACTTAGAAGCTCAGAAGACTCAGAAAGATCTCATCATCGTCTCACCAGATATTGGTGGCGTTGTACGCGCTCGCGCTATGGCAAAGCAACTAGGGACTGATTTAGCCATTATTGATAAACGTCGCCCTAAGGCAAACGTTTCTGAAGTTATGCATTTGATCGGTGAAGTTGAAGGCCGTCATTGCGTCATCATGGATGACATCATTGATACTGGCGGAACCCTCTGTAAAGCCGCTGAGGCGCTTAAAGAGCGGGGTGCTAAGGGCGTGACTGCCTACTGTACCCATGCGGTTCTATCCGGCGGCGCAGTAGCCCGTATCGCAGCATCTGAATTAGATGAGCTCGTGGTTACCGACACCATTCCTTTGACCCCAGAAGCCACAAAAGTGGCCAAAATACGCCAATTAAGCGTAGCCCCCATCTTGGCAGAGACCCTTTCCCGCATTAGCAAGGGTGACTCGGTCATGTCGATGTTTGCCGAATAAGCCAAAAACAGTGTTTTACCCCGTTTTTTGGTAGTTCTGAGGCGTTTTTTAAGCTTTTATAGGCAAAAACCCTCTTTCCCACGATATAATCGAAGGCTTTTCTGTTTGGTCGCGAACGGAAATTAACCTTAACTAGGGAATTTAATATGAAAGTAGTAGCCTTTGAAAGAAGCGTACAGGGAACGGGTGCGAGCCGCCGTCTGCGCAATTCCGGAAAAACTCCGGGAATCGTTTACGGTAGTAAAGATCCAGCAGCTGTTATCGAGTTAGACCACAACGCACTGTTTCATGCACTCCGTAAAGAAGCATTTCACTCATCCATTCTGGATTTGGAAATCGGCGGAAAAACACAAAAAGTGTTGTTGCGTGATTACCAAATGCATCCATTTAAGCCATTGGTATTGCACATTGACTTCCAGCGCGTATCAGCGACTGAGAAAGTTCATATGCGCGTTCCATTGCACTTCACTAACGCTGAAACTTCAGCAGCCGTGAAATTGCAAGGCGCTGTAATCAGCCACATTCTGAATGACTTGGAAATTTCTTGCTTACCAGCAGACTTGCCAGAGTTCATTGAAGTGGACTTGAGCAAAGTTGAAGTAGGTCATTCTGTTCACGCTAAAGATTTGACATTGCCAAAAGGTGTTTCCTTGGTATTGCATGTTGAACAAGAAAACCCAGTTATTGCAAACGCACGTATTCCAGCCGTTAAAGCTGCTGAGACTGAAGAAGCTGCTCCTGCAGCCGCTGCAGCTCCAGCCGCTGCTCCTGCTGCTGATGCTGCTAAAGATAAGGCTTAATTCACTTAAGCTGCAGTCTTTGCAAAGAGAAGCCCGCGCAAGCGGGCTTTCTTTTTTTCATTTTGTAGAAAAGCCTGTAAGACCTTAAACTCCCATCATGACTAAATTAATTGTTGGCCTTGGCAACCCTGGAGATGAACATGAAGAAGATCGGCATAACGCTGGCTTCTGGTTTGTTGACGCCCTGGCAAAACAATTGAATGCTCGCTTTGAGTCTGAAAAACGCTTTCATGGAAAAGTTGCAAAAGCAAAATGGGAAGGGGAAGGGGAAGATCTTTTTCTACTAAAGCCCAGCACGTATATGAACCTGAGTGGCCAAGCGGTTGGCGCACTCTGTCGCTTTCATAAAATTACACCGGCAGACATTCTGGTTGTTCAGGATGAGCTTGATCTCAAGCCCGGAACGGCACGAATTAAATTGGGTGGCGGAACTGGCGGCCACAATGGTTTAAAAGATATTCAAGCACACTTAGGCACTCCAGATTACTGGCGCTTGCGTTTAGGCATTGGTCATCCACGCGATGTCGCTGGCGAGGGCCGCGTCATGGATGTTGCAGATTATGTATTGCGTAGGCCGCAACTAGCAGAACAAAAACTCATTGATAGCAGTATTGAAAATAGCCTACAAATTTTGCCGCTCTTTATAAAGGGTGACACTCAAGCTGCCATGCTGGAGTTGCATTCTAAGGGCTAAGCGGTATTTGCTTTTTTGCTTGCAGTAATGAGCTTGTACTTCGCCATTAACTGCTCTTGAGATTCGGTGTATTGAGGGTTAAATGGGATGCAGTCTACTGGGCAAACCTGACGACATTGAGGCGCATCGTAGTGCCCCACACATTCCGTACATTTATCAGGATTGATCTCGTAAATCTCCAGCCCCATATAAATTGCATCATTGGGACATTCAGGCTCGCACACATCACAGTTGATGCATTCGTCGGTAATCATTAAGGCCATGATTACTCGCTCACCTTACTTTTTAGTCTGGCTATTGTTCGCCATCTTTTTAACTAACCACTTTTCAACAGATGGGAACACAAACTTACTAACATCACCACCCATAGATGCAATTTCACGCACAAAGGTGCCGGAAATAAATTGATATTGATCGGAGGGTGTTAAGAATAAAGTTTCTACATCAGGCAAAAGATAGCGGTTCATACCAGCCATCTGGAACTCATATTCAAAGTCAGAAACAGCGCGTAGACCACGAACAATGACCCGAGCATTGTGCTCGCGAGCAAAATCTTTTAGCAAACCATCAAAGCCAACCACTTTGACATTGGAATAATGACTGAGGACTTCAGTGGCAATATCGAGGCGCTCTTCTAAGGAAAAGAAAGGGTGTTTGCTACGGCTAGAAGCAACGCCCACAATCAGCTGATCGAAAATACTAGATGCACGACGCACCAAATCCTCGTGACCACGAGTAAAGGGATCAAATGTTCCTGGATATACAGCGACAGTCATAAATCTCCTAAGGCTTTTTCGGCTATAGGCAAGAGTTTAGCCCTTTCCACCCCGAAATAGACAAGCTTTTACTTGGCCCGCCTCTAAATATTTCCCACAATGCCAGTCAGGCAACAGGGCCTCTATCTCCTCACGGGGAAGATTCGATGGAAATTCGACATAAATACCGCCTCCATGAGAATCATCACAAACCCGACCGGCCTCAACTACAGCCTGATTCAATAAGCCAGAATCTTGAAACGGAGGATCGATAAAAATTAAGTTACTTGAGTGATTAGCCTGTTGCTTGAGATATTCAAGACTATCCCTATGAAGAATTTCCACCTTACCGGAAACCGGTGAAGACTGTAGCAAAGCAAAATTGCTAACTAAGTTGGCATGGGCTTTTTTATCTTTTTCTAACACCACCACTGCATCAGCACCACGAGAGGCAGCCTCAAATCCCAAGGCTCCAGTACCGGCGAATAAATCGATGCAATGTAAACCCGTTAAATCTTGGCCAAGCCAGTTAAATAAAGTCTCACGAATTCGGTCTGTAGTAGGGCGCAGGCCTGGCAAATCCAAGACTGTTAATAAGCGACTTCTCCACACGCCCCCAATAATGCGTACCTTCTTGGGGGGTTCCGCCTTAAGAGGCTGAGGCTTATTTATTTTTCGCTCCTAACACCACAATCTTCATGCGATCCATTGCAAGATACTTTTGGAAAGCAGCCGTGACTTGCTCCAAAGTAACGGCTTCTACTTGTTTAGTCCAAATCTCCATCGTATCAAGCGGTAAATCATTCCATGCAATCGATGACACGTTATCTAATAATTTACGATTGTTATCAATACGCAGTGGATAGCCATTCACTAAGTTAGATTTAGCAGCCAGTAATTCGGATGTAGTTGGGCCATCAGCAATAAATTTTGCAATAGTTGAACTCATGACCTCGAGAGCCATTGTGGCTTGATCATTCTTGGTCTGCAGTCCAGCTTGGAAAATCCCAGTATCTTTACCAGGTGCGAAGTAACTAAAGACACTATAGGCAAGTCCGCGCTTCTCGCGCACCTCTGCCATTAAGCGAGATACAAATCCTCCACCACCCAGTATGTAATTGCCCACCAAAAGAGGAAAGTAATCTGGATTACTACGAGTAACTGCCGTCATACCCATTGCAATATGGGCCTGCTGAGAATCAAAAGGGATCTGAATTTCTCTTTGTGCCAAAGACTCAACTGGTGAGCGCTGTAATTCTGGCAACTTAGCAATGGAGGCACCAGATTGCGGGATCTTTTGCAACAGAGTCTGCATGATTTCATTGGCTTGCGCTCGATCGACATCGCCCACAATACTCACAATCATGCGATCACTACGATAAAACTGTTTATGAAATTGCAATAAATCATTTGCACTAACTGCCGCAACCGATTTAACTGTTGGAGTATTACCAAGTGGATAGTCACCATATACAGACTTTGTAAAGCGACGCTCCAAGACGAACTCTGGCTTTGTTTCTGCTTCAAGCAAATTGGTAATCGTCCTTTGCTTTTCACGCTCAAGGATTCTTGCGTCATAAGTAGGCGCACTCAACATTGCTGCAGCCAATTTGACCGCTCGATCACGCAGATCTTTTCTGCTTAAGCTGCGGATGCGCAAAATAGCGCGCTCGCCACCAACGGATAAACCAATATTGGCTCCCAAATCAGCAATCTCATCTGCAATCTGGGCCTCGCTTAAGAGGCCTTGATCACCCCTAACGCCGTAATTCATGAGGCTAGCAGCCATATCCGCTAAACCACTCTTGCCAGCCGAGTCATAGCGATCACCCGCGTCGATACTGACTTCAATATCGACCATTGGAAGTGTCTTAGTTTGAACAAGGTAGCCTTTAGAGCCCTTAAAACTATCTAGTTTCTCTATTGGCAAAATGGCATGAGCAACGCTAAAGCAACTTAAAGTCAGCAGGCAAGCTGAAATACTTTTCTTCAGGGTATTCATTATTTACCCTCCTTGCCAACTTGAGATTGACGAGCTTGGGGATCTAGTACACCGATGGTTAATCCCTCATCAATCAAATATTTTTTGGCTGCTGCCTGAACTTGCTCTGGAGTAATAGCTTGCATCTTCTCCAACATGTAATCAATGTCCCTCCAAGAGAATCCCGCCATCTCGGTAGTACCAATCTCCATTGCCTGACCAAAAATAGAATCACGTTTATAAATTTGATCGGACAAAATGCGCACCTTAATACGCTTGAGTTCAGACTCTAAAATTCCTTTTTGCTTCAACTCATCTAAAGCCTTGCGAATACTTGCTTGCGCCTGGGAAACCGTCTTTCCCTTAGCTATAGAGACACTAATGAGAAATAATTCTGGCCCGCGAGAAATCATGTCGTACCCAACACCAACATCGTTTACTACTTTTTCTTGCTTCACCAGTGTTCTATTCAAACGCGCATTGTCATAACCATCCAGTACAGCGGTTAGAAGTTCAAGAGCATAAGGCTCGGGATCATCCAGCTTGCCAGGCTCTAGGCGCGGCACCTTCCAAGCCATAGCCAATTGGGCGCTATCGGCTGGCGCCTTAACCTGCACTTGCTTCATTCCCTTTTGTACCGGCTCAATCTGGGGCTTACGCACTGGCAATTCATGCGCAGTAATGGCGCCGTAATACTTTTCAACAGCTTTCAAAATTTGCTTAGGGTCTACATCACCGCTAATGACTACGGTGGCATTATTTGGTGAATACCAACTGCGGTACCAATCACGAGCATCAGCAGGTTTCATATTTTGCAAATCATTCATCCAGCCAATTACTGGATGACGATAAGGCGAACTCATATAAGCATTAGCCATCAATGATTCATTTAAGAGGCTACTAGGATTATCTTCGGTGCGCAAACGGCGCTCTTCCATTACGACCTGAATTTCTTTCAAGAACTCTGCGTCGTCAAAATTGAGATTAGACATTCGGTCTGCTTCAAGTCTGATCACTTCATCTAACTTTGATTTTTCAACTTGCTGAAAATAAGCCGTGTAATCGCGTGAAGTAAACGCATTTTCGCGCCCACCAACAGCAGCAACTAATTTAGAGAACTCTCCCGCTTTCACTTTATGGGTACCCTTAAACATCATGTGTTCAAGTACGTGGGCCACACCGGTCTTGCCATTGACCTCATCCATCGACCCTGCCCGATACCAAACCATATGGGCAACTGTAGGTGCGCGATGATCCTCTCGAACAATGAGCTTTAATCCATTGTTGAGCATGAATTCATGCGTATCCGCAGAACTACTGCTGGCAGCCCAAGATAATTGAGCAAACAGAAGAAATAAAAAGGAAATTCGGAGTAAATTGGAACGCATCTGCTAAATCACCATATCCCAAGAATTAAATTGATAAGATGCAAGGTTTAAATTGTATCGATTATGTTCGGCTTACGTAAAACCCTCGGATCCCTTTTCAAATCAAGCAAAACTGATGAGGCTTGGTTTGATACTTTAGAAGAGTCACTGATTCAAAGTGATGTGGGTCTACCTACGACTGAACAATTGATGAGCAAGCTTCGTAAGGCAGCTAAATCAGAAAAAGCCTCTACTCCTGAAGAACTGCAAGCGCTACTGATTGACGAAGTTGGTTTGCTACTAAAGGCATTGGAACCCTCCCCAAATCCGCTCTTTGAATCAAGTAAAGACAATATCCCAGAGGTATGGTTAGTAGTAGGGGTAAATGGTGCTGGCAAGACAACGACTATTGGCAAGCTTTGTAGGCTCTTCCAATCTCAGGGCAAATCCGTTCTCCTGGCTGCAGGAGATACGTTTAGAGCCGCCGCACGCAACCAATTGCAAGAATGGGGGGGTCGCAATCAGGTAGACGTGATTACTCAAGAAGGCGGTGATGCCGCTGCCGTTGCTCATGACGCCATCCATTCAGCCATCTCTCGCAAAAGCGATATCTTGATTATTGATACCGCGGGTCGCCTGGCCACTCAAGACCACCTCATGGAAGAACTCAAGAAGGTCAAACGGGTTATCGGCAAAGCTCTTCCTGGTGCGCCACACCATACCCTGTTAGTACTAGATGGCAATACTGGCCAAAATGGCTTAAGCCAAGTGAGAGCGTTCCATGCAGCCTTGGGCCTCACCGGAATCATCGTTACAAAGCTTGATGGCACTGCTAAGGGCGGAGTTATTTGCGCCTTGGCACATACCCTCCAGGACGGGCCAAAACCCGCAATATTGGCCCTAGGCAAAGGTGAGGGAATTGATGATTTAGCCCCATTCACAGCTAGGCAATATTCAACCGAATTATTCAATTAAATCAGATAGTTACAGACTATCAAAACCATTAGCACTCTCTTGACAGGAGTGCTAAAATAGTAATCTATTAACACCTCATATCTATTAGAAAAAATGGTTCATAAGAAATCCGACAATCCGAATATGCAAAGACTGCCAGTCGCGCAGACTGCGGCGGCGTCTGCATTTCCGGTGCTGCCATCCCTTGGGGTTGGCACTCTCGATTCATATATTGCGTACGTTAATCGCGTACCGATGCTTAGTGCTGCAGAAGAGTTACATCTTGCGCAGGAATTTCGTCGTACTGAAAATATTGATGCCGCTAAAACTTTGGTGCTCTCCCATTTACGTTTAGTGGTTTCTGTTGCTCGTCAGTATCTTGGCTATGGCATTCCGCATGCTGATTTAATTCAAGAAGGCAATATTGGCTTGATGAAAGCGGTAAAGCGTTATGACCCAAATAATGGTGCACGCTTAGTGTCTTACGCAATTCATTGGATCAAAGCAGAAATTCATGAATACATTCTCAAGAATTGGCGCTTAGTCAAAATGGCAACAACCAAAGCGCAACGTAAATTGTTCTTTAATTTACGCAGCAACAAACCAACCTTGAGCGCTCTCACTCCGGGAGAGGTCGATGCCTTAGCTAAAGCGCTTGACGTTAAGGGCTCAGACGTTAAAGAAATGGAAATGCGTCTTGCTGGTGGTGATGTTGCACTGGAAGGCGATGACACTGATGAAGATGCTGCCTATGCACCAATTCAATGGCTTGCTGATAACAGCCAAGAACCTACACAGCGCATTGCAAGCAATGAGGCTGATGCACTCCAGGGTCCTAAGCTAGATAAAGCCTTGATGGCCTTAGACGAGCGTAGTCGCAATATTGTGCAGTCACGTTGGTTAGCAATGGATGCTGATGGCAATGGCACAAAAACACTTCATGATCTTGCCGATGAATACGGCATTTCTGCAGAACGCGTTCGTCAAATTGAGACAGCAGCTCTCAAAAAGATGCGCGGCTTGTTGCAAGCTGAAGCAGCCTAAGCTTCTTCAGCTTGAATACGCCCTCTTACTTTAAAAGTTCTTTCAAGTCATGCGCCAAGGTCTCAGGACCTTGAGCATGCTTGATATATAAACGCAAGCGCCCTTCTGGGTCAAATGCGTAGCTACCTGCTGTGTGATCCATCGTATAAGAACCGGGGCTTGTACCCGGTACCTTCTTGTAATAAATTTTGAAGTCTTTCGCAACCTTCTCTAGGGCAGCATCATCAACTGGACGAAGGCCCAAGAAACGAGGATCAAACGCAGGCACATACTGCTTCAAAATAGCAGCAGTATCTCGCTCAGGATCAACGGTCACAAAAAGAACCTGCACCTTGTCTGATTGAGGCCCCAATAGCGCCATGACTTGCTGCATTTCAGTCAAAGTGGTTGGGCAGATATCAGGGCACTGTGTATAACCAAAGAACATCAGTACAACCTTGCCCTTAAAGTCAGCCAGCGTTCTTACCTTGCCATCGGGATCTACTAAGCTAAAGTCCTTACCAAAGGCAGTACTGCCGGTGATATCGATATTTTTAAACTCAGGCTTTGGGCTACAAGCAGTTAATGCAATTAGCAGAGCAGCAATACAGCAGTTACGCAAAAAAGTAATGTTCATATCAGAGGAAGTAGTGATCTATGAGCAGCGCTGCAAAGAGCAAAGACAAATAGCTTATTGAAAAACGGAATGTTTTCTTAGCCAAAGCATCGCTATAAGAAATAAATAGTGCAATAGCATAGGCCAAGAATATTAAGCCTAGAATAATGGCCGAAACGAGATACACCATGCCACTCATGCCGTAGATATAAGGCAGCATAGTCGCTGCAATCAAGATCAAGGTGTACAAGAGAATATTGAGCAAGGTAAAACGCTCGCCATGAGTAACTGGCAACATTGGCAAACCAGATTGCACATAGTCATCACGACGATATAAAGCTAAGGCCCAAAAGTGTGGAGGCGTCCAGACAAAAATAATTAAGACTAGTAGCCAGGCTTCGGCAGAGAGCGTATTGGTTACTGCAGCCCAGCCCAGGGCCGGAGGCATTGCACCAGAAAGACCGCCAATCACAATATTTTGTGGAGTAGCTGGCTTTAATAGCCAGGTGTAAATCACTGCATAGCCCACAAAAGTTGCCAAAGTCAGCCACATTGTTAAAGGGTTGCAAAAATTCCAAAGAATAGCCATCCCGAGCGCACCCAGAATGATGGAGAAAACAATAATATGAAATGGTGTCACTTCTCCAGTAGCGGATGGGCGCCAAGAAGTACGTTTCATCTTTGCATCAACTGCTTGCTCAATTAAACAGTTCACAGCAAACGCAGCGCTTGCCAATAACCAAATTCCAACAACTCCGCCAATCAGCACAGGATAAGGAACCATACCCGGCGTAGCCAGGAACATCCCAATCAAGGCACAAAAAACAGCGAGTTGAGTCACCCTAGGTTTAGTTAAAACCCAGTACTGACGCCAACGTGGCATTGCCACTGATCTAGATGTTTGAGGTGTACTCATAGTTTTGCCATCCGCTTATTAATGGATGGACTCCAAGATGCCCAAGAACTCATTCTGACTAAACAGAATACTAAAGCTGCTGAACCAGCGGTATGCAATAAAGCAGCCAATAATGGCCACTGGAAAATAACGTTTGATATACCAGTGATTACTTGCAATAGCAGTAAGGCAAGCAATAGTTTTGCAAAGCGGCTTAAGCCAGATAAGACTGGGGTTGCCAACTGCAAAGCCTTCAGACTCAGAATGCTCAAGACAATCAATACTGCGACAGCAAATAAGCGATGCGCCCAATGAATCGTTTGTAGTGCAACTGGAGAAATAAATTCTCCTTGAGCATTAAGGCCCAATTGACGCCAAAGGGTAAAACCCTCCCCCCAATTCGTTTCTGGCCAGACAGCACCTAAGCAAGTAGGAAAATCAGGGCAAGCCAAGACTGCGTAATTAGTGCTGACCCATGCACCCAAAAAGATTTGAATGGCTAGGACTACAAAAGCAATGAGTATTAATTGGGCTGACAAAGGACGTATACGCAGAGTATGAATTGTAGAAGCGCCTTGTTCCCAAGCCTGCTGTGCGTAAACAGTTAAGCAAGCTAATAAAACTAAAGCTAGCATCAGATGAATCGTCACAATAATGGGCTGCAATTTAAGCGTTACAGTCCAAGCGCCAAAAGCGCCCTGAACACACACCAAGAAAAGTAATCCTAGACTTGCCCAAAAAGGTATTTTTCCTAGGGACTTGATTTTGCTAAAGGCAGTAGCAACCTGAATCAAAATTAAGGCGCCTACTGTCATTGCCAAGTAGCGATGAATCATTTCAATCCAAGCCTTGATCACCGTGACGGGCCCGCTGGGCATAGCACTTTCTGCTTGTTGAATTTCGCCCAAAGCATGAAAAGGATTGGAGACTCCATAACATCCTGGCCAATCAGGGCAGCCAAGTCCAGAATCAGTCAGACGAGTAAACGCGCCAAATACAATCAGATCAAAAGTCATAAAGACCAAAACCCAATTGAGTTTTTGGAAAAAGCTATAACCCGGTCTTGTCCAAAGATAAGCCAATGGCAATCCTGCAAATACGATTGCAATAGCAGCCAGCTCCAAGAACAAAACAAAAGTAGACATTACAAATTTTCACCCTTGTGATTTAACTTCAAGAGTTTTTCTAAATCTTTTTTGATGCCGGTAAATTCTTTAGGAGAATTTGTCACCGGGAAATACATCATCTTGGCTGGACTTGGATCAATTAACTGAATCTGTTGTCCGGCACCTTCTTTATTAAGCCAAGCCTCAAACTCCGCCTTCAGCTTAGGGTCTGTTGGGAGCGCAACCACTTTCAAGCCAGCTGCCCGCTCGTCATAAGCCTTGGCAACTTCAGGATCTACAGGCTTGCCATCGGTATTGACCCATAGCAACTGAACACGTTTACTTTCTCTACCGACAGCAACTCTGACCTGACGCATCAGAAATAAAGCTTCAATACATTTTTCATCTTTGATTTGGCATTCACCAGCAGGGCGCGCAATGAGTAAGGTCCACTTACCCTGCAGCGGCACATTGAACCACGCAGTATTTAATTCTTGCGCTGGATAAACCAAAGTTCCGAAGTTGGTTTTTCCACCTTCAGGTTTAATCACGTAATACGCCAAGTAGGAGGCAATGACTGGCGCAGCGCACGCAAGCAACAATAAGAGCATTTGGATTCGGCCGCGGCGAGTCTGCGCATCGATTGCTGACGAATCCATTTGTGAAGCCGGTATTAATAACTCTTTATCACTCACCCTTGATCCCCATTCACACCCTGCCGCCGATATTGCCGCAGGCCAGTAATCAGCCAAAATAAGAAACCGCAAGCTGCTAAAGCAAACCACTGGAATGCATAAGCATAATGGCGATCGACTCCGGTCGTCAGAGGAGCCCACTCACGCAGTAAGCCATCATCAATACCAGCATCAATCTCCCGCAAAATATAAGGGCTTTGCACCCAGCCACGCAGCTTACCCTCGCCAGCTAAATCAAAATTCTGCTCAATGCGAGGTTTGTCAGCATCGATAGGGGGTTTACTTTCACCAAGTGCATAGACTCTGCCAGGATGGGCAAACACAATACCCTCAATATTGACTACATTGCCCGGCGTTTTAACCGGTGGCAAAGACTCACGATTCTCATTGTTACGTGGCGCCCAACCCCGGTTGATCCAAAGCACCTCATCACGGCCCTCAAGCTGCATAGGCATGAGAAGATAAAAACCGGACTGTGAAGTATTGCTACCGACCGGAGGAATGGGTCTTGGTCGGTTATCTAACCATATCGCTGCCTGAGGGAGATATTGGCCTCGCGCAATCATGCGACGCTCACTTGCATCCTCTAAGCTGAAAGGGCCTGCATTCGCACTCAAAATTGGCATCTGTTGGCGAGCCATTAAATGGGCCGCTAAGGCTATCTTGGTGTCCGCCCTACCCAACTGCCAAATACCAGCAGCACTGCCAATGGCAATGACCAGCAAGGCTGATACAGTAGCAACTATGCGCTTAGCAATGAGAGCGGTAAAAAGATTGTTCAAGAGAATTAAAAATAAGGATTTGAGATGAAGTGGATTATTCCAATTGTCCTACTAATGATTGTTGGTAGCCTGGGATCAGCCCTGTATTACATGATGAAAGATCGTGGCAACAGCTCCAGAATGGTTCACTCGCTTATGCTGCGCATCGGCCTATCAGTCGCCCTATTCATTGGGATCCTGCTCGCCCATTACTTTGGACTAATTGAGGCTACCGGGATCAAGGTCGGCACAAACTAAACCAAATATCTCAAAAGAGAACGTCTAAAAATCAATCGGGGCTTAACGCCCCGATTTCTTATTGCACTTACATCCAGTAAACAGCGATGTAGAGACCAAGCCAAACAACGTCAACGAAGTGCCAGTACCAAGCAGCGCCTTCGAATGCAAAGTGGTGCTTAGCAGTGAAGTCTCCACGAATCATGCGACGTAAAACAATTGCTAACATCGTCCCGCCAAGGAATACGTGGAAACCGTGGAAACCTGTCAGCATAAAGAAGGTTGAGCCGTAGATACCAGACGTCAATTTCAAATTGAGCTCATGGTAAGCATGGTAGTACTCGTAAACTTGGAAGCCCAAGAAGATTGCACCCAAACCAACCGTTGCAGCCAAACCAATAATGGCTTTCTTCATGTGGTTCTCAACCAATGCGTGGTGAGCAATAGTGATAGTCACACCAGAGCTCAACAAGAGCAGGGTGTTAATCGTTGGAATTGGCCAAGGACCCATAGTGGTAAATTTCTCAACCAAACCGGCAGGACCATCATTCGGCCAAACAGCCTGGAAGTTAGGCCAGAGCAATTTGCTCTCCACATCACCCATCCAAGGCATTGCAATATTGCGCGCATAGAAGAGCGCAGAAAAGAATGCGGCAAAGAACATGATCTCAGAGAAGATGAACCAAGCCATGGACCAACGATAAGAAATATCGACGTTGACACCATTCATGCCAGCATTCGACTCAGCAATCGTATCGCCAAACCAGTTATAGAGCACATAGATAACCCATGCTACGCCTGCGAGGGTTAGTGGACCACCCCAAGAGGCTTGATTGACCCAACCTGAGATACCAAAAGCAAAGGCGATCAAACCAAAAGCCGCCATGGCTGGGTGTCTAGATAGTCCAGGGACGTAATAGTATGGGGTTGAATTGGATGACATCTTATTCTCTCTATTCAATCAAAAAATAATCAATTGGACACAACTGCTTTCACTATCAAGAGCAAAACACCCATAAAAATCAGAGCGCCTACAACACCTGCAATGATAATGTGCACAAAACTTAGTGAAGCTACATCTTCCTGCAAACCTGCTTTTTTACGCACCCCCAAAAAGCCCCACATCACGGCTTTCATGGACTGCAAAAAACTACTTTTCTTCTTCATGAAGCTACCCTTGACTTAGGAGCAGGCGGAGTACCGCCCAATCCCAACTCAAAGAAGGTATATGACAAGGTGATTGTTTTCACATCATCAGGCAAGCCTGCATCAATCACAAATACCACTGGCATCTTCTTTGTTTCATTTGCTGCTAGTGTTTGTTCCTGAAAACAAAAACACTCTAATTTAGTAAAAAACTCTGTTGCGCTTTTAGGCGCATAACTTGGTATTGCTTGAGCCCGCACTGGACGACCCAAATTGTTTGTCACCTCATACACAATCTCAGTCATCTCGCCAGGATGAACTTCCAAGAAATTCTTCACTGGCTTAAACGTAAATGGTCCACGACTATTGGAATCAAACTCAATCGTCACCGTACGAGAATAATTAACCTGTGTATTGCCAACCCGATTAGGACTGAAGGCACGAACACCATAATCATTCTTACTAGTAACTACGTTAATTCCAGTGACCTCACATAAGGCCTTATACATCGGGACTAGAGCATAGCCAAAACCAAACATCATTACTGCTGCAACTAAGAGCTTTAACAAAATCTGACGATTCAGTGATTGAGTAGTAACCATCGCAATGTGCGGGATTAACCCAACAAGCTCCGTTTAATCAAAATACCAATAAAAAAGGTCAATACAACACTCAAAAGAACAAACCCTAATCTGCGATTATTGGCAGCTAGGGTTTGCTTTGTTGAAGAATTAAATTCCTGCTTCACGCAACTGCTCCGCATTAGGAGGAGTTTCAAATGTATGGTGTGGTGCTGGTGAAGGCAAAATCCACTCCAAACCTTTAGCACCATCCCATGGCTTCATCGGAGCTTTTTCGCCTTGACCACGATATGCTGGCAATACAACGAAGAGCAAGAAATATACCTGCGCCAAACCAAAGCCCAAGGCTCCAATCGATGCAATCGAATTGAAGTCAGCAAACTGGGTTGGATAGTCAGCATAGCGACGTGGCATACCAGCCAAGCCCAAGAAGTGCATTGGGAAGAAGGTCAGGTTAAAGAAAATCATGGAAGCCCAGAAGTGGATCTTGCCGCGTGTTTCATTAGCCATGTAACCAGTCCACTTTGGACACCAGTAGTAAAAACCGGCGAACATTGCAAACAACGAGCCTGCAACCAATACATAGTGGAAGTGAGCAACAACGTAGTAAGTATCTTGGAGACCAATATCAATTGGCGCCATTGCCAAGATCAAACCAGTAAAGCCGCCCATGGTAAATACGAAAATAAAACCGATAGCCCACAACATTGGAGTCTCAAAGGTCATTGAACCTTGCCACATTGTTGCAACCCAGTTAAAAATCTTCACGCCAGTTGGTACAGCAATCAACATGGTTGCGTACATAAAGAACAATTGACCAGTTACAGGCATACCAGTTGCAAACATGTGGTGAGCCCAAACGATGAATGACAAGATCGCGATAGACGATGTTGCATAAACCATGGAGCTGTAACCGAACAATGTTTTTCTGGAGAAAGCAGGAACGATTTCACTCACGATTCCGAATGCAGGCAGAATCATGATGTAAACCTCTGGGTGACCGAAGAACCAGAAAATATGCTGGAACATGATTGGGTCACCACCGCCAACAGCGGAGAAGAAAGAAGTACCAAAGTGACGATCAGTCAACACCATGGTGATTGCGCCGGCCAACACAGGCATTACAGCAATCAACAAGTAAGCAGTAATCAACCAAGTCCAGCAGAACATTGGCATTTTCATCAAAGTCATGCCAGGAGCGCGCATATTCAAAATGGTCACGATGATGTTGATCGAACCCATAATGGAAGAAGCACCCAACAAGTGAAGGGCAAAAATCGCCATATCCATGCCAGGGCCCATTTGTGAAGTCAATGGAGCGTAGATTGTCCAGCCGCCTGATGGAGCACCACCAGGAACCAGGAATGAGCTCAATAACAATGTTGCAGCAACCGGCAAAATCCAGAAGCTGAAGTTATTCATACGAGCAAATGCCATATCAGATGCGCCAATTTGCAAAGGCACCATCCAGTTCGCGAAACCAACGAATGCCGGCATGATCGCACCGAACACCATCACCAAACCGTGCATGGTGGTTAACTGGTTAAAGAACTCAGGGCGCAAAAATTGCAAACCAGGTTGGAACAATTCCAAACGAATTCCCAAGGCCATCACGCCGCCAGCTAATAAGCTAACAAACGAGAAGATCAAATACATCGTACCGATGTCTTTGTGATTGGTTGCAAACAACCAACGACGCCAACCGTGTGGCGTGTGATCGTCGTGTGCGTGATCGTGTGCGTGATCGTGGGTAGTAGAGACTGTGCTCATGGATTACTCCGGTTTCGTTTTTATCTGTATTAGTTAATCTGAATTACTTGCCGCCGCGTGCAGTAATAATGTCTTGGGTCTGAATCACTTCACCCGTCTTATTACCCCATGCGTTACGTGTATATGTCATGACTGCAGCGATATCACCATCAGGAATCACGCCAGCCCACTTCGGCATTGCACCCTTACCGTTAATCAAGATGTTGTATTGACCTGCTTTAGGACCCAAGACCATTTTGCTGCCGTCTAATGCTGGGAATGCGCCTGCACCCTTACCATTAGCCTGATGACAAGCAGCGCAGTTTGATGCGTACACTTTTGCGCCGCGCTCTTTTTGCTCATCCAAGGTGTAAACCTTTGAAGGATCATCACCACCTGCGCCCATCTCTTTTTTCTTTTCAGCAACCCAAGCTGTGTAGTCTTCTTGGGAAACTACTCTCACAACGATAGGCATAAAGGCATGCTCAGCGCCGCATAACTCAGAACACTGGCCGCGGAATGTACCAATAGTTTCAGCCTTAAACCAAGTGTCGCGAACGAATCCAGGAATCGCATCCTGCTTCACGCCAAACGCTGGAATAGTCCAAGCGTGAATAACGTCGTTAGCAGTCGTAATCAAACGAATTTTCTTGCCGACTGGCACAACCATTTCGTTATCAACTTCCATCAAATACGTACTTGATTTTGGTGCGAGGTTATTAATCGCTTCGCGTGAAGTTGACAAGGTAGACAAAAAGCTAATGCCCTCGCCTTCACCCTTGATGTAGTCGTATCCCCACTTCCACTGATAACCAGTAGTCTTAATGGTGATATCTGAATTAGTAGTGTCTTTCATTGCCACAACTGTTTTGGTTGCAGGCAATGCCATACCGATCACGATCAACAGCGGAATAACTGTCCAGATAATTTCAACGGTTGTGCTCTCGTGAAAAGAAGCTGATTTGTGACCCAATGATTTGCGGTGTTTCAAGATGGAATAGAACATCACTCCGAACACACCGATAAAGATCACTGCACAAATCACCAACATCATCCAATGGAGCCAATGGATTTCTTGCATGATTTTGGTTGCAGGTGCAGCAAAATTCAGCTGATTAACAGCTGGGCCGCCGGGCATGTTTTCTGCTGCGTGTGCAAAAGCAGTGCCAAAGGCTGCTACTAAATAGAGCGAAGCCCTAGTGACTTTTCCAAATAAATTCATCTTATTCTCTGTTTATTGTCGTGAGCAAAGTGTCAAAAAATGCCACTAAATGCCCAAAAAACGGTATCAAGCCAATACATCCAGCCGTGATTATAGGGTTAATTGTGCGCAACAACAAACAGGGATAACACGGCCTAATCCAATCTTGGCAAAGCTTAAAATGATAGTAAGCACTTACACTTAAGCAGAATATGGCCTAGTCTTGTGCCCAATTTGATTTACATCGATATAGGCGACATTGTCACGAGCTTTTGCAAGACCCTTTCCTAAAGCCCAAGCATGACCATACACAAGCTCCAATGTCATTTTTTGGGGCAATAGACCGGGTTTAGACACTTCCTGAGTAGTTGCTTGAAGCAATTTCAGCGCCCCTGCATCAACGAGCAAAAGCGCATCCGATTGGTAATCAAGATTGATAAATTCCATATCCATAACAGGGTCGGAAAAACGCTCTCCAAGAAGGGCATCGCCCATATCGTGCATATCCCAGGGGCTTAATAAATTCTTTAATCTAATGACACCCGAATCCATTGCACGTAACTCTTTTCCAGTGTCGGGCCCTAAATAACTAAAAGTGACCAAACCACCCTCTCGCAAAACGCGCCAACACTCCTGTAAAAAATGTCGCGGATCGGCTAGGTCCTGCAATAAGAGATTACTAAATACAAAATCAACAGAATTGTCAGGAAGATTAAATTTACCGCTTGCTAGATAGTTGGCTATAGGTTCTGTATTTCCTCGAAACAAAGAGCGCCAATGCGATAAGGCTTTTGAGCGCCACATAGCAAAACCAGAAATTCCATCTTCAGTAAGACTATGAATCTTTGCGTGCGGATAACGTTTGGCAAAAGAGGCTAGATGCTTTCCAGGAAAATCTGGAACGATTAAAACGTCTCTGACATCGAGTTTGACGATGTCAAGTTTTTGCAGCATGCGATCTGCAATTTCATCTTGTAACCATCTGATTGGGTGGGTCATTCGCTCAGTATACTCAGCGCTCCATGCGATTTCTAGAGAAGACTTTTCAATCCATTAACCAACTACTACTACCCAGCGCTTGCATCGTATGCGAATGCCACCAACAACACAGTATTTGCGAATCCTGTTTGCAATCTCTAAAAGAAGATGGCTTATTCAATTACGAATGCTGCTACCAATGTGGCATCAGCTTAGATAGATCGGAGTTAGAGGCGCAGCGCTGCAATCAGTGCACGATTGATCCTCCCCATTTCGATAAAACATACTGCCTAGATCGCTATGGGGGCGCACTACAAAATGCAATTCATCAACTTAAATACCAAAAACGTCTAGCTTATGCGCATGGACTTGCTTGCGTATGGAATGAAACTTTTTCAGAGCAGCTAAAAACTATCTATGCAAACTATCTTTTACCTGTACCACTTAGTACACATAAATTATCTGCTCGAGGATTCAATCAAAGCTGGGAAATTGCCCGCAGAATAGATTGCAAATCCAGCACACAAAAATTACCGCATGCACTCAAGCGTAAACACCATGAGTTTGGACAAGCAGGAGGTAGGCTTTCTACCAGGCGGCTGGCTATTCAGGGAGTGTTTTACCTTGATATAGACTTCATCAAAATTCTTCGAGATCAAAGGGTGATCGTTTTTGATGACGTAATGACCAGTGGGGCTACACTTAATGAAATTGCCCGCGTTCTGAAGGACAATGGTGTATTACACGTCATTAACTGGGTTGTACTCAGAACAGCTAAAGTACCGCATGTTTAATATTGTTTTATTCGAACCTGAAATTCCGCCAAACACAGGCAACATCATTCGGCTTTGCGCTAATACTGGCGCAAAACTGCATTTGATTGAGCCCTTAGGCTTTCCAATGGAAGATGCCAAACTCCGCAGGGCAGGGCTTGACTATCACGAGTTTGCCAAAGTTAAAGTTCATGCCAATTGGGCGCAATTTCTAAAAAATGAGCAGCCAGATCCTCAGCATCTTTTTGCTTTAACGACAAAAGGAAGTGGAAAATTTCATGAGGGCAAATATGCTCCCAATGATTACTTCGTTTTTGGTTCTGAAACCAAAGGTATTACTGATGAGGTTCGTAACGACATTCCAGAAAACAATCGCATGCGCCTATCCATGCAGGATAGTAGCCGTAGCTTGAACTTATCGAATACGGTAGCAATTGTGGTTTATGAGGCCTGGCGTCAAAATGGTCTTGCAGGCGGCAAGTAAAAGCTGAAGAAAAACGGGGTGTATTAGGCCTCTATTTTTGGGTCTCGACCCATCAATTTCTTAACTGCTTCTTGTGGTGAAAGTCTGCCAGCCAATACTTCCCCCATCATTGCAGTAATTGGCATCTCCACGCTCAAGCGTTTTGCCAAATCTCCAACGGCAGCGGCACAAAGGACACCTTCTGCAACGTGACCTAAGCCAGACAATATCTCGGGTAATGGCTTACCAGCAGCCAACTCAAGACCAACGCGTCGATTACGCGAGAGGTCCCCTGTAGCTGTCAAGATCAAATCACCAACCCCTGTGAGACCCATGCAGGTTTCTGATCTTCCACCAGCTGCTTTTACCAAACGCATCATCTCAGCAAGGCCACGCGTAAGAACGGCAGCTCGAGCATTCAAACCTAAATCTAAGCCATCACCAATACCGGCAGCAATAGCTAAAACGTTTTTAATGGCGCCGCCTAATTCCACGCCCACCAAATCATCACTTGAGTAAATGCGCATATTGCCATGATGAAAAGCAGCTTGGGCTACTGCACATAATTCAGCAGAAGCGCTGGCAACCGTTAATGCGCAGGGCATTCCGGCGCCCACCTCAGATGCAAAACTAGGGCCAGACAATGCGCCGTAAGAATGTTGAATACCATGACTATGTAATTTGTTTTCACGCTCAACCACTTGATGCGGCAGCAGTGCTGTAGTGGGCTCCAAACCCTTGCATAGCCAAATAATATTTAAAGGCTGCTCTGCAATTTTCAATACCTGAGCAATTGTTTCTGAGAGTCCAGCCATTGGTGTTGCGATTACCAATAGATCTTTGGTAGATAGTCTCTTAATAGCAGCTGAGAAGTTGCTTTCTAGTGAAATGTTTTTGGGTAACTGAATACCAGGCAGGTAGGAGCGGTTTTCACCACTCTGCTCAATTTCTGCCAATTGATCTTTGCTGCGAGACCACAAGGCAACATCGCCATCCTTGAGGTGGCGAGCTGCTTGTGCAGCCATTGCTGTTCCCCAAGCTCCAGCACCAATCAGGGTCACTTTCATGATCTGTGGGCTCGCTGTTTTGGCCTAATGGGGAAGAACTATTTTGCTCTCATCAGTGGCGCCACTCTCTTTGCCAGCTGCCTGTTGAGCCTGCATGAGACGGTGCTCATACATGCCATGGAAATTGATCTCATTCAAATGAATTGGTTGGAAGCCTGCGCGACTAATAACGTCAGCAATATTTGAACGAAGGTATGGATACAAAATAGTTGGGCAAGCAATTCCTAGCATTGGGTCAACTTGCTCAACAGGAATATTACTGAATTCAAAAATGCCAGCTTGCTTAGCTTCAACCAAGAACAATACTTTTGAATCTACTGTTGCAGTGACGGTGGCACTCAAAGCAACCTCAAAAATTTCGCCACTCAAAGGTGAAACAGCAACATCGATTTCAACTTGCACTACAGGCTCTGATGCAATCAACAAAATTTGTGGTGCATTAGGCTGCTCTAAGGAGAGATCTTTAAGATAAATACGCTGAATCCGAAATCCAGGCTCTTTTGATTTATCAGCCTCTGCTTGAGGTGCGGAAGATTGTTCAGTCATTGCTATCTTTCTTGACGAATTAATACATTAAACCAATAAAGGATCGAGCTTGCCTGCACGATCTAAAGCCACCAGATCATCGTAACCACCAACGTGAGTCTCGCCAATATAAATTTGCGGGACAGTACGACGACCAGTACGAGTCATCATGACCTCACGCTGAGCAGGATCACGATCAATCAAAATCTTTTCTAAATTACTCACGCCCTTTTTGAGCAAGAGCTTTTCAGCCATGACGCAATATGGACAAACTTGGGTGCTATACATTGTTACGGAAGGCATAGGTCTCTTACTTAACTAATGGGAGGGCGGCTTCTTTCCAAGCTTGCACGCCACCGTCTAGGGTTCCAACTTCAGCAAAACCGAGGCTTTTAACTTCAGCAATAGCCTTACGGGAATGAGCGCCGGTTTCGCACACCAGCACTACTGGGTTATTGCGATCTAGCTTTAGCTTCTCAATTGCAGCAGAGATCTCAGTTGACTTAATGAATTTAGCCCCTGGCAGTCTGCCTGCTTTATACGCCTCTTCAGGGCGTAAATCCAAAACATAAGCCTTGCGACGATTAATCCAAATAGTGGCTTCGGTAGGCGACAAGCCTTTTCCACCAATAAGCGTAGATAATGTGGGTAGGAAAAGCGTAGTGCCCGAAACCAGAAGGAGGGCAATAAGCGCTAAATTATCAATTTGAGTGAGAAAGTTCATCATCGGATTATAGAATGGCTCTATGAAACAACTTGTCCTTATTCGTCATGGCGAATCCGCCTGGAACCTCGAAAACCGCTTCACCGGCTGGGCTGACGTGGACTTAACCCCAAAAGGTATAGACCAGGCCCTGGCTGCAGGTAAAAGCCTCAAAAAAGCTGGCTATGAGTTTGATGTGGCCTACACCTCAGTTTTGAGACGTGCTATTCGCACCCTTTGGCATGTTCAAGATGCTATGGATTTAATGTGGCTTCCTGTAGTCCATAGCTGGAGATTGAATGAGCGTCATTATGGTGCTCTCACAGGTCTGAATAAAGCTGAAACTGCAGCCAAGTATGGTGACGAACAAGTGCATATCTGGCGTCGCTCTTATGATGTTCGTCCTCCATTGCTAGAACATAGTGATGAGCGTAATCCTAAAAATGATCAACGCTATTCCAAACTGAGTGCATCCGATATTCCTTTGGGCGAATGTCTCAAAGACAATGTGGAGCGGGTATTGCCCCTGTGGAATGAATCCATCGCTCCTGCACTAAAAGCTGGTAAACGCGTACTATTAGTGGCACATGGCAATAGCATCCGCTCTTTAATTAAATACTTGGACCAAATGTCTGACGAGGCCATTATGGAAGTGAACGTCCCCAATGGCGTACCGCTTGTATATGAGCTTGATGACAATCTCAAGCCAATTCAACACTTTTATCTGGACTAAGGTCAAAAAGAAACATGCGCCAATTTCTGAAGAATTTCGCTCTCGTTACCATCGGTTTAATTGCTGGAGTAGCGGCAACCATTCAACTGTCGGCAACTGCCCAGCAAGCCGCTCAGCTTCCACTAGATGAGCTACGCACACTCTCCAATGTCTTTGCACAAATCAAGCGCGAGTACGTTGAACCAATCGAAGATAAGCAACTCTTAACGGATGCTGTTAAAGGAATGGTTAGCAGCCTAGATCCTCACTCGACTTTTCTAGACAAAAAAGATTTTTCAGAAATGCAAGAAGCAACCTCGGGTAAGTTTGCTGGTCTCGGAATTGAAATCACCTCCGAAGATGGCGTTGTTAAAGTACTTAATCCAATTGAAGACAGTCCTGCGGCGCGTGCTGGATTGCAAGCGGGTGATTTAATTACCCGCCTAGATGACAAACCAGTTCGTGGCATGTCTCTTGATAAGGCAGTTCGCACCATGCGTGGTACGCCTGGTACCAAGATTACATTGACTGTATATCGCAAGAGTGAAGAGCGCAGTTTTCCAGTCACTATTACTCGCGCAGAAATTAAAGTGCAATCTGTTAAAGCCAAAATTCTGGATAACGATATTGCCTGGGTTCGAGTAACCAGCTTTCAAGAGCGCACTGTCCCCGATCTTGCTAAAAAATTAACCGATCTTGCCAATCAAAACCCAAAACTCAAGGGCATCATCCTTGACCTGCGAAATAATGGCGGCGGCCTCCTCCAAGGCGCAGTTGGCGTAGCTGCTGCCTTCCTGCCTGCCGATGTAGTGGTGGTCTCAACCAAGGGCCAAGCACCGGATTCCAAGCAGGTATTCAATGCAACCCCAGCGATGTATCGCCTGAGTGAGCCAGGAGATCCCTTGGCTGGCGTTCCTGCCATCTTTAAGAAGTTACCAATGGTAGTTTTAGTCAACGCTTACTCAGCCTCTGCTTCCGAGATTGTTGCTGGCGCATTGCAAGACTACAAACGCGCGACCATTATTGGTAAGACAACCTTTGGTAAGGGCTCCGTACAAACAGTACGCCCACTGACAAATGATTCTGCTCTAAAAATCACAACCGCTTACTACTACACGCCAAGCGGAAAATCGATTCAGGCGTTCGGTGTGAAACCTGATATTCCTGTTGATCAAAATAAGGATGGTGATCCAGATGATGTTTTAATCACCCGTGAAATCGATAGTGAAAAGCATCTACGCAATAAACAATCTGCCGAAGATAAGTTGATCAAAGATCGCGAGCAGCGTCGCCTTGAAGAGTTGCAGCGCATTGAAGAAAAGAATGCGAAGAAAACTCCTGAAGAAAAAGAAAAGGATAAGAATAAGAAGCCGCCTGAGCTAGGTAGCGCTGACGATTTCATGCTTTCTCAAGCGGTCAACTTTATTAACGGCCAGCCGGTAAAGCGTTCTTCATCTAAGCTCGAATAAAATTATTTTTAGGCCTGCACATGAATGATGAGCAGTTACTTCGCTACTCAAGGCATTTACTGCTTGAGGAAATCGATGTTGCAGGCCAAGAAAAGCTCTTAGGGTCGCACGCATTGGTGATTGGCGCTGGCGGCCTAGGTAGTGCTGCAGCTCCCTACTTAGCAGCTGCTGGTATTGGTCACATCACCTTGATAGATCATGATCGTGTTGAGCTGACTAATCTACAACGCCAAACCATGCATACCGAAAAAAATGTTGGCAAGGGCAAAGTCAGCTCTGGAAAAGAATTTTTACAGCAACTCAATTCTGGCATTGAGATTGAAACGATCGAAGCTAAAGCAACAGCCGCACTTCTTGATGAATTGCTTCCAAGTGTTGATGTCGTTTTAGATTGCACTGATAACTTTGCCACGCGCCATTTAATTAATGCCAGTTGTGTTCAGCATCAAATTCCATTGGTATCTGGATCAGCACTCCGCTTTGATGGTCAGATCAGCGTTTTTGACCCACGCAATGCTGCCTCACCTTGTTACGCCTGCATCTTCTCCCCCGATGAAGACTTTGAAGAAGTAAGCTGCTCTTCAATGGGAATCTTTTCACCGCTGGTAGGCATTATTGGTGCCATGCAAGCTGCTCAAGCAATACAAGTATTGGTGGGTTTTGGTGAAACTTTAGTGGGCCGTATGCTGCTATGGAATGCGCGCACCACTCAGATAGATGAATTCAAAATCGCCCGCAATCCCGAGTGCTCGGTTTGCGGTAAAGCCCACTAAGCCATTAAACGCTCTAGAGCTTTAGCCTGATCTTCAGACTCATAGGCTTTCAGAACTCTTGGAACGCGGGCCTTTAATAAGCCCACATTTGCTTTGAGGATCTCGCGCTTGACGAGTAATAGCTGACTAAAGTGCATCGAGAAATCGGTCAATCCCAAACCAAGCAAGAGCCTTGTTAAAGAGGGGTCACCAGCCATCTCGCCACATACTGCAATAGGCACATTGGCGCGTTTCGCTTGCTCAATAATATTTGCCAGCAAATGCAAAATCGCTGGATGCAATGGATCATAAAGGTGAGCCACAGCATGATCAGCCCGATCGATCGCTAAAGTGTACTGAATTAAGTCATTCGTACCAATCGATAAAAAATCAAAACGATTGATAAAGAGCGGTAGGACTAAAGCGGCAGCCGGGATTTCAATCATGGCACCTACTTGAATATTTGGATTAAATGCTTGGCCGCGTTGATGCAACTGTTGCTTTGCTTTTTCTATTAAACGGAAAGTTTCATCAATTTCTTTAGCATGCGCCAACATCGGAATCATGATGCGCGCCTGACCATATGCAGATGCCCGCAAAATAGCTCGCAACTGGGTTAAAAATATTTCGGGTTCAGTCAGGGACCAACGAATCGCGCGCAAACCCAATGGGGATGTGCCAGTTTGAGACACATCATTTCCACTTGCGCCCAATGCCTTATCGGCACCAACGTCAATTGTTCTAATATTGACAGGCAAGCCATGCATTAAATCCACTACACGGCGGTACTCTAAAAATTGATGCTCTTCATCTGGTAGTGCTTGCTTACGATCCATGAACAAAAACTCAGAACGAAATAAGCCAACACCAACTGCGCCTAATTTCACAGCCTGAATGGCGTCCTCAGGCAACTCAATATTGGCAAATAACTCAATCTCAACACGATCAGCCGTTTCGGTCTTGGCATGCTTAAGTTGTTGTAACTTACGGGCTTCTTTAATAGCTTGAGTTTGTAACTTACGATATTCCTCAAGTAGCTTCTCATCTGGAGCGACGATCACAACGCCTTGCTCACCATCCAAGACCAGCCAATCGCCATGGCGAATCATCTCACTCGCATGGCGCACACCTACTACCGCAGGAATCTCCATGCTGCGGGCCACAATAGCGGTATGAGAGGTCTTACCACCGAGGTCTGTTACAAAGCCTGTAAAAGCAGACTCCTTGAAGCGCAACATGTCATGTGGAGCAATATCGTGAGCCACGATGATGGAGTCAACACCCAAATCGCCTGGTGACATGATGTCAGCGCTGTCGAGCGAATCTTTTTTCTGAGCATTTAAGGCTTTAATTACCCGCTCAGCCACTTGACGAATGTCGTTGGCACGCTCTTTTAAATAGAGGTCTTCGATATCAGAAAACTGCTCTAACAAGTCATTTAATTCGGTTGTTAAGGCCCAAGCAGCATTCATGCGCTGAGAGCGAATTAACCTCATTGGCTTTTCAGCTAGAGCAGGATCGGCAAGAATCATGCCGTGTACATCTAAAAAAGCCGCCATTTCTTGCGGCGCATCTTTTGGCAAACCTTGACGTAATTGGTTTAGCTCTTGACGTACCTGATCAAAGGCATCTAACAACTTTTGTGTCTCAGCCTCTTCCTTGCCGGGCTCAACTAAATAGTGGCTAACTTCTAATGCTGCACGCGAAATCAGTACCGCCTTGCCAATGGCAATGCCTTTCGATACCGGTATTCCGTGTAAAGCAAAAGTCATGCTTACTCGCCCTCTCCGAAGCGGTCATTAATTAGTGCTGTCAGAGCCTGCATTGCCTCATCAGCTTGATCGCCAACAGTCTCGAGTGTTACGGTGCTGCCGATGCCGGCAGCTAACATCATGACACCCATAATGCTCTTAGCATTGATTTGACGCCCATTGCGTGACAAAAATATTTCACAAGGAAACTGGGCTGCCAATTGAGAAAGCTTGGCAGACGCACGAGCATGCAGACCTAATTTATTAATGATTTCAATTTCAGCAATTGGCATTACGCGTTGAACTCCTTAATCACTATTCTTTGACTTTTGCGCCAAGGCGCAAGATCCCATTCTGACCACCAGCAAGAGCCTTTTTAACTAATTCCTCCAAACTCTCTGCGCGATGATTGATGCATCGCATGAGCATGGGCAAATTTAATCCGGCAAGCACAACTACCGGGACATTTAATCCGGATAAGGGGCCAAGGGCTTCTAACTTTGACGCCACGTTCGCTGGAGTTGCCCCCATCACATCAGTCAAAATCAGAACACCGTTACCGGTATTTACTCCATAAGCAGCTTTTAACACTCGATCAAAGCTCACCTTGATATCTTCATAAGGCGGAATATCCACCGCCCTCACACGTTCAGGCACTACACCAAAGGTATGTTCGGCAAATCCAAGCATTGCGCTAGCAAGGGGTGTATGAGCAACAATTACGATTCCAGCCATGTTATGACAATGCCTTCTCAAGTGCTTTCAAGAAAAACTGTGGAACATCAAACCCACTTTGTTCGGTAATTTCAACAAAACACGTGGGGCTAGTAACGTTAATCTCTGTAAGGTAACCGCCAATTAAATCTAGTCCAACCAAGAATAAACCGC
The DNA here is from genome assembly GCF_018881855.1 of Polynucleobacter sp. MWH-Berg-3C6. Lineage (GTDB taxonomy): Bacteria > Pseudomonadota > Gammaproteobacteria > Burkholderiales > Burkholderiaceae > Polynucleobacter. The sequence goes on along the minus strand of NZ_JACVPN010000003.1, from coordinate 88,947 downwards.
GCTGATGCAAAATTGGCGCTAAGCGTTCTGCAATTTTTTTCTCAGCATCCGTAAGGGGCATGGCAACGCCCTTGCCACCAGCCGCTAAATTTCCACGAATCTCACTACCCTGAGGAATGCGCGCCAAGCTAAATGGCACTACCTCTCCGCCAATTAGCAAAACTCTTTTATCGCCTTGAGCTATCTCTGGCAAGAAGCGCTGCACCATCAAGGTTCTAGCACCATTTTCACCAAGCGTTTCTACGATACTAGCCAGGTTTAAGCCATCTGACCCGACACGAAACACACCCATTCCACCCATGCCATCTAAGGGCTTAATGACGATATCGCGATGTTGTTGATGAAACTGTTCTACAGCGCTTAATTCACGGGTAACCAATGTAGGTGGAATTAATTCTGGAAATTCTGTGATGGATACCTTTTCTGAATGGTCACGCACAGCTGTAGGATTATTAAATACTTTTGCACCTTGACGAACCGCCGCAGACAGCAGCCAAGTTGTATTGAGATATTCAATATCAAATGGTGGGTCAGTACGCATCAAAACTGCAGAAAATGATTTGAGGGAACGCGACTCTATCGCACCAAGTTCAAACCAGGAAGTAGAGCTTGGTTTAACTACCAGAGCTTGGCAATCTGCAATAACGAGATCATCTTTCCATAAGACATTGCGGCTCTGGCAAAACCATAAACGATGCCCTGCTTCCTGAGCCGCGCGCATCACCGCCAAAGTCGAATCTTTTTTTACCTTAAAGGATTCGAGCGGATCGGCGATGAATAGAAAGTCCATAGTCTTCTAGATTAATTAGGCCGCTTCAGCATCAGGATCGGTACGCTCAAGCTCCAATGACGCTGCCAGCAAGGCCAAGCGCGCAACCACTCCATACAAATAGAAACGATTTGGGGGCGCACTGCCTGGCTTAGCACTCATATCTGGCATTGAGTTTTGCTCAAATGCTAGCGGTACAAAGTGCATGCCAGGGGCATTCAGATTTTCATCGGGGCCACGATCAGTATGAACACGATAGAAGCCGCCAATCACGTAACGGTCAATCATGTATACGACTGGCTCTGCTACAGCTTCATTCACCTTCTCAAAGGTATAGACACCCTCTTGAATCAATACATCGCTTACTGCTAAACCTTCTTTAACCACGCTCATCTTATTGCGATCTTTACGGTTTAAGTCTTTAAGCTGAGCAGGGTCGTTCACTACCATGATGCCCATGCCATAGGTTCCAGCATCCGCTTTTACAACAACATATGGCTTTTCTTTGATTCCGTATTCACGATATTTCTTAGCAGTCTTTTTCAAGATCTGCTCAACCGCAGTTTGTAATTCGTCTTCGCCCTTGCGCTCATGAAAATTAATATTCGAGCAACTAGTGAAGTAAGGATTAATCATCCAAGGATCGATATCAACGACTTTGGCAAACTTCTTTGCTACCTCTTCATAGGCGGCAAAGTGATTTGACTTTCGGCGCACATGCCAGCCAGCATGCAAGCCTGGCAATAAATATTGCTCATGCAAGTTTTCTAAAATTGGTGGGATACCTGCAGACAAATCGTTATTGAGCAAAATAGAGCAAGGATCGAAGTCTTTTAATCCCAGGCGTTGCTTTTTTAAGCCTAGGCGAGAGAGTGGCTCCATCAAGAGTCGATTGCCATCAGGCAGATCAATCCAAGTTGGCTTTTTGATCTCCTCAGAAAAAGTACCCAAGCGAACATTCAATCCAGCTTGACGCAAGATGGAGGATAAGCGCGCAATATTTTGCAAATAGAAAGTGTTACGGGTGTGGCGCTCTGGAATTAATAATAAATTTTTGGCTTCTGGACAAATCTTCTCAATTGCAGCCATTGCTGCCTGAACAGCCAAGGGCAACATCTGCGGGGAAAGATTATTAAACCCACCAGGAAACAGGTTGGTATCAACCGGGGCTAGCTTAAAGCCTGAATTTCGCAAATCAACCGAGCAGTAGAACGGCGGGGTATGTTCTTGCCATTCCAGTCTGAACCAACGCTCAATGGTTGGGGTCGCTTCTAGAACCTTTGACTCTAATTCGAGCAAAGGACCGCTTAGGGCAGTAATGAGATGTGGAACCATTCCACCATTGTAAGATTATTAAAAGAAAGACGCGGGATCCTAGGATCCCGCGCTTAAAAAACTGGGCAGCCAAGCTAGGCCGCCCAGTGAGGGGTAAATCTATAGATTAAGACTCGTAGGCAGCTTCACCATGTGAGCTGATATCCAAGCCTTCGCGCTCTTCCTCTTCCTTCACGCGCAAACCAATCACCATATCGATCAATTTGAATGCGATGAAAGAAACCACGCCAGACCAGATCAAGGTAGTAATTACGCCTTGAGCCTGAATCCACAATTGGCTAGCAATAGAGTAATCAGGGGCTACAGCATTCGCTACGTAATCCCAGATACCAGAACCACCTAGTGCTGGATCAGCGAATACACCGGTCAACAATGCGCCAGTAATACCACCTACGCCGTGCACGCCAAATACGTCCAAGCTGTCATCTGAACCCAAGATTTTCTTGAGGCCAGTAACACCCCAGAGGCAAACAACGCCAGCGATCAGGCCGATGATGATGGAACCCATTGGGCCAGCAAAACCAGCAGCAGGAGTAATAGCAACCAAACCAGCTACGCAACCAGAAGCAGCGCCCAACATGGATGGCTTACCTTTGAGAACCCACTCAGCAACAGACCAGCCCAATACAGCAGCGGCAGTAGCCAAATATGTATTCACGAAAGCCAATGCTGCGCTACCGTTTGCTTCGAGTGCTGAACCAGCATTGAAACCAAACCAACCGAACCACAAGAGAGCAGCGCCAGTCATTACATAAACTAAGTTATGGGGTTTCATTGCTTCTTTACCGTAGCCAACACGCTTGCCAATAACGAAGGAACCTACCAAGCCAGCAATAGCGGCATTGATGTGAACAACGGTACCGCCAGCAAAGTCGAGAACACCTTTTTGCCATAACCAACCAGCACGAGCAGTAATAGCCTCGAGGGATGCAGCATCTTTGATGTCATCCGGACCAGGCCAGAACCAAACCATATGAGCGATTGGCAAGTAGCTAAATGTGAACCAAATGATCATGAATATCAAAATTGCAGAGAACTTAGCGCGCTCAGCAAATGAACCAATGATCAAGCAGCAAGTGATGGTAGCGAACACTGCTTGGAAAGCCATGAAAATAAACTCAGGAATTACAACGCCTTTACTAAAAGTAGCTGCAACTGAGTCTGGAGTCATACCGCCCAAGAACAAACGATCCAGTCCACCTAAAAATGCCCCGCCCTCAGTGAATGCAAAGCTATAGCCGTAAATGGCCCACAGCACGGTGATCAAAGAGAACACCATAAAACATTGCATACAAATCGACAAAATATTTTTACTACGTGTTAAACCGCCGTAGAACAAAGCCAAACCAGGAAGTGTCATTAACAGCACTAATGCTGTACATACCATCATCCATACAACGTCAGCTTTATTGCACTTTTCGGAGCAAAGAACAGGCGCTGGTTCTGCAGCAGCAGGAGTTGCGGCAGGAGCAGTTACTGCTGGTTTTTTTACTTCATCAGCATGCGCTGGCGAAGTAACCATTACACCAGTAGCACCAATGGCCAAGGCCATTGCACCGCCAGCTAGGAGTTTTTTCATCCAAGTTAACATTTTGAACCTCTCTTTAAAGTGCTGACGCGCCGGTTTCACCGGTGCGAATACGAATGACGTGCTCAACTGGAGAGACAAAAATCTTGCCATCACCAATCTTGCCTGTACGTGCAGATTTTTCAATTGCTTCAATCGCACGCTCCAAGATGCCATCTTCAACAGCAGCTTCAATTTTTACCTTCGGCAAAAAGTCCACTACATACTCAGCACCGCGATACAACTCAGTGTGGCCTTTTTGACGACCGAAGCCTTTAACTTCAGTGACGGTGATGCCCGAAACTCCCACTTCTGAGAGAGCTTCGCGCACTTCGTCAAGCTTGAAGGGCTTGATGATTGCGGTAATTAATTTCATATGTTTCTCCGTTCAGAGGTGGAAATTAGAAAGTTTTAGTGAGTGAAACAATACCTGTGGATCCACCCAAGTTTCTATTTGTTGGTGACGCGTAGTTATAAGTAGAGCCAGTTTTTCCAGCATTAGTTGTGATGTAAGCGGCCGCCAAAGATAAGCCACCCCCCAAATCCTTTGTCACGCCTAACTTATAGTCTGTGTAAGAATATAAAGAACTGTTGCTAATAGCTGGTTTACTACCTTGCACATTGCCTGCAACATATTGGTAACCAACGTGTGCATTCAGAGCCAGACCCCAGATACCAGTGTCATAGTTCACTGTTAAATCAGGATAGTAAGATCCGGCACTATTGCTAAAACCAAATAATGTAGTTGCAGCGTATGAAAACTTTGCAAATCCTGTAATTGGGCCAAAGGTAAAGTTTTGAGCCGCATAAATTTCAGTTGTATTTGGATTGGTTGCACCGCTTGGCAAGCCACTGGTTGGATAGTAGTACTGTAGAACCCCAAGGTCAGAAGCAAAACCTTCGCCGATCAACTCTTTCTTGATACCAGCGTAAAAGTCCATCTCAATTGGTGCAGAAACATTTTTGTTGCCGCCAGCACTTGCTGCATCTGATATCCAGCTAATGGAGCTGTTCCAGTTACCAATGTACAAACCACTCTCATGAGCGTAATCAAAGCCGCCTTGAATTGCTGGCTTGTAATTTGACTGGCTGATACCACGGTAACGATAGTCATTTACTACGGTTACGTTAGCTGTGATCGGGCTTGCTTCTGGAGCCTCTGCTGCAGGGGCTGTTTGAGCAAAAGCTGCAGTAGCTAACAAGCTTGATGCGGCTAGCGCGAGAGCTGATTTTTGCAAAGTTTTCATGTGTTACTCCTTACTGGTTGTAATAAAAAATGGGTTGAATGCTTATTGCATGGGGTGATCATGAAGGTCGGCGCACCCCAGGATCTGGGCACATTCCCTTTATTAAGGCATTTGCACTTATTTGGTGCTTTAGATTGCACCATGCATGTGAATTTAGGGCTTTTTGGCTTGTTTTTAGCCTTTTTGCCCATTTTTGGCCACCCAACATAAAATATCAATGTGTGTCTTTTATGCAACTTTTATAGAACGGCGAAACCCCATCATGCAAAAACCAGGCGAAATCCTCGAGCAAATTCAACGCATCGCGAGTGATATGCAAAACAAGGTGGGGGATGCCATTCGAAATTCACCGGCACAAGAGATTGAAAAGAATGTGCGCGCGATGATGAACCAAGGTTTTCAGAAAATGGATTTGGTTACTCGCGAAGAGTTTGAGCTACAAGCTAAAGTTCTTGCCAAGACTAGAGAAAAGTTGGAGGCGCTTGAAGCCAAAGTTGCCGTTTTGGAAAAAGCTTAGTCAGTTTTTATTCTGGATGAAACTCATTAAAAAAGTTTACATACTCCTCTTTAGATAGAAATGTTTTCACATCATCGGTATTTGCATTTGCATGCAATACCGACACCTGATAAATCCAAGCATCTCCATTACTCGCTTGCCGTATGATCCAGCGCACTCGCATTTGCTGCTGTTCCTTAGCATTGAGTTTCAAGATGAGGAAGTAATCTGTGGCTGCTAGTTTCTGACGGCTACTCGTCTGGTATGTTGCGACTTCTTCAACCACCTGTCCACCAGAAGCTTTTGCTCTCTCAAGTAAATTATTTTTTAGCTGCGTGATAATTTTTTCGGTAGCTGCGGCCTGAGTAGCAGGCACCTGTATCGAACTAACAGAGTAAATATCATTATCGATTTTGACTGCCTCAAGCGTTTGCTGTAGCTCTTGGTCTTGGTATGGAATACGACGCTCTAATTTATCTGGCTTACCAGGAAATAAAGCGGTATAGCGCTCTTGTGGAGATTGAACCGTACGCCAATCTAGCTTTGGACTACAGGCTCCTAGAAGAATGATTGCTGCTAGTAATACGCCAGCCTTAAAGCTTCTAAACAATACCGGCTCCATGCGCTTGCTGATCAGCATGGTAGCTAGAGCGAACCATCGCACCAACTGCCGCATGAGAGAAGCCCATGGCGTATGCCTTCTCCTCAAACATCTTGAAAACATCAGGATGTACATAGCGACGCACTGGTAGGTGATGACCTGATGGCGCAAGATACTGGCCGATTGTGAGCATATCAATATTGTGTTCACGCATATCGCGCATCACTTCTAGAATTTCTTCATCAGTTTCACCAAGCCCAACCATCAAACCACTCTTGGTTGGAATATGAGGAAAACGCTCTTTGAAATCCTTGAGCAACTTTAAAGAGTGCATGTAGTCAGCGCCTGGTCTTGCTTCTTTGTATAAGCGAGGGACAGTTTCTAAATTATGGTTCATCACATCTGGCAAGCCATTGGGCGCATATTCAGCAAAAATATCCAATGCCTTATCTAAGCGGCCACGGAAGTCTGGCACAAGTACTTCAATTCGAGTGCTAGGCGAGAGATCACGTGATTGAGAAATGCAATCGACATAATGCATTGCGCCACCATCACGTAAATCGTCACGGTCTACGCTGGTAATTACTACGTAATTTAATTTCAGTGCTGCAATGGTGCGAGCCAGGTTAGCAGGCTCTTTTTGATCCAATGGATCTGGTCGACCGTGACCTACATCACAGAATGGGCAACGACGGGTGCACTTGTCACCCATGATCATGAAGGTAGCAGTTCCTTTGCCAAAGCACTCACCAATATTAGGGCAACTTGCTTCTTCGCAAACAGTCACTAATTCATTTTCTCGAAGAATCTTTTTAATCTCATTAAACCGAGAATTTCCAGAAGCAGCTTTTACCCTAATCCAATCTGGCTTTTTGAGAACTTCTGTTAGCGGAACAATCTTGATTGGAATGCGCGCAGTTTTCTCGCTCGACTTTTGCTTACGAGATGCGTCGTAATTGAGGTCTTGACGAGGCTCAACAGCTATCTTGGTATCGGTCTTATTTATGGTCATGTGACATCAGTTGCTTTTGTAAATGCTCCAAAAGCCTTTGGCTAATAGTGTCTATATTGTCCTTGATCCCAAGGGTTTGCATATCGACTGTCTTTAAGCCCTCATAACCACAAGGGTGGATGCGCCCAAATGCCTCAAGATCGGTAGCGACATTCAGCGCTAGGCCGTGATAGGAGCAGCTTTTAGAGACCTTCAGGCCCAACGCAGCCACCTTAGCCCCAATCCACTCCACAGGCACCCCAGACTGCTCAGAAACGTAAATACCGGGCGCGCCTGGATGCCGTTCTGCTGCAATCCCAAAATCTGCCAAGGTATCAATTACCGCTTGTTCAATGCGGGAGACTAATTCTTTAACGAAGATTCCTAAACGCTTGAGATCAAGCAAAAGGTAAACAACGATCTGGCCAGGACCGTGATAGGTAATCTCACCGCCACGATCAACTTGCACCAAGGGAATTTGATTGCTCGGTGAATGTAAATTAGCAGCATCACCGGCAAGCCCTAATGTAAAAACTGGGGGATGTTCTAAGACCCAAATCTCATCCGGCGTTGCGCTACTACGCTCTTTAGTAAATGCTTGCATCGCCTCATAAGTAGAGGCGTAATCTGCTACGCCGAGATATTTTACTAATGCAGACATCAAATCAATTACAAAACAATACTAACTAATGGGTGCGTAGACAAAGTTCTATAAAGCTCATCAAGCTGCTCACGACTTGTGGCAGTAATCGGCAAAGTAATGCCCAAGTAATTACCATCTTTAGAGGGCCTTTGCTCAACCTTGCTCTCGTCAAAGGTTGGGTCAAACTGTTTTGCAATATGAATGATTGCCGGTAGATATTCTGGAACGGATTTGCCCATTACCTTAATCGGAAATTGGGAAGGGTATTCGATAAGTGATTTTTCTTCGGCCATATTGATCTCTTAGTTTTCTGATAATGTGCGATGGTCTGGCATACCCAACCAGGCGCCAGTGATGATGTTGCGAATGCAATGCAACCTGCGATGGAAAAAGTGATCGGCCCCTGGAACTACTTGCACAGTCAGCTCTTGCGGACGCGCCCAATCCAACACATCACTTAAAGGAATAGTTTCGTCTAGTTCGCCATGGATCAAGATGGTATCTACAGGTACTGGGGCTAAGGTCCATTTGCCTGCAGCACTGCCCACCATCACCAAGCGCTCGGCAGGGCGACCTAGATCAGCAAGTCTTTGAACCAAATGGCTGCCGACAAAGCTACCGAATGAGAATCCCGAAACAACTAAAGGTAAAGTGTTTGAGCTTGAAACCCAGGCTTGATTAGTGGTTGCTTCAAATTGTGACCAGCTTGATGGTGTGCGCATCCAATCAGTAACGTGCAAGAGATCCTCTAGCTCGCCAACACCATCATCATGGACGCCAGCAGTGCCGCCCACACCACGAAAGTTAGGGCGTACGCTGACATAGCCTAATTGATTGAAAGAGCGCGCAATTGTCTGCGCTACCTTGTTATCCATTGTGCCGCCCATCAATGGATGAGGGTGAGCAACCAAGGCTAAGCCGCGCACCACAAAAGAAGGATCACTTTTTAATTCATCCGGTAGGTCAATGGACATTTCCATTGCGCCAACAAGGCCTTCAATATGAATTACTTTTGTACGGCTATTCATTAGAAAACTTTCAACTGAACTATGACAACTGCAGGCGCTCAACTGGGCGCCCAGAAATTAAATGGGATTGGATGATTTCTTCAACATCATCCTTGTCTACCAAGGTATACCAAATGCCTTCTGGATAAATCACCATCACAGGACCATCAGCGCATCGATCTAAGCAGCCCGCTTTGTTTACTCTGATTTTTCCAGGGCCCGCAAGACCTAGCTCTTTGACTCTATTTTTGGCGTACTCAAACAGTGCAAATGCATTATGGCGATCACAACAATCTTCGCCATTGCTGCGTTGGTTCAAACAAAAAAATAGGTGATGTGAAAAGCTCATAAAAAAATTATATTCGTCAATGCTTCGGTTTAAGTTGAACGGCGCTATAAATCATCCAAATTAATGCAATTGGTAACCATACCACCGATACCCATTGCATTAACTCATTAAAGTGCAATAAGCGCCCCTGATGCCAATGGCGCAAATTCAAAATGAAGTACGGATTATCAGGCAATACATTAATAGCAATAGTGCCAATCACTAAACACAATAACGCTAAATTAAGTCTTGTTCTTTGGCTAAATCGTAAAACTCTCCATAGCAAAAGACTTGCCAGGATCATCCCCCATAAAGCTCCAGCCGTTAGCCATATCAAGCTGAACTCCCCGCCAAACTGAAGGGCGCTGAAAAAGGTTTTCATGACTACAGTTAAACAAAGCAATCCCATTAAGATTCGCCACTGTGGAGCCTTGGTACGTAAACCTAATGAAAGTAATAATGCAACACCAAGCCAACAGAGCGCGGTAATCACCGTTTCTTGTACCACTTGATTAATAACTACTGTTCCCCAATCAATAGAGCCAAATATTGCATGGCCCCAAACTCCAGTACCGAGCCATGAACTTTGCGGATAAATTTGTGACCAAGGAAATAACAAGAAGAGAGCGCATGCAGCCCAGTTAAGACCAAACCATTGATCAAAGCGACGACGCATTGCACTACCCGATAACCACTGTGGCCCCAAGGGAATGGCTAATAAGCCACCAAGTAGTCCTCCAAATATATTCGCCCACCAATCCATCAGACTCGGAATGCGGGTTGGCAACCAAGACTGCAAGGTTTCCACACTCAGTGCAACTAGCGCACTTAGGCCCAAGGCAATACTCAATGCCACAAAATTACGCCAACGAGGATAGGCAGCAAAAACCAGCAAAAATCCAAATGGGATATATGCCAGGATATTGATGGAAACATCAAATAAAGTAATGAATCGAGGGAGCGGTGCATCTACCCAAGCCCAAGCCTCAATACCATTGCGGAAATCAAAATCGAAGGGGTTAAGGCTCACATAAACAATCAATAGCGCATAGCTTAGGCTCATTGCTCTGGCTAAAGGCATAGCCTGGAGGGGCCATACCAATTTATAGGGGCGCTGATCTTTTACATCCATTCCACAATTCTAGGTCAGACCTTTCTACAATGGCGAAATGACTGCTAATTGCATCCTCGAACGCGTTGCCGAAACCAAATCAACCAATGATGACCTTTTGGAGCGCTGGCGTGCCGGTGAGTTAATTGATCCAATAGCCCGTATCGCACACAAACAAACCGCTGGTAAAGGTAGGGCTGGGCGGGATTGGCTAGCCAATCCAGAAGACTCCATCAGTTTTTCCCTGGCTTTTCCATTCAAGAGAAAGCCAGCCGAGCTCACAGGACTAAGTCTTTTGGTGGGATTAGCAGTGATTTCTGGAATTGCACAAGCATACAATTTAAGCGAAGCCGCGCTTCACCAAGCTGGCCTAAGACTCAAATGGCCAAATGATTTACTACTGAACAACACAAAACTTGGCGGCATCTTAATAGAAGGTGGTCAAGCAAAAGCGGGTGATCCTACTTGGATGATTATTGGTATCGGCATGAACTTACGGAATGCAAATGCAATTGCAGCTGCCTTAGGAAATCAAGCTGGCCTAAAAATTGGTGCCCTAGATCAACTACTGCCATCGCAAGCAACACCACCTGATGTGGAATATCTCTGGCTAAAAGTCATTGCGTCTCTAGAGCATCATCTCAGCGAATTTGATCGGCATGGCTTTGGCATATATCAAGAGGCGTGGAAGATTTGGGATGCCTATCTAGATCAGTCGGTATGCATATCTGGTGCAGGTAAGGAGCCTATTTATGGTATTGCTCAAGGTATAGATCAAGTGGGCGCATTACTATTGCAACAAAATAATAAAACCATTGCCATTCATGCGGGTGATGTTTCTTTAAGAGTGCAGCTATGAGTCTTTACTTACTATTTGATGTTGGTAATACGCGCCTGAAATGGGCCGCTGTTGAATCAACACAAAAACCATCTGATCGACAAAAAAAATTATGGGCTTACTCTGGATCAATTAGTAGTAAATCTTTGGCCTCGCCTGAACATAGAGCAGAGTTAGCAGATTACATTGCTAAGACCTTGCCTAAGCCAGATGCAATTGGGTTTACTTGCGTAGCTGGTAAAGACGCCATTCAAAACCTTCAATCACTATTTCCACAGTGGACTGATATCACCTGGAAACAACTGGCAGGCAATAGTCCATTTGCTGGTGTACGCAGCCTCTATCAAGACCCAAGCCAACTAGGATCAGACCGGTGGGCCGCTGTGATTGGCGCCCGCGCCCTGTCTAGCACCAACACGCTCATTATTAATGCTGGCACAGCTACAACGATTGATTTGCTTGGTGCTAATGGGGTTCACTATGGTGGATGGATATTGCCAGGGCTTGAGCTGATGCAAAAAAGTTTAGAAGGTAATACTGCTCAGTTACCACTTGCAGTCCGCGATGAGTCTAGCAATGGTTTTGGTTTATCTACTAACAACGCCATCATTAGCGGATGCGATGCTGCTCAACTCGGTGCAATTCAATACGCAATTCAATTAGCAAAAGAAATGAATCATCCAGTTGAAAAAGTTTGGATTGATGGAGGTAATGCCAAGATTTTGGCGGCCGAAATGAGTAAAGCTAAAACGCAATCTCCATTAGCAATTGAGGCAATCGAAGGCTTGGTGCTGCGTGGCGTTTGGGCTTGGCTGCTACAGAATCTTTAAGAACGGATCTTGCCCAATAGACTAGTGGTAGAACGCTCATATAGAAATGGAATGGCAATCGCTTTGCCGCCCCAGGTCTTCACCAAATGCGTCTCTGCCAGAGTGTCGATTTCATAATCACCGCCCTTAACATAAATATCTGGGCGAATCTTTTCAATTAAGTTGACTGGCGTTTGCTCCGTAAAGAGCACAGTCATATCTACGCTCTCAAGTGCTGCTAATAAAGCTTGACGATCTGCTTCGGAATTGATTGGCCTATCTTCACCCTTGCCCAACATCTTGACAGAAGCATCTGAATTAACACCTACCACCAAGCTAGCCCCTAAAGCGCGAGCCTGCGCCAAATAACTAGCGTGCCCGCGATGCAAAATATCAAACACCCCGTTAGTAAAAACGATTGGTCTGGGAAGTTTTGCTATACGAGCGCTTAGTTGATCCAAGGGGCAAACCTTGGACTCAAAAGAAGGTGGCGGCAAAGAAGTCATAACGCAATATTAAAGGTATTGGCTAATACCCAGCGATATCGGCCAGAATGTCTTAGACTTGAGGACCGAAGACCCAATAAAAGAAGACATTTGATGGCCCCCAAGAAGCACTACTTATCCCGCTTGGTTTTTACCTGGATTATTACCCTGCTTGCCTCTTTATCAGGCGCTCAAGTCGTAAATGCTGCGCCTAACTGCAGCCCGCTGCTATCCCAGACCTTCCCGCGCCTGCAGGATGAGGCGCCGCAAAATCTCTGTCAGTACCAGGGCAAAGTTATTCTTGTCGTGAATACTGCCAGCTTTTGCGGCTTTACAAGCCAATATGAAGGTTTAGAAAAGGTCTATGCCAAATATAAAGATCAGGGCCTCGTCGTTTTAGGCTTTCCATCCAATGACTTCGGTCAGCAAGAGCCGGGAAGCAATAAAGAGATTGCTGACTTTTGCAAAAATACTTATGACGTGAAATTTCCGATGTTTGCGAAAAGCTCAGTGTCGGGAAGCAACCCCAATCCTCTCTTCAAGATGTTGATTGCCAAAACTGGCACAACACCAAAATGGAACTTCTACAAATACTTAATCGATCGCAATGGCAATGTGGTGGAGTCTTATGGCAGCATGACCAAACCAACTAGTAGCAGCATCACTACTGAGATTGAAAAGCTCTTAGGGGAAAAAGCTCGGTGATGAAAAAAAGAATTGCCATTATTGGTGCCGGCATCTCTGGCCTTGGATGTGCGTATGCACTACGACAACATGCTGAATTTGATCTAACTATTTATGAGGCCGGTGATCATATTGGCGGCCATAGCAACACCGTCGACTTTAAGTGCACTATTGATGGCGAAGAAATCTCTCATGGCGTAGATACCGGGTTCTTAGTCTTCAATCGCAAAACTTATCCGCGCTTAGTCCGACTCTTTGAGGAAATTAAGGCGCCAGTAGCTCCTTCCGAAATGTCGTTCTCAGTATCGATTGATGCATCCGATAAAAAACATGCTCATCGCAATATTGAATGGGCAGGCAATGATCTCAATTCTTTTTTTGGGCAAAGATCAAATCTTTTATCACTCTCATTCTGGAGAATGGCCTATGACATCTTGCGCTTTAATCGCCTAGCCACAAAGCTAGCGCATCAACAAATTGAAGCGGGTCATCTTTACAAAGAGCCTGATGAAAGCATTGCAACTTTCTTAGAGCGCAATCGGTTTAGCCAGAGCTTTAAGGAGAATTATTTTCTTCCAATGATTGGTGCCATCTGGTCGTGCTCTGTTGAGCAGATGCTCGAATTTCCTATTCAAACGATGGTACGTTTTTGCCATAACCATGGTTTGCTGCAGATTCAGAATCGGCCGCAGTGGCTGACGATTCAAGGCGGTTCTCGGGAGTATGTGAAAAGAATCGTCGCCGCTCTTGAAGAATCTAAAGTCAAGATTCTGCGTGAAGGTGTAACACGCGTAAATGCGAATCAAGATGGCATAAGTCAAGTTGAAGTCATCAGTCAATCAGGCTCGGCTTTTTATGATGAGGTTGTGATGGCCTGCCATAGCGACCAAGCTCTGGATCTAGTTCATGGCATACAGCAGCAGGCCAAAGATATTTTGTCTGCTATTCCGTACCAAAAAAATCGCGCCCTCCTCCATACTGATATTCGTTTTTTACCTGAGGCAAAACGTTGTTGGGCTGCCTGGAACTACACCGCTAAATCCGGCATGGCAATTTCGTCAAAGCAACATGTGAGCGTGAACTATCTCATTAATCGCTTGCAGCCACTTCCAGAAAAATTCAATAACACACAAATTATTGTCAGCCTCAACCCTGCAACAGAGCCCGATCCAAAACTGATCCATCAAGAAATTCATTATTCGCATCCAGTATTCGATATGAGTGCAATCCAAGCACAAAAAGAGTTGCCGCTGATTCAAGGTATGGCATCAATCTGGTATTGCGGCGCATGGACTGGGTTTGGTTTTCATGAAGACGGCTTACGCTCTGGCGAATTAGTCGCAGAAGCCTTAATAGAGGGTACTCATCTGCCGCTTAAAACCCAGCCCAAGCAAGATGCGCAATAAATGAATCAACCAAAGATTAACTTTGGAGTTGTAAAACATCAGCGGTTCAGACCAGCCAAGAATGCATTTGGTTATGGCGTGTTCACATTATCTATTCCTATGCGAGCCAGAAAACAGAATTCTGATCTTCTGAGTCAACATGGTCTCAATGACAATCGTCTAGGTCTATTTTCATTCTTTGATAAAGACCATGGTCTAGGAAATGCAGACAGTCTTGCATGGATAGAAAATATTCTGCAAGAAAACCAGATTCCAAATATTGATGGCGAAATCTGGTTACAAACTTTTCCTAGGGTCTTAGGTTATGTATTTAATCCGGTCAGTTTTTGGATTTGCACCCGTGCAAATGGCCAAGTACAAGCAGTATTGGCAGAGGTGAACAACACCTTTGGCGAGCGTCACTGCTATCTACTGTATAAAAACTCTGGTGAGGTACTGCGCTCTGGTGAGACCCTAAGAAGTCAAAAAGTATTTCATGTATCGCCATTTTGTGCGGTGCGTGGCGACTATCATTTTCGCTTCCTCTTCCCCCAAGATAGTAATAGCGGCATAAACTCTGTCTGCCGTATTGAGCTTCATGAAGATGGTCAACCCCTTATTAATACCAGTATTAGCGGTAGTAGCCGCCCACTAACCCAATCCAATCTTTGGCTAGCCTTTTTGCGCTATCCACTCATGAGTCTTGGAGTCATTTTCCGAATTCATTGGCAAGCATTGAAATTATGGATAAAAGGTGTACCCTTTCATTCAAAACCTAATCCACCTGAATTCGAAGTAAGCAAATGAATCGTCCCGGACAGTCTTTACTCTCTCGCCTCAATTTCTCAAGGTCGCAAAGTCGCACTAAGGCAAATACATCTCGCTTGGGCACAGAAACACTATTAAGTCTCTTATCCCAACTAAGTAGTGGCCACCTCAAAATGGTTCTGCCGGATGGCAACATCAGAGAGTTTGGCAATAAGTCTGATTCCTTGCATGCTGAGATTCAAATTCTGGATTGGTCTGTATTTAAGCAAGTACTATCTCACGGCGATATTGGTTTTGCTGAAAGCTATATCCGTGGGGAATGGAATACTCCAGACCTCAAAGCCATTCTAGAACTTGCAATTCGTAATCGCACAATTCTAGAAAAAGCAATTTACGGCAGTTGGTATGGATCAATTCTGTATCGCATCAGACACTGGTTGCGTGATAACAGTAAAACTGGCAGCCGTAAGAATATTCATGCGCACTATGACCTAGGCAATGCCTTCTATACATTGTGGCTAGATCCCACCATGAGTTACTCTAGCGCCTGGTTTTCAGAGGGTGAGAAACAATCTCTTGCTGACGCCCAACGCGCCAAAATTAGTCGCATTCTGCAATCTCTTGACACTAAACCTGGTGACCACATTCTAGAAATTGGCTGTGGCTGGGGCGGCGTTATGGAAGAGGCTCTACGCAGTAATACCGCAATTACCGGTCTTACTCTTTCAACAGAGCAAAAGGCATTTGCTGAAGATAGACTGAAAAAAGTTCAATCTCAGGTGGAATATTCAAAACCTTTTGAGGTTCGACTGCAAGACTATCGCGATTGCCAGGAACAATTTGAAGGTATTGCCTCGGTAGAAATGTTTGAAGCAGTTGGAGAAAAGCATTGGCCTGAGTATTTCCAAACCATTGCCAAATGCTTAAAGCCTGGCGGCAAAGCATGCATCCAAACAATTGTGATTGCTGAAGAGCTATTTGAACGCTACCGCCACAACACCGACTTCATTCAGCAATATGTTTTCCCAGGTGGCATGCTGCCCTCACGCACCAGCTTTAAAGAAAGCGCCGCCAGAGCAGGACTCCAAATTGAAGGAGAATTTGCTTTTGGGGCTGACTATGCCAAAACACTTTGCCTATGGCGAGACAATTTCAATCAGAAACTCGATGAAGTTCATGGCCTAGGCTTTGATGAAGCTTTTATAAGGCTCTGGAATTTCTATCTGATGTATTGCGCTGCTGGATTTGCAGAACGTAACATTGATGTTGTGCAATTCACCCTAAGCCATCAACAAAAACAGGTGTCGCCGGATGCCTTGAGCCTATGAAACAAAAGGGTATAACCAGCTTCTTAGGTCAGCGCGTATGGGTCATTGGCGCCTCCAGTGGGATCGGCGAAGCTTGTGCCAATGCACTGATTAAGGCCGGCGCTAAAGTAGCGCTCTCAAGTCGAAGAGAGGAGCGACTAAACCCCATCGCAGCATTAGGAAAGCCTGGACAAACTTTGGTATTGCCCTTAGATGTGACCAATGATGCTCAATTAAAAAATGGCTATCAGTCGATTCAGGGTGCATGGGGTGGGGTTGATTTATTGTTATTTGTATCCGGGGTGTATGTGCCACTTCGGGCGGACAACTTTGATATAGCTATGGCAGAGCAAACAATCGATGCAAATCTGTTGGGCCCAATGAGAGCTGTTGCGCTCGTACTGCCTGAGATGCTCAAAGCTCATGCGGGGCATATCGCCATTGTAGGAAGTGTTGCAGGGTATAGCGGCCTTCCCAAGGCCTTAGCGTATGGGCCAAGTAAGGCTGCCATCATCAACTTCTGTGAGACGCTCTACTACGATCTACTCCCCCAGGGAGTCAGCGTACACATGATTTCTCCTGGCTTTGTAGCCACCGAAGCAACCGCTCAAAATGATTTTGAGATGCCCGCCTTAATCAGCGCTGAAGAAGCTGCTACTGAAATTATGAGTGGGCTTGAAAAGGGGGAATTTGATATTCATTTCCCCAAGAGATTTTCAGGATTCCTAAAATTTCTCAGAATCCTGCCCTATCCACTGTATTTCTGGATTGTGCGCCGCTTCGTCAAAATCTAAGCGCAGCTCCAAAAAGATAATTACTGCTTGTATTTATCTTTGCGAATTTTTTCTTCGAGATAGTCCATTACTGCTATTGCCTTTGCCTTAGTACCAGCAATAGAAGGTGATGTAACGTACTTACCCTGCATCACAATCGTTGGTACACCATCAATACGGTAGGACTCTGTCATTTGTTTGGCTGCACGGGCTTTAGAAATCACAGCAAAAGATCGATAGCTAGCCAAAAAGGTGTTGCGATCAATCCCTTGAGAGGCAACCCAATCTGCAATCTCTGACTCGGTCAAAAGACGCTTATTTTCTTTATGCATGGCATACATGACTTTCTCATTGAGAGCATCACCCTTGCCCAGGGACTCGAGCGCATAAAACAACTGGCTGTGCGGCATAAAGTCATCACGAAACGCAACTGGTACTCTGCGGAAAACGACATCCTTAGGCTGACGCTTTACCCAGCTGCTCAGCTCAGGCTCAAAGTCATAGCAATGAGGGCAACCGTACCAAAAAAATTCAATAACCTCTACCTTGCCCTTAGTCTCAACAGGTTGAGCAATTGGAAGAATACGGTAATCAAACCCTTCCTCAATCTTTTGAGCTTGCGCAGAAACAATTCCGCTTAGACAAAATAATGTCAGTAATGTAAATAGTCTTTTGCTGTATGAAATCATGATTTGCTGGATTTAATCAGGGTTGGTTTAATGCCCATGGTGCTTAATTTTTCACGCACAGGATTGGTCTCATCAGGGCTGTTATAGGGCCCTACACGCACGCGCCACAAGGTATTCCCATCAGCAGTGACTTCACTTAATTGCGCCTGAATTCCTTGAATTGCTAAATTGGCTTTTTGTGCATCCGCATCAGCACGCTTTACAAACGCACCTACTTGGAGGAAATAAATTGCATCTGATTTTGGCGCTGCTGCAGGCGCAGCTTCAGCTGGCTTCTTGCCATTTACTAAATCAGCAATTGGGTCAGATGCAGCAGGTGCCTGTGATTTTCCTTGTAAAGGCTTATTCAAATCTAATTGCTCTACTGGTGCAGCCGGCTCGCCTTCAGCTGGAGCCGCCGAAGGCTTAATTGTCAGAGGTAAATTTGGTGCGCGTACCCCAGGCCTTTCCTGAGGCGTATTTTTCGACAGGTAGAAAGCAATCACGAAAGCAATGCCTAAGCCTGCACCTAAGCCCAATACAAAACCCAAGATAGTGCCGCCATATTGGGTATTTTTGCTATCAATCTTCATGAAGCCAGTTTGTTGATTCGGTTTTTTCATTATTTCCTCATCTTACATTTTCACTTCATACGCCGCCATTACATCTTAACGGGTGCAGATACCCCTAATACTTTTAATCCATTTTGCAGCACTTGACGGGTTGCTAATAGTAGCGCCAAACGAGCCGCCTTCAGATTCTGATCATCCACTAGCACGCGGTCTGCGTTATAGAAGGTATGGAAATCCCCCGCAAGATCGCGCAAATAGAAGGCAAGTGCATGGGGGGCTAGCTCAGCTGCAGCATCAGTAAGCACCTCAGGGTACTCAGCTAAACGACGCAATAAATGGTCTGATGCTTTGCTTTGTAATAAAGACAAATCGGCTGAGGCTAAATCAGAAATCTGTCCGCCCCACTGTTGCAAGATCGAGTTGATACGCGCATGAGCATACTGAACATAAAACACTGGGTTCTCGTCATTTTGCTGTAAGGCTAGATCAATATCAAATACAAATTCAGTATCCGCTTTACGTGAGATCAAGAAAAAGCGGACTGCATCACGGCCGCGTTGCAATGCCAATTCTCTTTCTTCAGGGGTCATTTCAGGGGTCACGCCACCCGACCACTCTACTAAATCACGCACAGTGACATATGAACCTGCACGTTTAGAAATCTTCACCTCTTCACCATGACGCATCACGGTCACCATCTTATGCAGCACATAATCTGGATAAGTCTTCGGAATATCCCAGCCACGCTTTTGCGCCACGCCTTGCAAACCAGAGCGGACGCGGGCTATCGTGCCATGGTGATCACTTCCCTGTACATTAATCACTTTATGGAAACCACGATTCCACTTACTGGTGTGATATGCCACATCAGGAACAAAATAAGTAAAACTGCCATCTGACTTGCGCATGACGCGATCTTTATCATCGCCATCATCTGTAGTTTTTAACCACAATGCGCCTTCAGACTCATAGGTCTTACCAATGCTCTGTAAGTCACCGACAATTTGCGCAACACTACCATCGGTATATAAAGAGGACTCTAGGTAGTAGCAATCAAATTGAACGCCGAAGGTTTTTAAATCGATATCTTGCTCATTGCGTAAATAAGCAACTGCAAATTGGCGGATGGCTTCGAGATCCTCTTGATATTGTGGAGAGGCCTCAAAAGCGGCAGCAATCTCGGCAATATATTCACCGTTATAAGCCTGCTCTGGCCAAGCTGCATCGCCAGGCTTTAAGCCATTTAAACGGGCTTGAACCGATAAGGCCAGATTAGCGATTTGCACACCAGCATCGTTGTAATAAAACTCACGATGTACTTTGATTCCCTGGGTGGCTAATAAATTTGCTAGCGCATCGCCAAGTGCAGCTTGTCTGCCGTGACCAACATGCAATGGGCCTGTAGGATTTGCCGAAACGAATTCAATCATGGCGCTGGCTACTGGAGCATTCCCTTTTGGTAGCTCGCCAAAATGAGTGCCTTCCGTCAGGATCTCATTGACTACTGCTGTTTTAGCAGCGTTACTTAAGCGGAAATTGATAAATCCAGGCCCCGCTATTTCACATGAAGTAATTAGCTGGTCAAACCCGCTCTCTTTTTGTAGGCGATCTACTAAAGCCTGGGCCAGCTCTCTCGGATTGAGCTTCCAAGCCTTAGATAACTGAAGTGCAATATTGCAAGC
The DNA here is from genome assembly GCF_018881855.1 of Polynucleobacter sp. MWH-Berg-3C6. Taxonomy (GTDB): domain Bacteria; phylum Pseudomonadota; class Gammaproteobacteria; order Burkholderiales; family Burkholderiaceae; genus Polynucleobacter. Next base: position 68,881 of record NZ_JACVPN010000003.1, on the reverse strand, counting down.
GACGTCACCGTGATCAACCGCCTTAGGGCGCTCTAAACGTGGTGGAGGTGGTTGGTCTAAGCCGCGTTCCTGAGCAAGACTCCCAAGCGCGCTGCCAAGCATCTCAATTAAACGATTTTTATTGGTTAACAACATAGAAGAGTGAGTTTATCAGGTGGTAAGCTATTGAAATGATCTATCAATTTCGCTCAAAAGCTGGTCCAGACGTCATTATGCTGGCGGATCTGACCAAACGGATCTTCGATATTTTGGGCCGTCCGCTAGAGCCCCGCGGAATCCTCACAGTTGAGCATCTCCCTGCGCTTATTACAGCCCTAGAGACTGCCATCCTCAAAGACCTTGAGGACCGCTCCAAGGCGCAGGATGAAAGCAAAGAATCTAATGAAAAATCAAAGCTGACTGATCGCCTTGGGCAGCGGGCGTATCCATTCCTAGAACTAATGAAGCAGGCCAAAGCCAAAGATGAACCCGTGATGTGGGGCGTTTAGTCTATTAAGCTTGCCAATTGACGGCGTACGTCTTCGACAGACTCGCCACGACGTTTAGCCAAATCTTCAATCTGATCGACTGAGATTTTTCCAACATTGAAATAGCGCGCATCTGGATGGGCGAGATAAAAACCGCTTACGCTAGAAGCTGGGTTCATGGCCATTGATTCAGTTAGGGTCATACCAATATCTTCAGAACCCATCACTCTCAGTAGATCTTTTTTGACTTCATGGGCTGGGCATGCCGGATATCCGGGTGCAGGACGAATACCGCGGTACTCTTCATTGATCATTTGATCGTTTGTCAAAATCTCATCTGTGGCATAACCCCATAAATCAGTGCGCACACGGTGATGCATAAGCTCGGCAAATGCTTCAGCCAAGCGATCAGCCAAGGCCTTCAACATAATCGCGCTGTAGTCATCGTGCTTAGCCTGGAACTCTGCAACTTTCTTCTCGACACCATGGCCAGTTGTAACCGCAAAACAGCCCAGGTAATCAGCAACACCAGAATCTTTTGGAGCAACATAGTCTGCCAAAGAACGGTTAGGTCTGCGCACTCCATCAACCACTGGACGCTCAGCCTGTTGGCGCAGGTTATGCCACACGAAGAGTGGATGTTCGCGCGCCTCATCGCTATATAAAACGATATCGTCACCAATCGTATTGGCAGGATAGAAGGCGACTACTGCATCAGCTTGTAACCACTGACCTTTAATCAATTTATCGAGCAATACCTTGGCGTCTTCGTACACTTTGCGCGCTTCAACGCCCACAACTTCATCATCCAAAATAGCCGGAAACTTACCAGCGAGGTCCCAAGTCTGAAAGAATGGTGTCCAGTCAATATATTTAGCAATATCGCTTAGTGCAAAGTTTTTAAATACGCGGCGGCCAATAAATTTTGGTTTTTCTGGAACATAAGAAGACCAATTAATGAGCTCGCGATTTTTACGAGCCGCTTCTAAAGAAATAGTTGGTGCCGCTTTTTTATTAGCATGCTGCTCACGAATACGCACGTAATCATCGCGTAAGTCTTGAATAAATTTCTTGGCACTCTCATCAGAAAGCAAACTTGAGGCAACCGATACAGAGCGAGATGCGTCTGGTACATAAACCACGGGCCCATCGTAATGGGGGGCAATCTTTACAGCAGTATGTACACGCGAGGTTGTTGCTCCACCAATCATCAATGGGATCTGACGTTCACGGAAATAATCGTCACGCTGCATCTCTTGAGCAACATAAGTCATTTCCTCAAGTGATGGTGTAATCAAGCCAGAAAGACCAACAATATCGGCATTTTCTTCCTTGGCTCGCTTCAAAATCTCAGCGCAAGGAACCATCACACCCATATTGGCAACTTCAAAGTTATTACATTGCAAGACCACGGTCACAATATTTTTACCAATATCGTGTACGTCACCTTTCACAGTAGCCATCAAGATCTTGCCCTTAGCCTTAGCTTCACCACCAGCAGCAACATGTTGACGCTTCTCTTCCTCAATATAAGGAATCAGAATAGCAACGGCTTGCTTCATGACCCGCGCACTCTTTACCACTTGAGGTAAAAACATTTTTCCGGCACCGAATAAATCACCGACGACATTCATGCCATCCATGAGTGGACCTTCAATCACCTCAATTGGCCTACCACCTGAGCCCATAATTTCTGCGCGTAGCTCTTCTGTATCTTCTTCGATAAATGTCGTGATGCCGTGGACTAGTGCATGCGTTAAGCGTTCGCGTACTAGCGCCTCACGCCATACCAAGTTCTCTACCTGCTTAGCGCCACCACCTTTAAATTGATCGGCGATGTCTAATAAACGCTCAGTTGGTGTTTTGCCATCTTTCTCTTTAAAGCGGTTGAGAACCACATCCTCAACGCGCTCACGCAGCTCTGGATCCAAATCGGCATAGACGCCCAGCTGACCAGCATTCACGATGCCCATATCCATACCAGCTTGAATCGCGTGATACAAAAACACCGTATGAATAGCTTCGCGCACGCGATCATTGCCGCGGAATGAGAAGCTAACGTTTGAGACACCGCCACTGACCTTGGCGCCCGGAAGATTTTCTTTTATCCAACGGGTGGCATTAATAAAGTCGACCGCATAGTTATCGTGCTCTTCAATACCAGTGGCAATAGCAAAAATATTCGGGTCAAAAATAATATCTTCTGCGGGGAAGCCGATTTCATTCACCAAGATGTCATAGCAACGTTGGCAAATTTCTGTTTTGCGCTTGAATGTATCAGCTTGGCCTACCTCATCAAAAGCCATCACCACAGAAGCAGCGCCATAACGACGAATTAAACGCGCCTGCTTTCTGAAAGGTTCTTCACCCTCTTTTAGGGAGATTGAATTCACAATTGGCTTACCTTGAATACATTTCAGGCCAGCCTCAATCACACTCCACTTGGAGGAGTCAATCATGATTGGAACCCGAGCAATATCAGGCTCAGAAGCAATGAGATTTAAGAAGCGCACCATAGCCGCCTCAGAATCTAGCATCGCCTCATCCATATTGATGTCGATAACCTGGGCACCATTTTCAACTTGTTGGCGCGCTACTGCGAGTGCCTCATCAAATTGATTATTCAAAATCATGCGAGCAAATGCTTTAGAGCCTGTAACGTTAGTGCGCTCACCAATATTCACAAAACCAACATCTGGCGTAACGTTAAATGACTCCAGACCAGAGAGCTTCATTGCAGGCATTGCTTTTTTATCTAACTTACTCATGCTACCGCCTCAGAATCTTCGCGATAAAAAGCGCGTGGTTTGCGTTTCGCAACTGCATTGGCAATTGCACGGATGTGATCAGGAGTAGTTCCACAGCAACCACCAACCAAGTTCACTAGTCCATCCTTAGCAAAACCATCGACTAAGCTTGAAGTAATGTCAGGCGTTTCATCAAAGCCGGTATCACTCATCGGATTGGGCAATCCGGCATTGGGGTAACAAGAAATTGCTGCATCACAAATACGTGAGAGCTCAGCAATATAAGGGCGCATCAAAGCTGCGCCTAGTGCACAGTTCAGACCAAATGTGAGGGGCTTAATATGGCGCAAGCTGTTCCAAAACGCCTCAACTGTTTGGCCAGAAAGAATTCGTCCGGAGGCATCCGTTACTGTTCCAGAGATCATTACCGGCAAACGTTCGCCTGTCTCTTCAAAGAATTCATCTAATGCAAACAATGCCGCTTTAGCATTGAGCGTGTCAAAAATAGTTTCAACCAAAAATAAATCTACGCCTCCAGCAAACAAACCTTCAATCTGTTCACGATAAGAAGTACGCAATGCATCAAAGGTGACATTACGCGCGCCCGGGTCATTTACATCCGGAGAAATACTTGCCGTCTTTGGTGTAGGACCAATTGCTCCAGCAGCAAAACGGGGTTTATCAGCAGTGCTGTATTTTTCACAAGCTGCGCGAGCAAGCTTTGCGGAAACCTCATTCATCTCACGCGCCAGCCCGGCCATTTTGTAATCCTCTTGAGCAACCGAGGTGGCACCAAAAGTATTGGTTTCAATGATGTCAGCGCCAGCATCCAAATATTGCTCATGTATCTTGCTAATAATTTGCGGCTGGGTCAAAACCAAGAGTTCGTTGTTGCCTTTGATATCTCCAGGATGATCAGCAAATCGAGTATTGCCAGGCAAACCTCGATAGTCAGCCTCAGTCAATTTATATTGCTGAATCATGGTGCCCATGGCGCCATCCAAAATCAGGATGCGCTGCTTTAGCAGCTCGGGAAGCGCCTGACCACGGGTGTAAGGCTGGGAAATACCATTAGATTGCATTGATTAACCGGGATAAATCTCTAGAATCCCTTATTCTATTGGAAAAGCCACTTTTCATTTAACCCGGAGTAGGTATGTTTGGAACAATTCCAGAATTTAATCAAAGCCTTGAAATGTTTAAAACCATGTGGGGACAAGGTGCTGCAGGTCAAGCTGGCCAATTTCCCTTCACTGCAGATGCCTCTAAAGCCGCTGGCGGCTTTGCCTCAGCCTTTCCAGGGCTGGACATTGATGAACTAGAAAAGCGCATCAAGGACCTCAAAAGCGTTGAGAATTGGCTAAATCTCAACCTCAACATTCTCAAGTCCACTATTCAGGGCCTTGAGGTACAGCATGCCACCATGATGGCCCTAAAGTCATTTGGAGATGCGGTATCCGCAGCGAGCACCGCCGCAACAGCCCCAAACGAAGAGTCAAAAACCAAAACAAGCAGCGTGAAGGCTAAACCACGGAAAACCTCAACACGCCGTCCTCGCAAAGCCGGCGATCCAACTTTCCTCGACGAAGTAGGTAATTCAGATGGGCAATAGCTTCACCCATAGCAAAAGTAAGCTGATGAATATCTAATTCACGCTTAAATAAAACCGGCACTATCTCTCTAGCATGTGCCGGTTTTTTACATGCACCAAGCGTATCCGCCAAGCGCTCATCATGATGCGCTTTCAGTTGCGCGATACGTGGCTTCATTCCCGTAAATGGCTTGCCATGTGATGGCAACACTAAGGTGTCATCAGGTAGAGGCAAATATTCATCCAGCGAATCCAAATAGAGTCCTAATGGATCAGCATCTGGGTCAGCATCAAAAACGCTGACATTCGTTGAGATACGCGGCAAGAGCATATCTCCAGAAATCAATACCCCTAAGTCTTTGCAAAAAAGTGAGGCATGTTCTGGTGCGTGTCCATACCCCATGATGACCTGCCAATTTTTTCCGCCAATCAAAATATGCTCACCATCCATAATGCGACGATATTGGCGAGGCACGCCTGGAACCATATTGCTGTAGTAATTACTACGCGCCCGAATTTTTTCTAAATCTTCTGGTGTAGTTAAACCATGTTTTTGAAAATGATCTGCAGATCCACCGCCGCCGGCACGCGCTCCAATGGCAGCCCCACCCTCTTTGCAGCTTAGCCACTGAGCGGTTAAAAAATCAGTCATGGAGATCCACAAAGGCGCATTCCATTTCTCACATAACCATTGTGATAAACCGACGTGATCTGGATGCATATGCGTCACGAGCACCCTCAGAACTGGCAGACCATCTAACTGAGTCGCAAAAATCTTTTCCCACGAAGCCTTAGTCTCATCATTCGCAATACCGCAATCTACTATCGTCCATCCTGCAATGCCATCGATTTCATCCCGTAGAAGCCAGAGATTAATGTGATCCAAGGCAAATGGCAGCTTCATTCTGAGCCAACGAACCCCTGGGGCAATCTCAATAGTGCTTCCAAGCTCAGGAAGCGCCTCTCCTAATGGATAATGAATAGCACTTTCTGCTTTTGCCTGATTTTGAGTGCTCATGATTTGAACTTTTTCTGTTGAATTGCGATTAGGTTTATTTTGACAACTGTCCCATCACCTTGCATCAATTGGTGCGATATCAATCCCGAGAATGGTTACTGCCGCGGATGCTATCGCACGCTTACTGAAATTGCAGATTGGTCTGATCTTTCTAATCCTGAAAAGCTTGAGGTTTGGTCTAAGCTAAATACACGCAAACCTCAAGCACCAGAATAAATTGATCGTTTCTTACTTATTCACATCCACAATTAAGCGACCACGTACATTACCGGCCATTAACTCTTGCGCATACTTTAGAGATTCTTCTAAAGTAATTTCATGAGAGATTTCATCTAAAGTTTTTAGATCAACTAATTTACGCAATTGCTCATAAGCAGCAATCCGTTTTGCACGCGGCACGGTTACGCTATTGATGCCATAGAGAGTTACGCCACGCAAAATAAATGGCGCAACACTGGATGGAAAGTCCATGCCTTGAGCAAGTCCACAAGCAGCTACCGCGCCATCACTCTTGGTTTGTGCGCAAGCATTGGCCAGGGTATGGCTACCAACGCTATCGACTACTGCAGCCCAACGCTCTTTTGCCAAAGGTTTACCTGGGGCAGATAAAGTAGCGCGATCAATCACTTCAGCGGCACCCAATTTCTTTAAATAATCCGCCTCAGCCATTCGGCCGGTACTAGCAACAACGGTAAAGCCGAGCTTGCTTAATAAGGTGATTGCAAAGCTTCCAACCCCACCTGCTGCACCAGTTACCAATACCTCGCCATCACTCGGCTTAAGACCATGCTTTTGCAAAGCCATGACACACAGCATGGCGGTGTACCCCGCTGTACCGATTGCCAGCGCTTGCTTAGCTGTAAACCCCTTAGGAAGTGGAATTAACCAGTCGGCCTTAACTCTGGCCTGCTGGGCCAAACCACCCCAATGTCCCTCGCCCACTCCCCAGCCATTTAGGAGCACCATCTCTCCCACTTTGAAGTCTGGACTAGTACTCTCTATCACCTCACCAGCAAAATCGATTCCAGGAACCATTGGGAAGCTTCTCACTACAGGGCCTTTGCCAGTGATAGCTAAGCCATCCTTGTAGTTCAGGGTGGAGTAAAGAACCTTAACCTTAACTTCCCCTGCTGGCAGGCTAGCCTCGTCAGCCTGTCCCAATTCAGCGCGATAGCCTTGATCATCCTTATTTACCAATATTGCTCTAAACATGTCTCTTCCTTTTATAACGGGGCATTTTCCCGCAACAAATGCTTAATAGGTTTATCCTAACGAGCATTGCTCATTATGGAGGCTTCCATGAAAAAAATTCTACTATTAACCGCAATTTCTGGCTTGATGCTCACAGGGTGCTATTCGACTCAAATTAATATGTCTATGGGTAATATGCGCTTAATTACTTCCAGCTCTGATCCCCAAGATGTCATGGACTTTGCTACCAAGACCTGTAGAAACGATTTCTATGAAGGCGCCAGCTTCTTATCAAAAGCGGGCAAGGAATATCGCTTTAAATGTGTGAAGACCGAAGAAAATGAAGTGCTTATTCCTATTCCAGGAACAACTATCGCCCCTGCAGTTAAAGCAGAAGTAAAGTAAGTAAAGTTTGATGGCCCCGTTTACCTCACAAGAGCTACGCAAAGGATTTGCATCATTTGCTACCGGGGTCACTGTCATTACCTGTGTTGATGAAAATCAAGGTCATCACGGCATCACTATTAGCTCGTTCAACACAGTTTCTCTTGAGCCGCCCCTCATCCTATGGAGTCTTAAAAGGCATTCGCGCTTAATGCCATGGGTAGAGGTAGGTAAGAAGCATCTCATCCACGTGCTTGAACGCTCCCAAGAGAATTTGGCAATGCATTTTGCTACCGTAAAGCAAGAGCAATTTGTAAACGTTGGGCATAAGTTAGCCGCTAGTGGACTTACTCAGATCCATGATTGCGTTGCATACTATGAATGTGAAACTGTTTCTGTACATATAGGTGGAGATCACAACATCATTGTTGCCAAGGTGATTAACTTAAAGAATCATCCCGAGAAAGAACCACTCATTTTTGCTCGTAGCAAATTTGTTAGCCTTGATTTCGCAGAAACAAAAACCACCTAAATAGTCTTTTAAGGAAACGTCATGATGCGTTTATGGGGTCGCAAAAGTTCCATCAATGTTCAGAAAGTATTGTGGTGTCTCGCTGAGCTAGGACTAAAAGAGGGTCAAGACTTTGAGCGCATTGATGCAGGGATGCAATTTGGCATTGTTCGCTCACCAGAATTCCTAAAACTAAACCCGAATGGCCTGGTGCCTACCCTAAAAGATGGCGATATTGTGCTCTGGGAATCCAATACCATCATGCGCTACTTGGCTTCGCAGTACGATAAAAATAAACGTTTTCCATTGGGCACAGCCCCGCAATTTAACTCTGAAAAGTGGATGGATTGGCAAGTTGGCACTCTTTGGCCAGCTCTGCGCCCTACCTTTATTGGCCTTACTAGAGTTCCGGGAGCTGAGCGAGATCATGCCGGCATTCAAAAAGCGTATCAAGATGCAAACCAATTATTTGAGTTACTTAATCAAACATTAGAGTCTCAGGCATATTGCTCGGGGGAACGATTTCATATTGGCGATATTGTTCTGGCTCTATGTGCACATCGCTGGATTTTGCTAAACGAGACCTTCCCGAAACAAACCGGTGAACGCGCTAACTTGAAAAATATTAATCGCTGGCTTGAGCAACTTAAGGCTGAAACTTACTTTCAAGAATTTGCAGAGAAAGAGCTCAATATCATTAGTAAGTGATATTGAGCCTTAATCGATTTTCGTTATTACTCTTGCTTAAATTTCTTCTGATGGTGATCAGCGCCAATAAAGAGATACATTGCAGGCACCACAAACAAAGTAAATAGCGTGCCAATTGATAGGCCAGTAAAGATCACAATACCCATAGATTGACGGCCTGCGGCACCTGCGCCAGAAGCAATCACCAAGGGCAATACGCCCAATACCATGGCTGCAGTTGTCATCAAAATTGGCCTTAAACGCACGCTACTTGCCTCAACAATTGCATCGAGCTTGCTACGTCCCGCTTCTTGGAGTTCATTAGCAAATTCCACAATCAAAATACCATGCTTACTAATCAGGCCCATTAACGTCACTAAGCCTACCTGGGTATATACATTCAAGGTAGTGAAGCCTAAGTTAATAAAGATGAGTGCGCCAAAAAGGGCAAGCGGCACTGACACCAGAATCACGATCGGATCACGGAAACTTTCGAACTGCGCAGCAAGTACCAAGAATACGATCAAGATCGCAAAGAACATGGTGACCAAAAAGCCGCCGGACTCAGCCATGAATTGACGTGATGGACCAGCATAATCCATGCTGTAACCATTGGGTGCAACTTCTTTCAAACTTTGACGCATGAACTCCAATAAATCCGCCTGCGAAATAAACGGAGTGCTCACTCCCGCAATCGTCGCGGAGTTCAATTGCTGAAAGTGATTAATCGATTGAGGCACTACCTTTTGTTTAATGCTTGCAATCGTACGAGCCTGAATCATTGCACCGCTTGGTGTACGAATGTAGTAATCCAAAATCTGGTCTGTGTTTAAGCGATCAGTCTGTTTTACTTGTGGAATCACGCGATAGGATCTACCTGCCACTGAAAAGTAGTTCACATAACCACCGCCCAAAGCGGCAGATAATGCAGAACCAACTTGTTGCTGAGTCATCCCTAAAGCAGCAACTTTTTCTCGATCAATAACCAAAACATCTTGTGGTTTATCGATCTTCAAATCAGAATCTACATAGAAAAAGTTTCCAGAACGTCGTGCTTTATCTAAAACAGCCTGAGAAACTTCGTTCAGTTGCTCATATGATTCAGTGGTATTGATCACTACCTGCACCGGGAAGCCCTGGGCTCCTGGCAAGGCGGGGAACTGGAAGGCTGCCACGCGAGCACCAGCAATCGTGTTCCATTTCTGCTGCATATCTTCTTGGAACTTTGTAGCATTGCGACTCCGCTCACCCCAATCCTTCAATAAGATACCGCCAAAGCTTGAAGTTGGGCTGGTAATTTGGAATGCCTGCTCATATTCTGGTTCAGCGCTAGCAATTGCATAAATCTGATCTGCGTAAGTCTGCATTTGGTTGACAGTGCTATTTGGTGGGCCAGATGCTTGCATCAATACAATACCCTGGTCTTCCGTCGGAGCAAGTTCAGCACGCGCAGTAGCGTAAAGATAGGCGACACCACCCAGAAGAATTACGCCCATCACAATAATCACCTGCCATGTACTTAATAAGTCACGCAGGGTATTTTGGTAGCTGTGATGAACCTTATCAAAGATCCGATCAATCTTTTGTACAAAAGAAGAGGCTTCTTGCTCTTCAGTAAAGATACGCGAACACATCATTGGCGAAAGCGTTAGTGCAATCAGACCCGAGACAGCGACTGCGCTCGCCAAAGTAAAGGCAAACTCCGTAAAGAGAGCGCCGGTCAAGCCACCCTGAAAGCCAATTGGGATATACACTGCAATCAATACAACTGTCATCGCCAAAATAGGGCCGCCCAATTCGCGAGCAGCAATCAGTGAAGCCTCTAATGGAGACTTGCCCTCTTTCATATGTCGATCAACGTTTTCGACCACGATAATGGCATCATCAACCACCAAACCAATTGCTAGTACTAGCGCTAACAAAGTAAGCAAATTGATGGAGTAACCCAACACTTGCATTAAGAAGAATGTACCAATCAATGAGAGTGGCATCGCAATGACCGGGACCGCAACTGCACGCACACTACCTAAGAAGAGATAAATCACAATGGTCACAATGACCAGAGCCTCTATCAAGGTTGAAACTACTTCATCAATCGAGCTCGTGATGAATTTGGTGGAGTCATAGACAATCTTGCCGGTCATGCCAATGGGTAATTGCTTCTGAATACCAGGAACTACATCGCGCACCCTCTGAGCAACATCTAAAAGATTGGCCTGGGGGGCAACCTTGATAGCAATAAATACCGACTTCTTACCGCTAAAGGCAACATTGGTGTTGTAGTCCTCAGATCCCAGGGTGACATTTGCCACCTGATCGAGATACACAATATTCACACCATCTTTTTTAACTACTAGCTTACGAAACTCTTCTAGAGTATGTAAATCAGTACCCGCAACCAAATCGACTGCAACCATATCGCCTTTGGTGCTGCCTACTGCTGATAAATAGTTATTGGCAGATAGAGCGCTGTAGACATCGTCAGCGCCTACTCCGAGACCTGCCATCTTCTCGCGATCTAACCAAGCGCGTAGGGCAAATTTTCTGCCACCCGTAATTTCTGCATTTTGTACGCCCTCAACAGAATCCAGCTTAGGCTTTACGACTCGCAACAAATAGTCAGTAATCGCATTATTGGGTATGTCATCGCTATAAAAACCCATGTACATCGCAGCGGTAGACTGGCCTACCTGAACTGTCAATATAGGCTGCTGGGCCTGTGGTGGCAGTTGATTCTTAACTGCACTGATTTGTGTCTGAATTTGCGTTAATGCTGCATTAGAGTCGTAGTTCAACTTAAGCGTAGCAATAATCGTCGAAACGCCACTGACACTTGCTGACGATAAATAATCAATCCCTTGCGCCTGCGCAATAGAAGCCTCAAGTGGCTGCGTAATAAAACCTGCAATGGTTTCTGGATCAGCGCCATAGTAGGCAGTAGTAATCGTAACAATTGCATTCTGTGTTTGCGGATACTGGTTGACTGGCAAAGAACCAATAGCCTTTAAACCAAACACCAATACGAGCGCACTCACGACCAGCGAAAGCACTGGTCTGCGAATGAATATGTCAGTCCAATTCATTTACTCACTATTCCTGTGGCTTAGGGTCAGGTGAATTGGCTGGTTGCACCTTGTTATTAATAATGAGTGGCGTGCCATTCTTCAGCTTTAGCTGGCCGCTTGTCACAACCGTTGCGCCCTCTTCAACCCCCTTGAGGATTGCTACCTGATCGCCTCGTGTTGCCCCAGTAGTAACAAATACCTGCTGAGCCTCTAAAGCTGGATTTCCTTTTTTATCTTTCTTGCCAGTAGGTTTCGCAATAAATACTGTTGAGCCGTATGGGTTATAGGTCACAGCTGTTTGTGGCAAGGTTAATAATTTCTCTTGTTCGCCAACCTTAATGTTTACATTAGCAAACATGCCAGGAAGAATTTTCTTATCTGGGTTAGCAAGTTGTGCCTCAACTTGAATATTGCGAGTGTTGGTATCCACTTTTGGACTAACGGCAGTAATCTTGCCGGTAAAACTTGCATCTTTAAATGCATCCGTAGTGACAGTCACCTCTTGGCCCACTTGAATCTGCTCTGCATTACTTTGTGGCAAATTAAAGTCTACAAAAATAGGGTCTAAGGTTTGTAAGGTTAAAAGCTTATCACCCGGGTTAACGTACTGACCAGGGTTGATCGACACAATGCCTACACGCCCACTAAATGGTGCCTTCAAATTCTTTTTAGCAACCAGAGCTGTTTGAGACTCAACTTGTGCCTGCTTAGAATTTGCATCAGCCGCACTAGTATCAAACACATTTTTACTAATTGCCTGAATAGCGAGCTGCTGTCTATCACGCTCATTAATAACCTTAGCAAGATCAGCCATAGCCTTTAAGGACTTCAGCTGCGCCACATCGGAGGCATCATTCAATTTAATTAATAACTCGCCCTCTTTGACATCTTGCCCAGATTTAATGGGCACGGTTAATACTAGACCGCCAATCTCCGTACTCAACTCCACCCCTCTAAAGGCGCGCACGTTGCCAACGCTAGTGAGCTTGGGCTGCCATTCAGAAGTGGCAACTACCATTGTTGAAACTGTCGCTGGGGGTAGCCCCATTCCTGAAATGAAATGCTTAATCATGAAGGTCTTGAATTGATTAAAAGCAAAAATCAATCCCAACAATAAAAGGACGCCGCACAACATGATGGTCATACGACGCGGCAATGGTTCCATTGCCATTAACTTTGCATATGCTTTAGTGCCACGCCATTTTTGACCGATGCGAGCATAGAACGCTTTGGCTTTTTCCCAGAGTGCAATTACTCTCTCGCGCAATTTCCACTCGACTGCCTTTAACTTCATCCATGCCCATAAGGCAAGAACGATAGCAATGACTTTGTTCTTAATTGTTTCCAGAAGTTTCATTTTGATCTTTGTTTGCTATGTCTTTTCGTTTAAAAGCAGGGCCCTCACGATTCCACCAGCCACCACCCAATGCTGCAAATAATGCGGCGGTATCAGAAAAACGGGTTGCTTGAGCCGCAACTGATTTCACTTTTGCCTGTTGATACTGATTTTGGTAATACAGCACTGCTAAGTAACTGGCAGTGCCTAATTTATATTGCTGCTGAACCAAGTCGAGCGTCTCAAAGGCATAACGCTCCGCATCTGATGCTGCCTTTAGAGCTTGTGCGCCAGTCTCGAGTGCGCGCAATGCATTAGCTACTTCTTGGAAAGCATTCAAAACTGTGGACTGATACTGAAAAGCTGCTTGCTCATAATTTGCAATCGCGCCACGACGCTGCGCTAACAACTGACCACCCTGAAATAAGGGCTGCAAAATTCCGCCGCCAAGCGTCCATAACGAGGAGTTGGGGCCAAATAAATTACTAGATGTGAGGGCAGCAGCTCCAATAGAGCCAGTAATGTTGAACTGGGGCAATAAGTTTGCTGTTGCAACACCCACAAATGCATTCTGGGCTTTCAGCTGAGCTTCTGCAGCCCGTACATCAGGGCGCTGACGCACAAGGCTTGAAGGAACCGAAAGAGGTAATTTCTCGGGCAAATGCAGATTAGAAAGATCAAATTTTGTAATGCTGGCATTGCTAGGAAGCTCGCCAACCAGAACTGCTAGTTGATTTCTGGCGAACGCTAAATTACGCTCGTAGGTAAATAAATCTACCTGAGAGTTCGCAACTAAAGTTTGCTGTGAAGTAAGGTCAACCTTATTGACCGTTCCAATCTTTAATTGCTTTTCTGTCACTTCAGCCAAATTAGTCTGGGCCTTCAAGATTTCTTCGGTCGCTTGCATTTGCGCACGCAAGGCTGCCTCTCTGACTGCACCAGTAACCACGTTCGCAGTTAAAGAAAGGTAAGCGCCTTCTAATTGAAACTGAGCAACCTCTGCCTGAGCTCTTGCACCCTCTACTGCTCGACGCGCACCACCAAAGACATCTAACTTATAAGTAACATTCACAGAGGTGTTGTAAAGGTTGTAAGTATCTGTTCCATAATTCAAACCATAAACTGCTGATGGTTGTTTTTGTCGAACTGCATTTGCACCCACACCAACTGAGGGGAAATATTGCCCACCTATTTGTGCGTTGACATTTTCTTGTGCAGCACGAAGTGCTGCATCAGCAGCACCTAAATTAGGATTTTGCTCAAGAGCTCTTTTAATCAATGCATCTAGCTCTGGAGATTTGTAAAGCTCCCACCACTGTGCTTCTATATCTGCTCCCTCGGCAAATTCTTGAGGAGTGCCGCCGGGCACCCCAGGCGCCGTTGTTAATTTTTGGGAAAGCGGCCCCTCTGTATAGGTCTTAGTCTTAGGGGCATCAGGTTGCCTAAAATCTGGGCCGACCGCACAAGCAGATAGCACCCCTGTACAGATCAACAGAAGTAAATTCAAACGTGAGAGTGGAAGCACTTTCGACAGAAACATGAATTGCAGCAAATATCCTCTTTTACAAGACTTATTTGAACACAGAAATACAATCAGGGCCTTGCAAAGCCCTGATTTAACTACTTAAATTTGTTCACAGCTTTTGGCAAATGTCAAACTTGAAATTATTCGACAGTAACGCTCTTTGCAAGATTCCTTGGCTTGTCCACATCAGTGCCACGCGAACAGGCTGTGTGATATGCCAACAGCTGTAGAGGCACTACATGCAAGATTGGAGAAAGGTTGCCATAGTGCTCTGGCAAACGAATGACATTAATGCCATCACTACTCACAATCTCAGTATCTTGATCGGCGAACACATAAAGCTTACCGCCGCGCGCTTTGACTTCTTGCATATTAGATTTGAGTTTTTCAAGCAGCTCATCTTTAGGGGCAACCATTACAACTGGCATTTTATCGGTTACCAATGCTAAAGGGCCATGCTTTAACTCGCCTGCTGGATAAGCCTCAGCATGAATGTATGAAATTTCTTTTAACTTCAATGCGCCTTCGAGTGCAATTGGGTAATGCAGGCCGCGCCCCAAGAAAAGCGCATTCTCACATTTAGAGAACACATCACTCCAGGCAATGATTTGAGGCTCAAGTGCCAATACTGCATGCAGTGCTTTAGGTAAATGACGCAATTCGCGAAGTAACTCTTTTTCTTTTTCAGGAGAGATTCTCCCTGCACGCTTGGCTAATGAAACTGCCAAGAGGTAAAGCGCCAATAACTGTGTAGTAAAGGCTTTTGTCGAGGCAACACCAATTTCCGCACCAGCTTTAGTTAAAAAGTGCCAACCCGTTTCACGAACCATGGCGCTACTAGCGACGTTACAAATTGACAGGGTGTACTGATGCCCAAGGCTCTTGGCATGACGCAAGGCCGCCAGTGTATCTGCTGTCTCGCCTGATTGAGATACCACCACAATCAAAGTTTTTGGATTTGGAACAGTTGTGCGATAACGATACTCGCTTGCAATCTCAACTTGAGTTGGAATGCCAGCAATATCTTCTAACCAATATTTAGCAACGCAAGCTGAGTAATAACTAGTACCGCAAGCCAAGATCAAGATTTGATCAAATTTCTTCCAGTCGTCTGGATTGGCATTAAAGAGTTCTGGACCAAAAGCGGCAATATTGGCCAGCGTATCGCCAATAGCCCGCGGTTGCTCAAAGATTTCCTTTTGCATGTAATGCTGATAAGGGCCAAGATCTACAGAGTCTGCCTGTGTAGGCATTGGCTTGCGCTCTCTTTGTGCAGGCCTGCCAGATTGATCAAGCACTTCTGCGCTGTCTGCCTTGAGGATGGCAATATCACCCTCTTCCAAGTACATCATCGAGCTAGCGCGCCCAGCCAAAGCAAGTGCGTCTGAAGCTAAAAAGTTTTCATGGTCGCCCAAGGCTATTACCAAGGGTGAGCCAGCACGGGCACCAATTAAGGTTGTGGGTTGATCTTGGGCAATTACGCCAATCGCGTATGCACCATGTAATTTAGGCAAAACAATTCTGACTGATTGCGCGATATCTTTTTGACCATCTGCAAGATATTGTTGATGAATCAAATGGGCAATCACTTCAGTATCAGTCTCTGAAGTAAACACATAACCAGCGGCTTTTAATTCTGAACGCAGAGTTTCGTAATTCTCAATGATGCCGTTATGTACAACGGCAATTAGCCCATTAGAAATATGCGGGTGTGCATTTTGCGTATCTGGCTTACCATGCGTAGCCCAACGTGTATGGGCAATACCAACAGTACCGATAAACTCTTTACCCTGATCGGCTAACTCTGAAACGCGGGCTGTAGTGCGAGCTCTTTCGATTGGATGCTTGGCATCATCTCCATTAATGACCGCAAATCCACATGAATCATACCCACGATACTCAAGGCGACGTAAGCCTTCAACTAGGACATCAACAATATTTTGATGGGATGCCGCGCCAACAATGCCGCACATTATTTTTTACCTTTTGCGGTTTTTTTAATGGCTACCTTTTTCGCGGCGACTTTCTTGCTAACCACTTTCTTTGTCTCAGGCTTTTTCTCTTGCTTAACAGGACGCTTCCACTGCAAAGAAACTTGCCTTGCTCTGGATACTGTTAGCTGATTTGCTGGCGCATCTTTTGTCAGGGTTGTACCTGCGCCTAATGTAGCGCCACGGCCAACACGCACCGGGGCAACTAGCTGTGTATCAGAACCAATAAAAACATCATCCTCAATAATGGTTTGGTGCTTATTCACGCCATCGTAGTTGCAAGTAATGGTGCCTGCGCCAATATTGACTCTAGAGCCCACAATAGAATCGCCGACATAAGCCAAATGATTTGCTTTACTATTGGCGGCAATTTTGCTGTTCTTTACTTCAACGAAGTTACCAATATGAACATCGTTTGATAAATCAGCGCCGGGACGTAAGCGTGCATATGGCCCAATCACTGACTGGTTACCAACCTTGGCGCCATCAATATGACTGTAGGCATTAACTGCTACTCCTTTGCCAATCACACTGTTGCGAATCACACAGTAAGGACCAATTGTTGTTCCCGCTGCCAGAGTGACGCAGCCCTCAAAGACACAGCCCACATCAATGAAGACATCGGTACCGCACTCGAGTGTGCCTCGCACATCAATGCGAGCAGGATCGGCCAATGACACGCCAGCATCCATCAATTGATTGGCAATATTAAGTTGATGAATACGCTCTAGTGAGGCCAACTGGTCACGGCTATTGACGCCAACTATTTCAAATTCATCATCAGCTTGAGTGGTGCGAATGGGAACACCATCTTTCACAGCCATCGCAATCACATCAGTTAAATAGTATTCGCCTTGGGCGTTGCTCGCGCGCAAAGCTTTAAGCCATTTCTTTAATGCATTGGTTGGCAACACCATGATGCCGGTATTAATTTCTTGAATCGCTTTTTGTGCTGGCGTTGCATCTTTCTCTTCAACAATCTCTTGAACCGAACCATCAGCGTCACGCACTATGCGGCCATAGCCCGTTGGGTTAGCAAGATTTTGAGTAAGCAAAGCCAAAGCAGAATCTTGGCCACGCACGCCATCAGCTAATTTGGCTAATTTACTTAAAGTCTTTTTACTGGTCAGCGGTACATCGCCATATAAAACTAAAGTGGGTTCTTGCACATCTAGTTTTGGAAGGGCTTGCAATAGTGCATGCCCCGTCCCTTTTTGCTCAGCCTGGAGTGCGGTGGAGACCTTGCTAAAACTCGCATCTACTCTACTTGCATTGGTGAGGAATTCTTTCACATCGGTAGCACCGTGACCAACCACGACGATCGGACCGGTTTTAGTCTGCTTATTTTGTAGTGATAGAGCAGTAACTAAGACGTGCTGAAGAAGGGGTTTTCCTGCTAAAGTTTGCAGAACCTTGGGCAGGGCAGATTTCATCCGCTTTCCTTGCCCAGCAGCCAAGATGACGATATTCATAAGGAGGGATTATAAGTCCCCTGAATGAGGGTTCCACAAGCCAATTCGTCTAATTCAGCCTCATCGATAGCCTTATCGCCAGATGATCTAGCGGCAATACCAGACAACTCAGTAGAAATCTCTAGATTTTGGAAATCAAAAGCCTCGCCATCCATTAAATGGGATGGAACGATGTGGTGCATTGAGCGAAAGAGATTTTCTACTCGGCCAGGGTGTTTTTTTTCCCAATCGCGCAACATTTCCTTCATTACCTGACGCTGAAGATTGGGCTGACTACCACAAAGATCACAAGGAATAATCGGGAAATTCATGTCGCCTGCATAACGCTCAAGTAATTTTTCGGGAACATAAGCTAGAGGACGGATAACAATATGCTTGCCATCATCAGAGCGCAACTTAGGAGGCATACCTTTTAATTTGCCTGCATAAAACATATTAAGCATTAAGGTTTCGAGAATATCGTCACGATGATGGCCCAAGGCAATTTTGGTTGCGCCCAATTCATCTGCAACGCGATACAAAATTCCCCGACGTAAGCGTGAACATAGGCCACACGTTGTTTTTCCTTCTGGAATAACGCGCTTCACAATACTGTAAGTATCTTGCTCTTCAATGTGAAACTGAACGCCCAAGCTCTTTAAATAATTTGGCAATGTTTTTGCAGGAAAGTTAGGCTGCTTCTGATCTAAGTTAACCGCAATAATTTCAAAGTGAATTGGAGCACGCTCACGCAACTTCATCAGAATATCGAGCATGGCATAACTATCTTTGCCGCCAGATACGCAGACCATGACTTTATCGCCATCTTCAATCATGCCAAAGTCGCCAATTGCTTGACCTACTAAGCGGCAGAGTTTTTTCTCTAGCTTGTTCTCTTCGAAAACGACTTTACGAATATCACCCATAGCAACTCACTTATGCTTGCTTAATCTGAAACACTTCAACACCAACAGAATGACAGTCTGGATAAACGTCTGGTTTAGCCGTACTAACCCGCGCTGCCAATACCTTAGGATGAGCCAGCATTGCAGCCACGATGTCATCACAAAACGTTTCTTGAAGATGAATATGGCCTTTAGAGGCACGTGCCTTAATAGTTTCTCGCATAAAGTCGTAGTCGACCACTTCATCTAACTGATCATGCGTTGGAGTATTCATCGCCAATGGAATATAAAGATCCACATTGAGAGTCACGCGTTGCTCTGCTTTTTTCTCAAAATCATGTACACCAATATTGATGTAGATTTCATAGTCGCGCAAAAATAAACGGCGACAATCTGCAAGAGCTGGATGAGAAAGAATTGCGTGCATGAATAACCTACTTAATTTGTCTTGAACATCACATCACGTGATGAGGGTAATAAATGTTGGCCACCATCAACATATAAGGTGGTGCCGGTAATCGCATTTGCTTGCGCTAAAAATACAGCTGCTGTCGCAACATCAATTGGTGTTGATGACCTTCCTAACGGTGTCATTTGATGTGCTTTTGCAAACCCATCATTAGTTTGATCGCCAGAGGGCAAGGAAATTCCAGGTGCCAAACCAAGCACTCTAAGATGAGGAGCAAAATCTAGCGCCAATACTTCAACGGAGGTTGCTAAGGCTGCTTTAGACAAGGTGTATGACAAATAATCTGGATTGAGATTAATTAACTTTTGATCAAGCAGTTGAATGACGGATGGCAAATGATCGCCACCTGTTTTATTCGAATTACTTTTCTGATATTCAAACATCAGCTGAGATAGCAAAATGGGTGCGGTCAAATTCACCTGCATGTGATTTTGTAAAATTGCTGCACTTAATGGTGTATCCGAATTGGCGCGATCGTACTCAAAAATGGATGCGCTATTCACTAAGCAATGTAAGCCTGTAAATTGTTTAGTGACTGCAGTAAAGAGCTTTTTGATGGCAACCTCATCTGCCAAATCGGCCTGAAAAGCGTGGGCCTGAACCCCAATTGCCTGAATTTGTTTGATAGTTTCCTGAGCATCTTGCTCAGATCGCCCATAATGAACTGCCACATCCCACCCCTGGCGTGCAAACTCCAAAGCAATTTCTCGACCCAGACGCTTGGCAGCGCCGGTCACTAAAACTGCTTTCTGTTGCCGGGATGAGGGTGAGTTCAATTAAATTCTCTTAGACTAGCGAGCTATGGATATTACCTTGACCAGCCTTGAAACGGAGCATAGCAAGCTTCTCAAGGCCAAAATTGTGTCTCAGATCGCCTCTCAGGGCGGCTGGCTGCCATTTTCTAGGTATATGGAGATGGTCTTATATGAGCCTGGAATGGGCTATTACAGCGCTGGGGCACACAAACTGGGTGCAGGTGGCGACTTCACAACAGCCCCTGAATTAAGCCCCCTCTTTGGGGCCGCTATTTGCTCCACCTTATTGCCAGTTCTTGAAGGTCTCAAAGAAAAAGGTTTTCCAGTCCAAATCCTCGAATTTGGCGCTGGAACAGGGAAGCTTGCCACTTCAATTCTGAGTCGCCTTAATGATCTTGGTTTTAAATTAGATCGCTACGACATCATCGAAATTTCTCCTGACCTGGCACAGCGCCAACAAGAACGTATTGGCGGACTTGTTCAAGAATTAAATCTCTCTACTCAATGCCACTGGCTCAGTGAATTACCAAAAGAATTTAAGGGTGTCATTCTTGCTAATGAAGTTGTCGACGCGATTCCTTGCGATGCCATCATTTATCAAAATGGCTTTTGGTATCAGTATGGCGTTGGCTTTGAAAATGACAAGTTGCTTTGGAAAGCGGGCTCGCCCGTAGCGCAAGATCTATTGCCTGAAAGTCTCTTAAGTAGAAATTTTTCTGAAGGCTATGTTACTGAATTGCACGCACCTGCTAATGCCTGGATGCGCCAAGTTGCACAGCAATTAGATACTGGCTTGTTTTTAACTTTCGACTATGGTTTTCCGGAGAGTGAGTACTACCACCCACAAAGGCTTGAAGGCACTCTGATGGCGCACCATCGCCATCATGCAATTCAGGACCCTTTTTATCTTCCAGGTCTTTGTGATTTGACGACCCATGTAGAGTGGTCGCAAATTGCGCGCAGTGCACTTGCAGAAAATGCAGATGATGTATACCTAACCAATCAAGCCGCTTATTTATTGGATGCGGGCATTGGCGATATTGCATTAGAGATTGGCAATCCAAGCGATCCTGAAACTTTTCTACCAATTTCAAACTCATTGCAAAAATTACTCTCCGAAGCAGAGATGGGCGAGCTTTTCAAAGCCTTTGCTTTTTCAAAAAATTTAGGTGCTTTGTTGCCCGAACATTTTTTAGAGGACTTACCTGGACTTCGTGGCAGAAATCGACTCTAAAGTCTAAGACTGAAGTGCTGCGGCAATTGCAGCGAGTCTTGCAGATTCAAATGCAGTGCCGATACGCTCGCCATTCGATCGGTCTTGCGCCTCAACACTAGCAATAATCTCTGCTGTATTTAATGCCTGGGCATTACGCATTGCGTTGGTCAACGCTGGAACATGAAAGCCAATTTTGTCAGCGAGGTTAAGTAACGCCTGAGCACGATCTGGCTTACGCCAAACATCAGCGCGATTAAACCAAGCCAAGACATCAACCGATTGATACGCAGATTCTGCATACTGATTAATTAATACGCGTAACTCACTAAAAATCTCACAGAAATCGCGCAACTCAATCGGCATGCGTACACATTCTGCCCATGAGCGGATTTCACTCGCAGATAGATCCATTAAAGTGATGGCGCAACGCTCCTCTA
This sequence comes from Polynucleobacter sp. MWH-Berg-3C6, assembly GCF_018881855.1. GTDB lineage: Bacteria > Pseudomonadota > Gammaproteobacteria > Burkholderiales > Burkholderiaceae > Polynucleobacter. The sequence continues at coordinate 47,135 of NZ_JACVPN010000003.1, read as the reverse complement.
AGCTATTGCCTGCAGCCTCGTAATGCGCAATCAATGTCTCACGAAAAACTTCCTCTGCAAGCTTTGTATTGAGCAATGCGGGCAATAGAGTTTTACTGGCACCTGTATTGAGTAAGACCTGAAACAGATGCATGGGCTTGGAAGCAGCCAAGCCTCTAGCCAGCTCCTGCCAAATGCGCTCAGCTGAAAGTGCCTTTAACTCACCAGATTGAACAATTGCCTTTAAGGCCGCCATTGTTTCATCGGCAACTCTAAATTCAGGAAAGCGTGCAGCAAAGCGAGCAATACGCAGTAAACGCAGTGGATCTTCAGCAAATGCATCAGATACGTGGCGAAATACTTTGCCAGCCAAATCTTCTTGCCCATTGTAGGGATCAATAATGGGGCCAAATTGTTTTCCATCAGAGCCAATTTCTTGCGCCATCGCATTGATTGTTAAATCACGGCGCTCTAAGTCTTGCTCCAAGGTAACCGAAGGGTCTGCATAAAAATGAAAGCCTTTATAGCCTTGACCTGTTTTACGTTCAGTACGAGCCAAGGCATACTCAGCTTGGGTTTCTGGATGTAGAAAGACTGGAAAATCCTTGCCTACAGGACGAAAACCTTTGTCAATCATTTCGTCAACGCTAGAGCCAACAACTACATAGTCGATGTCGTGCACAGGCAAACCCATTAAGGTATCCCGTATTGCGCCACCGACTGCATAGATCTTCATTACCGCATGCCCTCTAGAGTACGTCGACTGATACCAAACACTTCACTTAATGCATCCTGACTATTTATAGGCAATACATTAGGCAATTGCATCGAGGAAATATTGTCACGCGACATCAGGGTGGGTCCTGGCAAAAATTCAAATGCTAGAGCTTGCAAATAACCTACAAAGGCGGGCACAGGAATAATCGCGCAAGATGTTTTAGCTTTGCGTGCGGCAAACTCCACAATTTCTTTCATGGTATAGACCGTAGGCCCGACTAAATCATATGACTGATGAATAGTCTGAGGCATTGTTAAGGCCATGATAAAAGCTGTTGCCACATCATCTACGCTCACTGGCTGAAACTTAGCCTGATGGTTTGCCAAAGGCATTGCCGGAAACAATTTAGTTAGTTTGGCAAATAAGTTTATAAATTGATCTTGAGCGCCAAAAATGACTGATGGCCTAAAAATAGTCCAATCCAAATTACTCGCTTTGACTGCTGCCTCACCATCGCCCTTGCTGCGCTGATACATGGATGGCCCATTTGCATCTGCGCCTAAGGCGCTCATATGCAGATAGCGCTTAAGTCCATGCATTTGCATCGCAGTGATAATATTTTTTGGCAAGTCTACGTGCGCCGCTTTGAACACCTTTCCATAGGGCTCAGCCTGCTTATCGTGTAAGACGCCAACCAAATTAATCACAGCGCCATTAGGTTGAATGCGTGCGCATAGAGATTGCAACTCATCAAAATCATGCACATCAGCATCTTCTAAATGCACTTTAGGCAGCATTCGCAATTCACGCCCAGCAGCAAGATGACTCGTAGGCAAGAGAACGGAATAACCCTGGATTTGCAATTGTGCGGCTATTACTCGCCCAACAAATCCATTACCGCCAATGAGAAGGATGTCGTATTTCATGAGTTCTCTTATTAATGAAGGCTAATTAAGGTAATTCAGATTGAGTTGCTGCTTTGGGAGAAATAACTCCTAAGCGTTGCTTCAAAGATTGTGTTTGCCCGTTCATCACGGATGAATAGTAATTGGCATTTGAGAGAACATTCTTTACATATGTCCGTGTCTCGTTAAATGGAATAGTCTCAGCAAAGATTGCGCCCTCTGTTGGGCCAGTCAACTTCTCGCGCCATGCTTTTGAGCGTGAGGGGCCGGCATTATAAGCAGCGGACGCAAGCACCCAAGAACCATCTAAGTCAACTAAAACCATATTCAGATAATTACTTCCCAAGGTTAAATTAGTATTGGTATCGCTCAGCTTGTCATTGGTGTAGTTGAGCATGCCAATCTTTTTAGCAACGTACTTTGCAGTGTTTGGCATTACTTGCATCAAACCTGAAGCGCCAACTGATGAAGATGCATTCATGATGAAGCGCGACTCTTGACGAATGAGCCCATAGGCCCAGGCAAGATTTAAATCAATTTGCCTAGCAATTGGTGAGAGCTCGTCTTTAAAAGGAGTTGGATAACGCAAACTAAAGTCGTGTTCTTGTTTTGTGCGATCTGCAGTATTTACTACACGGTCATACAAGTTAATGCGCTTAGCGTATTCAGCGGCAGCGAGTAACTGTTTATCCGTCATATTGCGCAATTCCCAATTCCACTCCCGATTGCCTTCAAAGCGCAGATTCATGGCGTACAAACGCTCGCCTCTGATAAAGCCCTTGCGACTAGCCATCGCATCAATCTCTTGTTCAGTAACTTTAGTTCGAGCTGGTGCATGATTCGATCTACTCAACTCTTCGCGCGCGAGTTGGCCATAGAAGTTATATTGCTCGGCAATCAACTCAAAGCTCTCTTTAGCCTTTGCATCTTGGCCTTCTGCTTTTAGAGCACGGCCGTACCAATACGTCCAAGCAGGATCTTTGCTTCGCACTACAGGGTTCATGCCTTCGATAGCATTTTTTACTAAAGGCCAATCCTTAGCGCGCAAGCCTGTACGTACCTTCCACTCTTGCGACTCGACTGAGAGCAATTCGTTATAGCCAAGCTCTTGCTGCAAGCGATAAGCATCATCAGCATTGGGATCTAATTTCTTAGCCAGAAATTGGCCAATCACACCCCAAGCAACAGCCTGATTCTCTTTGCTATAGCGCGAGGAAGTTTGCAAAAAATCACGGTAAGCTCTAGCTGGATCAGCCTTGGCAGCCTTAACGATTTCTGCAATAGGATCTTCGCCGCCCAAGCGACGGGCCATAGTGTCAAAACCTCTTTCGCCTGCTGCACGTCCAATTGCCTTTGCCTCGCTAGGCGTCATACCACCTGCAGCAACTAAGGAAGGAACCAACTCTTGGCAAGCTTGTCCAAAATAGCTTGGATCTAATAAGATTGAAAGGGAGTCGATTGCTAATTTGGTTGGGTTCTCGCCTTTTGATAATTTTGACAGCAAAGAGTAGCACTTCACCTGAGTATCATCATCCAAAACAAACTTGGCATACTCCAAATCAAAACGAGCCCAGTCTTTTCGCTTTCCTAAGACCAATAACCAATCATTACGCATACGATCAGCCAAAGCAGTACCTTGATACTGATTTAAGAATGCGATCACCTCTGCATCAGCGCTGTAATCACTGCGCGGCCCGCCACTGCTATCAAACAATTGCGGCTTAATTCGAAAATACGCTACATAGTCATCAAATGGGTACCCCATCAGGCTGGATGAAAGCTGTTGCGTACGAAAGACGTCATTCTTTCTAGAAGCCTCACGAAGATCAATAAACATTCGATCTGTATCGGTAATCTCAGCAGGAGCAGCCTTGCTCTCATATGACTTTGGCAGGCTTGGTTTTTTGGCCTTTTCTGCAAAAGCGCTGGGCATAGCCAAAGCCAGTCCCAGGATCAATATCTTGGTCCAGTGGAGCTGATTCACTTTGATCATTTGAGACTTCTTTTTCACTGTCTAGCCTTGTACAAATTCGCCAGTATTCACCTGACATTAAGTTGTTTACTATATCTTCTAATTTTCGCCTGATAATGGACGATATGCACGGTAATTCGCCAAAAACTCTTCGTCAAGATTTGTTAAAGCAACGCAAAGAATTTGCTGCTGGGCAAAATTATGCTCCAGCAAAAGATCTCTTAATTGCCAGTCTTAATCAGTTTTTAGCTGAAGATGCCAATTCACAGCGGGTTATAGCGCTTTATTGGCCGATTCAAGATGAAATTGATTTGCGCCCTGCATTAATTGCTTGGGCGCATCAACACCCTGGGCGCCATCTTGCGCTCCCATTTGCTCGCGCTGATAAACATCTCGATTTTTATGAATGGCAAGATGGTGATGCGCTAATCCCAAGCCAATATAGCGTACCCGAACCAAATCCCAATAACCCCTCAAGACCAGTAGTTCATCCAGATTGCATCCTGATTCCCTGCGTGGGATGGTCAAGCTCCATTGATAATGGTAAAACCCATTATTGGCGCCTAGGATATGGCGGTGGTTACTTTGATCGAACTCTCGCCGCACTTAGGAAACACAATCCCAAGCTTATTTGCATTGGGATTGGTTTTGATTGGCAAAAACTTAATGATGCCCAGTGGGCAGCTCAAACTCATGATGAGCCTCTAGATATGCTGCTTACAGAGTCTGGCTTATTTCGTTAAATCTAAGTTATCAGCAATTGCTAAAACAGCATCTGCTTGATTCAAAGAATAGAAATGCAATCCTGGGGCGCCCGCAGTTAACAGCTGATCACACAAATCCGTCACTACCTCTTCACCAAATGCACGGATAGAAGCAATATCGTCACCGTAAGACTGAAGACGCAAACGAATCCAACGGGGAATCTCAGCGCCACAAGCATCTGAAAAGCGCAATAACTGGGTGCTATTGGTTATCGGCATGATGCCTGCAATGACTGGTTGGGTAACGCCTAAGTCATAAGCCTCATCAACAAAACGGAAGTAAGCATCGCTGTTATAGAAATACTGAGTCACAGCTGAATTAGCGCCGGCCTTCATTTTTTGCACAAAGAAATCCACATCGCTCGCAGGAGACTTTGCCTGTGGGTGAGTTTCTGGATAAGCGGCCACATCGATATGAAACCAATCGCCAGTTTCTGTGCGAATAAATTCCACCAATTCATTAGCATGATGAAACTCGCCATACTGACCCATGCCAGATGGCAAATCGCCTCGCAAAGCGACAATGCGTTTCACACCTAATGCTTGATATTGCTTCAACATTTCGCGCACGCTTTCACGCGAGCTACCAACACAAGATAAGTGGGGAGCAACTACTGCACCAGCAGTATGAATATCACTCACCACTTTCAATGTGCCAGACTGAGTTGATCCACCGGCACCAAAGGTCACAGAATAAAACGCAGGCTTGAGCGTTTCACTAAAACGCTCGCGTACAAGATGTAGCTTCTTCTCACCCTCAGGTGTTTTTGGAGGAAAGAATTCGACGCTTAATTCCATGATTTTGGGCCTAGGTATCTATTAAACAAATGGATTAATAACGATAGTGGTCAGCCTTGTATGGGCCTTCCTTCGTTACGTTGATGTAGGCAGCCTGCTGATCAGATAACACAGTGAGCTCAGCATTTAGGGTCTTGAGCTGCAAACGTGCAACCTTCTCATCCAAATGCTTAGGCAATGTATATACGCCAACCGGGTATTTATTGGTACCAACTGCATTCCATAATTCGATCTGAGCAATCACTTGGTTTGCAAATGAAGAGCTCATTACGTAGGAAGGGTGGCCTGTACCGCAACCCAGATTCACCAAGCGGCCTTTGGCCAAAATGATGATGCGCTTTTCAGGCTTGCCATTGCTTGCTGGGAAAATCACATGGTCAACCTGAGGTTTGATCTCTTCCCACTTGTATTTTTCAATACCAGCAACATCAATCTCATTATCAAAGTGGCCGATGTTACAAACGATGGCTTGATTCTTCATCTTCGCCATGTGGTCATGAGTAATCACATGGTAGTTGCCGGTGGCTGAAACGAAAATATCCGCTTTATCAGCAGCGTAATCCATCGTGACAACGCGATAGCCTTCCATTGCAGCCTGTAATGCGCAAATTGGATCAACCTCAGTCACCCAAACTTGAGCAGAAAGAGCGCGCAAGGCTTGAGCTGAACCCTTACCTACGTCACCATAGCCACAAACTACTGCAACCTTACCTGCCACCATCACGTCTGTAGCGCGCTTAATCGCATCAACCAAAGACTCACGGCAGCCGTAGAGGTTGTCGAACTTACTCTTGGTTACAGAGTCGTTCACGTTGATTGCTGGGAACTTCAACTCGCCTTTAGCGAACATTTGATACAAACGGTGCACACCAGTAGTGGTTTCTTCTGTAACGCCCTTTACTTTTTCCAAACGTGTCGAATACCAAGTTGGGTCTTGCGCTAATTTTTTCTTAATAGCAGCAAATAAAATGGTTTCTTCTTCGCTAGTTGGGTTATTCAAGCAAGCTTGATCTTTTTCAGCGCGTGCGCCGAGGTGCAATAACAAGGTAGCATCGCCACCGTCATCCAAAATCATATTGGTATAGCCGCCATCAGCCCACTCAAAAATGCGGTGCGTAAAGTCCCAGTATTGCTCAAGGGTCTCGCCCTTGATTGCGAATACAGGCGTACCGTTAGCGGCGATTGCTGCTGCAGCATGGTCTTGGGTTGAGAAAATATTGCAAGAAGCCCACTGAACTTCGGCACCAAGCGCCTCAAGAGTCTCAATCAATACAGCAGTTTGAATGGTCATGTGCAATGAACCAGTGATACGTGCACCACGCAATGGTTGTTGTGCAGCGAATTCATCACGAATGGCGATCAAGCCAGGCATCTCAGTTTCAGCAATGGCAATTTCTTTACGGCCAAAGTCAGCCAAAGAAATATCAGCAATCGCGCAACGAGTTGCAACAAAGTTGTTTAAATCAGAAACGGTATTCATTAATGCTCCAGCTAAATACGATCCAATGCTGGAGTGCAAACTCGCTAGCCGTTGAATCATGGGTTAGCGAGCGCGGTTGCAATTAGCAAACTCTGATTAAGAGTCTACTCCCTTCAAGCCTGGGGAAATACTGGGTTTCAGCATTCCTTGCAACGCTCCTTGAAGGTATGGCGTAATTGTAAACAATTACGCCATATTTCGCCTCAATACATCTACAAACTGCTTTTTTACTACTTACAAGCCCGCTGCTGCACGCAATGCTGCTGCTTTGTCTGTTTGCTCCCAAGTGAATTCTGGCTCTTCGCGACCAAAATGGCCATAAGCAGCCGTCTTGCGATAAATAGGGCGCAAGAGATTGAGCATCTTCACGATTCCTTTTGGACGCAAATCAAAGTGCTCAGAAACCAACTGCGCAATTTTTTCATCAGAGATCTTGCCAGTGCCAAATGTGCTCACCATGACTGAAGTTGGTTTAGCAACGCCAATTGCATAAGAAATCTGAATCAAGCACTTACTTGCTAAACCAGCAGCAACTACGTTCTTTGCAACATAACGACCGGCGTATGCAGCAGAGCGGTCAACCTTAGAAGGGTCCTTGCCAGAGAATGCGCCACCACCATGAGGGGCCGCACCACCGTAGGTGTCCACAATAATTTTACGGCCAGTTAAACCGCAATCGCCTTGCGGGCCACCAATCACGAAGCGACCTGTTGGGTTAACTAAGAAGTTAATCGCGCCCTTGATCAAATGCTTAGGCAATACAGGCTTGATGATCTCTTCAATTACTGCTTCGCGGAGTTTTTCAAGAGAAATATCTTCATCGTGCTGAGTAGACAACACAACGGTATCGATCGAGTCTGGCTTGCCATCCACATAACGTAATGTGACTTGTGACTTTGCATCTGGACGCAACCAATTTAAACGGCCATCGCGGCGCAATTGTGATTGACGCTCTACCAAGCGATGTGACAAATGAATCGGTAAAGGCATGAGCTCTGAAGTTTCATCACAAGCGTAACCAAACATTAAACCTTGGTCACCAGCTCCCTGGTCTAGACCATCGTCATGCGCCTTATCTACGCCCTGAGCAATATCCGGACTTTGCTTGTCATAAGCAACCAAGACTGCACAGCCTTTGTAGTCAATACCGTAATCAGTATTGTCGTAGCCGATTTCACGCAAGGTATTGCGGGCAACCTGAATATAGTCAACGTTTGCATTGGTAGTAATTTCACCAGCAAGAACTACCAAGCCGGTATTACACAAAGTTTCTGCTGCAACACGTGCAGTGGGATCTTGGGCCAAGATGGCATCCAAGATGGAATCTGATATTTGGTCTGCTACTTTATCGGGGTGACCTTCAGAGACTGACTCTGAGGTAAAGAAGTAATCGTTTGCCATTGCCTATTCCTTTAATAATTAACACGATCTATGGGACAACTCGACGTGCCAGGAACCACAACGGCGACGCTTTAGCAGAATTTATGAATCGCCCTGCAAGTTGTCTTAACTCAGCGATGGTGCAATTCTATCCGAAAAGGCCTCAACCCATCAAGCCAAACTTAAATTTGGCCCTGATGGCAGCATTGAATATCATTGGGGGGTGCGAAAATTTCTTTTTAAGTTCAGCCTTAATGCTCTTGCTGTGCTCCCGCTTGCCCTCATGCAAGTTATTGGGGCATCCATGGGCATGCTGGCCTATGTAGGCTCTAAGCAATACCGCTCACTCTTTCGCCCCCAATACGAGGCTGTAGTTAGCTCCCATAAACTCCCCTTCAGACTTTGGGAGGCCATTAGGGCTTCCGGAATGCTGTTCTCAGATAGCTTATGGATTTGGCGCAATCCTCATAAAGCACTCAAGTTAGTGGAAATACAAAACTGGGAAGTAGTCGACTCAGCCATCAATGAGGGTCATGGCCTAGTGATGTTAACGCCTCATCTTGGCGGCTTTGAAATCATTCCGCGCGTATTGGCACAACATTTTCCCGCAACCATTTTGTATAGACCCTCACGTCAAGAGTGGCTCAATGAAGTGGTTGAGGAGGGTCGCGCCTATCCTAATATGCATTTTGTACCGACCAATCTCAATGGTGTTCGTCAGATGACTAGGGCACTGACTCGTGGCGAGGCGATTGGCATTCTTCCCGATCAGGTGCCTAGTGGTGGTGAAGGTGTTTGGGTACCATTTTTTGGGCGGCCTGCTTACACCACCCCGTTGCCTGCGCGCTTAGCAAATCGCAACAACACACCCGTTGTGATGTTTACTGCAAAACGAAAAGGTATTGGCGAAGGTTGGGTAATGCAAGCCACCAGGCTTGCGACTTTGTCTGAGGATGCCGATATTGCAGCTGCGCAGCTTAATGTTGCCATTGAGAATGCGGTGCTTGTTGCCCCTGAACAATTTATTTGGTCTTATAACCGCTACAAGCATCCAGCAGGTGCAGAACCGCCTCCTAGCAATTAGTTATAAACTTTTGAAATGACCTGGTTATCCAACCTCTTCAATTTTCTTGCGCTAAATCTCTTGCGCCTCTTTGCATTCCTCCCGTACACCATTACCATCCAAGCAGGGTATGGCCTCGGCTGGCTTGCGGCCCACATACCCAATAGTCGCACTCATGTAGTGAAAACAAATCTTCACCTATGCTTTCCTAAGCTCGACGAAAAAGAAATTGATGCGCTAGCGCTAGAGCATTGGAAATTATTTGGTCGTAGCGTTTTGGAGAGGAGCCGCATTTGGCTTGGCAGTGGCAAACAAATTACTGACATTGTTGCCATCGATTCTGAGATTACCCTTGGCGATCGCAAGCCACGCCTGCTAATTAATCCACACTTTGTCGGGCTCGAGGGTGGCTTTATGGCCCTATCTGTTTTGGCCAGCCAACATGATTGGCCACGGGGTGCAGGCCTTTATCAAAATATGAAGAATCCATTTTTTAATCAAAAGATGATTGAGTGGAGAAATCGTTTTGGCGGCAAATCCATTGAAAGACAAAGTCGCTTGCGTGATCTCATTCGTGAAATTCAAACAGGAAACTTTATCTTTATTGCTCCTGATATTGATTTAGGTCCACGCGACTCTGTTTTTGTTCCCTTCTTTGGCATTCAAACCAATACCATTACATCGGTTTCGCGCTTAGCCAGGCTCAGTGGTGCAGAGGTCTGCTTGATGACCACCACATTGAATAAAGATCGTAAAGGCTACACCTGCCACATCAGTAAGCCCTTGCCAAACTTTCCGAGCGATGATGTAGAAAAAGACACCGCTCGTTTAAATCAATATATTGAAGAGCTTGTTCGCGAAAGACCGGCAGAGTACTATTGGGTTCATAAGCGTTTTAAACATAGGCCCCCTGGCGAAGCCAGTCTTTACGATTAAGCGGAAATATTTTGAGCACACTTTTACCAACACGCAAACTGCGCTTCACCAAAATGCATGGTGCTGGCAATGATTTCATTGTGCTCAATGGCATTGATCAAGACCTTGGCTCTATTACACGTGAGCAATGGCAGGCATTAGCACATCGTCAATTTGGTATTGGCGCAGATCAAATTCTGATTGTTGAAAAAGCGACTCGTCCTGACGCTGACTTTCGTTACCGGATTTTTAATGCCGATGGTGGCGAAGTGGAACAATGCGGTAACGGCTCACGTTGCTTTGTGCGCTTCGTATTGGATCAAGGTTTATCAAGTAAAAATCCATTGCGTGTTGAAGTTGCGCACACTGTGCTTACGCTCAAGTCACATCCTGATGGCCAAGTAGAGGTGGATATGGGCGCGCCCATTTTTGAGCATAGTCATATTCCCTTTACTGCAAATGGGTTGGCCAGCATGCAAGAGTTTCAAGAAACGCTTTACGCACTTCCCTTAAGTCGCCCTGCGACTCACGATAGTTTTATTGGCGTACTTTCAATGGGCAACCCACATGCTGTGCAAGTTGTTGTGGATGTTGAGAGCGCCCCTGTTCTTGAGGAGGGCCCTGAAATTGAACAATATTCAGCGTTCCCCAAAAGAGTGAATGCTGGCTATATGCAAGTGCTTAATCGCAATGAAATCAAGTTACGCGTCTACGAGCGTGGTGCTGGAGAAACTCTGGCTTGCGGCACTGGCGCCTGTGCAGCGGTAGTCTCAGGGATTCGCAGAGGTCTTCTAGCCTCACCCGTCAAAGTGCATACCCGCGGTGGCGATCTTCAAATTGCCTGGGGTGGAATGATTAATAACGTTGCCCAGCCGGTCATCATGACCGGGCCTGCAGTTACTGTCTTTGAAGGCGAAACAACGATTTAAATGCCATATTTTTCGCGGTAAGCTTTTACCGCGGGCAGATAGTTTGTTAACTGCGCATCGCTAGAAGAAGTTAAGAAAGACATCAGGCCGGCTAAGTTTGCAATTGCAATCACCGGCAAACCAAACTCTTGCTCAACAGCCTGCACTGCGGACTTATCGCCAATTTCAATTGCATTGCCTGAGCGCTCCATCCGATCCAATGCAATCAACACTGCCGCTGGCTCAGCGCCTGCAGCACGAATTAGGTCAACCGATTCTCGGACTGAAGTACCGGCAGAAATAACGTCATCAATAATCACTACTTTGCCTTTAACGGGGGCGCCCACCAATGAGCCACCCTCGCCGTGGTCTTTAGCTTCCTTACGGTTGTAGGCATAAGGAACATTCATACCGTTGTCAGCTAATGCGATAGCAGTAGCTGCTGCTAGTGTGATTCCTTTGTAGGCAGGGCCATAGAGCATGTCGAACTGAATATTGGATTCCTGTAAGGCCTTGGCATAGTAACGACCCAGTGCACTTAAGCGTGCACCATCATTAAATCCGCCCGCATTAAAAAAATAAGGCGAGAGTCGCCCCGCTTTAGTTTTAAACTCCCCGAAGGACAAAACCTTTGCCTCTAAGGCAAAACGAATAAAGTTATCTTGATTTGAATTATTTGAGCTCATAGGCCTACATGTTACGCATCATTTCAGCGAACCTCAACGGTATCCGTTCAGCAGTCAAAAAAGGCTTTCTACCCTGGGCCATTAAGCAAAAAGCGGACTTCATCTGCATGCAAGAGCTGAAGGCCCAACGCGATGACCTAGAAGACGCCATTCTCAATCCAGATGGTATGCATGGTTATTTTCACCATGCCGAGAAAAAAGGCTACAGCGGCTGTGGCATCTATACGCCCCATAAACCAGATGAGGTCTTATACGGCTATGGCAACGCAGAGTTTGATGCTGAGGGGCGCTATGTGGAAGCTCGCTATAAGGGGCTTTCGGTGATTTCGGTTTATATACCATCAGGCTCAAGCTCGCCCGAGCGCCAAGAGGCTAAATATCGCTATCTCGACAGCTTCTTGCCTCACCTCATCAAGCTCAAAAACTCAGGCCAAGAAATTGTGCTCTGCGGTGACGTCAATATTGCCCATCATGAAATTGATCTCAAGAACTGGAAAGGCAATCTCAAAAACTCCGGTTTCTTGCCAGAAGAGCGGGCATGGCTTACTAACTTATTTGATCAGGTTGGCTATGTAGATGTGTATCGCAAATTGGAACCTGAAGCAGGAGAGTCTTGTTACACCTGGTGGAGCAATCGTGGCCAAGCCTATGCTAAGAATGTGGGGTGGCGTATTGACTATCACATTAGCACACCAGGTATTGCTGATACTGCCAAAAAAACGAGTGTTTACAAAGATGAAAAGTTTTCAGACCACGCACCGCTTATCGTAGATTACGACTGGAAGCTTTAAATAACTGAGACTGGGAAATTACTCATCTTCTTTTTTGATCTGAACAATTTTGAAATGAATGGTTGCCCAAATCAATAGTAGAACAGGGGCGCCAATAATAGCCGTTCCGAAGAAGAATGCTTGATACCCAAAAGTATCCACAAAGACTCCTGAGAAGCCAGCCAACCATTTGGGCAAGAGCAACATCATCGAACTAAACAAGGCGTATTGCGTTGCTGAATAACGGATATTCGTTAGGGCAGATAAAAAGGCGATGAATGCCGCACTGGCAATGCCTGAACTTAAATTATCGGCAGAGATTACCCAAATCAAGCCATGTAGATCATGGCCTTGCGTTGCCAACCAAGCAAATAATAAATTGCTAACTGCAGATAACACCGCACCCACAAACAAAATACGCAACACACCGAATCTTAAGGTGAGCACGCCGCCTACAAAAGCTCCCGCCAAAGTCATGACAACACCAAATACTTTACTCACTGCCGCCACTTCATCCTTGGTGTAGCCCATATCAACATAAAATGGGTTAGCCATAATGCCCATGACCACATCGCTAATACGATAGACGGCAATTAAAGACAAAATCAACACTGCGTGCCAGCGATAGCGTGTCAGAAACTCAGCAAATGGCTCAATCAAGGTTTGATGTAGCCATGCTTTAACATTGCGCGCTTTTGCTAACTGAATTTGCACCGGCTCTTTACTTAAAAGAGTGGTGATCACTCCAACCCCAATAGATGCGGCCATGCATAAATAAGCAAATTGCCAAGCACCTGCATCATAGCCGCTGCCTGTCTCAGCCCTAGCCGCTAGCCATAAGACACCGGCGCCTGACCAGATCAAAGCCAATCGGTAACCTGTTTGATATGTAGCCGCTAAGGCTGCCTGATGATCACTATTAGCTGATTCAATCCGGAATGCATCTAATGCGATGTCTTGTGTAGCTGAACCAAACGCCACCAATAAAGCGCACCAAACAACTGAGTTCAGGGCTAGCTTAGGATCAAGCGTAGACATTCCTACGAGGCCAACAATGATGAGTGCTTGTGCAAATAGCAACCAACTACGACGCCGGCCAAATAATTTCGTTAATAGGGGAATTTGCAAGCGATCAACTAGTGGAGCCCACATCCACTTGAATGCATAAATGAGTCCAACCCAAGTTAAGTAGCCAATAGTGCTGCGATCAATTCCGGCCTCACGTAACCAAAAGCTCAGTGTTCCGAGAATTAATAAAAGAGGTAGGCCAGCAGAAAAGCCGAGGAACAACATTCGAAGACAAGGCCATTCGAGATAAACTCGAAAATCAGCAAGCCAAGACTGCGCTGCTTTCAGCACGGTTCTAGGCGCTACGGACGCGGAATAGCGCCAAGCTACCAAAGAAATTAGGCATCAAGGTCACTGGCTGACCATCATGCAAGATGCATTGATCAATCACTTTGAGACCAAGACTGGAAGCTAGCTTCTCAAAATCATCCACAGTGAGTACGCGCACATTGGGTGTGTTGTACCACTGATATGGCAAGCTCTTTGACACTGGCATACGACCAAGCCCTACTGCCAAACGATGTGACCAGTGACCAAAGTTCGGGAAAGATACGATGGACTCTTTACCGACACGAACTACTTCACGCAAGATCTTTTCGGTTTGATGAATAGTTTGCAATGTTTGTGAGAGCACTACGGTATCAAAACTATTGTCTTCAAAAAGCGCTAGGCCGCCCTCTAAGTCTTGCTGAATTACATTCAGGCCCTTTTGTACGCAAGATAAAACACGCACATCATCAATCTCTACGCCATAGCAATGAACAGGTTTTTGTTTCTGCAAGAACTCCAAGAAACTGCCATCGCCACAACCCAAGTCGAGCACCTGACTATTGGGAGAAATCCAGTTAGCAATGGCCGCAAAGTCTGCGCGCTTATTAATATTGCTCATGCCTGAGCCTCCAGCATTTGCGCAAAATAGGCTCTTACTAAATTGTGATAACGCTCATCATCCAATAGGAATGCATCATGACCATGAGGAGCATCGATCTCTGCATAAGTCACTTCACTCTTATTGCTCAAGAGAGACTGTACGATCTCACGACTACGATTTGGCGGGAATCGCCAATCTGTTGAAAAGCTCACTACTAAGAACTTAGCATGCACCTCTGCTAAAGCGCGGTTCAGACTTCCGTCATAGCGACGCGATGGATCAAAGTAGTCCAAGGCACGAGTAATCAGCAAATAAGTATTGGCATCAAAGTAAGTTGAGAACTTATCACCTTGATGACGTAAATAGCTTTCAACTTCAAATTCCACATCAAAGCTAAAGCGGTAGTCATTAGATTCACCATTAGGGCGCTGTAATTCGCGCCCAAATTTTTCAGCCATATCATCATCAGACAAATAGGTGATATGACCCACCATGCGCGCTAAACGCAAGCCCCGCTTTGGCACTACGCCATGCTCGTAGTAATTACCGCCATGAAAATCAGGGTCTGACAAAATGGCATTACGTGCTACTTCATTAAACGCAATATTTTGCGCGCTCAATTTAGGAGTAGAGGCAATCACCACGCAGTGATCTAAGCGCTTAGGAAACTGAATCGCCCAAGCCATTGCCTGCATACCGCCCAGGCTGCCGCCCATGACTGCAGCAAACTTCCGAATACCTAACTTATCAGCAAGGCGTGCCTGGGTGTTCACCCAATCTTCAACCGTGATCACTGGAAAGTCCGCACCATAAGGCTTGCTGTTTTCTGGATTAATACTCATTGGCCCAGTGGAACCAAAGCAAGAACCCAAATTATTTACACCAATCACAAAAAAATGATTTGTATCTACTGGCTTACCGGGACCAATCATGTTGTCCCACCAGCCGATATCCTGTGGATTATCGGGACTAGGACCAGCTACATGATGAGAAGCATTGAGCGCATGGCAAATTAAAACTGCATTGCTTTTATCGGCATTGAGTTTGCCGTAGGTTTCAATAACCAAGTCGTAGCTAGATAACATGGCGCCACTCTGCAAAGGCAGGGGCTCGGCAAAGTGGATAGTATTTCTAGAGAGGTGTAGCTCGCTCATTCTGAGAGGAGGATGCGCAAACTAATATCAGAAGCTTCGGTTGGCAATTTCTTAAAGCCGCTGCGGGCAAATCGATGCCAACGACCCAAAATAAAACTCATCAACATAGCAGCACGAATGCTGACTTCTTCTTGACCAACCTGAGCCCAGGCACCACCTTGGGTCTGGGCAATTCGAAGCGCCTGTTTCAATGAAGCTTCAACACGATCTAGAACCTGCGTAATACGTTCTTGTAAACGATCGTCTTCTTGCAATAAGGCATCGCCCAATAGCACTCGGGTCATGCCAGGATTCTTCTCTGCGAAGAACAAAAGCATTTGCAAAATTCCACGAGCTTGAGCAAGTCCAGATTCTTCTTTTTGATTGATCTGATTGATCAAGCCAAAGACAGTTTGCTCAATAAAAGAAATAAGCCCTTCAAACATCTGCGCTTTACTAGCGAAATGGCGATAAAGGGCAGCTTCAGATACTTGAATTTTGGCAGCCAAGGCCGCTGTTGTGACGCGCTCACCCTTGGGGTTTTGCAACATCTCGGCGAGCACTTGCAAAATCTGCAGGCGACGCTCACCAGGACGTGGGCGCTTACGCGCCTTACCAGCTTCAGCGCTGCTGTCGTCGATATCTGCCGTCTGCAAAGATTCGCGCATGTATTTACTTACCTCGAACGAATCATCGTACCGAACGCTTGCTCGGTCAGAATTTCTAGCAATAAGGAGTGTTCAATACGGCCATCGATGATGTGTACTGAATTAACACCACTTTTCGCAGCGTCTAGTGCAGAAGAAATCTTAGGCAACATGCCGCCAGAGATCGTACCGTCAGCAAACAAGGCATCAATTTCTCTTGCTGTTAAGTCGGTTAACAGCTTGCCATCTTTATCCATGACTCCAGGAATATTAGTCATCATGACCAATTTCTCTGCGTGCAAGATTTCAGCCATCTTGCCAGCCACTAAGTCAGCATTGATGTTGTAAGCCTGACCCTCAGCACTAAAGCCAATTGGCGAGATCACGGGAATGAAAGCATCATCTTGCAAAGCTTTCACTACCGCTGGATTAATCGCCTCAATTTCACCCACAAAACCGATATCCAATTTCTTGCCTGGCTCTGTGTCGCTAGGAATCATCATTTTCTTGGCATGAATTAAGCCGCCATCCTTACCAGTCAAGCCAACAGCCTGTCCACCAAAGTGATTAATCAGCATGACGATATCTTGCTGTACTTCACCGCCCAGAACCCACTCCACCACTTCCATGGTTTCTTCATCGGTCACACGCATACCCTGAAGAAAGGTTCCAGTCTTGCCGATTTTTTTCAAGGCCTCATCAATTTGTGGGCCGCCGCCGTGAACCACAACAGGATTCATGCCAACCAACTTCAGCAAGATGACGTCGCGCGCAAAACTTTCTTTGAGGCGCTCTTCAATCATGGCGTTTCCACCGTACTTAATCACGATAGTCTTACCGTGATACGCGCGAATGTAAGGTAAAGCTTCAGCAAGAATCTCCGCCTTTAACAAAGGCGAGATATCACTAAGTGCAGGTAATTGCTTGGTCATCGCAAATAAAATTTATTCGCCAAATAATTTTTGGCGGAGTTCACGACGCTCTTGAGCTTCAAGAGATAGATTGGCTGTAGGCCTTGCAATTAAACGGTTCAAGCCGATTGGCTCACCAGTTTCTTCGCACCAACCATAGTCACCAGACTCGATGCGAGCCAAAGCTTGCTCAACTTTTTTAAGCAACTTACGCTCACGATCACGTGTACGTAATTCCAATGCATGCTCTTCTTCAATCGTTGCACGATCAGCTGGATCTGGCACCAAAATATTTTCACGAAGATGCTCGGTAGTCTCTGAAGCATTCTTCAGGATATCTTCTTTAAGAGTCAGTAATTTTTGACGGAAAAAATTTAACTGTGCAGCACTCATGTAGTCCTTATCAGACATTTTGAGCAATTCCGCCTCAGTTAAAGGTGCGCCCTTTACAACCTTAGGGCTCGCAGCTTTGCTACTTGCTTTTGTAGTAGCCGCTGGTTTTGTTGCTGTTTTCACCGTCATCTCATTCTTTCCTAGATTTGAAGCATTATTGCCTCATTCTGCCAAACTTTTACAGCTCTTTTATCAATATTTATCAATATTGACCGTGGCCGCGGATTGTACCCGAATCTTCCTAGACCAAACATCCTTCAAGCCCAGCCAGTAGGGTGTCCTTAGGCAAATCAATGCCTATGAAGACCATCCGGGTTTGCTTGGGCTCAGTACCCCATGGACCAGCCATATCGCTACCCATCATCTGATGAACCCCCTGGAACACCACTTTTCGGTTGCTTCCCTTCACATAGAGCACGCCTTTATAGCGCAGCATCTTTTCGCCAAAGACCTCCAAAATGCCCCCCAGGAAGTCTTCCAATTTTTTGTGGTCAAAGGGTTTATCACTACGAAAAACGAAGGATTGGATGCGATCTGTATGCCCTGCATGGCCGTGATGATCATGGCTATGGTCATGGCCGCAAGCACTGTGATCATGGTCATGACTGTGATCGTGGCCACAATGCTCATGATCATGATCTTCCTGTTCCAAGAAATGAGGGTCAATATCCAACTTAGCATTCAGATTAAAACCCTTGAGATCTAACACTGCATCGAGAGGCACAACCCCCTTAGAAATTCCTGTAATGGGAGCTCTTGGGTTCATATGCATTAGTCGTTTACGCAAAGTCTCAACTTCAGCTGGCGTTACTAGATCGGTCTTGGTAATAAAGATCTGGTCAGCAAAGCCGACTTGACGCTGTGCTTCCTCATGCTCATTTAACTGATGTGGGCCATGCTTAGCATCCACCAGGGTTACAACAGCATCTAAAACATAATGGTCAGCAACGTCATCATCCATAAAGAATGTCTGGGCTACTGGGCCAGGGTTAGCTACACCGGTTGTTTCAATCACAACACGATCAAAACTGATCTTCTTATCTTTGCGTTGCTCCCATAGCTCATTCAAAGCCTCAACCAGATCGCCACGAATGGTGCAGCAAATACAACCATTGCTCATCTGCACAATATTTTCTTCGTGATCTTGAACCAAGATGTCGTTGTCAATATTCTCTTCGCCGAACTCGTTTTCAATCACAGCAATTTTTTTGCCATGATCTTCCGTGAGAATATGTTTGAGCAAAGTCGTTTTGCCGCTTCCTAAAAAGCCAGTCAGAATGGTTACCGGAATTAATGCCATGAATGATCCAATCAAAATCTAGAACTAATGCATTCCCAAAGCGGGAAACCCACTATCTTACCGAGTTCCTCAGCCTTTACCAGCCTTTGCACGTGGATGCGCTTTATCGTATGCCTGAGCGAGGTGCTGAAAATCTAAAGAGGTATAAATCTGGGTGCTGGCAATGCTGGCATGCCCCAGCATTTCTTGTACTGCTCGCAAATCCTGTGAGGATTGCAGGACATGGCTAGCAAAACTGTGGCGCATCATGTGAGGGTGTACATGAGTAGGTAAGCCTGCGCGCATTGCTAAAGTGCGCAGGCGCGCTTGAACCGTGCGGGGTGATAGGCGCTTTCCAGTTGCAGATAAAAAAAGTGCATTGGATTGCTCAGCAAAACTACTGGTGTCTCGGATCTGCCGCCAGACATTCAGAGACTGCATTGCGGGGATGCCGACCGGCACCGAGCGCCGCTTGCCACCCTTACCCAAAACCGTCACTTCTGCCGCATCCCAATCCAACCAACCCGCAGATTCATTTTGACGATCTCTACTTTGCATCACATCAATACCCAATAGCTCTGAAAGACGTAATCCTGAGGAATACAGCAAATCAATAATGGCTGCATCCCGGATAGATTCCAAATCTTTCTTCTCTTGTGCCTCTTTGACGGCTTGATTCACCAAGGAGAGAGCCTGCTCAACTGACAAGGCCTTAGGTAGTGACTTTAGGCGCTTAGGGGCCTTTACATCATCCACTGGATTGGCCACCAAATTGCTGGTCACTTTGCCAGCACGGGCATCTCGCCTCGCATCTTTCTCCGTTAACCAGTCGTACCAACCACGCCATGCTGAAAGCGCTCTAGCAATGCTTCTAGAAGACTTTCCTTTGGAATGCAAACGGCCAGCCCAACGGCGCACATGGCCATTACTAACTTTTAATAAATCAATGGAATCTTCAAGGGCAAAATTTTGGAGATCGCTCAAATCCATGCCATACGCTTTAAGGGTATGCGGCGAGAGTTGACGCAATACATGCAACTCATGCAGATACTCCTGCACAAGTGGATGAAGATCAGTCGCTGGTAATTTCATAAGCCTGGATACGATCCAGAGCTGCAGCAGTTAGTTCAGCAATCTGGCGCAAATAGAACGCGCCCATATCAGCGGTAAAGCGCGTTTCATCCTTGCTTGCTAAGAGCAATACTGCTGGTGATTGAACGGCACCAATACTCTTACCTAGCGGCAGGCCAATAGCGACCATGCTTTGCCAGCTTGGATCAATGGTGGTTTGACTGGCCAGTAAATCAACACTGGCGGCAGCTAACTCTTTCGCAGAACCACACAGCGGCGTATCTACCCAAGGGCCAAATGCAGAATTTGGTGACAATAATTGAGCAGACTCAACCTCAAATACCTCAGCTAATCCAGAAGTAATTGCACCTTCAACATCAGCCTTATTGTTGGCCTTCATTAAGCGCAACAACCAGGCAACCAAGCTTTGTTGAGTTTTATCGTTACGGCTACCAAAGTGCAGCATCTCACTTAAGCGACGATTGAGCTCTTGATTTTGAGTGCGCAATACTGTCATCTGACGCTCTTGTAATGAGATCGTGCGATCCTCATGCGGATGCTTGATGCGAATCTCATTAAAGAGATCGGCATAGCGATCGAAGAAGCCAGGGGTTGATCTCAACCACTCAGCAACCAACTCTTCTTGTTCTGCCTGCTTTGGATCTATTGCACTCATGAATTTCTTTCTTAACTTAGTTTTTTACGCAACAGCTCATTGACCTGACCAGGATTTGCTTTGCCTTGAGAGGCTTTCATAATCTGGCCAACAAGGGCATTGAATGCTTTCTCTTTACCAGCGCGGAACTCTTCAACAGATTTCTGATTGGCTGCTAGCACCTGATCAATGATTGCCTCGATAGCACCACTATCACTAATTTGCTTGAGCCCTTTGGCGTCAATGATTTGATCAACCGTACTCATTGTCTTACCAGCAACAGCCTCATCCCACAGAATTGCAAAGATATCTTTAGCAATCTTATTGGAGATGGTTCCGTCTGCCACGCGGGTAAGCAATGGGGCTAAATGTTCTGCCTTTAGTGGTGCATCAGCAGTTGCAATCCCCGCACGATTTAAAGAAGAGGCAAATTCACCAGCAATTAAGTTTGCAGCAGCTTTAGCCAATGATTTTCCAGCCATTGTTAGCAGCTCTTCGAATACTTTTGCAGTATCGCGGTCTTGGGTCAGTAATTGCGTGTCATAAGCACTCAAGCCATATTCCGCCTGCCATTGCTCACGAAGCTGCGCAGGAAGTGCTGGCATCTTGCTACGCACTTCTGTAATCCACGCATCATCAATCACGACTGGCAATAAATCAGGATCTGGGAAATAGCGATAGTCATTAGCATCTTCTTTACTACGCATACTGCGTGTTTCACCACGGTCTGGATCATAGAGGCGAGTCTCTTGAACAACGGTGCCGCCATCTTCGATTAATTCAATTTGGCGACGCACTTCATATTGGATGGCTTCTTCCAAGAAGCGGAAAGAATTTAAGTTCTTAATCTCACAACGTGTTCCAAATTCTTTTTGTCCCATTGGGCGGACAGATACGTTGGCATCACAACGGAAAGAGCCTTCTTGCATATTGCCGTCGCACACCCCCAACCACACAACAAGGGTATGCAAGGCCTTCGCATAAGCAACTGCCTCTGCGGCGCTACGCATAACCGGCTCAGTAACAATCTCTAACAGTGGTGTACCAGCCCGATTTAAGTCGATACCGCTAGAGGGCTCACCATGAGGGCCAATAAAGCCCTCCTCATGAACAGATTTGCCAGCATCCTCTTCCATATGAGCGCGAGTCAACTCGACAACCTTCACTTCATCGCCCACCAGAATTTCAAGAGATCCCCCAACGACCACAGGGATCTCCATTTGACTAATTTGATAGCCCTTGGGAAGGTCTGGATAGAAATAATTCTTGCGCGCAAAAATACTTGCAGGTGAAATCTTTGCCCCAACCGCTAACCCGAAACGAATCGCATGTTCAACCGCTTGACGATTGAGAACTGGCAAAACGCCGGGTAAGGCTAAATCCACTGCACATGCTTGAGTATTGGGCTCTGCACCAAAGCGTGTGCTGGCACCACTAAAGATTTTGGATTGAGTTTGTAGCTGTGCGTGGGTCTCAAGACCAATAACGACTTCCCATTGCATCATGCCACCCCACCAGCTTGTCGCAAATGCCAATCGGTGGCCTGCTGGTATTGATGTGCGACTTGTAATAAGCGCGCTTCAGAAAAGTAATTACCGATCAACTGCATACCAATAGGTAAATTATTTGCATTAAATCCACAAGGCGCACTCATTGCTGGCAAGCCTGCCAAATTCGTTGAGAGCGTATAAATGTCTTCCAAATACATTTGTACCGGGTCTTTTGACTTCTCCCCTAGACGCCATGCTACATCAGGCGCAACGGGCCCTAGAATGACATCACACTCCTGAAAGGCTGCCTGAAAATCTGCCGCAATAATGCGACGAATTTTTTGTGCCTGCAAATAGTAAGCATCGTAGTAACCGTGACACAAGACATAGGTGCCAATCAAAATACGGCGTCTTACTTCGGCACCAAAGCCTTCAGTACGTGACTTCTGATACATGTCGCCCAAATCTTTGTACTCGCTGGCGCGATGGCCATAACGTACGCCATCAAAACGACTTAAGTTACTTGAGGCTTCTGCAGGCGCTAATACGTAATAGACGGGAATAGACAATTTCGTTTTCGGCAAACTGACTTCAACTAATTTTGCGCCCAAGCCCTCTAAAGTTTTTGCAGCCTCATTAACTGACTTGGCTACATCACTTGCCAAGCCTTCAGCAAAAAATTCTTTAGGCAAACCAACACGCAAACCTTCTAATGGTTTAGCAAGATTTGTACTGCCCTCTTGCCAACTTTGATTGAGATAGCGTCCATAGTCTTCGCCGGAGTCCGCAAGCGAAGTTGAGTCGCGGTGATCATGTGATGACATTGCAGAAAGAACTAAAGCGCAGTCCTCCGCAGACTTGCCCATGGGGCCAGCCTGATCAAGCGAGGATGCGTAAGCAATCATGCCGTAGCGAGATACCCGCCCATAGCTGGGCTTGATTCCAGTGAGGCCACAAAATGCTGCTGGCTGACGGATTGAGCCGCCAGTATCGGTACCAGTAGCAATAGGGGCTAAACCCGCGGCAACCGCAGCGGCAGAACCGCCAGAAGAGCCACCAGCAACATAAGCGGCATTCCAGGGATTTAATACTGGGCCATAGGCAGAGTTTTCATTGGAAGAGCCCATGGCAAATTCATCCATATTGGTCTTGCCAAGGCAAACCATGCCGGCACCAAGGGGATTGTTTTCGTCTGGAATACCCAGATTAGAGACCACCGTTGCATCGAAAGGACTCTGATATCCAGCCAAGATTTTGGAGGCAGCAGTTGACTTCCAGCCGCGGGTAACGAAGACATCTTTGTGGGCAACCGGGATTCCAGTCAACTTACCAGCTTTACCAGCTGAAATTAATTGGTCTGCTTTAGATGCTTGCTCTAAGCTTAAGTGAGCATTCACATCAAGGTAAGCATTCCACTGCTTTCCCGCCTCAATACGGTCTAAAAAGTACTGGGTTAATTCAGTACTAGAGACCTCTTTAGCGGCCAGGGCTTTTGCCATCAGCGTGATGGGGGTGTTGTGCCAACTCATTCAATCACCCTTGGCACTAGGAAGTAGCCATCCTGTTGAGCTGGCGCAGACTTCATATTTTCAGTACGGTGATCAGACTCACTCACTTGGTCAACGCGCATTGGCTGAGCCAAATCACGTAGAAATAGGATCGGATGAGCAAGTGGCTCCAAGCCAGTGGTATAGACAGCCTGCATTTCCTCAACCAGGGAAAAAATAGCCTGCAATTGAGGCAAAACTGCCTCAGCTTCTGCCTGATTTAACTCAAGCCTAGATAGGTGCGCAATGCGCTGGACATCATCAAGATTCATGGGGCGCTAGAGTATCATTCCTATATATTTTTATTAACAACTTCTATTTTCCCACTACATCATGTTTGGTTTTTTCCGCAGCTACTTTTCCAATGACCTAGCCATCGACCTAGGAACCGCCAACACCTTAATCTATATGCGTGAGCGGGGTATTGTCCTCGATGAACCCTCGGTTGTGGCAATTCGCCAAGAAGGTGGTCCAAATGGCAAAAAGACCATTTTGGCCGTCGGAAAAGAGGCAAAAGCCATGTTGGGTCGCGTTCCTGGAAATATTGAGGCAATTCGCCCAATGAAAGACGGCGTTATTGCCGACTTCACCATCACCGAACAAATGCTCAAGCAATTTATCAAGCTCGTGCATGAAAGTAAATTACTAAAACCAAGTCCACGCATCATCATTTGCGTTCCTTGCGGATCTACTCAAGTTGAGCGTCGCGCAATTCGCGAATCAGCATTAGGCGCTGGTGCATCACAAGTATTTTTGATTGAAGAGCCTATGGCTGCTGCAATCGGATCTGGCCTACCAGTTTCTGAAGCTGCAGGCTCTATGGTTGTTGACATCGGCGGTGGAACAACTGAAGTTGGTGTGATGTCATTGGGTGGCATGGTTTACAAAGGATCTGTTCGTGTTGGTGGCGATAAGTTCGATGAAGCAATTACCAACTACATTCGTCGTAACTACGGCATGCTGATTGGTGAGCAAACTGCTGAGTTAATCAAGAAGACAATCGGCTCTGCATTCCCTGGCGCGGAAGTGCGCGAGATGGAAGTTAAGGGGCGCAATCTTTCAGAAGGTATTCCACGCAGCTTCACAGTAACCAGCAATGAAATTCTCGAAGCCTTAACCGATCCTTTGAATCAAATCGTGACCGCTGTAAAAGCGGCTCTAGAGCAGATTCCACCTGAGCTGGCGTCTGATATTGCTGAGCGCGGAATGATGCTGACAGGCGGTGGCGCCTTGTTGCGTGACCTTGATCGCCTCTTGCTCGAAGAAACTGGTTTGCCAATTCATGTGGCAGAAGATCCTTTAACTTGCGTGGCTCGTGGTTGCGGTATCGCACTTGAGCGCATGGATAAGTTAGGCGGAGTGTTTTCGCACGAGTAAGCGACATACACGTCGACCAGGGAATTGCAACATAGCGCTCCACCACTTTTCAGACAGGGCATTCCGGCCTTACTCAAACTGATTGTCTGTCTGTCGATCAGCATCGCTCTGATGCTGATCGATTTTCGTTTTAAAGCACTCGACCCTATTCGTAACAACGTCAATTGGATTTTGCGTCCGCTTGAATATGTCATGATGGCGCCACGTAATATTTTTGAAGCAGGATCAGAATATTTCACGACTCGGTCCACGCTTGATCAAGAAAACCAAACAATGAAGGTGCGGCAAGCAGAACTTTCTCTGCTGGCCAATCAGTCTGAGTTTTTGATGGTTGAGAATCAAAATTTGCGTGATTTGATGGCGCTGCAAAAGCAGGTTCCGTTCAAAACATTGCCAGTAGAAATTTTGTTTAATCCGCCCAATCCGATTTCACAGCGGATTGTGATTAATCGCGGCAGCAATGATGGCCTCAAGCTGGGCAACCCGATCGCCAATGATTCCGGCATATTGGGACAAGTAGTCCGCCTGTACGAGCGCTCTGCTGAGGTTTCCCTGCTGGAGGATCGTGACTTTGCGGTTCCCGTCCAGGTTGCCCGCAATGGCTTAAGGGCTGCCGTTTTTGGGGCAGGGCGAGGCAACCCCTTAGAACTTCGCTATTTACCTGTCGCCAGCGATTTGGAGGTTGGTGATATTTTGATTACCTCTGGCATTGATGGCGTATATCCACCAGGATTTGCCGTTGCAGTAATTAGCAAAATTGAGCGCAATGCCGATAAGAACTCTTCTAATGTATTTTGCGTACCGGTCTCAGCAGTGAATCGCTATCGCCAAGCCTTAGCTTTTTTATACGACCCACAGTTTGATGCTAAAGCGCCAACCATTACCAACAAATCAAGCAATGGCGCGCCTTTGACAAATACACCTGGTAGACGCCAGACTCGCGCGCGAGGAATGCAATGATTGATTTCCAAAGCGGCTACATACTGCGCCCGGTGAATCCGGCTTTTATTTATTTCAGCTTGTTCTGTGCGCTGCTATTAAATCTCTTGCCAATCGGCAACTATGGATGGGTACCAGACTGGCTGATTCTTTGTATTGTGTTTTGGAATATTCACCAACATCGCTACGTTAGCGTCATCTGGGCTTTCATACTTGGACTCATGATGGATGTGCATAACTCCGATCTTTTAGGTCTGCACGCTTTTAGCTATTCACTAGTCGCATACCTAGCAATCTCTTGGCACAGGCGCATTGTGGCGCTTACCGTTCTATCCCAAGCTCTGCACCTATTACCGATCTTTTTATTAGTGTCTCTATTCCCAGTATTGGTTCATTGGCTACTCAGCGGAGAGCTCTATTGGTGGGCGCTAACAGGCGCTGTCCAGGCCGTCATTGAGGCAATGCTTTGGCCATTAGCAACTCGCGTATTGCTAGCGCCTCAACGTCGTCCAATTGACGTTGACCACAACCGTCCACTCTAAGAAACTGTATGGTTTCTTTTAAAAAACCGGATCTCGACTCATTTCAAGAGCGCATTCATATTGCGACTTTGTTTGTTACCTTTTGCTTTTTGCTTTTAGTCACTCGCTTAGTGTGGCTGCAGCTAGTTAGCCATGGTAAATATGCTTTGCTCGCAGAAAGTAATCGCATTGCTCTAGTCCCTGCCCCAGCAAATCGCGGCCTCCTAATTGATCGTAATGGCATTGTGATTGGTCGCAATTACTCAGCCCTTACCCTAGATGTCAATGCCGAGGAAGTGAAGGGCAATGTTGATCAACTCATCAACGAGCTTTCCGAGATTGTTGATATTTCCCCTAGAGATCGCCGCAATTTCAAGCGCTCTCTGGAAGATTCCAGAAATATGGGCACATTTCCCCTGCGCTCCATGCTCAATGAGGCTGAAACTGCCCGTTTTATGGCCAATCGCTACCGCTTTCCTGGGGTAGAGATCCGTGCCAGAAGCTTTCGGGAGTACCCCTATAACGAGCTGGCCTCCCACCTGATTGGCTATATTGGCCGCGTTTCCCAAAAGGATAAGGAGCGTATGCAGGCAGAAATCGAGGGTGCTAAAGGCAACGATCCTGATGCCTTGCAAGCCTCTTTTTTGCCCGGCATTCAATACGTTGGCAAGATTGGTTTAGAGCAAAGTTATGAAACTGTGTTGCGTGGTGTACCAGGCTACGATCAAGTAGAAATCACTGCAGGCGGAAAACCTGTGCGCACTCTCTCGAGCTCGCCTTCTGTTCCCGGCAAAAATGTAGTGCTCTCTGTTGATATCAAATTGCAATATTTAGTAGAGCAGCTGTACGGCAATTTTCGTGGGGCATTTGTTGCAATCGAACCAGAGACAGGCGACATCTTGGCGTTCGTATCTAAACCCAACTTCAATCCAAATGACTTTGTTGAAGGGATTGATTCAGTAACGTGGAAAGAGTTGAATGAATCTCCACAGAAGCCGCTTTATAACAGACCGCTTAAAGGAATTTATCCACCGGGATCAACCTATAAACCTTTTATGGCGCTTGCTGCCCTAGAGACTAAAAAGCGCACCCCTTCACAATCAATCTCTGACTCTGGTTATTTTGAGTTTGGTAATCACACCTTCCGCGATGACAAGAAGGGTGGTCATGGCGTTGTTGATATGCAAAAGTCAATTTCTGAATCCTGCGACACTTATTACTACATACTCGCTCGCGATATGGGCGTAAATATGATGCATGACTTTATGAAACCATTGGGTTTTGGACAAATCACTGGCATCGATTTGCAGGGTGAATCCAGAGGCGTCCTACCGTCAACAGAATGGAAGAAAAATACCTTCAAAAAACCGGAGCAGCAAAAATGGTACGAAGGCGAAACTATTTCCTTGGGCATTGGTCAGGGTTATAACGCTTTTACTATTTTGCAATTAGCACATGCGATGGCAAACGTGGCGAACAATGGCATTGTGATGAAGCCACACTTAGTCAAAGCAATTGAAGACCCATTTACTCGCAATAGAGTATTAACAACGCCAAAAGAAAGCTATCGGATTAATCTTGACCCAGAAAATATTGAGGTCATCAAAAAAGCAATGGTCGAAGTCAATATTTCCGGCACCTCTGCAGCAGCATTTAAGGGAACGGGATATCCAGTCGGCGGTAAAACAGGCACCGCCCAAGTCTTTAGTTTGAATTCGAAAGAATATAAACACAGCTCTACTGCTGAATTTTTACGAGATCATGCTTTGTATATTGCCTTTGCTCCTGTAGATAAACCGACTATCGTCATTGCAATGGTTGTGGAGAATGCAGGCTTTGGTGCGCAGCATGCTGCACCAATTGCTCGCAAAGCATTGGATTACTACATTGAGGGCAAGTGGCCTAAGGAGATTCCTGAATGGAAAAGAGCCCCTTAATCAAAATTAAAAGTTTTTTCTTTGGTCTATTTGCCGGTCTTGATCGCCAGCTAGGCCTTATTTTACTTGGATTAGCAGGTATTGGCTTTTTTACATTCTTATCTGCAAGTCAAAATACTCCCGTGCAAATTGCAGATGAATTGCGCAATCTTGCACTGTCGTTCTTGGTGATGTGGATTGTTTCGCGCATACCCCCTAAGTGGTTAGAAACTGGTGCTGTTTGGATTTATGGATTTGGTGTTACATTGCTTATTGCAGTAGCTGTATTTGGATTGATTAAAAAAGGCGCGCGCCGCTGGTTAAACATTGGCGTTGTGATTCAACCGTCCGAGCTTATGAAAATTGCGATGCCACTCATGCTTGCTTGGTACTTTCAAAAACGTGAAGGTATTCAGAAAAGTTGGGACTATGCAGTAGCGGCAATCATCCTAGCGATTCCAGTTTTTCTGATTGCGCGTCAACCAGACTTAGGTACGGCCCTGCTAGTTTTTGCAGCGGGTCTTTACGTCATCATCTTGGCTGGCCTGCCATGGAAATGGATCTTGCCATTTGTAGGTATTGGTGTTCTTGGCATTTTGCTGATCATTATTTTTGGCAGCACGATTTGTGCACACGATGTTGCGTGGCCGTTTGTACACAACTATCAAAAACATCGTGTTTGCACATTACTAGACCCCAGCAGTGACCCACTTGGAAAAGGTTTTCACACGATTCAATCCATGATTGCTATTGGTTCAGGTGGATTTTTTGGCAAGGGCTGGTTTCAGGGAACACAAGCGCATTTGGAATTCATTCCAGAGAAACATACTGACTTTGTATTTGCAGTGTTCTCAGAAGAATTTGGCTTGCTCGGTAATCTGATATTGATTGCGCTTTTCTTTGCTCTTATCAAAAGAGGTTTGGCAATCTCCGCAAGCGCACCAAACTTATTTACCCGCTTATTAGGCGCAGCAGTAACGCTCATTTTCTTTACTTATGCATTTGTGAATATTGGCATGGTCAGCGGCTTACTTCCCGTTGTTGGCGTTCCCCTGCCATTTATTAGCTACGGCGGTACCGCTTTAGTTACTCTTGGATTTGGTGCGGGCATATTGATGAGCATTCATCGTCATCGCCGACTGGTACAAAGTTAATTAAAGAAAGTTAAATCTTCAGGAAATAAAAAAGCCCGGTATACCGGGCTTTTTTATCAACAAAGTAAAGAATTACTTCTTACGCTTGTTAACTGAATCTTTAAATGCCTTACCAGCAGAAAACTTAACAGTTTTTGCAGCAGCAATTTTGAGTGGCTCGCCAGTTTTTGGGTTACGACCCATACGTGCAGCACGTTTGCCAGATGCAAATGTACCGAAACCGATCAGTTGTACTGAGTCGCCCTTGGTAACAGCTTTGATGATGTTCTCAATTGCAGAATTCAATGCGAATTCAGCTTTTGCTTTAGAGATCTCCGCGTCGTCAGCAATCGCTGCGATTAGTTCGGCTTTGTTCAAGTGAAGCTCCTTATAGATATTGATGTCAGCGCACATTGCGCTTACATGATTTTAACCACAAAAAATTACAAAAATAAAGCTGCGTTACAGCAATTTTTTGCTACCACTACAAATTACTCATCCAAAACAACTATATCGTAGACAAAATACTCGGTATCTCCAAAACAGTTTGTAGGTAGACCAATATGTTGTTGATATTTTAGCGCTACCTTTTTGCCTAAATTAGCATTTATTTTTTGCGCTACAGCATCTTCACGCACCGTAAAGAGGAATTTTTCCGACATGGTGCCAGGCATCGAAACCATGGCCAACTCCCCTTCCCAAGTCTTGCAAATATAGCCACGATTGGAGAATTTTTGAACATATCCCGCTCGCTCCCCGTTTCCATAGCTCCAAGTCAGCATTGCCCACGTATACACTGAAATACCCACTAAGCCAATTAAAACAAGGCTTAAGAGCCACTTTGTAAACCTATTCATACGATCATCCTTGATCAATGTCCACATAAACCCTAACTGGGCAACAAAAGTTATTCCTACTAAGTATATGAGGATCCTCCCTCAAGAAATAGCTATTAGCGAACTTACTAATAAATTAAAAATTCGCAGTTAATACCCATTTATAGGTTCCAGCAAAACTGGAAATCTATCTTTTGCATTTTTGTAACCTGAATCATTGGTGTTTATTTCAGAGGCAAAAATTGGTGATCCTCTGGTCATTTAGGGTTTGAGGGCTTGAATGATCTGTTCACAACTAATTGGACCCCAGACCTCTATCCGCTTCTTCCGGCTGTTTTGTCCAGAAATGAACTGAATCTGCTTTTGGGGAACCTTTAATTGCTTTGAGAGCCATGCCAGCAGAAGCTCATTCGCCTTGTTTTCTAGGGCGGGCGCCTGCAAAGAAATCTTTAGGCAGCCATCATGCAGCCCCACCACTTTGGTGATTTTTGCGCCTGGTTGGCAATGCAAACTAAGGGTAATTCCGTTTGGGGTTTGTTTTAACCAATTAGGCGTCATTAAAGTACTTTAAACTTAAACCATGATTATGAAGAGTTCTAAAACGCTAGACCACCTATTTGCAAGCAATCGCGACTGGGCTGAAGGCATGATCGCCAAAGATCCTGATTTCTTTAAGCGCTTAGTGAATCAACAGGCCCCAGAATACCTCTGGATTGGTTGTGCCGATAGCCGCGTGCCAGCAAATGAAATCGTTGATCTTTTGCCGGGCGAACTATTTGTTCATCGCAATGTTGCGAACGTTGTTGTGCACACCGACTTAAATTGCCTGTCTGTTATTCAGTTCGCCATTGATTTATTGAAGGTCAAACATATCTTAGTTGTTGGGCATTACGGTTGCGCAGGCGTGCATGCCGCACTGAGTGATCGCCGTATAGGCCTTGCTGATAATTGGTTGCGCCACGTCAAAGACGTTCACCAAAAGCATGAGCGCTATTTAGGAGAAGTCTTACCGACGCCGAAGCGTCAGGATCGCTTATGTGAATTAAATGTGATTGAGCAAGTAGTGAATGTGTGTGAAACCACTATTGTTCAAGATGCCTGGAGTCGCAGGCAAGATCTGACTGTGCATGGCTGGGCATACCGCCTCGACACGGGGATCATAAAAGATTTAGGAATGTCTTGTAGCTCAATTGAAGAGATGAGCACTCGTTACAAAAAAACTCTAACCCGTTACGACGCCGAGTAAATCGCATTTGCTCAAATCTCTCTCTAATCATGCAGTAGTTGCTTTTCTTAAGCTTCTTTCTCTTTTGCCTTATAAGGTTTTGGTTTCAATTGGCTATGGCTTAGGCTATATTGCCGCGCGCATCCCAGGAGACCGAAATCGGGTGGTAAAAATAAATCTACATTTATGTTTCCCCGAGCTAAGCATCGCTGAAGTTGATCTACTGAGCAAGCAACACTGGCGGCTACTTGGTCGCAGTCTAGTTGAGAAAAGCATTATTTGGCTAGGCAGCAAAAAACAGTTAAGCGACATGATTGAAGTTAAATCTGCCGTTGATCTCGCTAGTAAAAAGCCTCGTATTCTGGTCAATATGCATTTCACTGGAATTGAAGGCAGCATTATTTTGAGCGCCTTAGCAAAACAAAACCATTGGCCCCGGACATCTGGATTTTTTCAGAGAATGAAAAGTCCATTTTTTAATCAAAAAATTATTGATTGGCGTAATCGCTTTGGCGGCAACTCAATTGACCGCCAAGGGAACTCGAAAGAAATCATTCGGGAAATTCGCAATGGCGATTTCATTATCATTGCCCCCGATATTGATCTCGGCACAAAAGATTCTGAATTTGTTCCTTTTTTTGGAATTGAAACCAATACCATTACAGCCGTGTCACGACTCGCCAAAATTACGGGCGCTGATGTTTGCTTAATGACCACCACCTTAAAAGCTGATGAGTCTGGCTACCTTTGCCAAATCAGCAAGCCCTTAGAAGACTTCCCGGGGCCAGACCCAAAAACAGATACTGCTCGCCTTAACCAATATTTTGAAAAAGAAATTCGTCTTCGTCCCGCCGAGTACTACTGGGTGCATAAACGCTTTAAAAATCCCCCTGGTAACAAAGCAAACCCCTACAACCCTTCCATCTAAAGGTCTCCTGGCCCATCAGGAAGGGATGGCTAAATACATTGGGGTGTACACAAGCGTCTTAACAAGGTAAGGCCCTGGGGAGCCTATTTAGCGCATCCTGTCTTGCTTCTGATCTAGCAAGATTTCAGGCTCCTGAGCTTCCATCCAATTATCTTTATTGAGTACTGAAGATAGTTGTTTTTCATCTAGCTCACCAGTCCACTTTGCAACAACAATCGTGGCAACGCCATTACCAACTAAATTCGTTAAGGCACGCGCTTCGGACATAAAGCGATCAATGCCCAAAATAATAGCCAAGCCGGCGACGGGTACATTGCCTACCGCAGAAAGAGTGGCAGCCAAAACGATAAATCCGCTACCAGTGATGCCTGCTGCACCCTTTGAAGTCAGCAAGAGAACCAGCAATAGCGTTATTTGTTGGGTAATGGTCATCGGCGTATCAGTTGCCTGAGCAATAAAGACCGCGGCCATCGTTAAATAAATAGATGTCCCATCTAAATTAAAGGAGTAGCCCGTTGGGATCACCAAACCTACGCAACTTTTCTTGGCGCCTAATAGCTCCATCTTTTCCATCATGCGCGGCAAAACCGATTCTGAGGATGATGTGCCCAAAACAATTAACAATTCTTCTTTAATGTAGCGCACAAATTTAAAGATATTGAAGCCATTAAGGCGAGCAATAATTCCCAACACAATAAAAACAAAAAGTAAGCACGTAATATAAAAAGCGCCCATCAATTTCCCTAATGAGAAAAGTGAGCCGACTCCATACTTACCAATAGTGAAAGCCATCGCACCGAAAGCGCCAATCGGCGCAAATTTCATGATGATGCCAATGATGTCGAATAAGACGTGTGAGAATTTTTCGATTAAATCAAAAACCAAGGTTCCTCGACCACCAAAACGATGTAATGCAAATCCAAACAAAATTGCAATAAACAGAACTTGCAAAATTTCACCTTTTGCAAATGCGTCTACTGCTGTATTTGGAATAATGTTGAGCAAAAATTCTGTAGTGCTGGCCATCTTTCCTGGACCAGTGTAAGCAGCGATACCTTTGGTATCTAAGCTGGCAGGATCAATATTCATACCGGCCCCTGGCTGAAGCACATTCACCACAATGAGGCCAACAATTAAAGCAATT
Source organism: Polynucleobacter sp. MWH-Berg-3C6 (assembly GCF_018881855.1). Lineage (GTDB taxonomy): Bacteria > Pseudomonadota > Gammaproteobacteria > Burkholderiales > Burkholderiaceae > Polynucleobacter. The sequence goes on along the minus strand of NZ_JACVPN010000003.1, from coordinate 13,713 downwards.
GTGCTGACAACCTCAAAGTAGAGCAGAGCAATGCCGCCAGTTTTGCCAACCTTCTTCATGTCCTCCATGCCGGCAATGCCAACCACAACCGTACAAAAAATGATTGGCGCAATCAACATCTTGATACCTTTAATAAAGGCATCGCCAAAAGGTTTCATTTCTACGCCAATGGAAGGGTAAAAGTTGCCAAGCAAAACCCCGATTAAAACAGCCATAAGTACTTGAAAGTAAAGAATTTTATAAATTGGTGGCTTTTTTAAGTTGGCAGTCATTTGTTTTCTCTTATTTAATATTCGTGACTACTGCAGTTTAGCCAATCTGCGATATTGCCCCGCATTATTCAAAACTATCCTTTAACGGATAATGTAGGCATGGAAGAAAAAGTACGCGTATCGAAGCTGTTATCTGAATTAGGACTATGCTCACGTCGCGAGGCAGACTCCTATATTGAGCAAGGCCTTGTAACCGTTGACGGCGAAGTAGTAAACGAACTTGGCGTACGCGCTTATCGGCATCAAAAAATCGAATTACAGTCTGGTGCTAAGGCGCAACAGGCATCTCGCATTACTGTCATCCTCAATAAACCTGTTGGATACATCTCTCACTATGACGATGAGCAAGAGTATCAACCTGCAGCTTCTTTGATCACTCCTGAGAACTATTTTGCTAGCCCACTTGATAAAGGCCGCAATCCCCGCTTCAATACAAAAGGCTTGGCGCCGGCCGGTAGGCTGGATATTGACTCCACCGGGTTGCTGGTGCTGACCCAAGATGGTCGGATTGCGAAGTTGTTAATTGGTGAAAATAGCCCAATTGAAAAAGAATATTTAGTTCGCGTTGAGGGGGCCCTCTCTTTCGAAGATTTGGATCGGTTGAAACACGGCCTATCTTTAGATGGCGTTGCTCTTAAACCGGCACAAGTCAGCTGGCAAAATGAAGATCAATTACGCTTTGTATTGCGTGAAGGCCGCAAGCGGCAAATCCGCAGAATGTGTGAAATGGTTGGCCTCAAGGTCATCGGCCTCAAACGCGTCAGAATGGGTCGAATTTCTCTTGGCCCACTGCCACCGGGTCAATGGCGATTTGTAAGGCCCGAAGAGCAATTTTAGATAGGCCCACGCGCTTATAATTGCGTCCAAACTAGATTACTAAGCGCAGAATTACCATCGATACCACCACCTCCAGCACTCCCGCCGCAGAAGTATTACGACGTCGCAGCTTTGCCATCATTTCTCACCCAGATGCTGGCAAGACTACGCTTACTGAAAAGCTATTGCTTTACGCCGGAGCAATTCAAATTGCCGGCAGCGTAAAGGCGCGTAAAGCCAGTCGACACGCTACCTCTGACTGGATGGAAATTGAAAAGCAACGTGGTATTTCCGTCGCCAGCTCAGTGATGCAAATGGAGTATCGCGACTGCATCATTAATCTCTTAGATACACCAGGGCACCAAGATTTTTCTGAAGATACTTACCGCGTTTTAACCGCGGTAGATTCTGCCTTGATGGTGATTGATGCGGCTAACGGCGTCGAATCACAAACCTTACGCCTGCTTGGAGTATGTCGCGCTCGCAATACGCCAATTGTCACCTTCATCAATAAGATGGATCGAGAAGTAAAGCCGCCCATGGAATTAATGGATGAGATTGAAACTGCTTTGGGCATTGAAGTAGTTCCCTTTACTTGGCCGGTTGGCATGGGCAAATCTTTTGCAGGCGTAATTGATATTGCCAATATGCGCATGCGCATGTTTAAAGCAGGTGAAGATCGCGTCACAGAAGACTCGCATGCTGTTGTGGATGTCAATGATCCTGCACTTAAAGCGCGTCTCGGAACTGATTTAGAAAATGCACTGGCAGAAGTAGAGCTCATTAAGGAGGCAATGCCGGCCTTTGATCGTGAAGCCTTTCTGGCGGGCCGACAGTCCCCGGTATTCTTTGGCTCAGCAATTAACAATTTCGGTGTACGCGAAATCTTAAATACCTTGGTTGAATTAGCGCCATCTCCAGGATCACGTAAAGCACTGCAACGTGAAGTGAGTCCTGCTGAAAATAAATTCTCTGCCGTAGTATTTAAGATTCAAGCAAATATGGATCCAGCACACCGAGATAGAGTTGCATTCTTACGAATCTGCTCTGGGCACTTTCAACGTGGTATGAAACTGAAGATCTGCCGCAACAACAAAGAAGTACGCACCAATAATGCCTTGTCTTTTCTTTCACAAAGACGCGATATTTTGGATGAAGCATTTCCTGGCGATATTATTGGCCTACCAAATCATGGTTTATTACGCCTGGGCGATACGCTAACCGAAGGTGAGCAGTTGCAATTTACGGGCTTACCATTTTTTGCCCCTGAAATTTTTCGCATGGTTGAGTCAGCCGACCCCTTGCGGTCTAAGCAATTAAGAACTGGCCTCATGCAACTCGGTGAAGAGGGTGCTATTCAGGTCTTTCGGCCTATGGCCGGCGGTACGATGCTCTTGGGCGCCTTTGGTCAACTGCAGTTTGAGGTTGTCAGTCATCGTCTGCAAACGGAGTATGGCGCTGAAGTGCGTCTACTACCTGCACGCTATAGCTTGGCTCGCTGGGTTAGCTCAGATGATCCTGTCGCACTGAAAAAATTTACCCAAGAAAACATTCATCGCATGGCAGAAGATGTGGTCGGCGCATCGGTGTTTCTGGCTTCGCATAAGTCAGAGCTTGACGTCGCACAACAGCGCTGGGAATCCATTCAATTCCATGCTCTTAGAGAGCATGCGGGTCTCATTTATCAATCTGATTTGGCTGGTTGATTATTGGCTTCTAACCTGAGGGCCCTTGCAGTCAAAAACGGCAACGAGTTGAGTGTCGCTGTTTCTAAAGGTGGCAGTTTTTCCATATTGTGCGCAGTAGTTACTAGCTTTTTGGGTTAGCTGCTCAATAGACTCACCGCTACTATTTAAAAAAGTAACGTGATTAGAATCGGACGCATCTGTATAGACTGCTGCGCAAGCGCTCAATAAAGTTAAACAAAATAATCCGGAGATATAGCTCTTCATAAAGGTATTCCTTGTTATTAACTGCTCACCCTATTTAATCTTCTTCACAATTTTTTCAGTAAGCTTACTGGCAAACGGCTTATAAATCAGAATACAAACAATGGCGATAGGATAAGCCACCAACCAAACTTCCAGCCATATAGAAAAAAAATTTTCTATAGCCCCAATACGCACAAAAGTAGCTGCAAGCGTGATGCTCAAAGACATCAAAAGGCCCATAACTAGAGCGAAGATGATGTTTGGAAGACTAATCATCCCCCAATCATAGCGCCTGAACTTTTAAGCTGTTATTCTGAACTGTGATCACTATTGTGCGCCCTAGATAGGGGGATCTCTTGAGCATCCCTCTCGAATTCATCATTTCATTAATCTAGGAAAATTCATGGCTGTAGGCCAAAATCAAAGAAACAGAAAAAACGACCCCATGCTCACCAAAACAGGCAAGCCGCGCCTTGGGCCATTAAACGCTACTCAACTCAATAAATTACTTGAGGCCAGCAATAAGCCAAAAGAAAAAAGTAAGATTTTGCGAGCGATTAGCAAACATGCTGTTGTTGCATAAAAACTAAGCCCCGTTTTAACGGGGCTTTTTTCATGAAGTAGCAGAAAGAGTTTATGCCCTCCTAACCAACATTCTCTTTCCTAAAATCACAGTGGAAACTACCAAGACAGCGAATACCAAATTCATCATTGTGAGTGAATCCCCCAGCAAAACGCTTGCAGCAATCAGCGTACAAAAGGGTTGTATTAGCTGCACCTGGCTAACACGTGCAATCCCGCCAACCGCAAGTCCTTCGTACCAAAAGAAGAAGCCAATAAACATTGGAAATAAACTAAGATAAATAAAACTAGTCCAGGCAATAGGGCTAGCATCGAAATATTGCGCATTAAATGTGACATAGCTCATCAAGATATTGATAGGCAATGAAATTACGAGCGCCCAAGAAATCACGGCGCGAGGATTCATCTTTTTAGATAGCTCGCCACCCTCTACATAGCCTACGCAAGCACAAATACCGCCTAGCACCAATAAGCCGTCTATGTATGTAAAGCTTCCAGAGCTTTTTAGCAGGGCATACACCACCACCAAGGCTGCCCCCAATAGAGAAACTAGCCAAAAACCTAGGGATGGACGCTCCTTAAAACGAATCACGCCAATAACGGTTGTAGCCAAAGGCATCATGCCCAAAATGACTGCGCCATGAGAAGAAGATCCCTCAGCCATGGCAACGGTAGTGAAAACTGGAAAACCAAAAACGACTCCTAAAGCAATCACTATGAATTTAGTGAAATCCACCCTGGTTGGCATGGGCTCTTGTTTATAAATCAGGTAAGCCAAGGCAACTGTCGCTGCGAGCGTAGCTCTACCAAATGCGATGAAATAAGGATCAAAGCTGAGGACTGCAATTTTGCTTACAGGCAAAGTCAAACTAAAAATTAGAATGCCAATAAAACCGATGAGCATTCCCTTGGTTTCTTTATTCACTATCGCCCTTTTTGTGTATGAAGCCATTGTATTAAGAAAATTGTGCGAAGACTCGGGCTCTCAAGAATTCATTAGCCCTTATTATTACTAAATGACTAATACTCGATTTTGCTTAGTGCGCCATGGAGAAACTGATTGGAATGCCGAGCGCCGCCTTCAAGGCCATACCGATATTCATTTGAATACTCGTGGCATCGCTCAAGCAGCGCAGATGGCCAAGGCCCTTAAAAGTATTGATTTTCAATTTGATGTTCTCTACACCAGCGATTTGGAGAGGGCAAAGCAAACAGCTAAAGCAATTGAAGCCCTCTATTCAGTTTCTGCCACTAGCCATAGCGCATTGAAAGAGCGTCATCTTGGCGCCCTCCAGGGACTGACTATCAGCGAAGCTCCGGCCTTAGAGCCAGAGCTTTGGCAAGCCCACCTTAGAAGAGATATTCACGAAGAATTGCGTGGCGGCGAAAGTATCCTGCAATTTGCAAACCGTATCAAAGTTGCCCTTGAAGAAATTCAGGAAAAGCATGCTGGCAAAACAATTCTGCTAGTCAGCCATGGTGGAGCTCTAGACATGATGTATCGAATAGCGAGTAATCAAGCCTTAGATGCCGAGAGAGTGGTGGCGGTTCCAAATGCATCCTTAAATTGGATTAGCCATGATGGCTCTAACTGGAAAGTGGATAACTGGGCTGACACCAGCCATCTGAACAGCTTGGCATTAGATAACCTAGACCTATAGGTGTATCCATACAAAGATTGCTAGTAAATAAGCCACCAAAAGGTGGCTTATTTACAGTGGATCACTTCGCTGCTTGTACTTTATTTTGATCTGATGCGCAAAAATCAACAATGACATCCGCAAAATTTAAATAGCGAGAATTGCTCTTTCTAAATTGATCAATTTCTGCAGCAAGCGGTGAAGCTACGCCCTTAAAACCAGCATCTTCATATCCGGGGTGATATGGTGCCTCTTCAACAAATTTGTTTGTCATACATTAACCTTATTCAATCAGTGCCCAAAGCGATAGCGCTAATAAGCAATATAGGAATGGATCTGCATCTGCAGACCATGGGTAAATTTGCTACTGAATTATTTGCAAAGGTTTTGCATAAAGACTCTCCCAAGGCGGCCCATCAACTACATAGCAATGCCATGCAGATGGATGCCGCTCCCCCTGTCCTTGATACCTGAGAGATTCACACTAAGCCTAGCTTAGTACTTGCTCCTTCGGTGCACCATCAAAATGGTGGCTCTCCAGACGGCTGTTTAGGATAAGCAGTACCTTCCTGTGGGATACCTGAGCGTTCATGGGAGTTTGCGCCTTCGGTGGAGGGTTGCCCCTCACTCTCCTGCTTCCCAAAATTATATCCTGACGCCCTCGATTAAGGGACTAGTGATTTATACCAATGCCTTTAGAAAGACATCGCCAGGATGGAGACTCCTGAAATCAGCATGACGAGCTCCATTAGCAATAAAAACTTCTTTTCAGGCAATGCCAAAACAATTCTTTTGGAAAAGATTGAGCCAACCAATACACAACTGCCAATCAAAAGGCCCTGAATAATTGCCGTTGTATTTAAAAATCCGAGCTGATGAAAAGTAATGCCCTTAGTAAATAGAATTGATAGGGTGCTGGCAGCCTCAGTGCCTAAGTAGGCCCCCTTTGTTAAACCAAAGGCCAAGAAGAATGGGGTATTGATTGCGCCCGTCGTTGCTACTATGCCAGTGAGGTAACCAATTACAGCCCCCACCAAACTCATTTGCCATAACTTTAGATAAAAATTCTGTTTACGCATCCACCTACGAATTGGGATCAGCAAAATCAGAAACAGTCCAAGGGTAATCTCAACGAGTCGATCATTTAGAGTCACTAAAGTATTTACGCCCAATATCACTGCAGGTATTGCAGTGATGCTATAGACAAAGCACACTTTCCAATTAATGACACTCCACCACAAAAAAATGCGCGAGAGATTTGCGACTGTGGCAACAAGTGCAATCACTGGAATTGCTTGAATTGGCCCATAAAAATATACTAGAGCCGGCATCAGGATAATCGTAGTGCCAAACCCAATCACCCCGCCCAAAACCCCGGCGCCAAGGCCCAGAGTCCCGAGGACAAGGGCCTGGAGGAGCAGATCTTGAGCCATCAAGAAAGTAGCTCGCTAATCTCAATCAAATTTTGATCAGGGTCACGAACATAAACCGAATTTATTTTCGCAGCTGCTCCAGTGCGAACGACGGGTCCCTCGATAATAGGCCAGGCCTCTTTCTCCAATTGCTTGATCACTTGGGCAAGAGGTATATCGGCAATAAAGCAAAGATCTAAAGCTCCTGGAGTTGGAATATTTGCCTTAGGCTCAAACTCTTTACCCTTGATGTGTAAATTAATCTTTTGATTGCCAAACTTAAAAGCTTTGCGCTCTACTGGTGGGGAGCCCCCAATGAATGACTCTAACTGCATACCCAATACACGCGTATAAAAATCAATACACTCAGCCTCTTTCGCAGTAGTCAAAACAAGATGGTCTAAATGATCAATCATCGCATTGCTCTTAATTTTGTGGGCAAGCATTTGCCATGGTTTTTCCGGCAATGCGATCTTTTACCCAAGGCAGATATAAGGGTGCGGCAGAGCCCGGCGTAGAAAAGTGAGTTTGTTCTCCTGGCAATTGAACTCTGCTAATGTTGCCGCCTAACTTGCACATCTGCTTTTGATAAAGCTCACCCATCACAGGAGGCACAACCGTATCTTTCGTACCCCAATAGATAACAACGGGGGCTACTGGCTTGACTGGATTAACACTTCCCTTCAAAAATGCTTGCGCCCATGCCAGAGTATTTTGCACCTTTGGCTTTAAAAGATTTTTATACCCAGCCCCATAGGCATAGCTCAAAGTATCGGCTGATGCATGAAGACATTTGTTGGAATAAATTTTGTCGATGACTTTTGCACCATCGTCTGTTAACAAATCAGTTAACTTGAGGTTCGGAAACGCCGCCTGAGTGCCCCATAGAGTCATTGAAAAATGTGCAAAGTTAAATACATTGTCTGAAAAGCTGGCGCTTAACTCGCTGATCATTTTTTCGGATATTACCTGATCAAGCTTGGCCCCAGGCATTGTGACTGCTACGTCATAAGGGGCCAAAGCCACAAAGCCTACTGGCTGGATATCGTCGAATGCAGTGCCTTTTTTAGAGATGTAATCTGGCATGCTAGCAGCAGCAATCGTAGTGCCACCGCCCTGGGACCAACCATAAATGATTGCCTTTTTGCCGGCGCCGGTTTCTTGCATTGAACCAACTGCTCTAATTGAATCAATCGTATCTTTTGCTTGCGTAATGGCTACCGCGTACTGATGCTTGCCGCCGCCCCCTAGACCTTGATAGTCAGTACCAACCACTACATAACCTTCTTTAATAAAAGTCTCTAAGTTTGGAAGCCCGTAGTCAGTCCACGAATTTCCGTCCAATAAGAAATATTCATTTAAAGAAACTGCAGGATTAGTCAGTTGAGATGGGCCACAGCTTTGCGCAGTTCCCGTAGTGCCATGTGCCCATGCCATAACAGGCCTTCCATCTGAGGGAGCCTTACCGGTAGGGGCTACAACTAGAGCAGTAGAAATGGTTTTTCTATCGCCTACGTCTGAAGAAATATAAGCAATGCGCCACGCCTGCGCACCAGGCACTGCGGTTGATATTTGCTCTTTTTTAATGACCTGCCCCAACTTACCGTCTGGACTCATTTTGCTCACAGCTTGATAGAAGGGCGGTGTTGATGGCTCTGCGTGGGCAATGCCAAAACTTGAGCTAAATAAAATAGACAGAAAAGCGACTTTGGATAAAGCTTGTTTCATTGCGAGCTACCCCTATGCGTATAGACAACACTATTCTAGTGACTCTTTAAATACTCCAACACCCAGGCTGCATCACTATCACTCGGAAAAATTGGATAGTGAACAGCCTCAATGACGCCATCATGAGCGATCAAAGTAACTCGTTTCAGCAAAGTCATGCCGGCGCTTACAAAAGTTGGCATGTTTAGCGCCTTCTGAAACGCATAGCTCACATCACTAACCACTGGAAACGGCAAATGCAATCTATCGGCCATCTCTTTTTGATATTCCGTCGTTTGAACGCTTAACCCTAGCACCTGAGCACCTAGTGATTGCAGTTCTTGATAGTGATCCCTGTATGAACAACTTTGTGGTGTGCAGCCGCGAGCACCAGGAATCTGGTCCCAGCCATCGGGCAAAGCTACATTAGGCCGACCGGTCATTGGATAACAATAAATAACCAGCTTTTGCTTGATATTGCCAAGATTGATCATCTGGCCGTTAGTAGCTTTCAGCACGACATGGGGGAGCTTCATTCCCTTTAAATGGTCCGTAGCTCCATCGTCTTGGGGAATAGGAAGATCAGCAGGGAGCTCGTTAATGTTTGTCAAATTGCGCTACCTCTCAAACCTTGGGGCTTAGATAAATTGTATGAGAAAGATATTCCCCATTTTTATTCACCTTCACCAATACCATGTCGCCCACTCCAACGACTTTCCCGGTGTAGGCCTGAATATTGACATGATGCGTTACTAGAATAAGTGGTGTCTTGGATTGCTTTGCCAATTCATTTTTAATAAACACTTCTAGTGCTTTAGTTTGGCTCTTTTCTAAGCTCATATCATCAAAAAATGATCCGAGTGATGGTTCAATTTTTACTGAGCCCTTGTTCAGAAGGCTGGCCGTGTCCAAACATCTGCACCAAGGACTGCTAAATACTTCTGCCTTTTGAATGCCTTGGTTGCTCAGCCACACCCCAATTGCTCTGGATTGCTTCTTTCCATAATCGCCCAAGTTACGCTGAGTCGAGCACTGGCTAATTACATAACCTGCCGGATCGCCATACCCGGGAGCGTCTGCGTGCCGCATCAGCAAGACATGTTGGCCATCTTGCAAATCATTTGCCAAAGAAGCTGCGGCTTGCCCAGCAACACAAAAACAACTCAGCAAAAAAATGAGGGGTGTGATTATTCGCAGAATAAAAGTCATAAATTGAAGATATTGAGCACTAAGAAGACCATCCTAATCGACATTCAATATTCCTGTCGAGCCAAATGAAAAAACCACCCGAAGGTGGCTTTAGTAATTTTGCTGGGCAAGACGGGATAAGACGGAGCCTAAAAGTACTCGTCTTTTATTTATTAGACTTAATAGCAAAAGATAACCAGCCAAGAAAAATACTGATCAATATCGACACCATCAATTTTGGAGCATTCGAAAGCGTCTCACCTGTAGGCAGGATCAAATTAAGCACAACCGCAATGCTGACGACCATCCCGAAAAAACCAGCGTATTTTGAAATTGCATCTTTTATATCGTGTGTTGTAGGCAAAAACATATCGTCTATCCTTTCAGTAATAAGGCTCAAGAGATCACAACAGATTAGACATTACATCTGAGTCCGAAAACGGTCAATACTCATCATGAAATGGCCTCCTAAGGCGCTTATTTGAGCTCTTGCCAGCCCCGGGCAGAATCTACTAGAGGGGCTGAGTTTCTATTCTTTTGGTGCATATTGCATCTCACCATTGCCAAATGACCAGTTTTCTTTATTCACCTCAATCAAATTGATAACGATGTCCTGGGGTCTGACTTTGAGCTTTTCAACTAAGCCCTCACAAATAAATTTATAAAACTTTTTCTTCATCTCGGTATTTCTGCCCTCATTTAAGGTGATCTGGATAAAGATAATGTCTTCCGAATACTCAATGCCCAGATAACTTTTAGGCATAACAAGCTCGGAGCTTTCGTGCTTAGTAATAACTTGAAACTTGTCATCTTTAGGCACATTAATATGTGCTGTCATCACCTCATAAACAATCTCACCCACTTGTTGGGCAAAACCTTCTGGATGTTTTTTACTTAAATCAATGCGTACAAGTGGCATAAGACTTCCTTTATTTTTCTAGACAATCAATTGATATAGAGACCAAGCTAAATTCAGGATAACTAAAGCGATTAATGTATTGAAGGTGAGCTTCATTCCCATTACACGCTTGCTGAAATTAGGAGGGGGCTCATTGATTCCGACGGCATGAATCAAGCGCCCAACAATCAGTGTGATGCCAGGGATGAGGACTAGCCACCAAGGAGCACCGTTTAATTCCAAACAGGCAATCAAAATGATCCCGAAAGGAACATACTCAACAAAATTACCTTGTGCACGAATTGCCCTCTCAAGGTCATCGTGACCACCACTTCCCAGTCCAACTTTGTTCTTTCTTCTAAGGCCTATGACGGCAAAAGAGAGTTTGATAAAGATGATGGTCAGCAGAGAAGCAATGATTGAGGTTACTAATAGCATCGGCATTTCCTTATATGACTTCCAATACTTTACTTAACGAACTTCCCTCGTAGTTTGGTTTATCACCAATCTCCTCAAAAGGATGGCCAAGGCGATTAACCCAAAATACATCAAAGCCATACCACTTGGCCGCTAGGGCATCCCAAGCATTGCTGGACACAAATAGAATTTCTTCTTTCTTTGCTGGGAATGCTTTTAACAAAAGCTCATAGGCTTGGGGGGCAGTTTTAAATAAACGCACCTCTTCAACTGTTACCACTTTGTCTAAGTAAGGCTTTAAACCATTGCTATCTACTACAGTGGCAAGCATCTCTCTACTACCATTAGACAAAATGGCTGTAGAGACGCCTTTTTCTTTAATGGCTTTAAGAACGGTCAAGCTATCCTCAAAGCCAGTGAGCTTGGCATATTGATCCATGAGTTGTCGCTCATATTCTGGAGTGAGATTTAAGCTCATGCGCTTACACACATAATGTAATGAGCGAATGGTTAACTCCCAAAAAGGTAGGTAGTGTTTACTTCCCATTGGGCTGGGGTCGCTCATAGTGACAAGGCGAGTGTAGTCAATTTGGCGATCACGCCACATCAAGGCAAATGCTTGTCCCTCACCAGGAAACAACTCTTCAGCCAATTGCCCCATTGAGTACACATCAAATAATGTTCCATAGGCATCAAATGCGATGAGCTTGTACATACTGCCTTTTACTTTTTGTCTTAGCTTTTCTTCGTGACCCGCGGCAGAATTGACGAGGATTGAAGATTTCTGATTAAGTTTTATTTAGCAGGGGCAGAAGTAGGCTTACCTTTTTCCAAAATTACTGTTGCCAATAATTTGGTGCTTCCTTTGGCCGTATTCTTTGCGGCATGCACTTTACCACCCTCAATAATGAAACCATCGCCCTCTTTCAAAGAGGCCATGGGCTTTCCTTCGACCATTAAATCTGCAGAACCTTCTAATACATATCCCACTAACTCACCGGGATGGGTGTGGGGAACTTCGACAGCGCCAGCTGGAAACTCAACAATCTGCAAGGTGACCTCTCTGCCCGTACTACCCACATCTGATTTTTGAAGTACTGTACGCTTTGGTCGCAACTCTTCAGCCTGCGACTGCGCGAACGCAAAATTGGCGATAAAAAAACTAATCGATAAACCTAAGCCAAGCCATTTTGCTACTTTCATTTTCACCCCTTATTGAGTCAATGTGGATATCCTACTGTAAAACAATTCAATTTGTGGATAGGCTGGCTCTATTTTTTATTAACCAGCGAAACGCCTAAGACTGCGATAAGGCCCCCAATCACCATTGACATTAATATCGGCTCGCCTAGCAATGCTGCCGAAAATAGCACACCAAATGCCGGAACCAAATTGGTAAAGATTGCTGTGCGTGATGGCCCTACCGTTTGAATGCCTTGGTAATACCAAATAAACGCCAGTACGGTACCAAAAGCGCCCAAGTAAAAAACTGAAGTCCATACACGCCAATCTAGAAGCATCCAATCAATATCTTTGAGCTCGCCAACAGCGCCAATGCTTAAAAATACAAAGCCCCATAAAGTGCCGTAAGTAGTTGCAACAATAGGGGAAAGCGTCTCTAAGGCCTTACGTGATATTAATGTGTAAGTAGCCCAACTAAAAACAGCGCCAAGCATCATTAATTCGCCCAACCCCAGTGATTGACTGATATTGGCGATGCCCCCAATTAAATCACCGCGTGTAATCACAACGATGGCGCCAATAAGCGCGACTATGATGCCAACCCAACGACGCATACCGAGCCTCTCGCTAAAAATGAGGCCAGCCAAAACGGCTGTCACGATGGGAGTAAGGCTTACAAATAAAGATGTGCGCCCCGCTGGCACTCTTGCCAATGCGCCAAAAAAACAGATGTTGTAAATAAAAATACCTGTAAAACCTAAAAGGGCAGTTAGCAATATTTGCTCGCGATTTAAGCGGGGCAGCTTTCCTTCCATTTTTACTGCAACAATGACTAACAATATTGAAGCAACAAAGAATCTGCCAAATGCTGCGGTCATTAATGGCAAAGACTGGGCCAAAACCCTTCCCGCGATAAAAGTTCCACCCCACAATGCAGCAACCATAACCAGCTTGAATGCCAACAAGGGCGTCATCACTGAAAGATTGACTGTTTTCATTTTCGAAGAATACATTAGGCTGAGTCGATCGGGGCTTAGACTGCCTATTCCTTGATTTACTTTTTTATAGGGCCTCTATAGACTGGTATTTTTATTAAATGCAAAACAATGTCAATTACCTATTCGAGTTCAACCAAAATCTCCGCTGATCAGGCAATTAATTTATACATTAGGTCGACGCTTGGTGAAAGACGCCCCATTCATAATCGGCAAGCATTTGAGAATATGTTTCAGCACGCCAATCTGATAGTTTCGGCATGGGATGAGGATAAGTTAGTTGGGATTTCTAGAACGCTGACCGATTTCTCTTATGTTGCTTATCTATCAGACTTGGCGGTAGATGTTCAATACCAAAAGCAGGGCATTGGAAAACAATTGATTGAACAAACTAAATTACATCTTGAGGAAGGCTGTATGTTGGTTTTGCTCGCCGCTCCAAAGGCAAGAGAATATTATGGGCCTCTTGGTTTTGAACAACACCCAAGTGCCTGGACCCTTAAGAAGGCTTCGAAATAAAAATAGCCCAACAAGTGGGCTATTGAGTGTACGACTCGACACATAGTTAACACTTTATACCGGACACATACTTTACAGTTTTTGGCATAGGAGGGACCACTCTATGCCGTGGAATGAAAGTACGAAGATGGATGAAAAGCTCAAATTTGTGTCG
>NZ_JACVPN010000005.1 GCF_018881855.1 Polynucleobacter sp. MWH-Berg-3C6 | reverse complement strand
GATATGGAGTCTTCAAGGGTACAAGCCCTAGAAAACCCATTTGGTCCCAAAGTATTGGGGATGTGATTGGTAAATGTGTAAACCATGTGGTCGGTACCGGACGTAAAGCATGTGTCCGGTACGTACCTACTTAATATGGTGGGTCGGGCGAGATTCGAACTCGCGACCAACGGATTAAAAGTCCGCTGCTCTACCGACTGAGCTACCGACCCGGTAAAACAGAAATTATAGCAAGAAGTTTGTAGTCGCTCCTGGGTCTAGGCCGTCTGCCCGTAAGCCCTTGTACTTACAAGTACGTTATGAGTTGACCCGTCTGGCCACTGGTGGGTTTTTGGAAAAATACTCCTTAATTCCTCTCAAAATAGCCTCTGCAATGCGATCCTGATAGCCCTCATCATTCAATCTGGCTTCTTCTTGTGGGTTGCTGATAAAAGCAGTTTCTACCAGGATGGAGGGGATGTCTGGAGCCTTTAAAACAGCAAAGCTGGCTTGCTCTACCTTTGGCTTATGCAGAGGAGCAAAACCTCCAATTTGTTTCAGGATGGATTGACCGACTTGCATGGAATCTTTAATTTGAGCAGTTGTCGACATATCGAGAAGTAGGTTCGCCACCTGACGATCTTGAGTCTTGATATTGATGCCGCCAATGAGATCTGAGGCATTTTCTTTGTTCGCCATCCAACGGGCCATTGAGCTACTTGCGCCCATTTGGGAGAGTGCAAATACAGATGCACCTTTGGCTCGGGGCTCAATAAAAGCATCTGCATGGATCGATACAAATAAATCCGCTTCTACACGTCTCGCTTTTTGTACTCTGACATGCAGTGGCACAAAGTAATCACCATCTCTGGTCAAGTAAGGGCGCATGTAGGCCTCACCCTCAATCTTTTCCTTCAGTCTTTTAGCAATCGAGAGGACTACGTTCTTTTCTCTTGATCCTGCAGCGCCAATAGCGCCCGGATCTTCTCCGCCATGCCCAGGATCAATCGCAATCGTAATTAATCTCTTGTATTTAGGGGGTGCTAGAGCCTCTTTTGTTTCTGGAATGGATTGGGCTACTGGATTAGCTGGTGCTTTTGCTGCTTCTTTATCTTTCTTGGTCGCGAACTGAGCAATTAGATCAATCTCTTCATTGGATTTTTCAAGCGCAATCTCTTTCTTGGCGCTACTTCTCACCAAAGCCATGAGTGGATCTAGTGGCGTTGTAGGGTAAAGATCAAATACCATGCGGTAGTTGTATTCAGCAACAGGATCGAGTGTGAAGAGTTGTGGCTTGATAGGTTCTTTTAGGTCAAACACCAAACGCACAATCCCTGGCTGAAATTGCCCCACCCGAATCTGCGATACATAAGGATCATTGGGCTTAACTTTGGCAACTAAGTCCTTCAGTGTTGGATTCAGTTCTAAGCCCTGCACATCAACCACTAGACGATCTGGGTTTGTCAGGATCTGCTGTGTAATTGGTAATGGAGTATCGGACTCCAAAGTAATGCGGGTGTAATCCTCTGAGGGCCATATACGAACACCCAATATCTTGGCGCCCCAAGCAATGTCAACCTCGGTAAGGAGGAGGGCAAAACTTAAGAACTTGACTGAAGTCTTTAAATGCTGGCGTCTAGAGAGGTTAGTTTTTTTACTACTCATATATTTAATTGGATGTTGCTTGAATCTGCTCAACTACTTTTTTACCTTGCTCAGACAATGCGCTGATATTTATAGTGCGCACATTTTCTTCTGCGCCAGCTGTCAACTGAATCTGAATGTCAAATGCGGGAAGAGTGCCCTCGGCTTTTTCTGGCCACTCAATTAAGCAAAATCCCGGAACATCAAAATATTCTGCAAATCCTGCTTCTTGCCATTCCAGTGGATCACGCATTCTGTAGAGATCAAAGTGATGGGCAGTAAAGGCTTGTTGCTTACATTGGAGTGCGTAGGGTTCGCACAAAGTATAGGTAGGGCTCTTTACTTTTCCCTCATATCCCAAGCCTTGAATCAAATGTCTGGCAAAAGTCGTTTTGCCTGCCCCTAGGTCGCCCTCTAAAGAGATATTGAGGTGCGCTGCCGGCGATTGCCCAATCCATTCTTGTATGGAGGCGGCAAGATGCTGGGCTAGGGATGCAGTTTCTGCTTCCTGCCTACAATATTGTTTAAGCGATGCTTTGGGAGATGCCTGGGGCGTCTGATTTCCGGTCATTGCCCTAGTTTATTCAATTATTGCGCTACATTCTGTATTGCCTATGTCTTTATCTACCAATCCTCATTCCCTAGATCAGCCAAAGCTTCGCGCTTGGCTGGGGGAGCAGGCTGAGAGCTTAGGCTTTGATGGTTTGCGTATTACCGATACCCACTTAGGTCCTGCCTCTGAGCGTCTACAAGAATGGCTGGCAGAAGGGCGCCATGGCCATATGGAATACATGCAGCGTCACGTAGACTTACGCGCCAATCCTCAGTTACTAGTTCCAGGTGCAGTGCGCGTCATTTGTGTTTCGATGAACTATCTTCCTCCCGAAAGTGATTTCGATACTGAATGGCGGCGATTAGAAGATCCTTCACAGGCAGTGGTCTCGATGTATGCGCGTGGGCGCGATTATCACAAAGTACTGCGCAATCGTTTACAAGACTTTGCTAAAGCCATTGAAGAAAAGATTGGTGCTTTTGGTTATCGTGTGTTCACAGATTCAGCACCGTTAATGGAAGTAGAGCTTGCTCGTAAAGCAGGCTTAGGTTGGCGTGGTAAACATACGCTCTTGCTCAATCGAGAGTCTGGCTCTACTTTTTTCTTGGGCGAGATCTTAGTCGATGTGCCATTACCAATTGATCAGGAGCAGGAAGAGCATTGCGGTACCTGTCAATCCTGTATTGATATCTGTCCAACCCAAGCTATTACTGCCCCTTACCAATTAGATGCCCGTCGTTGCATCTCTTACCTCACTATTGAAAATCCCGAGGCAATTCCAATCGAGTTCAGAAGTGCGATGGGTAATCGTGTTTATGGTTGTGATGATTGTCAACTCATCTGCCCATGGAATAAGTTTGCCAAGCGCTCACAGCTCCCAGACTTTGCTCAGCGTCATGGCTTAGGCCAAGCTAGTCTCTTGCATCTCTGGTCATGGACTGAGGCAGAGTTTGAGCAGCGTCATGAGGGCAGCGCCATTCGAAGAATTGGTTATAGTCGTTGGCGGCGTAATCTGGCAGTGGCGATGGGTAATGCATTGGCCAGCCCTAGAACAGATGCGGCTGATAAGACTCTCATTCATCAGGCATTAAGCGATGCTTTAAGTTCTGCTGATTCTCTGGTAGCTGAGCATATAGAGTGGGCTCTGAAGGCTAACTAAGGGCTTACAATTAAATCATGTCATCGTCCGAGCAACCCTATATCGATCCTAGCGAAATCGCGCTAGAGGAATCGGCAGCTCAGCGCTTCAAGAGTCCAAACGATGCATTCTGGACGGGGATCAAAGATGCGGCTGGCGCTCCAGCAATGGTGCTTTTTGCCGGTATGGTTGGCTTTGGTGCCATGGGTAAGACCAATGGCTTTGATGTTTGGTTCACTACCTTTACTTCATTTTTGATGTTCGCTTTACCGGGGCAAGTGGTCTTGCTCGAGATGGCCATTACTGGCTCATCGGTGATTGCAATTGCTTTAGCAGTCACCTTAACTTCCACTCGCTTTATCACCATGACGGTGACACTCTTTCCGCAGTTTCATCAAAAAGATCGCAATCGCACTTTGTATGCTTCAGTCCATTTATTAGCGATGACTGCGTGGGCAATCTCGATGAGAGAGTTCCATGCGATTGAGACTAAGCACCGCCTGGCTTACTTTGTGGGCTTAGGTCTACTCTGCTGGTTGATTTCTATTCCGGGAACGATCTTAGGCTTTTACTTAGCAGGCATGGTGCCTCCAGCCGTGACATTGGGCCTCGTTTTTATTAATCCACTTTTCTTCTTATTAACCTTTACTGAAGTCAAACCCTGGATTAACCGTATTGCACTGATGTTGGGTTGTATTTTCGGCCCAATCTTTTTTATTGTTGACCGCGATACTAGCTTGCTCACTTCGGGTCTGGTAGCTGGAACGCTGGCTTACTTTATCGATCGTAAGTTCTTGCGCAAGAAGTCTGGAGTCATCGGATGATGAACACCATGGCAAACGCGCTCTCTGGTTGGGGTTTATGGATTGCCTTGATTGGCGCTAGCCTTGGCACTTACTTCTGCCGCGCAATTGGTGTACTACTCTCCAATAGCATTAATCAAGATAGTGAGATCTTTCGGTGGCTAGCCGCTGTCACTTATGCAATGGTGGCAGCCTTAACTATTCGTTTGATCGTCATGCCACTGGGTTTGATGTCAACAGTACCCTTATGGATACGCATTCTGATTTGCGTCTTAGCGATTGGCGTCATGGTATCCAAACCCACCAAGCGATTGGTCCCAGCCTTACTGACTGGAACCTTGTTGATGGTGGGTTACGGCGTGATTCGCTAACTTCTGAAAACAAGTTTAGAGATGGGCCGCCAGAATTCTGGCGATATGTACGGCTTCTCTTTGAGCCCCATCCGCAATTTGATGACGGCAACTGGTGCCATCTGCTACCACCCAACCATCCGGTGATTTCCGAATACTAGGCAATAGACTGAGTTCGGCCATTTGTTTAGACACCTCAATGTGCTCAGCCTCATAGCCAAAACTACCTGCCATACCACAGCAAGAAGATTCAATTAACTTAGGCTCTGCTTTAGGAATGAGTTTGAGTAATTCCATTGCTGGCGTCACGGCAGCAAAAGACTTCTGATGGCAATGTCCATGAAAGAGTACTGGCTTGCTGGCTTCCTTAAGATTCAGCTCGAGAGTCCCTGCTTTAGCTTCGCTTGCTAAAAACTCTTCTAAGAGTTGAGCTTGCTTAGAGACGCTGATCGCTTTCTCACCAAAACCCATCACCAGAGCCTCATCCTTGAGAGTAAATAGGCAGGAAGGCTCTAAGCCAATAATTGGAATGTTCTTTTGCGCATAAGGCGCAAGATGGTCGACTAATTCACCGAGAGTCTGTTTGGCCTTATCTACCATGCCTGCGGCAAGATAGGTTCTGCCGCAACAAAACTCTTTAGAGCAAGTATTATTTGCTGCTTTTGTCTTGCCGCTGCTCTTATTTGGAATATGCACACGGTAACCTGCGGCCTTGAGAACTTTTAAGGCAGCGGTGAGATTTTCATCTTCAAAATAGGCATTAAAAGTATCGGCTAGCAGGACTACACCTTTGCTATTGCTATCTTGCGCCAATTCTTCAGGCGTGAACTGATGATTTTGTGCAGCTTTTTGGTTCCAGAAAGTTTTTCCCTTCCAGATTGGCAAACTTCTCTGCGCGGAGATGCCCATAATCCATTCTTGAAGCTTGGCAATCGGAGCAATGTGATTGCGCAGGTTCAAGAGTGCTGGCAATAGTGGAATATTGCTAATCGTAGAGGCATATTTCGGTAGATAAGCTACTGCGAGATCTCGCAAAGAGTGGCCAACCCGTTTCTTATACGCTGATAAGAACTCAATCTTCATCTTGGCCATATCTACGCCAGTAGGGCACTCACGACGACAGGCTTTACAGCTGATACAAAGCTCCATCACCTCTTTAATAGCATCGCTGGCTAGTGGGGAGGTTTCTGTTGATGCGCCACTCTTAATATCGAGTTGATTCGATAGTGCTAGGCGCAAAGTATTCGCTCTTCCTCTGGTGAGATGCTTCTCATCCCGAGTAACACGATAGCTAGGGCACATCACTTCAGCATCGAACTTGCGGCAGTGACCATTGTTATTACACATCTCCACGGCTTTAGCCAGTCCCATTGCAGGATCACCGCCAGTGCCAGGCGCAGTAGTTTCTTCTGTAACGGGATCGTTCTGTACGTTCCAAGCAGACCAATCTAATGCGGGCTGTAATGGAATGACTTTGTAATTGGGCGGAAATCTAAAGTTGATGGAATCATCCATCTTCGGTGGATTCACAATCTTGCCAGGATTAAACAATCCCTTAGGATCAAACGCGTGCTTGATCTCCGAGAGTGCTTCCGTAATCGTGGGGCCAAACTGCCAAGAGATCCACTCGCCACGACACAGGCCGTCTCCATGCTCGCCGCTATAAGCGCCTTTGTATTTGCGTACTAATTCTGAGGCCTCTTCTGCTACAGCGCGCATCTTTTGGGCGCCGTCTCTGCGCATATCCAAAATAGGGCGCACATGCAAGGTTCCTACTGAAGCATGAGCATACCAAGTGCCGCGCGATCCATATTTAGCAAAGACATCAGTTAGTGCTTGGGTGTAATCAGCCAAACTCTCTAGCGGTACAGCGCAGTCTTCAATAAAACTCACTGGCTTGCCATCACCTTTAAGACTCATCATGATGTTCAAACCTGCTTTGCGTACTTCCCATAAATTCTTTTGCAAGGCTGCATCTGGCATTGCCACCACTGAACCTGGTAAACCTAAGTCACTCATCAGCTCTTGCAAGGATTTGAGTTTATCGAGGAGCGGTGCATGCGCTTCACCAGAAAACTCTACCAGCAGAATGGCTTCTGGAGTTTGTGCCGTGTGATCAATCAGTGCAGTCTCAATGGTTTTCTTAAAGTTCGGATTGCTGCGTGCCAAATCAATCATGGTGCGATCCACTAGCTCAACCGCGGTAGGGCCTAATTTGACAATATGCTGGGCACTATCCATCGCCTTATAAAAACTCGCGAAGTTCACAATACCTAATACTTTGTGTTGTGGCAGTGGTGCTAATTTGAGTTTGAGGGATTTGAAGTAGGCCAGCGTACCTTCGCTACCCACTAATAGATGCGCTAAGTTAACACTGCCATCTTGGGTGTAAGGTAATTCACTTTGGGGGTGGAAGATATCGAGGTTGTAGCCTGCAACACGCCTTAGCACTTTCGGGAACCGTGCCTCAATCTCAGGCTGCAGCGTATTAGCCAAGCCTTTCACAAAGTCACCCAGCTCTTTAGCAACCCCAGAGCTATTTGCATAATTAGCAAATTCACCAACCTGGCCGCTGGCAAGCCAAGCGTTGATTCCTAAAACGTTATGCACCATATTGCCGTAGGCAATCGAGCGACTACCGCAGGAGTTATTGCCAGCCATGCCGCCAATCGTTGCTTGCCCAGCAGTCGATACATCAACCGGATACCAAAGGCCATGTTGTTTCAATGAGCCGTTGAGGTGATCGAGCACCATGCCTGGCTCAACTTCGACATAGCCTTGATCCAGATTGAGATCGAGAACATTTCTGAAGTATTTAGTATTGTCGATGACTAAGGCTGCGCCAGTAGTTTGACCGCATTGACTAGTGCCACCACCACGTGGAAGAACGGGCACGCCTAGTTCGGCTGCAATCTGAATAGCACTCGCAATATCTTGGGCGGTCTTCGGAATAAATACAGCAACTGGCATTGCCTGGTAAATCGACGCATCAGTAGCGTAGCGACCACGACTTGCACTATCGGTCATCACATCGCCAGAAGTTTCTTGACGCAAGCGCTTCGCTAATTGCGCCTGATCCACCATCAGCTCTTTAAGATCAAGGGGTTTGTTCATTTGACTGCCTCTGCTGTAGTTGTGGCTTCCGCTTCAGCCTTGAGTAGCTGCACTACAACGTCGCGTTTATTGTGAACGTGCTGGATCATGATCTTGCGCATACGGCCGCTGTCTCTGGCTTTGAGGGCATCGAGCATCTCTTGATGCTCTTCCACTGCCTTCTCCCATTTGACGCCATCTTGATTGGATCGAAAGCGCAATGCTTCAATACGAGCATTCACTTGGGAGAAGAGTTGAGCTAGCACTGGATTATTAGCCGCTTGATTAATCAGATGATGAATACGCAGATTGAGTTTGTAATAAGTTGATAAATCACGGCGCGCATACGAAGCCATCATTTCATATTGGAGGGCCTCTAATTCTGAGAGGGTGGTCTCACTAATATTGTTCGCAGCTAGTTCGCCAGAAAAACCTTCCAAGTCTGCAATCACATTAAAAGTGTTAATGACATCTTCAAGGCTGAGTTGCACCGCAATCGCACCCCGGTTCGCAATCAGCTCTACTAAACCATCTGCTGCTAGGCGACGAATTGCTTCCCGAATCGGAGTGCGAGAAACGTTCAAGCTCTCGGCGAGCTCCCGCTCATTGAGTTTGCTACCAGGAATAATCTTGCCTTCCACCAACAGCAGTCTGAGCTTTTGGAAGATCGCTTCATGCAAGTTCTGCGAATTAGGCTGTTCAATTACCTTCATGGCATTAATTCCCTAGACCCTAAATTTGTATACAAAAATATCAATAAGCCATCATAAAGCATAAATATAGGCTTTTAAGGCTAAATAAAGGCTTTATTTTAAGGTTTTCTATATATATTTTGTATACAAAATGGAAAATTGGCAAAAATTGTCTTACACTAGGCAGATTATTTAACCCAAAACCAGCGAGACAAAACATGCTCAAACTCGATAACCACGCATCTGGACGCCATTTCTTACATATTCCTGGCCCAAGTCCAGTTCCACCACGCGTATTACGCGCGATTAGCTATCAAACGATTGACCATCGCGGTCCTGAGTTTGGTCAGTTTGGCTTGAAGGTCCTTGATGGTATTAAAAAGATTTTTAAGACTAGCCAGCCAGTCATTATTTATTCTGCATCTGGCACTGGCGCATGGGAAGGCGCGTTGGTCAACGTACTGAGTCCTGGCGATAAGGTGCTTTTTTATGAGACTGGCCAGTTTGCAAACTTATGGCGCGCACTTGGTAAGCGTCTTGGCCTCGATGTTGAGGTAGTCGGTAAGGCTGGACAAGATTCTTGGCGTTGGGGTGTCGATGCTTCTGTCATTGAAGAGCGTTTACGTAAAGATACTGGGCACGAGATCAAAGCGGTATGCGTAGTGCATAACGAAACTTCTACCGGCGTTACTTCAAACATTGCTAATGTTCGTAAAGCGATTGATTCACTCAAGCACCCAGCGCTACTCTTGGTAGATAGCGTATCTGGCTTGGGTTCTGCGGACTATGAGCACGATAAGTGGGGTGCTGATGTAACTATCTCTGGTTCACAAAAAGGCTTGATGCTGCCTCCGGGTATTGGTTTTAATGCTTTGTCACCAAAAGCAATTGAGGCAAGCAAGAACAACAAAATGCATAAAGCGTATTGGGCTTGGGATGAAATCCTCGAATCCAATAAAAATGGTTACTGGCCTACAACACCAAGCACCAATCTCATGTACGGATTGCATGAAGCAATGGATATGATGTTGGCTGAAGGCCTCGACACAATTTTTGCGCGTCACCAGCGTTTAGCTGCAGCATGTCGTGAAGCAGTGAAAGCATGGGGCTTAGAGATTCAGTGTCAAGACACTGATTGCTATTCACCAGTACTCACATGTATTGCTACACCAGAAGGTATGGATGCAGATGTACTGCGTAAACACGCTTTAGAGAAATTCAATCTCTCCTTAGGTACTGGCCTGGGCAAGATCAAAGGCAAGGCATTTCGTATTGGCCATTTAGGTGACTGTAACGAGCTCAATCTCATGGCTGCATTAAGTGGTGTCGAGATGAGTTTGGGCTCTATGGGCTTCAAACCGAAGGCAAGTGGGGTAGTTGCTGCGCAAGAGTTCCTTAAATAAGAGGCACTTAGGGCGGGTGGAGCTAGATTCCTCAGGGCAAATCGAGCTGCACCCCTTATAATTCAAGTACTTATATAGAAGTGCATGAATTCAATACACCATATTCGAGACAGAAAGATTAAACATGTTAGCTACTAAACCATTTTTAACTCAGGCAGATGTTCAAAAGATTTTGAATGCAGCTGATCAACACGCTGCTAAAAATAATTTGGCAGTGACGATTGCCGTCTGTGATGAGGGTGGTCATATGTTGGGTTTAATTCGTCGCGATGGTTGCGCACCTTTATCTTCTTATATAGCTCAAGAAAAAGCACGCACCGCTGCAATGGGTAAACGTGAGACACGTGTTTACGAAGAAATTATTAATAACGGACGTCATGCTTTCTTATCTGCCCCGCACGTATCGGGCATGTTAGAGGGTGGCGTCAATATCGAGGTAAACGGGTTTACCATCGGCGCAGTCGGCGTTTCCGGCGTTAAATCGGCTGAAGATGCTGAAACCGCTAAGGCCGGTATCGCAGCCATTCTGTAAGTTACCTTGATAAATACTGATACTGAAATAACTTCTACTACAGGGGCTGACAATACAGTCGCCCCTAGTGACTCCAGCGCTGCTACCACTGCTGCCGCTGCCCCTCCAGCAACAATTACCTTTGCTGATTTTGGTTTAGATCCAAAGATTCAAAAGGCGGTACTCGAGCAGGGCTATACCATCCCTACGCCAATTCAAGCGCAATCTATTCCGCATGTTTTAGCTGGCAGCGACTTGATGGGTGCTGCACAAACTGGTACCGGTAAAACTGCTGCCTTTGTCTTACCTATCATTCAAAAGATCTTGCGTCATGCTAGTAATAGCGCTTCACCAGCACGCCATCCAATTCGTGCCTTAGTGCTGACACCAACACGAGAGTTGGCAGTGCAGGTAGCAGAGAACGCTGCTAGCTACTCCAAACATACTGATTTACGCGCTGCTGTTGTCTATGGCGGTGTGGACATGAAGGAGCAAGTTGGGATTTTGCGTAACGGCGTTGAGATCTTGATTGCGACCCCAGGTCGCTTGCTTGATCATATTGGTTCAAAAGTTGCCAACTTATCCCAAGTCGAGATTTTGGTATTAGATGAAGCGGACCGCATGCTGGATATGGGCTTCTTGCCTGATCTGCAGCGCATTATTAATTTGATCCCAGCGCAAAGACAAACCTTACTGTTCTCTGCAACTTTCTCGCCAGAAATTAAAAAACTGGCACAAAGCTATTTACGTACTCCAGTCACAGTTGAAGTGGCGCGTCAAAATGCTGCTGCCGATACGGTCAAACAAGTAGTGCATATGGTGGCCTCGGCAGATAAACAACGCGCTATTGTGAAGGTATTGGAAGAGCGCACACGTAATGGTTTATCGCGTCAATGCATCATCTTTACTAATAGTCGTTTGGGTTGTGCTCGTTTATCTCGTGCACTCGAGCGTGATGGCATTAAAGCAGGTGCGATTCATGGTGATAAGAGTCAAGGTGAGCGCACTCTCACATTAGATGCATTTAAATCAGGTGCGATTGAAGCTTTGGTTGCTACCGATGTAGCAGCTCGCGGTTTAGATATTCCGGATATGCCCTGCGTGATTAATCACGAGTTGCCATATAACGCAGAAGATTTTATTCACCGCATTGGTCGTACAGGCCGCGCTGGTAGTAAGGGTGATGCGATTGCCTTGGTGGATGCAAGTGAAAAGCGCTTGCTAGATGATATTGAAAAATTGATGAAGCGTAAGCTTGATATCAAGCCTCTACCAGAGGGCGCGCCTTCACCAAGTAGAGTATCGAATTATTCTTCTGTTAGCTCTTCATCCAATACTGCTTCAGCGAAAATGCCTGACCCATTCTTCTACAAGCCCTATGAGCCAAGCGCTGCACCACCAGCAGCTGAGGGCGCAAAACCAGAAGAGAAAAAAGTGGGCATTACTCCTGCCAAGCCAGCTATTGGTGCTTTGCTGGGCGGCTTTAAAAAGAAGTAATTCAGCGCCAAGCACGAGTGGCCGCTAAGAGCCACTCTGCAATGGTGATGCTTTCACCATCTGGCAAATGATTCAATCCTAAATGCAGTGCTGCTTTGCGTAATTCTGCAAGCGCATGTTTTTCATCTTGAGTATTGATTTGGGTTGCTAAAGTCTGCTTACTGAGTTTCTCACCATGCTCATCGAGCACTAGAGGAAGATGCAAGTATTGCGGTGTGTGATAACCCAATACCTTTTGCAAATGGATTTGCCTTGCTGTGTTGCCTAGCAAATCAGCTCCACGCACAATATGCGTAATTCCTTGTAAAGCATCATCTACTACGACTGCAAGTTGATAGGTGAAGATGCCATCGTTTCTGCGCAGAACAAAATCACCCACTTCTATATTGAGGTCTTGGTCTTGATGGCTTAGCACTAAATCCTCAAACTCAATGTGGCAATTTTGGGGAAGAGCAAGTCGCCAGGCCGCCTTGGATGTCTTTAGCAATTCTGGTGAATTAGTTTCCAACGAATGTGATCTACAGGTTCCCGGATAGACCATTTCCTGGTTACGGGGAGTTTTTATTCCGAGGCCGGCTAGAGTATTGGCAATAGCCTGCCTAGAGCAGGCGCAGGGGTAGATCAATTTGAGCTCATTTAAGCGCTCTAAAGCTCTCTGGTAATGATCTTGGCGCTGGGATTGATGGGTAAGTTCCTCATCCCAAGAAAGCCCACAGGCGACCAGTTGCGCCTGAATTTGCTGGACTGCCCCAGGAATACATCTCGGGGCATCTAAATCCTCTATTCTGAGCAGCCATTTACCCCCATTTTTACGGGCATCTAGCCAGCTTCCCAAGGCGGCAACCAGTGATCCGGCATGGAGCGGGCCAGTGGGCGAGGGGGCAAATCGCCCGCGGTAGCCGTCGGCTGGGGATGAGGGGTTTTTCAAAGTAGACACAGCTAAAATCATCTCATGGCTTCACCCCGTTTTGTCCATCTTCGCCTTCATTCCGAGTTTTCGATTACGGATGGAGTGGTTCGTATTGACGATGCAGTTGCCGCCGCCGTTAAAGATGAAATGGGCGCCTTAGCCCTAACCGACCTCAGTAACTTATTCGGTTTAGTGCGTTTTTATACCGCGGCTCGATCTAGCGGTATTAAGCCAATTGCCGGTGCTGATGTTTGGGTAAGTAATCCTCAAGATCCAGATCAGCCTCATCGCTTATTGCTTTTAGTTCAGAACCATTCTGGTTACCTCAATTTGTGTGAACTACTGAGCAGAGCTTCTTTAGATAACCAATCTCGCGGTCGTGCTGAAGTTGACTCCGCCTGGTTTAGTGAACCCGCTGCCAAAGCGGAAGATAAGAAAGCCAAGAAAACCCTTGCTGATGGATTGATTGCACTATCCGGTGCACGCCAAGGTGAAGTGGGTAGCGCTTTACTAGCAGGTCAAGATGATCAGGCCAAGATTGTTGCCAGACGGTATGAGAAGTTATTCCCGAATTCTTTCTATATTGAAGTGCAGCGTGGCGGCCATCAGCAGGATGAAAAACAGCTCCAGCTTGCCTGCCACTTAGCTAGTGAGCTGAAACTGCCGATAGTAGCGACCCACCCAGTGCAGTTCATGCAAAAGAGCGATTTCACGGCCCATGAGGCACGGGTGTGCATTGCTGAGGGAGAGCTATTGGGTAACCCAAGACGCGCCAAGAAATTTAATGACGAGCAATACTTCTTAACGCAAGCCGAAATGGAAAAGCGTTTTGCAGATTTGCCCGCTGCAATCACAAACTCTGTAGAAATTGCGAAGCGTTGCAACTTATCGCTGGTCCTTGGCCAGCCACGTCTGCCAGATTTCCCTACACCCCCAGGCATCACCCTTGATGAATATTTACTAGCTCAATCTGAGATTGGGCTGAAGCGTCACATGGAGCGCAACTTCCCGGACGCCGAAGAGCGCGCTAAAGAAATGTCGCGCTATCACGAGCGTTTAGTGTTTGAGGTGAAGACGATTGCTCAAATGGGATTTCCGGGTTACTTCCTGATTGTGGCGGACTTCATTAACTGGGCTAAAAATAATGGCGTACCAGTTGGCCCAGGTCGTGGATCTGGTGCAGGCTCTTTAGTGGCTTACTCCCTGGGTATTACGGACCTTGATCCACTACGCTACAACCTGCTCTTTGAGCGCTTCTTAAATCCAGAGCGGGTATCGATGCCCGACTTCGATATCGACTTCTGCCAGCATGGTCGTGACCGTGTGATTCAGTACGTTAAGGATAAATACGGCAAGGATGCGGTCAGTCAGATCGCCACTTTTGGAACCATGGCAGCGCGAGCAGCGATTCGGGATGTGGGGCGCGTATTAGAACAGGGCTATAACTTCGTCGATGGCATTGCCAAACTGGTTCCGAATAAGCCAGGTCAGTACATGACCATTGAAATGGCTAAAAAAGAAGAAAAGCAATTAGCCGAACGTGAGAAAAATGAAGATGAAGTGCGACAGTTACTTTCACTGGCGCAACAATTAGAGGGCATGACTCGTAACGTCGGTATGCACGCTGGTGGCGTATTGATTGCTCCAGGACGCTTAACCGATTTTTGTCCGCTTTATACACAAGAGAGCAAAGATCAAGACAGTAGCTCCGTGATTAGTCAGTTTGATAAAGATGACGTTGAAGCGATCGGCCTGGTGAAGTTTGACTTCTTGGGCTTGACTACGCTCACTATCTTGGCTGCAGCGGAGCGTTGGATTAAAGCGCTACACGCAGATCGCAAAGACTGGAGTATTAGTGACATTGCGCTCGATGATGAGAAAGCCTTTGATGTTCTCAAGAAGGCCAACACCGTTGCTGTATTCCAGCTTGAAAGTCGCGGCATGCAGGGCATGCTACGGGAAGCCAAGCCTGACCGCTTTGAGGACATTATTGCTTTGGTGGCTTTATATCGCCCGGGCCCAATGGACCTGATTCCAGACTTTATTGAGCGTAAGCATGGTCGTCAAAAAGTAGAGTATCCAGACCCACGTATTGAGCCAGTTCTGCGCGAGACCTACGGCATCATGGTCTACCAAGAGCAGGTGATGCAGATGGCGCAGATGATTGGTGGTTACTCATTGGGTGGTGCTGATATGTTGCGCCGTGCGATGGGTAAGAAAAAGCCTGAAGAGATGGCGCAGCATCGCAAGATC
This sequence comes from Polynucleobacter sp. MWH-Berg-3C6, assembly GCF_018881855.1. Lineage (GTDB taxonomy): Bacteria > Pseudomonadota > Gammaproteobacteria > Burkholderiales > Burkholderiaceae > Polynucleobacter. Next base: position 272,460 of record NZ_JACVPN010000005.1, on the reverse strand, counting down.
TTTAGTGATGGCGCAAAAGCGGGCGGCATTAGCGAAGGCAAAGCGAACGAGATCTATGACTTGATGGAGCGTTTTGCGGGTTATGGATTTAATAAATCCCATGCTGCTGCATACGCACTCTTGGCTTATCAAACTGCTTGGCTCAAAGCTTATTACCCAGCAGAATTTATGGCAGCCAACTTATCGCTCGCTATGGATGACACCGATAAGGTAAAGATTTTGTATGACGATTGTTTGGCAAATCAAATCCGAGTCTTCTCGCCTGATATCAATACGGGCGTATACGACTTCACGCCATTGCGTGCACCTGATGCAGCGCCTGATTCACCGATCAGTCATATTCGTTATGGCCTAGGCGCTGTGAGAGGTACTGGTGAGGCTGCGATTGAGGCGATTGTCAAAGCCCGTGAAAGTGGTGGACCATTTAAAGACTTGTTTGATTTCTGCGCACGCGTTGATCGTCGGCAAGTTAACCGCCGCGCCATTGAAGCGCTAATGCGTGCTGGTGCATTTGATAGTCTCTATCGTGATTCAGTTCCTGCAGGGGGCAATCTCTATGACATTCGATCTACCTTACTTGCCTCATTGGCCAGAGCCATTGAGGCTGCAGAACAAGCAGAGGCCTCGATTCATCAGGTGAGCTTATTTGAGGCTGCTGGAGAAGAAGATCGCCACCTCCCAGAATTAGTGCGTGAACCTGTTTGGTCTGAGAAGAAACGCCTCCAAGAAGAAAAGACCGCTTTAGGGCTTTGCCTAACGGGGCATATGTTTGATGCCTATCGTGACGAGACTGGGCATTTCATACGCCAGCCTTTGGCTAAAGTAGCTGAAGGTAAGGATCAGTTAATTGCCGGCATCATTACTTCTGCTCGCATGCTTACGGGTCAGCGTGGCCGTATGATGATCGCAACCATTGATGATGGCAGTGCTGCGATTGAGGTAACGCTGTATAGCGAAGTGTACGAACCTAATCGCTCTTGGCTGAAAGAAGATGAGATGCTGATTGCTAAGGTCAATGTCACGCCAGATAAATTTTCAGGTGGCGTGCGAGTGGTTGCTGAAGCGGTAATGGATATCACTGGTGCTCGCATGCGCTTTGCTCGCAATGTGCATGTCTGTATTGATTCTGCGATTGATCTGAAGATGCTGCGTAGCCAAATCGGACCTTATTTGATGGCTAATCGCGTACGTGATCCAAAGATGGGCGCAGCTCCACCTCCAATGCCGGGCTCCAATGAGGGTATCAAGGGCTTGATGTTGACTGCTGCGGTAACTACCAGTGGTGGAGCTTGCTTGATGCAGTTTCCTGAAGAGTTGCGCATTTATCCTGATGATGCTTGCTTGCATAGTCTTAATCAACTACTAGCGTCTAAACAAAAAGATCCTGTCCAGGTTCAATACCACTGAGTTACTTGATTACCTGCTCAATCGCGGTAATGACTTGAGTGGGTTCCAATAAATCTAAGCATTCACTATTACTATCAGCGCGATCAAGGCAGCCTGCCTTGCGGCAAGGAACGCATTCACCTGGGCCTTGCAAGATTGTGAGATTACCAACAGTTTGTGAACGGGCGCGTAACTGATAAGGTTGTTCGCCAATAAAGCCATTAGGCCATGGGCCAAAGTTGGTCGGTGGTGTTGCGCCAAATAAAGTAATCGTAGGAGTATTGCAAGCTGCTGCTAAATGGGTGATGGAGGTATCAACGCCAATATATAGTGCGGCACCGCGCAGCAATGTCCCAGCCTGTGGAATAGAAAGCTTACCTGCAGCATTAATGACTTTCGCGGCAGTCTCATCATTTAAGAGAGAGATGATGTCGTGATTGAGTTGCACATCCTGCTTAGCAGGCGAGGCACTTAATACCACCTGAAACCCTTTACTAACGAGCCAGGTAATCAGATGTTGCCAGTGCGCCAAGGGCCAACGCTTATAGGCAGTCAGTGGCCCTGGATGAACTACAACATAGGGTTGCACTAGAGCATTTGTAATGACGGGTGTCAGTGCTTCACCAACAGGTGGTGTTACAGATATCGGTTTGCTGAATAATTCAGGAGGGTTTCTAAAGAAGACTTCGAGCAAGCGGAGTTTTTCTGCGATGACGTGTTGATTAAAGTAATCGATATCTACCGTATGCATGCAGATCAATTTCTTCCAAGCGTTCTGTTTCTCAGCTTTACTTCTTTTAGATTTATCTTCCACATCTTTGCCTTGAGGGTGGCCACCTAAGACACCAACTCTTCTAAAGGCAGCAACTAGCCCATAAAGATAGGCGCGATCACTAGGCTGGGTAACGAATGCTAAGTCGTAGCGCTGAAATAGTCGATTAAAAAGGGAGAGGTATTCACCAACACCAGGACGATCTGAAGTTTCAATAATTTCGTTGATGTCTGGATTGCCGTAAAGCATATCGAGTTTGCCGCGATAGCCCAGAAAGTGAAATTCAGCATCAGGCCACAACTCTCTGGCCTTGCTAATGAGAGGGGTGGTAACTAGCACATCCCCAATTTGCCGAGTAGCAATAAACAATACCTTTTTAGGCTTTAAATCTGAGAAGGTATTCATGTTCGGGGGGTTCATTACAGTGCCTTCGCCAGAATCTTTTCACGGACGCGGCGCGCGTTCTCGGCAGCATTGCTTTGATCATGAATTTGATGAAAGAGATGCAATACTTCTGTTGCCCATGAGCCTGATTTACGAATGATGCGGTGATGTTGTAAGCGGAAGACAAAATCGGCATCCTCATGACCCCAACCCGTCATCGTTTCATCAAAACCACTAATTGCCTCGGCATCTGCTTTCCAGCAAGCCATGTTGCAGCCTTTAATACGGCGCCACACAAACTGTTTGTAGTCTCGCCATGAGCCGTTTCCAAGTTTGATTTTGAGGGGCCAATATTTATTGATGCCACCACTGATGCGATTACTTAAAAGGCTAGCGCTAAAGCGTTGAAAGTCCCAATGTGGCCAAGTAATCAGATCTTGTGTGAGTTTTTCATTGAGAAGCACTCGGCTACCGGTCACCAAATATCCTTTTTGTGCCAATGCACGATGACGCGCTACGAAATCGGGCTGCACAATGCAATCGCCGTCCAGAAATACTAGATAGTCGCCATGTGCAGCTTGAATCGCGCGATTCAGAATGATCGTTTTTCGAAATCCTTGATCCTCCTGCCATAGATGATTTATGGTAATCGAGGAAGAGGATTTAAATTCTTCAATCACTTGTTTGGTGCTCTCGGTAGAGCCATCATCGGCAATAATGATTTCAAAGTTGCGATCTGTTTGTGTCGCAAGAGATTCTAGGCATAGCTTAAGTGCTTGTGGCCAGTTGTAGGTGGCCAACAAAATCGAAATCATTTGCTAGCGTCCTGATTGAGATGCCACAACTTCATATAACGATAGTAGGTACCTTGACCATTAGAAATTGCTAAAGCAAATCCTTGAGCGCCATCTAAGAAGCCTGCGCGGATTACATAGGTACGAAAGAATGCCCAGAAACCATGTAGCACTGCTTTTAAGGGGCTGCTAGTTTTTCCTTTAGCAAAAGCTTGCTCTGCGGATGCAGTGGAATAACGATCGATCTTTTGTAAGACTTGAGAGTAGTTCATGAAGCTGTAGTGCAGCATCGGATTTTCCAACTTGGCGACTTGACCATTTGGAATGAGGCGTTCATGAACCAGGTCATCTGAGAAGTGGGCAGTGCCACGCTTAAAAAGACGGTCAACATAATCTGGACTCCAGCCAGAGTGACGAATAAAGCGTCCGCAATACCAAGAGAGGCGAGGAATGGCAAAGCAGTCCACCTGAGCGCTATGCTGGATAGCGTTCAAAATCTCCGATCGCAGGGCGGGGGTAAGTCTTTCATCGGCATCCAAGGAAAGCACCCATTCGCTGGTAGCCAGGTCTAAGGCACGGTTTTTTTGGGGGCCAAAACCAGGCCAATCCGGCGGGCTGGAGGTAATAGCGCCATACTTTTGGGCGATCTCTAGGGTACGGTCTGAGCTGGCCGTATCGACCACCACAATTTGCTGGGCAACGCCTTCCAGGGAGGCTAGACAATCGTCCAAATTGGCCTCTTCATTGCGGGTGATGAGTATGACTGATAAGGTGGGCATAATTCATTATATGAATGCTCAAGACCGTACCGCCCTAAATCGCTTAATTACCTACCTCAAACCCCATACTGGCTTAATTATTGGGTCTTTGGTGGCCATGGCTTTTGTAGCCGCGGCTGAGACCTCAATCCCCGCCTTGATGAAACCGCTGCTTGACCGCGGCTTTACAGGCCAGCTGAATAGCAAGCTTTGGCAGGTGCCACTTTTCTTGGTTGGGTTAGCTTTGGTGCGCAGTTTGGCCCAGTTCTTTTCAAGCTATTTGCTAACCCGAGTAATTAATGCGGTACTTCTGAAGTTGCGAGAGCAAATGTTCCAAACATTGCTGCATGCGAGCACTACTTTCTTTCAAAAGAACTCTGCATCAAATTTAATTAATGCAGTGGTATTCGAGGTTAATAATGTGCTGACGCTCATGGGGGGCATGCTAATTAGTTTGGTGCGCGATTCTCTGACTGTAATCGGCTTGATGGGCTACTTGATTTACTTGAACTGGCGATTGACGCTGGTGGTCTTAATTATCTTCCCGATCATTGCATTTGTGATGAGCAAGATTAATAAGCGCTTGCGCTCACTCAATCGGGAGCACCAAACCTTAACTAGTGAATTGGCTTATATCGTGGAAGAAGCTGCTGCTGGTTACAGGATCGTGAAGGTTTATGGTGCCGAACAATATGAGATGAACCGCTTTATTGAGAAGGCTGAACGTTTGCGCCAGTTTGCCTTGAAGTCTGCAGTAGCAGGCGGATTGAATCAGCCAATTACTCAGTTGATCGCCTCGATGGCCTTGTCAATAGTGCTTGTGATTGCTTTGATGCAATCTGCTACAGAGGGGACGACAGTTGGAGGCTTTGCAGCTTTTGTTACCGCAATGATGTTGGTGATTTCTCCATTGAAACATTTAGCTGATATTAATCAGCCTTTACAACGTGGCTTGACGGCTGCCGAAATGATTTTTGGCTTAATGGATGAACCTTTTGAAGAGGCAAAAGAACGCAGAGAGAATATGAAGTCCTTGGAAAAGGCGAAAGGCGGTATTCGTTTTGAGGATGTTGGATTTTCATATCAACAAGAGGCTGGCCGACAAGCTGCCTTACGCGGAATTAACCTAACTATTAAGCCTGGCGAAGTTGTGGCATTTGTTGGGCCATCAGGCGGCGGAAAATCTACTCTAGTGAATTTATTGCCGCGCTTCTTTAAACCAACGAGTGGACATATTTTCCTGGATGATATTCCCTTAGAGGATATTGTCTTAGCCGATATCAGAAAGCAAATTGCCTTTGTAAGTCAGGATGTCATTCTGTTTAACGATACGATTGCTGCAAACGTAGCCTATGGCGCTACTGGACAAGAAGGTATTGACCGAGGCCGAGCCATTGAGGCTTTAGAGGCCGCCAATCTCGGTGCTTTAATTAAAGAGCTGCCCGAAGGCATTGATTCCATGATTGGTGACAACGGCAATCGTTTATCTGGCGGACAGCGCCAGCGCCTGGCCATTGCAAGGGCTATTTACAAAAATGCCCCAATCTTAATTTTGGATGAAGCAACCTCTGCCTTAGATTCTGAATCTGAGCGCCAAGTACAAGATGCGCTTGATCGATTGATGGCTGGCAGAACTACTCTGGTGATTGCACATCGCCTATCTACGATTGAGCACGCTGATCGTATTGTGGTGCTAGAGCACGGTCAAATCGTCGAAAATGGTGCGCATGAAGAGCTCATCAAAAAAGATGGTCTTTATGCCAACTTGCATCGCATTCAGTTCTCGAACGCTTAAGTAAGTTAGCTTAAAACAATATCGTATTGCTCTTGGCGGAAGCTGCCTTCTGCTTGAAGGGTAATTGGTTTGGCGATGAAGTCACCTAGTTGCGCCAAAAATTGATTTTCTTCCTCTAGAAATAAATCAATCACATCGGGCGCGGCTACGATTCTAAATTCACGAGGATTAAATTGGCGATGCTCACGCACAATCTCACGTAGGATTTCGTAGCAAATGGTTTGAGCAGTTTTTATCTCGCCCTTGCCCATGCAGGTGGCGCATGGCTCACAGGTGATATGGGCCAAAGATTCGCGCGTCCTTTTACGAGTCATCTCGACCAAACCTAGAGCAGAAAATTCACTTACTGAAGTACGGGCATGATCACGCTCGAGATTGCGTTTTAGCTCATGCAGCACGGACTCTTGATGGTCTTTGCCCAGCATATCGATGAAGTCAATAATGATGATGCCGCCGAGGTTACGTAAACGTAATTGGCGAGCAATTGCTTGAGCAGCCTCTAAATTGGTTTTAAAGACAGTGTCATCTAGATTGCGTGCGCCAACATAACTTCCTGTATTGACATCAACGGTTGTCATTGATTCTGTCTGGTCGATCATCAGATATCCACCAGACTTAAGATCTACTCTTCGACCCAAAGCTTTATTAATTTCGGCATCAACATCAAATAAGTCAAAAAGCGCGCGTTCACCACGATGCAATGTCAGCTTACCTAATAGGTTAGGCATATACAAATTCGCAAATCCTTTGAGCTTCTCAAAATTTTCTGCAGAGTCAACCCGAATTTGCGTTGTATCTTCACCGGCCACATCACGCAGGACTCGCTCAGCAAGGCTGAGGTCTTGATAGAGCAGGCTCGGAGCAGGTTTGTGCTTCATTGCTACCCGAATGTTTTCCCAGGTTGTACGCAGGTAATGCATATCGTGCAGAAGCTCGGCATCAGATGCATCTTGGGCGCTAGTGCGCACAATAATGCCCCCTTTTTCATCATCTGACATAAGCCCTGCAAGTCGAGCCTTAATTGCTTCACGTTCTTCTGGTTGGTCAATCCGTTGCGATACGCCGATGTATTTTTCGGTGGCAGGATCGCTGCCTGCTGGTGGTAGATATACCAAGTTGCGGCCAGCAATACTAAGTTGGGTTGTAAGGCGAGCACCTTTGGTGCCCAGGGGATCTTTTAGGACCTGCACCAAGAGCGTCTGTCCTTCGAACAACAGCTTTTCAATTTGCGCCTGCGGATTATTTTGGGTGATATCAGCAACGTGCATAAAAGCAGTGCGCTCAAGACCAATTTCAATAAAAGCAGATTGCATGCCAGGAAGTACGCGTACGACTTTGGCTAAATAGATATTGCCAACGATTCCCCGTTGACGAGTACGCTCGATTTGTAACTCTTGAACAGCGCCTTGCTGGATTAAAGCAACCCGTGTTTCTTGGGGAGTGATGTTAATGAGGATTTCTTCATTCATATGCATTTCACTTGAGCGCGCTCTAATAGTTGTGCAGTTTCAAATAGGGGTAGCCCCATGATACCGCTATAGCTGCCCTCAATTGCAGGGATGAATGTGCCACCAAGCCCTTGAATGCCATAGGCCCCAGCCTTTCCAAAAGGCTCCCTGCTGGCAATATAAGAATCAATCTGTTCTTGGGATAGCTTGGTAAATTGCACTTTGGATACTTGCACCAGGCAAAGCGGTTTTTCGCTTGGACTGATAGTCAATGCAACAGCTGTGAGTACTTCATGAGTTTTACCGTTAAGCATCTTTAAAATCCGCTCCACATCTGCGGCATCGGTAGGCTTGCCTAATATCTCTCCCTCACTGTTATTAGGCAGGCTAACTGTTGTATCGGCACATAAGATCGGAGCCCATGAAAGCCCACTTTTTTGCCAGCGTGCTAAAGCAACAGCGCTCTTTGCTAAGGTCACACGCTCAACATAAGCCCGAGCTTTTTCATGGGGCAGGGGAGTTTCGAGGCTTTCAGTATCTTCACCTGGGCTAGGCAATAACATCTCAAATCGCACACCCATTTGCTTTAATAACTCTTGGCGACGTGGGCTTTGTGAAGCCAGATAGATAAAAGAAAACACAGCATTACTCACGATGGTATGGGTGCCCTTGCAAAATCGTCCAAGCACGATAGAGTTGTTCAACCAACATCACTCTTGCCATGGCATGCGGCAAGGTTAGGCTAGAAAGGCGCCACATGGCCTGTGCATTGGATTTCAGGCTAGGATCTAAGCCATCGGCACCACCAATTAAAAAGGTGATATCAACACCTTCCTGGCGCCATGTAGCTAGCTGGGTGGCTAGGTTTTGCGTAGTTTGATCTTTGCCGCGCTCATCTAGAGCAATTACTTTTGATCCCTTTGGGATGGCAGCAGTAATCTTGATGGATTCTTTGGCTGGCGTGAGATCAGGTTTGATCTCTTTAATTTCAATGCTGCAATCCGCTGGCATGCGTTTGACATAGTCATGAGTTGCTGTAGCAACCCAATCTGGCATTTTGTGGCCAACAGAAACAATAGTTAGGCGCATTGACTAGCGAATCAATTATGAAGAGTATTGCTTACTCGTCGTCTTCAAGTTCACTTGCTTTAACAAGTCCTTTGCTACCAGCTAATTTGACGCGCACAGGCTTGGCGCCCCACATGCCTTCTAGTTGGTAGTAAGAGCGCAGCATCGGCTGCAAGATGTGAACAACAATATCACCGCAATCTACTAGGACCCATTCACCAGTCTCCAATCCTTCGATAGAGATCACTTCGCCACCTTTAGCGTTGACATCTTCTTTCACTGACATCGCTAGTGATCGAGTTTGACGATTACTTGAGCCAGTAGCAATGATCACGCGATCAAATAACTCACTCAGTTTCGTGGTGTCGTAAACGCGAATATCCTGCGCTTTAACGTCCTCTAGAGCATCAATAATGACGCGTTGTAATTTACGTAAGTCCATGGTTTCTCAATGATATTTTTTCAGTATTTAGGAAGATCTTAGCTTGATTACTGGTACAGGCCTAGATTTGTAATGATTTGTAGGGTGTGGGAGGAAATTGCCTCTGACTCAATCTGGCTTCGAGCCGGTGTTTTAAGGCGTTTACGTAGCTCGGTAGAGGAAAGGTCTACCGATAGGCTTTCATCTATATAGATGAGGCCAGATGGCTGCTTTTCAAGTGCGACTGAGTCCATTATCTGATGCGCTTTCAGTAATTCCTGAATTTCAGTGCTCAGCCCAGCATTCAGATCGTAATGTGGCCGACTTGCCACTGCAAAGTTGATGTATTGAAATAGATCGCGCCACGAGTGCCAAGTCGGAAGTTGGATGAGTGAATCCGCCCCCGTCAACCAAATCAGACTTGCTTTGGGCCCAAAGCGCTCTCTAAGTGCTTTGGCAGTATCAATGGTGTAGCTTGGACCAGCACGTTCTATCTCAATACGGTCAACACCAATACGGGTTGGAATTTTTAAATATAAGAAAACTCGGGCTAAATCTTTGGCGGCTGCCTCGGTTAGCTGAAAGCGAATTTCTGCAGGCGTAATGCCTGAACCTTTTTGCCAGGGCTCACCGCTGGGAATGAGAAGTAATTCATCTAATTGCAATGTTTCTGCAAAGTGAGTTGCTAGCTTTAAGTGGCCTACGTGGGGTGGATCAAACGTTCCCCCTAAGATGCCGATTCTCTGAGTAGTGCTCAACCCAACCAATCCCGTGGTTTGAGGTAATAGTCATACAGCTTAGCCTCGGGTGTACCAGGCTTTGGTTGCCAGTTGTACCACCACTGCACTACTGGCGGCATCGACATTAAGATCGATTCAGTGCGACCACCGGAATGCAGTCCAAAGATCGTGCCCCGGTCAAATAAGAGGTTGTACTCAACATAACGACCGCGACGGTACTCTTGGAACGACTTTTCTTCTGGCGTGAATGCGTCCTGATAACGACGCTCTACGATCGGCAGATAAGCATTGATAAACGCATCACCTACGGCCCGTGTCATCGCAAAGCTTTTCTCAAAACCAAGTTCATTAAAATCATCAAAGAACACGCCGCCAATACCGCGTGGTTCTTCACGATGTTTGAGATAAAAGTACTCATCACACCATTTCTTAAAGCGAGGGTAGAGCTCTTCGCCAAATGGATCAAGTGCATCCTTAGCGGTCTGATGAAAATGTTTGCAGTCTTCGTCAACGCCGTAATAAGGCGTAAGGTCAAAGCCACCACCAAACCACCAAACTGGTTCTTTATCAGGGGCTTGCGCAATAAAGCAGCGCACATTCATATGGGTGGTAGGGGCTTTGGGATTGTTGGGGTGAAAAACTAGAGACACTCCCATGGCTTCAAATTTGCGACCAGCTACTTCGGGGCGGTGATGAGAGGCAGAGGGTGGCATTTGATCACCACGGACGTGTGAGAAACCAACCCCGCCTTTTTCTAGAATATTGCCGCCATCTAAAGTGCAGGTCCGACCATAGCCTTTGAGTTTGCTGTCTTCAGGCTTGTGCCATTCATCAGCAACGAAAGCTTTGCCATCAAGTGCGCTCATCGCGCTCGTAATGCGATCTTGTAGGCCTAAAAAGTAATCCTTTAGGGCTGCGATATCAATTTGGGTCTGAGTAGATGTCAAGGGATAACCTCTGTCTTATTTAACCGCGCGATAGCCAATATCTTTGCGATATTGCATGCCATCAAAACGAATGTGATTAATTGCTTCGTAAGCTTTTTGCTGAGCACCGCGAACAGTATCTGCAAGGCCGACTACACATAAGACGCGACCGCCGGAAGTCACGATCTTGCCATCTTGTAGTTGAGTACCCGCATGAAAAGTAATTTGATCTTCAGTGTCGGCTGGAATGCCAGTAATCACGTCGCCATTACGCGGAGTCTCTGGATAGTTATGGGCCGCTAGCACTACACCTAATGCAGTGCGACGATCCCATTCCAACTCAACTTCATTGAGCTTGCCATCTACTGCATGGTCTAGCGCATTGACAAGATCGCTCCGTAAGCGAGCCATGATGGGTTGCGTTTCTGGGTCTCCCATGCGGCAATTGAACTCCAAAGTCTTGAGCTTGCCGTCTGGAGCAATCATCAAGCCAGCATATAAGAAGCCGGTATACGGAATGCCATCAGCTTCCATGCCCTTGACGGTTGGCATGATGACTTCACGTAATGCCCGCGCATGAATTTCTGGGGTGACAACAGGGGCAGGGGAATAAGCACCCATACCGCCAGTATTGGGGCCTTGATCAGCATCGAGTAAGCGCTTGTGATCTTGGCTAGTTGCTAGTGCAAGAACATTTCTGCCATCAACCAGCACAATAAAGCTGGCTTCTTCACCAGTTAGAAATTCTTCGATCACAACACGCGCACCGGCATTGCCGAACTTATTATCCGCAAGCATCATGTCGACTGCAGCATGTGCTTCATCCAGACTCATGGCTACTACCACGCCCTTACCAGCAGCAAGACCATCAGCTTTGATCACGATTGGCGCACCTTTAGCATCGATATAGGCATGTGCTTCAAGAGCGCTAGAGAAGGTTTGGTAATCCGCTGTTGGAATACCGTGCCGCTTCATAAATGCCTTGGAGAAATCTTTAGACGACTCGAGTTGGGCTGCTAATTGGGTTGGACCAAATATACGTAAACCATTATTACGGAAAACATCAACAATGCCGGCTGCCAAAGGAGCTTCTGGTCCAACAACCGTGAGGTGAATCTTTTCACGTTTAGCAAAGTCTGCTAGTTCTTGTAAGCCAGTAATTGGTAGATTCTCAATACCAGCAGTAGCTTGCTTAGCAGTGGCAGTGCCACCATTGCCTGGTGCTACAAAGACAGTTTGTACTTGAGGCGATTGTGCAAGCTTCCAAGCTAATGCATGTTCGCGTCCGCCGGATCCAATCAGAAGAATTTTCATAGCTAGCTGTGACTTAAATAGGTTATGAGGAAATAGTTGTTTAAAGAGCAGCGTTCGTAAAGACTTCTTGAACATCATCTAGATTTTCAAGCGCATCTAATAGTTTTTGCATACTCTCTGCCTGCTCACCCTCTAGGGCAATCTCAGTCTCAGGACGCATTGCTACCGTAGCCAATTCAGGTTTGAGGCCTGCTTGGTTTATGGCATCTTGTACCTTAGAGAAGTCTGGTACTGGAGAGAGAACTTCAAGCGAGCCATCATCATGCGTAATGACATCTTCGGCGCCAGCATCTAAAGCAACTTCCATGAGTTGATCTTCACTCGTGCCTGGTGCGAATAACATTTGACCGCAATGCTTGAATAGAAAAGCCACTGATCCTTCGGCGCCCATATTGCCGCCATTTTTATTAAAAGCATGGCGAACTTCAGCAACGGTGCGGGTGCGGTTATCGGTCAAGCAGTCAACAATAATCGCGGCACCGTTAATGCCATAACCTTCATAGCGAATCTCTTCGTAGTTCACACCTTCAAGCGAGCCAGTGCCACGCTGAATTGCTCTTTGTACGTTGTCGTTCGGCATATTGGAATCTTTAGCTTTATCAATAGCTAAACGCAAACGAGGGTTGGTTGCGACATCGCCGCCACCAAGTTTGGCTGCAACAGTAATTTCTTTAATGAGTTTGGTCCAAATCTTGCCGCGTTTTTCGTCTTGACGACCCTTGCGGTGCTGAATATTGGCCCATTTCGAGTGGCCGGCCATACGGGTAATTCCTTTTAATAATTTGGCTAGAAGTCCTCATTTTAAGGGGTTCTAGACCAAAGGTAGAGGGTTAGGAGCCATTTTTTGTTACACTTTCATCTCTTAGCAGTAACAAAGCATCAAAGTTAAGCAGAATTTCCACTGCAAACACCTGCCTCGGTGATGGAATTGGTAGACGTGCCGGACTCAAAATCCGGTGCCGCAAGGCGTGGCGGTTCGAGTCCGCCCCGAGGCACCACTCAAATGACGGTTCAGTCTTTGGGTTTCTTCAAAAACTTAAATTTCGTACGAATCCGATTCGTTATTCATAGCTTGCTCGACAATTTTCTTAGTTAAGGTCGGCGAGAAGAGCTCAATGAAGGTGTACACGAAGGAGCGTAGATAAGCACCTTGTTTGACGCCAAGGTGGGTAACGTTATTGCCAAACAGGTGACCTGCTTGAATTACTTTGAGGTTCCGATCTCTATCTGGATCATAAGCATGACCAGCAACGATACCGATGCCCATACCAGTTTCTACATAGGTTTTGATCACGTCCGCATCGATCGCTTCCAAAATAATATCTGGCGTGATATTTCGTTGTGCAAAGGCAGCATCAATTTTGCTGCGGCCTGCAAAGGCTTTGTCATAAGTGATGATGGGGTACTTCGCAATCTCTTCTAAAGTAACCGTTGCTTGATTGAGGAGTGGATGACTTAATGGCACCATCACTACGTGATGCCATTGATAGCCAGGCAATGCAAGGACTCCAGGGGTATTGGCAATACCTTCAGTGGCAATGGCAATATCTGCACGATCATGTGTCAACAACTCTGCAATTTGTCCCGGATTGCCTTGTTGAATGCTAACGCGTACCTTTGGAAAGCGTTTTGTAAATTCTGTGAGCACTTTAGGAAGTGCATAGCGAGCTTGTGTATGTGTGGTTGCAATAACAAAGCTACCTTGGTCTTGGCTTGCAAAATCTTTGCCAACCCGCTTTAAGGTCTCGACTTCATCCAAGATGCGCTCAATTGAGCTCAGAATTCTTTTGCCTGGCTCAGTAAGTGAGCGAATCCGTTTGCCATGGCGACGAAAGATCTCCACTCCCAACTCATCCTCAAGCTCAATGATCGCCTTTGATACTCCAGGCTGAGAAGTAAAGAGTGCCTTAGCGGCTGTTGTCAGATTGAAGTTTTGTCTAACTGCTTCACGTACAAAGCGAAATTGATGAAGATTCATAGGGATTCCTGTCTATATATCAACAAAGATATAGGAATCAAATTCTAAATGAAATTTGGGTATTAAGCCTTAGATACCCAGCGTAATGCTGCTATGGCAAGCAGTAGGTAGAGGAGGGGCGGTGTTAATGCCGTCATAAAGGCAGGCCAGGAACCAAGAAGTCCCACATTTGAAAATAGGGAATTAAAGAGCTGGAAGCTCATACCAAGCATGATGCCGCCAAAAACCTTAATACCTACGCTACCAGCACGAACTTTTAAGTAAGCAAAAGGTAGGGCCAAAGCTAGCATTACAAAAATCGTAAAGGGGTAAACCACTTTTTTCCAAAAAGCGATTGAGTGGCGTTGCGCATCTTGTTTGTTATCACGCAAATGGGAAATAAATCGACCCAAGCTAACGATAGACATTTTTTCCGGGCTAATCAGTAGCACGCTCAAAATTTGTGGCGTGACTTCAGACTCTAAAGTCAGTATGGGGTGCGTAAATGTTTGCGCAGAGAATGCCGCATTTAATGGGTCAGATTGTTTTGTCTCTTTGAAGCGAGTTTCGACCACTTCATTGAGCACCCAAATGCCAGCTTCATCAAATTGGCCTGATGCAGCAGTTCGAATCGAGAGTAGGTTGTAGGTGTCATCGAATTCATACATTCGAATATTACGGATTTCATTATCCTTATCGACTTTCCCGACGTTCACGTAACGAACGCCAGGCCGAACAGGCCCGCTGCCATCTGCATCGCGCAGCCGATCCTTGACCCAGACACCTGTTCTAAATTGAGAGGAGTAAGCAGATCCCAATGCTTTCATTCGCACTCGCTCTGATTTAGATTCAGCATAGGGACCAATCCATTCGCTCATCAGGAGAGTGAGAACTACGAGTGGTAATGAAATTTTGGTGAGGGTGATGAGACCTCGCTTCACATCTAGGCCCGCAATACGTAGGATAGTAAATTCTGATTGACTAGCAAGCATGGCAAAAACATAGATACTGCCAATGAGTCCTGCGATCGGAATAATTTCAGAGATGCGGCTTGGTGCCTTTAAGACAACATGCAATAAGGCCAAGGGGAGGGTATAGCCACCTTGCACAGAGCCGAGCTCACTCAAGATATCAAAGAACAGAAATAGGGCAACTAGCGCAAATAAAATAAAACCAAAAGCCGCATAAATTTGTTTGGCTAAATAACGCTCATAGATAAAAGGAAAGAGCAGCTTCATTTATTTCCAAAGCCAGCAGGTAGCTGACGGCGCCACCACTTTAAGGAGGGGTTGATGCGGTTGCGGATTAAGGCAAAGGCAATGAGAAATGCTAGAACATGAATTGGCCAGATGCCAACAAACATACTTAATTTTCCTTGGGACACAAAGTTTTGTGTCAGATTCAGCAAGTTGCTATAGATTAAATAAATTAACACTGCATAGAACATGGCGGTGTAGTTACCTAGTCTTGGGTTGACATAGGCTAGTGGAATCGCAATCAACACCAACCCCAGTGCCATCAGCGGTAGACCAATGCGCCACAGTAATTCAGCACGATTAGGATTAATGACGGTTGGGCTTTCGTCATTAAGTAGTTCAGAGATCGTTTTTTCTCGATCACGTGGTGCCGGGGCAAGCGCTTCTTTACTGCGAATTTTGGTGCTGTACTCATCAAATTCCAGAATTCTGAAATCGGGCTGGGTAGGTTGGCCCTCATAGCGCCGGCCGTTATGGAGAACAATGGATTTCTCCCCGCCTTCCGAGTTTTGAATGTAGCCAGTTGAAGATACGGCAATGCTTAACTTGCCACCCTTGGAATCGGCGACAAAAATATTTTTTACTTCACTCTTATCGATATCTAATTCTTCAATAAAAAATACACGCTCTGCTTTTGCTGATTCTCTAAATTGTCCAGCGCTTACCATTGAGACGTCATCGCGCTGTTGAAAGCGTTGACTAATAAGAGTGGATTCGCGATTAGCCCACGGCCACACAAATAAAGCTAGGAGAGCAATGATGATGATGAGTGGAGTTGCAAACTGCAGAATAGGGCGAATTAAATTCGTAATGCTCAAGCCACTGGCAAACCACACAATCATTTCTGAGTCTTTATACCAACGTACTAAAACAATCAGGGTTGCAACAAATAGGGATACGGTTAGCAGGACGGCCAGGTAACCAAGGGTAGCGAGTGCAATTAATACTAGGGCGTCTTCTGGATTGACGGCGCCATTCGCTGCATAGCCCAAAATTCGGATAACCAAGGTTGTGACCATGATGGTAACCAGGACCAAAAAAACACCACCAGTCGTAAAACTGAGTTCGCGGCGGAGGGCTTGGTTAAAAATCATGCGAAGCTATTTATCTGGATTCTGGGGTTATTGGTGGGGTCTATAGGGCTTATATTGGCGCAGATAAAAGAAGTTCATCTCATGTCGGAGGATAATGGATAAAAGTGCCGTTTTAGTAATTTCCTACCCTCTGAATCGACTTAACCATACCGCAATAGATTATGACAATTCAATTTAGTACCAAGATTTTCCCTCAAGCTGACCTCCAAAGCGTAAAAGCCTTAAATTCCAGTCTAAAAAGCCTGCTGGCTCAAAGTTCTGACTGTTTGGTTCTGGGCTATTCCAAAGCAGACTTAGATAGTTTTAGCGGCACAAAAGCTGCGAAAAGTAAGGCTGGCTTTTTGGCTGAGCTAGATCACTTGCTAGGCGGTTCAGTAGGCCATGCCAATGCACTGGGGGATCTGGATGACAAACAATCTTCCGTCTGCCTCTTGCGCGCTGAAAAATCTTGGGCTACGAATGGCGTAAAGGCAAAGCGAGTTCTCTTGCTGGGTACAGGTGACTTACATCTAGAGAGTGCACGCAGTCTGACCAGCTTTTCAAAAGTGGTACGCGCTGGATTAAAGGCATTAAGTGGCGGATCGATTGAGAATGCACTCTGGTATGTGCCGAGCTTTGGACAAAAAGCAGAATTGATCGCTGAAGAAGTTCGGCTAACAATTCAGTATGCCGGTGATCAAGCCTATCGTTTTGGCGTACGTCAACCGGCTATGAAATTTAAAGCCAAAGACAAAGCCGACACTTTTAAGCATTTAGTGTTTGCCGGCAATAACGCCTGTGCTAAGGAGCTCAAGTCTGCGGTAGAGCAAGGACTTGCAATGGTTGAAGGTATGCACCTCGCAAAAGATTTGGGCAATCTTCCGCCAAACGTTTGCACCCCGACTTACTTGGCTAAGACAGCTCAAGGCCTTAGCAAAAAAGTTGGCCTGAAAGTCGAAGTGCTAGGCAAAAAGCAAATAGAAGCTTTGGGTATGGGCTCATTCCTGTCGGTTGCTCAAGGATCTGAAACGCCTCCTCAATTTATTGTGATGCGTCATCAAGGTGGTAAGGCTGGCGATGCGCCGATTGTCTTGGTGGGTAAAGGTATTACCTTTGATACCGGTGGTATTTCATTAAAACCAGGCGAAGCCATGGATGAGATGAAGTACGACATGTGCGGTGCAGCTTCAGTCATTGGTACTTTGTATGCGGCTGGCTTGATGAAGCTTAATAAGAACGTGATTGGCGTGATTCCAACTTGCGAGAACATGCCATCTGGTCAAGCAACTCGTCCTGGCGATATTGTGAAGAGCATGTCTGGCCAAACAATTGAGATTCTCAATACGGATGCTGAGGGCCGTTTGATTTTGTGTGATGCACTCACTTATGTTGAGCGCTTTAAGCCGAAGGCGGTAATTGATATAGCCACATTAACTGGCGCATGCATCATCGCTTTGGGTCATGTACATAGCGGCTTGTTTTCAGATGACGAAGATTTGGTTAACGCGCTGACCAAAGCAGGCAAAGCTTCCTTAGACACCGTCTGGC
This sequence comes from Polynucleobacter sp. MWH-Berg-3C6, assembly GCF_018881855.1. Classification (GTDB taxonomy): domain Bacteria; phylum Pseudomonadota; class Gammaproteobacteria; order Burkholderiales; family Burkholderiaceae; genus Polynucleobacter. Next base: position 254,820 of record NZ_JACVPN010000005.1, on the reverse strand, counting down.
GCTTGCCCCTGGATGCGGCTTACCATGAGCAGCTCAAGTCTAATTTTGCTGACGTTGCCAATATTGGTGGGCGTCCCGCAGGTAGTGTTACAGCAGCCTGCTTCTTGTCGCGTTTTACCGAAAAGTACAAGTGGGCTCACTTAGATATTGCTGGTACTGCCTGGAAGAGTGGGGCTGCTAAAGGCTCTACTGGTCGTCCAGTGCCTTTGTTGGTGAACTTCTTGCTTGAGCAAAAGTAAGTCTTAATAGCAATATGGCCCGCATCGACTTTCATAGCAATGTAGCAGACAAGCTGGAATACGCTTGTCGCCTAACGCGCAAAATTTGGAGCGCTACTGCCGCAGGTCAACCGGTGCGCAATATCGTCATGGTTGGAGAGAAGGCTGATCTTAAAAAATTGGATGAGCTACTCTGGACTTTCAGTAGCACTGATTTTTTGCCGCATTGCTTTATCGATGATGAAGCTGCAAGTGAAACACCAATCGTATTGACCGATGATTTTGCTACTCCAGCTTTATCAGGCGTACCTCATGCCGATGTCATGATTCACTTAGGAATGCGTATGCCACAAGATGTAGCTGCTTTAGTCGCACGCTTTCCTCGCATTGTTGAGGTGGTCACAGTCGATGAGGCGGAACGCCTAGCGGGGCGCGAGCGTTATAAAGCCTACCGCGATCTTGGTCACGAGTTGCACAACTTTGACCAATCTAAGAGTTAAGGTATGTTGATTCATCCTCAGTTTGATCCAGCGGCGATTCGGATTGGATCATTTGCAATTCATTGGTATGGCTTGATGTATCTCATGGCCTTTGCACAGTTTCTATTGTTAGGCCGTTTACGTATTCGTGCGGCACGCTATCAAGCCCTAGGTTGGAGTTATAAAGACCTTGAAGATCTTCTATTTTCAGGAGTCTTGGGTGTTGTTCTCGGCGGTCGTCTAGGGTATGTCTTGTTTTATATGCCCGGCCATTATCTTGCCAACCCTTTAGATATTCTGAAAATTTGGGAAGGTGGGATGTCTTTCCACGGTGGATTGCTTGGTGTTCTAACTGCGTTGTATTGGTTTGCCAAAAAACGGAATACTACTTTTTTTGTGGTGAGTGATTTAGTGGCGCCTTTAGTGCCATTTGGTTTGGCCTTTGGAAGATTAGGTAACTTTATTAATGGCGAGTTGTGGGGGCGACCCACAGATGTGCCTTGGGCCATGGTATTTCCTTTGGTCGATAACCTCCCGCGCCACCCCTCTCAAATCTACCAATTTCTGGGTGAAGGAATTTTGCTGGGAGTAGTGCTGTGGATTTACTCTAGTAAGCAACATCGCATAGGCCAGGTCTCAGGACTGTTTTTATTAGGCTACGGCATCTGTCGCTTCTTAGCTGAATATGCACGCGAGCCAGATGCTTTTCTTGGTCTCTTAGGTCTCGGTTTATCGATGGGCCAATGGCTATGTATACCGATGATCCTTTTTGGCCTCTACCTGATGACGGCATTTAAATCGAAGTCCTAGGCATAAAAATTTGCCTAGGGATTGAGGTGATTATGTTGCAACGCAACAATATCTAAATACCTATATTCTCTAGATACAATCACAGCTTCATGGATTTCCTTGCCTTTGCAGGAATACATTGATTTACCGTTTTTGTTAGTTGTATTTCTGAAAAGACCTCATGCTTGAAAAGTTAGCAAAAGCCCGTTATTTTTCGCGCGTCACCGGCGCTGTGAATCGCCTCATTTCTGAGCGCGGTGAGTCTAATGCCGTCAGCATGGCTGATGAGGTGATTCATAATTACCGCAAGTTAACAAAAGATCAGCACGCTAAGTTTTTTACTTTCTTATTTCAAAAGCTCAATCCTGATCCTGTAGCAGTGATGGCTGCTGCTCAAAACTTTTCTGCCGAAGGCAATGCTCGCAACTATATTAAATTGCAGCGAGTTGCTGAGCCACCAAGGCAAGAATTATTTCGTCGCTTAAACCGCGCAACCGATGGTACTGCTGCATTGGTGGCGATGCGCCGCGATCTGTTGCAATTGCTCGATAAACAGCCTGAGTTAACTGCAGTAGATTTTGATTTACGCCATCTTCTTTCTTCCTGGTTTAATCCAGGCTTCTTAAAGATGCACCGCGTTGATTGGAAGTCACCAGCAGAAGTGTTGGAAAAACTCATTCAGCATGAAGCAGTGCATGCGATTGATGGCTGGGATGACCTGCGCCGCCGCTTGCAGCCTGATCGCAGATGCTTTGCTTTCTTCCATCCTCAGTTGCCTAATGAGCCATTGATCTTCGTTGAGGTGGCATTGCTGCCTGAGATCCCTGCAGTGATTACCCCACTTGTGGATAAAAAAGCAGAAACAGTGCACCAGACTTCCAACTACAAAGTGGCAGCTTTTTATTCCATTAGTAACTGCGAGCCTGGATTGCGCGGCGTCTCTATGGGCAACTTCTTGATTAAGCGAGTTGCTGAGCAATTACATGCAGAGTTTCCTGGGCTGAAAACTTTCGTGACCTTGTCACCGATTCCTGGATTTATTGATTGGGTAGCTAGCGGCGCTGATATCGGCGGTGAAAAAGCCAGCGTGCAACTCAAGCCTGCTATCAGAATGGCGCGAGAACAAGCATTAGAGACTATTGGGCTTGAGAAGCGTTCTTGGACTGAGCGCTTAAGTGCTGGATGGCATCCTGACAATGCCACCGAAAAAGAAAAAGCGGCATTGATGTGTCTCGCAAGTATTTATTTGGGTCTCGGCTCTGCCGGTCGTAATGGCAATCCGGTTGCTAAGTTTCACTTAGGCAATGGCGCTAAGCTTCATCAAATCAATTGGGCGGGAGATCTTTCGCGCAAGGGGCTACGCCAATCAGCAGCATTAATGGTGAATTATTTGTACGATCTTTCTTCTGTGGAGGAAAACCACGAGCGGTTTACCTTGGGTGAGATCGATTATTCAAGGGCGGTGGGCCGTTTAATGACGCTCTAAATAGGAATTGAGGAGGAGGCACCCAAAGGCAGAATTCAAAGAGTATTCGCCTAGGGGCTCATGGAGTAAGCTAAGCGTCACAAAGCAGTAAATAAGAAGGCATTATTGATGCCTAAATGTTGTGTATATAGCCAATAAAAATGGCAAGTGGAGGAGACAAAAATGTTGAAGCAATTAAAATTTTCAAGCCTTGTAAAGCAGTTTCTATTCTTAGCTTGTGCTGCACCCTTGATGGTGATTGCGCAAGAGTGGCCTAATAAGCCGATTACTTTTATCGTACCTTTCCCTGCGGGTGGTGGTACAGATGCTTTTGCAAGACCGTTGGCTGCACAGTTGACTAAACAGTTGGGTAAGCAAATCATTATTGATAACCGCGGTGGTGCAGGTGGTACCCTCGGCGCCTCGATTGCAGCCAAAGCAGCTCCAGATGGTTATTCCTTCTTTGTGGGAGCAGCACACCATGCGATTGCTCCAGCGATGTACCCAAATTTAGATTACGACATTGAGAAGAGCTTTATTCCAGTGGCGATGATTGCAAACCCTCCTCAAGTCATCGTTGTAAATCCGAAGAACGTACAAGTTAAGGATTTGAAAGAGTTCATCGCGCTTCTGAAAAAGAACCCTGGCAAATTCAACTACGCTAGTGCAGGTAATGGCTCTTCACATCACTTGGCTGGTGAACAGTTCAAGATGTTGACAAAGACGTTTATTACCCATATTCCATATCGTGGCGCTGGCCCAGCAATGCAAGACCTGATTGCCGGTCAAGTTGACATTGAGTTTGATGGTTTAGGTTCATCCGCTGCGCAAATTAAGAATGGCTCCATTGTTGCCCTGGCAGTGGCTTCACAAAAGCGTGCTCCAGGATTTCCGAATGTGCCAACAGCTGCAGAAGCAGGTCTAGTCGGTTATGAAGTATCTACTTGGTATGGCTTATTTGCACCTAAGGGTACCCCTCAACCAATCATCGACAAGATGATTGTTGAAGTACAAAAGGCTATCAATAATCCAGAACTAAAAACCATTTGGACCAATAACGGATCTGACACTCCAAACTTGACAGGTGATGCATTTGGTAAGTTTGTCAATGCCGATATCAAGCGTTGGGCTGCAGTGGCTAAAGCTTCTGGCGCCAAGTTGGATTAATACCTGCATTGCTAATCATTATTACTAGTTAGATTTGAGAGTCTCATGAATTTATATTCACTATTGGAAAAAGGGTTTCCAAAAGATAAGAAAGCATGCGCTTTAGAAACGCATGATGGTTTGTATTACTCCTGGGCTGACCTTGAGGGCGCCACCGCTAAGATGGCAAATCTACTCAAGAGTCTGAAGCTGCCCGCTGGTTCTCGGGTTGCTGTCCAGGTTGAGAAATCACCCGAGGCTCTCTTTCTATATTTGGCTACGATTCGTGCAGGCTATGTATATCTGCCACTCAATACTGCCTATCAGGCTGCTGAAATCCAGTACTTTCTGGAGAATGCAGAGCCGGCTGTAGTGGTTTGCAGTAGCAAGAACTTTTCTTGGGTATCTAAGGTAGCTGCGAAAGCGGGTACCAAGCATGTCTTTACTCTTGATGAAAATCGTACAGGTACCTTACTTGAGCGTGCAGGTGGCTTGAGCGACAAGTTCACCACGGTCCCCGCTAAAGATGATGACCTCGCAGCCATTCTGTATACCTCAGGTACTACTGGCCGTAGCAAGGGTGCGATGCTGACGCATAAAAACTTGGGCAGTAATGCTCAGGTCTTGCAAAAATTCTGGGGCTGGAAAAAAGGTGATGTATTGCTACATGCATTGCCTATCTTCCATGTTCATGGATTATTTGTCGCAGCGCATGGAGCATTAATTAACGGTAGCAAAATGATTTGGCTGCCACGTTTAGATACGGCTCAATTGATTAAGCACATGCCTCAATCTACCGTGATGATGGGCGTACCTACCTTCTATGTACGTTTGTTGGCTGATAAAGGCTTTAATAAGAAGGTGGCGCGTAATATGCGCTTGTTCATTTCTGGTTCAGCACCATTGTTGACAGAAACATTTAATACTTTCAAGCAAGTGATTGGTCAGCCAATCCTAGAGCGCTACGGTATGAGTGAAACAGTGATGTTAGTTTCTAATCCGTATAAAGGTGCTCGCGTTGGCGGTTCTGTTGGCTTGCCATTGCCTGGCGTTAAGGTGCGCGTCGTGAATGAAAGCAATAAGCCATGCGGCGTTGATGAAATCGGTAGCATCCAGGTTAAAGGCCCAAATATATTTAAAGGCTACTGGCGCATGCCGGAGAAGACCGCAGAAGAATTTACTAAAGACGGTTGGTTCAAGACGGGCGACGTTGGACGTTGGGGTGGTGATGCCAATGGTGGCAAAGCTCCAAAAGACTACTTATGCATTGTTGGCCGTAGTAAAGACCTCATTATTTCTGGCGGCTACAACGTGTATCCAAAAGAGATCGAAGGCTTTATCGACGATATGGATGGTGTAGATGAGAGTGCCGTGATCGGCATTCCGCATCCAGACTTTGGCGAAGCTGTGATGGCGGTAGTAGTTCCTAAAGCGGGTGTGAAGTTAAATGCCGAGGCAATGATTGCAACGCTTAAAACTCAGATTGCTAACTTTAAGATTCCCAAGCGCTTAGAAATTGTTGCTGACTTACCGCGTAATGCAATGGGTAAAGTGCAAAAGAATATTTTGCGTCAGCAGTACACGCAGTAATTAGAAGCCAAATGCCTTGCGGCTTTCATTGAACATGAAGGCTGCAAGGAAAAACAACATGACACCGAAGATACGCTTGAGCTGAGCAACATTGAGCTTACGCGCCATCTTGGCTCCCAGCGGAGCAGTAAAAATGCTGACTGCCACGATGCAGGCAACCGCTGGCACATATACAAAACCTAAAGATCCTGCAGGTAGATTGGGGTAGTCCCAGCTGCCATACATATAGCCAATGGTTGCAGCTGCTGCAATCGGAAATCCTAAGCCAGAAGAGCTTGCCATGGCGACATGGGGTTTGACATTGCACCAGAGCATAAATGGCACTGTAATAAATGCGCCACCTGCACCAACTAGGCTAGCTAGACAGCCTGCAAAGCCCCCGAATGAAAATAATCCTAGGGCGCCAGGTAACTCACGGCCGGCGCCAGGTTTCTTATTCAGAATCATCTGAATAGATGTGTAGACAATAAAGATCGCAAAAAAGAGTGATAGCCATGAGGTGTTGAGTGCCTCAAAAATTTCACTACCACCAATGAGGCTTCCTGCAACCAATCCAGGGCTAAATGCTGCAACCAATTTCCAATCAATGGAGCCATGTTTGTGATGCGCCCAAATGGCAGAGGTTGTCGTAAAGAGAATGGTTGCCATCCCTGTGGCAATTGCCATATGCACGATGACGCTTTGATCAAAATTGAGGTGGTTAAATACCAAGATCATGAAGGGCACGAGGATCATGCCTCCACCGATGCCAAGAAGCCCCGCCAGAAAACCAGCGATGCTACCGCACAGCATGAGCATTGCAATATCAGTTAGTAACATGGATTCCCCGCCTTGGCCGCTAGGCCGTCATCCTGAACCCTAAGGTTCAAGGTGGAACGGCTACTCTGTTTCGGGTGCATTAAGTGTTTCAGGGAGTAACCAAGTCTAAGTTGGCACTGTGAATCAGCAAAACGCTCACGCCCACAAGGTAAAGATCGTTCCGGATGCATGCGCATCGGTTCAAGGAACTATTGGCCTTGGCGAACCAGGCAGGGAAAGGGTTTGCATCAAAGCATCAACCTGATCTTCAAGGGTGTGGATCTCTGCTTGCAGTCTTGCAACTTCATCAGAGCTCACATTAGAAGAAGGGCTTTGCTGCGATTCTTTTTGTAGCTTAATCAGGTCGCCAGCAATTTTAAGTGCAGCCATCATGCTGGCGCGTTCAATGCTACGATTGCCACCGCTAATAGCCAGTTGAATTTGCTCATCAACCAAGACGCAAGCAGCACGAAGTAAAGGCTCGTGCTCTACGCTCGTAGCGAGAGTAATTTTTTGCCCAGCTAGGGTTACTTCAATGCGTTGTTGGCTCACTATCATCCTCTGCGTTGGTAGGTGGAATAGCTTCGCCAAGTAAGTTCAGTTGGCGACCATCACTTTGCTCTGGTAGGCGACTCAAGATATGTTGAATGCGCTTCTGTGCACCCTCAATTTTTCCTTCAAGATGAACCCGGTTCTGCGATAGGTTTTTTACTGCATCAGAAACTAAGGCAATCTTTTCAGACAGGCGTTGAATAGATGCACTGAGGGCATCTAGACCTACATCGCCAGAGGAAAGAGGGTTTGGCTCATACATTCCACCATTGTAGCTTTTTGATCAAGCCTTGTGAAAACTCGCCCGAGGGCCCTTGATTATGGCCAGTAGTCTCAAAAGGTATATCTGGCTGTTAAGTAGTACGCTCTGCGGTCACTAGGGTAGTAGTAGTAATTGTTAGAAAATGATCCACTTGCGCCCTGGGTAGAGGTATAACCCCCGTAAGTTGCATACAAAGCATTGCCGACATTCTTGATTGTGAACTTAGTATCCCATCCCCCTGTTTTGTAATTTAAGTACACGTCACCGACAGTGTAGGAGGGCATCAATGCTAGAGAGTTATAAACGGTAGTGTTGGTTCCGGCATCGTAATGCTGAGTACTAACGTAGTTGACAATGCCACCAATTGACCAACTTTGGTCGATTAAATAGCTAGCTCTTGCATTCAAGAGTAAATCGGGGGTGACTGCAATTGATTGCCCCGTATATATTCCATCAGCATAGTATGAGCGCTGAAACTTCCCGCCGCCCGCCACACTAATGCGATTGGTGAGATTGACAGATGAATCAATCACCACACCCCGTCGATTGATGTTATTCGGGGAGTTGTAGTTAGCCCCCGTTATGGGGTTGTAAGTAATTTCATTTTGAGAAACAGAAGAGAATATGGAGCCATTTACTTTTAGACTTTGGAGCAACCAATTGCCTCCAAGCTCATAGGTCTGGGCAGTTTGAGGTCTCAAGATGCCATTAAAAACTTGCACACCTGTGGTTGGGTCAGAGCCCCAAAATTCATCAATATTAGGAAAGCGATACGATTGATTCCATTTTATGTAGAGATTTTGATTCTTTGCGTAATTGAAATTAAATGCGGCATCTCCAGCATTGGCTGAAAAAGTTTGGTTTGCATTCGAGGGGCCATCAGTTGAGCCGACGGCAGAGTAATAGGTATTTGCTTGCTGTGTTTGGCGTCTTGCGCCACCTGCAAAGCTGATACCTTTAGCAATTGGAACCTTGATTAGTCCATATACCGACTGATTCAATAGGGCAGCGTTTTGAATGTTATTGGTTTGACCGCTTGGATTGGTAATGTAGCCTTGTGGAATCATGTAGCTATTTAATTGATTTGAGCCATAGGAGCCAACAGATCCCTGTCCAGCTTTATTAAACTCATACCCCACAATCGTTGTGCCCAGGGGGCCAAAGTCAGCCTTCACCCGAGGCGAAAGATTGAGTTGCCAGCCAGAAAGCGTATTGTTGGTGTTTGACCATACTGGAAAACCGCTAGTGGTATTGATGGCTGCTGTCGTGTCATAAAAGGGGTAGTAATTAAACGAAGTTTTATTGGTATATGAAGTGTCTAGTTCCCCGATGTATCCCTTGGATAATTCTTTGGTTCCGCCAAAACGAAATCCCAAGTTATTGACGGTATTATTTGCGCCAATATTTTTGAAATAAGCCGATTGCGGATTTCCGCTCCCCACTTGTCCAATGACTGCGCCAGGAAGCTGTTGATTTGTATAGCCATAAAAGACGTCCGTATAGATTTTGTCTATCCCACCAAATTTCTGAATAACTTTCGCATCGAATGCATAAGCATTGGCTGCTGAATTTTGTCTCCATCCATTGGTATTGGAGCTATTAGCAGTCAGTTGATAGGTGGTATCTCGATATGTATCGCGAAGAATCGCATTGTTAATGAGAGTGTTGTAACTGCCATAGCTTGTGCTGGCTTGATTAAGCTTAGAGGTATTTCCATTGGTGATGATATTAATCACGCCACCGACTGCACCGTTACCATATTGAACGCTGGCGCCTCCTTGTAGGACCTCAATCCGCTCAATCGAATCTATCGGAATGGACTCCCACATAACCGATGATGAATCAATTGGGTTAATTCTTTGCCCATCAATCAATATCAGAGTGGTGCTTCCAGCGGTCATTCCGTAGCCACCCATATCAACTGTGGCATCTAGGTTAAGTTGACCCCCACCATTGATATTGCGGACATTGAGGCCGCCAATTTGAGAGAGAACATCGGGAATATTGTTTGATGTTGAACTGGATATCTCATCACGCGTAATCACTTTCACATTCGCGGGAACTTCATTCAGGTTTTCTTCGAAGCGCGAGCCGGTCACAACAACAGTGGACTGTGAACTTTGGGCAAATGCTAAAGATGGACTACTGATGGTAAAGAATGCGCCGCAGAATAAGGCGATCTTTTTCTTGCTGAACTGCTGTTTCATGACATGCTTCCTGTTATCGAATGCCTAGCTCACTTCCCCGTAAGCTGGGTCGAACAGAATTTCATGTGCAGGGGTTCGGGCGTCAATTGGGCGCAAGATCTTAGGACCAGGCGCTGTCATCGGCGCGCGAAGGTCCCCGTCCGCGAAATTCCACCTGTCTTGGCCGGTATCCGGGCTAGTAAATATCAGAATCTGGCCTTCCCATGCGATTGACGCGCACAGTGGCTTTGTCAGATTCCTGACGCCTAAAAAATGAGCAAAAGGCGTATTTACCTACCGTTGCGGGGGCAGCACACGTTTAGTGTTTCCCGTTTAACTCGATTGCAATGCAAAAGAGCACCACGACCAGTTGATTCTAGCCTAACTACAGTCCGTATTAGGGTTTTTATCTAATTTGGAGGGTAAAAAAGCCTACAATGGAGAGTCTAGGATTAAGGATTCATGACAGCATTAGATAAGCACCCCGAAAAAAACCTGATTCGTCTCCAGTTAAGTCAAAACTCTGTCTTAAAAAGCTTGAATCAGGATGCGATGGCTGAATTAGAGCGGCATTTAGAGATTTCCGATCTCAAAAAATCAGAGATTTTGCTCCATCAGGGCGATCATCAGATGGAACAATACTTTGTTTTAGATGGCATTTTGAAGCGCATTGTTTCTAGTGCCGATGCCAAAGAGATGATTCTGCGTTTTGCTATCGAAAAAGATATTGAAACCAGTTATGCTGCTTGGCGTCTCAAGACCGCTGCACCCTACAGTATTGCCTCTGTAACCAAGGCTCGAGTGGCTCGGATGCCCCTCAAGAAGTGGGCAGAATTCTTGGATCAGCATAGGTCCCTTAAAGAGAGCTTTGAGTTCGAAGTGATGCGCCTGATGAGCGAGATCATGGCTCACACCATTACCTTGCATATGCTCGATGCCCCAGGCCGGGTAGAGCGTTTTCTGCGTAAATACGAGGACTTATTTGAGCTGCTCCCTAAAAAGGAGTTGGCTGCCTATCTCAACCTCTCCCCCGAGACCTTGAGCCGCCTTAAAACGAAGCATAAAGAGCTATTTATCTAAGTTTTATGGGTTTGCGCTCCTTTAGGGGCCTGAATTCAGGGGAAATTGACCGAAGTCAATGATGAACCCTCACCCCGAGCCTAATATTCATTTCTGCCTAAGCGGGGACTAATACCCGTAGTGCGATTAATAACTTCATTGGAGACACTAGCGAAAGCTAAATTGCGTGGAACTATCACTTAGTGATGACTTGCAATTCATAAAAAAATCTATGACTACAGATAACCAAAACACACAACTAACTGATGGCTTCCATCTCGTCATTGACGCTTTAAAAGCAAATGACCTCGATACAATTTTTGGCTTAGTTGGTATTCCAATTACCGACCTCTGTCGTTTGGCTCAAGCTGAAGGCTTGCGCTTTATCGGTTTCCGTCATGAGCAGCATGCTGGTAACGCTGCAGCGATTGCTGGTTACATGACACAAAAGCCTGGTATTTGCATGACTGTTTCTGCCCCAGGTTTCTTGAATGGTTTAACAGCTCTGGCAAATGCAACTGTGAACTGTTTCCCAATGATTTTGATTTCTGGTTCAAGCGAGCGTGAGATCGTTGACTTGCAGCAGGGTGACTACGAAGAGATGGATCAGCTCAATGCTGCTAAGCCATATTGCAAAGCTGCATATCGTATTAATCACATTGAAGATATCGGCATTGGTTTTGCTCGTGCAATTCGTGCAGCAGTGTCTGGTCGTCCAGGCGGCGTGTACTTAGACTTGCCAGCACAGTTGCTTGCTCAAACAATGCCTGCTGATGAAGCCAAGAAATCGATTTTCAAAGTAATCGATCCAGTTCCACGTCAAATTCCTGCTGCTGATGCAGTGGCACGTGCTTTAGATGTATTGAAGGGTGCTAAGCGTCCATTGATTCTCTTGGGCAAAGGTGCTGCTTATGCACAAGCTGATAAAGAGATTCGTGATTTGATCGAAAAATCTGGCATCCCTTACTTGCCAATGTCGATGGCTAAAGGTTTATTACCTGATAACCATCCACAATCCGCTTCTGCAGCACGCTCATTTGTATTGGCTGAAGCTGATGCGGTGATGTTGGTTGGTGCACGTTTGAACTGGTTGCTAGCTCACGGTAAGGGTAAGACTTGGGGTAAAGATCCTAAGAAATTTATTCAGATCGATATTCAAGCAAACGAAGTGGATAGCAACGTACAAATTGCTGCCCCATTAATTGGTGATATTGGTTCATGCGTTAGCGAACTCTTAAAAGGTATTTCTGCAGTTCCTAAGCCAAGCGCTGAGTGGATTGCTGCAATCACTGAGAAGAAAGATAAGAACACTGCCAAGATGGCTGAGACGTTGGCAAAAGAAGCCAACCCAATGAACTTCCATGGCGCATTGCGTGTGATTCGTGATGTGATTAAGAAGAACCCAGATGTCAATTTGGTAAACGAAGGTGCAAACACCTTGGATTACTGCCGTGCGATCGTGGATATGTACAAGCCACGTAAGCGCTTTGACTCAGGTACTTGGGGAATTATGGGTATTGGCATGGGTTATGCCATTGGCGCTGCTGTAACGAGTGGCTTGCCAACAGTTGCAGTAGAAGGCGATAGCGCATTTGGCTTTAGCGGTATGGAGCTCGAAACCGTTTGCCGTTACAACCTGCCAATTACAACCGTTGTGTTTAACAACAATGGCGTATACCGTGGTACTGATGTCAATCCAACTGGCGGCGCTGATGTTGCTCCGACGGTTTTCGTTAAGGATGCGCGCTACGACAAGATGATTGAAGCGTTTGGAGGTGTTGGTTACTACGTAACGACCCCAGCAGAATTGGAAGCAGCGTTAACCGAAGCAATCGCTGCCGGTAAACCAGCTCTGATCAATGCGGTTATTGATGAAACTGCAGGTACTGAGAGTGGACGTTTGACGAACTTGAACCCATCTACAGCAGGAGCTAAGAAATAAGTATTAGAAGTAGTAATAAAAAGTTAATATTTTTGGACTAAATTAAGCAGCAAATAAGAAACACTTAAGGAGAAACAAACATGACTAAACCATTAGACGGTATTCGCATTATTGACTTCACACACGTACAAGCAGGTCCTGCATGTACTCAGTTGTTGGCATGGTACGGCGCTGACGTTATCAAAGTAGAGCGTCCAGGTTCTGGCGACGTAACTCGTAGCCAATTGCGCGATATTCCAGGTGCGGATGCTTTGTACTTCACTATGCTCAACGGTAACAAGCGTTCTTTGACTCTCGATACTAAGACTCAAGAAGGTAAAGAAGTTTTAGAGAAGATGATCAAAACCTCTGATGTGATGGTTGAGAACTTTGGTCCAGGCGCGTTAGATCGTATGGGCTTCTCTTGGAAGCGTATTCAAGAATTGAACCCAAAAATGATCATGGCTTCTGTAAAAGGCTTTAGCGATGGCCACTCATACGAAGACTTAAAAGTGTATGAGAACGTTGCTCAGTGTGCTGGTGGTGCCGCCTCTACAACAGGTTTCTGGGACGGTCCTCCTACTGTTTCTGCTGCTGCTTTGGGTGACTCTAATACTGGTATGCACTTGGCAATCGGCATCTTGACAGCATTGATGCAGCGTCAAAAAACTGGCAAAGGTCAAAAAGTTTCTTGCTCAATGCAAGATGCTGTATTGAACTTGTGCCGCGTCAAGTTGCGCGATCAACAACGTTTGGACAAAGTTGGTTACTTGGAAGAGTATCCACAGTACCCACATGGTTCATTCACTGACGTAGTTCCACGTGGTGGTAACGCTGGTGGCGGTGGTCAGCCAGGTTGGGTGTTGAAGTGTAAGGGTTGGGAAACAGATCCAAACGCATATATCTACTTCACTATTCAAGGCCATGCTTGGGAGCCAATTACTAAAGCTTTGGGTAAACCAGAGTGGGCAACAGATCCAGCCTATATGACTGCTGAAGCTCGTCAAGACAAGATTTTTGACATCTTCGCAACCATTGAAGATTGGCTCAAAGACAAGACTAAGTACGAAGCTGTGGATATCCTCCGCAAGTTCGATATTCCATGTGCTCCAGTTCTCTCAATGAAAGAATTGGCTGCTTCACCTGACCTGCGTAAGAGCGGTTCAATCGTTGAAGTGGATCACAAAGTACGCGGTAAGTATTTGACTATCGGTAGCCCAATCAAGTTCTCTGATTTGGAAATCGAAGTTGGTCCATCACCAGTATTGGGTGAGCATACTGATGAAGTGTTGGCTGACCTTGGCTATAGCGCTGATGACATCGCTAAGCTGCATACAGCTAAAGCAGTTTAAGAACGATAATTAATTAGCACTATCTTTAAGGCGCTCCTTGTGAGCGCCTTTTTTATCTTTAGATTGCATCTATGAATAAGAATATTGACTTAAGCCAATTGGTAGAGTGCGTGGGTGATGCGATCATTGTTGTCGATGCACATGAAAAAATTGTGATGTGGAATCCCGCAGCTACTCGTATCTTTGGGTATTCAGAAGCAGATGCTTTAGGTAACACCTTGGATTTGATTGTTCCAGAGCGCCAACGTCATAGACACAATGAGGGCTGCCGTAAGTCAATGGAAACCGGGATCACGCGTTACGGCACATCGCTATTAAAAGTGCCGGCGCTTCATCAGAATGGCAGCATGCTCTCAATCGCTTTTACGGTCGGGATGCTGTTTGATGAGCATCAAAAGGTGAGCGGGATTGTTGCCGTAATTAGGGATGAAACAGAGCGTTTTGCCGAAGAAAGGGCCTTGAAAAAGCGCATCCTAGAACTTGAAAACTCCCATTCTTAGGCTCAAATAGCATTTAAATAAGCTTCAAAGCAGGTAGTGCCCAAAAATTGGGCATAGACCATTTTGCTAAATTCCCCGCTGGTAAAATTGTCCCAATTCAAAATTTTCATTCTTATTAGGACTTAAACCATGGCAAAAGCACTAGAAGGGGTCAAAATCCTCGACTTTACGCACGTTCAATCGGGACCAACCTGTACACAGTTACTTGCTTGGTTTGGTGCAGACGTTATTAAGGTAGAAAAATCTGGCGAAGGGGATGCAACCCGCGGTCAACTGCGCGACATTCCAGATGCCGATAGCTTGTATTTCACTATGCTGAATCACAACAAGCGTTCCATCACTGTCAATACCAAGACTCAAAAGGGTAAAGAAATTCTAGAGCGCCTCATTAAAGAGTGTGACGTATTGGTTGAGAACTTCGCACCAGGCGCATTGGATCGTATGGGCTTTTCTTGGGAGCGGATTCAAGAGCTCAATCCCATGATGATCATGGCATCTGTGAAGGGCTTTGGTCCTGGCCCATACGAAGATTGCAAAGTGTATGAGAACGTTGCCCAATGTGCTGGTGGTTCCGCATCTACCACTGGTTTTGATGATGGTCCTCCCATGGTTACTGGCGCACAAATCGGTGACAGCGGTACTGGTTTACATTTGGCATTAGGTATCGTTACAGCTCTTTATCAGCGTACTCACTCTGGCCGCGGTCAAAAGGTCTTGGCAGCAATGCAAGATGCTGTATTGAACTTATGCCGCGTGAAGTTACGCGATCAACAACGCTTAGAGCGCAATGGCATCATGCAAGAGTACCCTCAGTTTCCGAACGGTGAGTTCGGTGAGTCTGTACCACGAGCTGGTAATGCCTCTGGTGGTGGTCAGCCTGGTTGGATTGTGAAATGCAAAGGCTGGGAAACCGATCCAAATGCCTACATATATGTAGTAGTTCAAGCCCCAGTGTGGGAGGCGATTTGCAAAGTGATCGGCCATGAAGATTGGATTACTGATGTGCGTTTCGCATCTCCAATGGCGCGCTTGCCGCACCTCATGGAGATCTTCGGTGAAATTGAGAAATGGACAATGACCAAGAGTAAGTTCGAAGTAATGGACATCTTGAATAAGTATGACGTTCCATGTGGCCCAATTTTATCCATGAAAGAAATCGCTGAGGAGCCTGCGCTGCGCGCTACAGGTACAGTGGTTGAGGTAGACCACCCAATTCGTGGCAAGTACCTGACTGTTGGAAACCCAATCAAGATGTCGGATAGCCCAACTGAAGTGACACGATCACCATTGCTTGGCGAACATACCGATGAGATTCTCAGTGAGTTAGGTTATTCCACTGATGAGTTGATTTCTCTCCGTCACGATAAGGTTATCTAACATGCGGGTTGCGTTGATTGGGAGTGCTGATTTTGGCAAGGCTGCATTAGAAGCTTTTTTAGAGCGTGGCGATGAGGTCGTAGCGGTTTTTTGTCCGCCAGACAATCCCAAATCAACTAAGCCAGAAGTCCTTAAAGAGGCAGCGCTTGCAAAGGGCTTAACTCCTTTGCAGTTCTCCTCTCTGAAGGGCCCTGACGCCGCTCAAGCCATGATTGATAGCGGTGCTGATATCTGTGTCATGGCTTATGTATTGCAGTTTGTGCCTCAAGAGCTTTGCAAAATACCAAAGCACGGCACGATCCAGTATCACCCATCACTCTTGCCAAAATATCGCGGCCCTAGCGCCATTAATTGGGCGATTGCTTTAGGCGAAGAGAAAACAGGTTTAACGATCTTCCGTCCATCTGATGGTTTGGATGAAGGCGAAGTGATTTTGCAAAAAGAGGTCGCTATCGGACCTGATGACACATTAGGAAAAATCTACTTTGATCATCTTTTCCCAATTGGTGTAAAAGCATTACTAGAGGCTGCTGACTTAGTGGTTGCTGGCAAGCATCAAGAGGTTGTTCAAGATGAATCGCTAGCAAACTATGAAGGTTGGTTTGATGCAAATGCTGCACAGATTCATTGGGCGACACATAT
This sequence comes from Polynucleobacter sp. MWH-Berg-3C6, assembly GCF_018881855.1. Taxonomy (GTDB): domain Bacteria; phylum Pseudomonadota; class Gammaproteobacteria; order Burkholderiales; family Burkholderiaceae; genus Polynucleobacter. The sequence continues at coordinate 238,484 of NZ_JACVPN010000005.1, read as the reverse complement.
CACCCAAATCTACAACCTCATCCGCGCTTGTAATCCAGCCCCTGGTGCATGGACCAAGTTCGGTGAACAAAAAGTACAGATCTATGATTGTCATAAGCATGTGGTTGCGACTTTTGGAGCTGTCAAAGGCAAGCCGGGTGAAGTAACTCAGATCACTTTAGATTCATTCTTCATCGCCTGCCATGGTGGGCAGATTGAGGTCCTCAAGGCTAAAGGTGCTGCAGGCAAAGTCTCTGGTGCCGAGTTGGCTAAAGAACTGAGTCTACAAGTAGGCCAGTTCTTTACGCTGTAGATCTTCTTCTAGAGTGCTTGCTTAATCTAGTAATGACTAATAAATCCATATCAGAGTGTGCGGGCGAGGTACAGTCTGGAACGCCATCCCCTCAAGTAGAGGGTGTAAAAGAAGATCAAGCTGAAATGATTTCTGACTCTGAGGCTCTCACTGGGAGCGCAGCCAACAACACCAGAAGATCTGGACTTAGTAAGCGTGAAATTATGGAAGAATTATCTCGCCAACGATTTCCTTGGGATGAGTAAGCCCCGACTAGCCTAGAAATTAGATCTCTAGGTTGTCAATCAAGCGGGTTTTACCTAGCTTAGCCGCAGTGAGAATGACGAGTGGCTCACCAGCCTGAAGACTTTCATTGGAAGCTGGTGCTAAGTCACTTTGCTGACGAATGGCGATGTAATCAGGCTGCCAGCCACGTCCAGTTAGAGAGGCAACAGCAAGCTTTTCAATTTCAGAAAGAGACTTTGTGTCACGCACATTTAAATCGAGGACTTGTTGACGTGCCTCTTTTAATGTTTTCATTAGCTCAGGCGCCTCTGCTCGTTCTTCAGTCGAGAGGTAGCCATTACGGGAGGAGAGGGCGAGTCCATCATCAGCGCGAATGGTTTCACCAGGAACAATCTCCACCGGCAAGGCAAACTGTTTTGCCATTCTTCGAATAATCATCAGCTGTTGATAATCTTTTTTACCGAATACAGCAACCTTGGGCTGTACGCAAGAGAACAGTTTCAATACAACCGTGCAAACCCCTTTAAAGAATCCTGGGCGGAATTCACCCTCAAGGATATCGCCTAATTGCTGGGGAGGATCTACTCGATACTCTTGTGGCTGAGGATAGAGATCACGTTCAGTGGGTGCAAAGAGGATGTAAACACCTTCTTTTTCTAGCTTCTCGATATCGGCTTGCATCGTACGTGGATAGCTATCAAAGTCTTCGTTCGGACCAAACTGCAAGCGGTTTACAAAGATGCTGGCAACGACTGGGTCGCCATGTTGTCTTGCAAGACGCATGAGTGATAAATGACCCTCATGCAGGTTTCCCATGGTCGGTACAAATGAAGCGCGGTTCTGGCCGCGCAAATGGTCGCGCAACTCCTGAATGTCGCTAATGATTTTCATGCAACAGGCGTGTAGGCGAGCCGGACGTAAATTGGCGCATAGGGCTCGGCTTGAGTAATCTCAATTAAAGCTTCGCGTGAGAGTTCTAGCATGGCAATAAAGTTCACAATCACTACTGGAATACCATTGCCAGATTTAATAGCCTCTTCAAATAACTCACTAAACTCAATAAACTTTGTGCTTTGTAGGCGACGCAAAATACGCGTCATAAAGTCACGTACGGATAATTCTTCACGAGTAATGGTGTGATGCTGATTGAGTTTGGCACGGTGCAGAACATCACGCCAAGCCATTTGTAAGTCATCTAGATTGACTTCTGGCCAAGTAATAGCAACGGTAGTGTCTACAAAGCCATGAGCTACCTGGAAGTCACGGCCTTGTTGTGGAATTTGATCAAGCTCTTGAGCTGCAAGTTTCATGCGCTCGTACTCTAAGAGGCGGCGTACTAATTCTGCACGTGGATCTTCTACTTCCTCTTCGCTGTCTGCCTTCTTCATTGGCAGTAGCATGCGCGATTTAATTTCAATCAACATTGCCGCCATCAGCAAATACTCGGCAGCAAGTTCAAGATTGGAATGGCGAATCTGATCAATGTAGCTCAAGTACTGTTGAGTAACCTGCGCCATTGGAATATCAAGTACGTTGAAATTCTGTTTGCGAATGAGATACAGCAAAAGATCTAAAGGACCTTCAAATGCTTCTAGAAAAACTTCTAGTGCATCTGGCGGAATGTAAAGATCCGTTGGTAATTTAAATAATGGCTCGCCATAGAGCTTGGCGAATGCTTCCGACATCCCATCAGTGACTGACGGGGTGCTATCTAGTAAATCGGATATTGGCTGAGTGCTGGGCTCAGTCATTCGAATAAACATAAGCGCGTTGTTTTAATTTGGCAGCTTTAGCGCGACGCTGATCTTCAACGCTTAATGGCTCTTTGTCCCACAGGAGGGCGCGACCAGCCTGCTGCTCTGCCTCGAGATTAGGCTTCTCAGATTTGAGCTCATTTAAGAACTGGGTGAATTCAGATTGATATCTTGCCATGGTATTTCCTAAAATACTCAATAAATTCAACAACTTATGGAGATTAATGCCAAAAGTCATCTATGGACTACGACCACCATTATAGGTGCTTTTCAGGGCTATTTTTACAAGTTTGCGGCTAGTAAAGCCTCAATTTGAGGAGCTTCTACCCGGGTCATGAGGTGCTTATATGCCTTGATTGGGTTTTTACTCGAAAGCGGCTGATTGATATCGCCCCAGGATTGTGGCGGCAACGACAGAAATTCTTCTACGCCAGTAGCAACTTGTGGAATCACTGGTTTGAGATAAAGGCTGAGCATGCGGAATGCTTCTAAGGTAACGCTGCAAACTCGTTGCAAGTCGGCCTCACGCTCAGGATCTTTAGCGATTTCCCAAGGCTTATTCTCATCTACAAAGCCATTGACCTTATCAGCAAGCTCCATGATGTTGCGTAATGCCTTGGCATATTCACGCCCTTCATAGAGCTCTGCAATTTTTTCACTGGATGCAGCAATTTCTTTGAGTAGAGGTGTGTTCATCGCTTCGTCAGATACAACACCACCAAAACGTTTTACCAAGAAGCCAGCACTGCGGCTAGCAATATTGATGTACTTGCCTAACAAATCACTATTTACTCGCGCAACAAAGTCTTGCAGATTTAAATCTAAATCTTCCATGCTGTCATTGAGCTTAGTAGCGAAGTAATAGCGGAACCACTCAGGGTTGAAGCCGCACTCAATCACACTATTCGCGGATATTAATGTGCCGCGTGATTTACTCATCTTCTCGCCATCAACCGTTAAGAAGCCATGTGCAAATACATTGGTAGGAGTGCGGTAGCCAGAAAACTTCAAGGTTGCTGGCCAGAATAAAGTGTGGAAATACAAAATATCTTTGCCAATGAAATGGTATTGCTCAGTAGTCGTATCTGGCTTAACCCACTCATCAAAATTGAGACCTTTAGCCTGGCAGTAATTGAGAAAGCTAGCGTAGTAACCAATGGGGGCATCAAGCCAGACATAGAAGTACTTGCCTGGGGCGTCGGGGATCTCAAAGCCGAAATAGGGGGCATCACGGGAGATATCCCAGTCGCCCAGCTTGCTTTCGCCTGGCTGGCCAACCCACTCTTTCATCTTATTGCGGGCTTCCGGTTGCAAAGGCGTTTTAACTTGAGTCCATTCGCGCAAAAATTCCTCGCAGCGTGGATCAGATAATTTAAAGAAATAGTGATCAGAAATCTTTTTGATCGGCGTCGCACCGCTTACTACAGAAAAGGGGTTCTTTAAATCAGTGGGCGAGTAAGTAGCGCCACATTTTTCACAGTTGTCACCGTATTGATCTTTAGCGCCGCACTTAGGACATTCACCTTTAATGAAGCGGTCCGGCAAAAACATTTCTTTGACGGGATCATAAGCCTGTTCAATCGCACGCTTCTCAATCAGTCCGGCATCGCGTAACTTGAGGTAAATGCTCTGAGCCAGTTTTTCGTTCTCAGGGCTATCGGTGGTGTAGTAGTTATCAAAAGAAATCAGGAAGTTGTCAAAGTCGCGCTTATGTTCTTTCCAAACATTGGCGATTAATTCCTTTGGGGTAATACCTTCTTTTTCAGCGCGTAACATGATTGGGGTGCCATGGGTGTCATCTGCACCAACGTAATGAACCTCATGACCACGCATCCGTTGAAAGCGTACCCAAATATCGGTTTGCACGTACTCCACCAAATGGCCGATATGAATTTGACCATTGGCATAAGGTAGGGCTGAGGTGACAAGAAGGCGACGCTGGGAGCTGCTCATGTAATACGGACTTAAATAAGAAGGTTAAATTAGGGGTAATACGCAATTATGCAAGCTTGTGCAGTGATTTTAGTCTGCGGTTAAAGTAAACACCGCGAAGTTCCCGTAAATCTCGCTAAACTCCAATTTCTACTCGATTCAGAAAGCGTTTCATGGCCGTAAAACCCAATATTCAGATGTCTAGTGCCTCCGTGCCATTGGTGCATGAGGTGGAGATATTGGATGAGGCGGGCAGGAAAAAGCTGAGCCATATCCCTGGTGAGCGCTCATTGACCATCTACTTGGACAAGCGTGAGGTCGTTACTTTAATGACCCTAGGAAGTGCTCCTGAGGCCTTGGTGCTTGGGTATTTACGTAATCAGCGTTTGGTTGAGTCGCCGGACGATATTGAAAGTATTCAGGTTGACTGGGAGACCGACTCTGCAGCAGTCAAGACTCGCCGGAGCACTGTTGATATTGAGGCCCTGACCAGCAAGAGGGTGGTCACTACCGGTTGCGGCCAGGGCACCATGTTTGGTGGCCTTATGGAAGAAATGTCTGAGATTCGTTTGCCAGATGGACCCAAGTTATCCCAAGAGGCAATTGTTGCCTTGATTGACGCGATCCGGGTTCACGATTCAATCTATAAAAAGTCCGGCTCTGTTCATGCCTGCGCGGTATTTGAGAGAGAGGGCAATGATGGAGTTCGACTCCTCCACTTCATCGAGGATGTTGGTCGCCACAATGCAGTCGACTCAATTTCTGGTTTGATGTGGCTAGCCAATAAGCCCGGCAAAGATTTGATCTTTTTTACTACTGGCCGCTTAACTTCGGAGATGGTGATTAAGGGGGCTCAGATGGGCGTTCCCTTTCTGCTGACCCGCTCAGGAGTCACCCTGATGGGGTTAGAGCTGGCCCGTAAAACCAATCTCACCATCCTGTCCCGCTGCTCCGGAAAACACTTTGAGATCTACAATGCCCCTGAGCGGGTGATTTTTACCCAAAACAGCTAATTTTTAGGTCTTAGGCCCCGATAAATGGTGGCTTAGGTTGGCGAAGGTTTTACAATTCGCCCATGACTATTAAATCTGACCACTGGATCCGCCGCATGGGCGAACAAGGCATGATCAGCCCGTTCGAGCCTGGACAAATTCGACAAGACGCTACTGGCAACAAAATTGTTAGTTATGGCACATCAAGCTATGGCTATGACATTCGTTGCGCAGATGAATTCAAGATTTTTACGAACATCAACAGCACGATTGTTGATCCAAAGAATTTCGATGAACAATCCTTTGTTGATTTCAAGGGTGATGTTTGCATCATTCCGCCAAATTCATTTGCCTTGGCCAGAACCGTAGAGTATTTCAAGATTCCACGCAGCGTATTAACTGTTTGCGTTGGTAAGAGTACGTATGCGCGTTGCGGCATTATTGTGAACGTCACTCCATTCGAGCCCGAGTGGGAAGGTTATGTCACTTTAGAGTTTTCTAACACCACACCATTGCCGGCAAAGATTTATGCGGGCGAGGGATGTGCGCAAGTTCTCTTCTTTGAGAGCGATGAGGTCTGTGGCACATCATATAAAGATCGCGGCGGTAAGTATCAAGGTCAGCGGGGCGTAACCCTGCCCAAGACCTAAGTTATTCACGGTAGTGCGTAAATTTCTTATCAATCGCCGCCCTGCGCGTATTGACTTAGATGAATACCGCGCAACCCTTACGCGATCTGAAGTAGCGCGCCCAGAAAACAATTTCTACCACTGGCTTTTAGGTACAAGCTGGGCTAGCTTCTTGCTGCTGGTCATCGCGGTCTATCTAGGCGCCAATCTTTTATTTGCATTCGCCTATCTCGCTTGTGGTGATGGCGCAATTACTCATGCTCAGCCTGGCTCGCTCTTGGATGTTTTTTTCTTTAGTGTGCAAACCATGGCAACGATTGGTTATGGTCGGATGACACCAGTGGGTTCTTGGCCAAACGCGATTGTGACCTTCGAGGCATTTTTCGGAATTGTCTATTCTGCTTTAACAACGGGTTTAGCCTTCGCGCGCTTTACAAGGCCTACTGCTGGAGTACGTTTCTCTAAGGTGGCGGTAGTGGGCAATCACGATGGTATTAAGACATTGAAGTTCAGGGTTGCCAATGATCGTAGCTCTCATATTGTTGAGGCCCAACTTCGACTGTGGCTCATTGCTGAGAGTATGACCTCAGAGGGCGAGCGCTATCGTCGATCAGTGGAGCTACCCTTACATCGCTCTGAAAGTCCGGTCTTTTCTTTGACCTGGATGGCGATGCATAGCATTGATGAGACCAGCGCGCTAAATGACTATTTGGGTAATAGTGCCCTCAATGGCAATTGGCACCTATTGATTACCTTTACTGGCTACCATGAGAGCCTTGCAAACCAGGTTTATGCCCGCCATGTTTACTTACCTGGAGATGTCCAGCAAAATGCGACATTTGTCGATATAGTCACGGTTTCGCCGGATGGAGGTCGGGTAATTGACCTTACCAATTTTGAGAAGTGGGTTCCGAATGCATCGGACCGTATAGCAGGGGAGTTTTTATGAAATTTCGTTTCCCAATCATCATCATTGATGAGGACTTTCGTTCCGAAAATATTTCGGGTTCGGGTATTCGCGACCTTGCCGAGGCAATTGAGCAGGAAGGCATGGAAGTCATTGGCTTAACAAGCTATGGCGACCTGACCTCTTTTGCGCAACAGGCTTCCCGCGCGTCCTCGTTCATCGTTTCGATTGATGATGAAGAATTTGACTCTGATTCTGAAGATCATGATTTGCCGGCCCTGAATAATTTACGCGCTTTTATTACTGAAGTACGTAAACGGAATGAAGACATTCCAATCTTCTTATACGGCGAGACTCGTACCTCACGTCATATGCCAAATGACATCTTGCGTGAGTTGCACGGTTTCATTCATATGAATGAAGACACCCCAGAATTTGTAGCGCGCCACATTATTCGTGAAGCAAAGGTATATCTTGATTCTTTGGCGCCACCATTCTTTCGCGCATTAACGAATTACGCCTCTGAAGGGTCTTATTCCTGGCATTGCCCCGGTCACTCAGGTGGTGTTGCCTTCTTAAAGAGTCCAGTAGGCCGAATGTTCCATCAGTTCTTTGGTGAGAACATGCTACGGGCTGACGTTTGTAATGCTGTAGAGGAGCTTGGTCAGCTGCTAGACCATACTGGCCCAGTACTACAGAGCGAGCGCAATGCTGCCCGCATCTTTAATGCCGACCATTTGTTCTTTGTTACTAATGGCACATCTACATCTAACAAAATTGTTTGGCACTCTACAGTTGCTCCTGGCGACGTAGTGCTGGTAGATCGCAATTGCCATAAATCGGTGATTCATTCGATCACCATGATGGGCGCGATTCCGATTTTCTTAATGCCAACTCGTAATCACCTTGGCATTATTGGCCCTATTCCGAAAGAAGAGTTTGAGTGGGCCAATATCAAGAAGAAGATTGATGCAAATCCATTTATTAAGAATAAAAATGTAGTGCCGCGCGTAATGACGCTAACTCAGAGTACCTATGACGGTATTGTCTATAACGTCGAGATGATCAAAGAGATGCTGGATGGCAAAGTTGACTCATTGCATTTTGACGAAGCCTGGTTGCCGCATGCTGCATTCCATCCTTTCTATAAAGACATGCATGCCATTGGCTCTGATCGCAAACGTACCCAGAAGAGTTTGATGTTTGCGACCCAGTCGACCCATAAGCTCTTAGCTGGTCTGTCACAAGCTTCACAGGTATTGGTTCAAGACGCTGAAGAGACGAAGTTGGATCGCGATTGTTTCAACGAAGCGTATTTAATGCACACCTCTACTAGCCCACAGTACGCCATTATTGCTTCCTGTGACGTTTCTGCTGCCATGATGGAATCACCTGGTGGTACTACTTTGGTGGAAGAGTCGATTGCAGAAGCAATGGACTTCCGTCGTGCGATGCGTGAGGTAGATGACAAGTTTGGCGCCGATTGGTGGTTCAAAGTTTGGGGCCCAGATCATTTGGCGGAAGAGGGTATTGGCGAACGTTCAGACTGGATTTTAGAGCCCAATGCCTCATGGCACGATTTTGGTAAGTTAGCTAAAGACTTCAATATGCTGGATCCAATTAAGGCTACGGTAGTTACGCCGGGATTGGATATCGAGGGCCACTTTGGTTCAATGGGTATCCCTGCAAGCATTGTGACTAAGTATCTTGCTGAACATGGAGTGATTGTTGAGAAGTGCGGTCTGTACTCTTTCTTCATTATGTTTACGATCGGCATTACTAAGGGTCGTTGGAATACGCTCGTAACTGAACTGCAGCAATTCAAAGATCACTTTGATAAGAATGCGCCTTTGTGGAAAGTGCTTCCCGAGTTTGTTGCGAAGCACCCACGCTATGAGCGCGTCGGCCTGAAAGATATTTGTCAGCAGATCCATGAGTTCTATAAGGGCCGTGATGTAGCTCGCATGACTACTGAAATGTATACCTCCGATATGGTCCCAGCCATGATGCCTTCAGAAGCTTGGGCCAAGATGGCGCATAAAGAAGTTGATCGTGTGCCGCTTGATAAGTTAGAGGGGCGCGTAACTGCAATGCTGGTAACGCCATACCCGCCAGGTATTCCACTACTGATCCCTGGTGAGCGTTTTAATAAGCGCATCGTTGACTATCTCTACTTCGCAAGAGACTTCAATGAGAAGTTCCCAGGCTTTGAAACCGATATTCATGGCCTAGTGAAGGTGGATGTCGATGGACGCAGTGAATACTACGTCGATTGCGTCAGACAAGAGCGCGATATTACGCTTTAAAGTTTCTTGAGGCTTGAGTGAAAAATGCCCTGCAGAAGCGGGGCATTTTTATTTAACTGGCTTATCAAGCTGAAAGCTCACCGGCGCATCTTCATCTACCTTGCTGGGCGACTCTGATTTGGATTCTTCAGTGTCTGTAAAGTTAAAGTCCTGGCTTTGAACAACGGCTGCCGGTTTATCCAGTAGTGTGGTCACCAGTGCAGGGAAGGCAATCACCACTGCCACCATGATGAGCTGCAATCCCACCCATGGCAATGCTCCCCAATAGATATCGCTGCTCTTCACCTCTTTTGGTGCTACACCCCTAAGGTAGAAAAGAGCAAAACCAAATGGAGGGTGCATGAATGAGGTTTGCATGTTGACGCAGAGCATCACGCCAAACCAGACAAGTGCGGCACTAGCTGCAGCCTGTGGATTTCCATTCATAGTATCCAGTAGAACGGGTGACAGTAATTTCACAGCTACTGGCGCAAGCATTGGCACGATGATGAAGGCGATTTCAAAGAAGTCTAAGAAGAATGCCAAGAAAAAGACGAAGAGGTTAACGATAATTAAGAAGCCAACCCAGCCACCAGACAAATCCGCAAAGAGTGCCTCAACCCATTGCCCACCATCTACCCCCTGAAACACTACTGAGAAACAAGTTGAGCCAATCAAAATAAAGACCACCATCGCAGTAATGCGCATCGTGTTTTGATAAGCCTCCTGAATTAACCCTCTCAGGTTCGGAATACTGGCTCTGCGCAGCCAAGCTAAAAGGAGGGCGCCCATTGCACCCATGGCACCAGATTCTGTTGGGGTTGCAATACCAGTCATGATGGTACCAAGGACTAAAAAGATGAGCACTGCAGAGGGAATGATTCCCATCAGACATTTTTTCCAGAGTGCCCACCCCTTGAGAGTCAGTTCGCTTTCAGGAACTGCTGGCAAATAGTCTGGTCGAATACGGCTTAAGAGAAATGTATAGAGGGCAAAGAGGGCGATCTGGAGTAGTGATGGTCCCCAAGCACCAAGATACATACTGCCCACATCAGCGCTACCACTTTGAGTCTTGAGTTGATCTGCCAACACAATGAGAACAAGAGATGGCGGCACTAATTGGGTAATCGTGCCAGAGGCTGCTAGAACACCTGTGGCATAGCGCATGTTGTAGCCATAGCGCATCATGACTGGAAGAGCAATCATTGCCATAGCAATGACCTGAGCAGCCACGGTGCCAGTAATAGCACCGAGAATAAACCCAACAATGATGACGGAATAGCCTAGACCACCTCGAATTCTGCCAAAGAGTTGACCCATGGAGTCCAGCATCTCTTCAGCAAGGCCGCAGCGTTCAAGAATGGCGCCCATAAAAGTGAAGAATGGAATCGCCAGAAGTAGATCATTTGCTAGAACGCTGCCAAAGATGCGCTGCGGAATGGCTTGCAAAAATGGCATACCAAAAAAGCCTTCGCTGATAGCAATGACTGAGAAGAATAAGGCAGTAGCCATTAAGGAGAAAGCTACGGGGAAGCCAATCAGCATAAAGACGATCAGGCCGCCAAACATCAGGGGAGGCATCCACTCCAATGAAATCATTGCATTGGCTTTTCGTAACGAAGATCTTCAGCGGGCAAAGTCATTTCGCCTTTGAGTGCGCCAATTCGTTTGATGATTTCTGAGAGGCCTTGCAAGCTCAGCATGAAAAAACCAAACGGTACAACAAATTTGATGGGGTAACGCGCTAAGCCGCCAGAATTGGAAGAGTGTTCCATGACTAACCAGGATGGATAAAAAAGAGTCGTCCAGGAGAGCCAGGTAAATAAAATACAAGCTGGCATTAAGAACAAAATAAAGCCAAATAAATCTACCCAAATACGACCACGATCTGACAGACGTGAGTAAATTAAATCTACTCGGACATGCTCATTGCGTTTGAGTGTGTAGGCTGTGCCTAACATGACTGCGGCACTAAATAAATACCATTGCAGCTCAAGAGGCCAGTTATTGCTGATATCTAAGCCATAGCGAAGCAGGGCATTAGCTGCTGATACCACGCAAGACAGTAGGATCATGATGCTGGCCGCTTTGCCCAGCAGTTGGTTTACGCGATCAATACCCGCAGATAGCTTGGACCAAAACCCCATGCGATCTAGAGGTCTGCACGACCCCGTTTGATGGCGGCAAGTACTTGAGAAGGGGCTGTGCCTCCAGCATGCTGGCGTGATTGCACAGAACCATCGACGGTGAGCAAGGCAAAGACGTCATCACCGATAAGTTCAGGGCGATTATCGAGGCCACAAGCAAAGCGTAATTCCGACAAACTCAAGTCAGTAAGCATGCAGTTTCTGCCAACACATGCTTTAACTGCATGAGCAACGGCTTCGTGTGCATCACGGAATGCGAGGCCTTTTTTAACCAAGTAATCAGCCAGGTCAGTTGCTGTGGCAAAACCTTCTTCAGCAGCTGCTTTCATGACATCAGCCTTAACATCGATATGCGGGACCATATCAGCAAAAATACGCAAGGTATCTTGTACGGTATCTACTGCATCAAATAAAGGCTCTTTGTCCTCTTGATTATCTTTGTTGTAGGCAAGCGGTTGACTCTTCATTAGCGTCAATAAAGACATGAGATCACCATAAACGCGACCAGTCTTGCCGCGCGCTAATTCAGGAACGTCAGGATTCTTTTTCTGCGGCATGATGGAGCTACCAGTGCAGAAGCGATCCGGCAGATCAATAAAGCCAAAACGTGGACTAAGCCAAAGCACAAGTTCTTCGGAGAGGCGTGACACATGCATCATCAGAATGGAAGCAAAGGCGCAGAACTCAATCGCAAAGTCTCTATCCGAGACTGCATCTAATGAGTTATTGCAAATGCCATCAAAGCCGAGAGTCTTGGCTACCTGTTCCCGATCAATTGGGTAGGTGGTACCAGCTAAAGCGGCTGCACCTAAAGGAAGGCGATTAAAGCGTGCGCGCAGATCAGTCAAGCGACTGGCATCACGACTAAACATTTCGTAATAGGCCATAAGGTGATGGCCAAAAGTAATAGGCTGCGCAACTTGCAAATGAGTATGACCAGGCATGATAGTGCCAGCATGTTTTTCTGCTAAATCTAATAGCGCAGTACGCAAGGTTTTGAGAGTAGCGGAAATTTCATCAACGCTGCCACGCAACCATAAACGTAAATCAGTAGCGACTTGGTCATTGCGTGAACGACCAGTATGCAAACGCTTTCCTGCATCGCCAACCAATTCAGTAAGGCGTGCTTCAATATTGAGGTGCACATCTTCTAGTGCTAGCTGCCAATTAAACTGGCCAGATTCAATCTCACTTTTAATTTGAGCCATACCCTTTTCAATATCAGCTAAATCTTGAGCGCTAATGATCTTTTGGGCTGCCAACATTTGGGCGTGGGCCAGGGAGCCGGCAATATCGACCATGGCAAAACGTTGATCAAAGCCAATAGAGGCGGTATAGCGCTGGACAAGTTCGTCCACTGGTTCGGCAAAACGGGCCGACCAAGCTTGGGCTTTGTTGGCTAAGGAATTTTTAGATGAGCTCATAAACACAGTATATTGGTGTAGGTCTTTAATTATTTTAAATGCTATGTCCCAAACCCTAAATTCCCCCTCTGGTACTACCCCTGCGGCCCCCAAGCGCCTAGTGATTGCCTCTCGCGAAAGCCGCCTAGCCATGTGGCAGGCCCAGCACCTGCAAGCCTGCCTGCAAAAGCTCTATCCAGGCTGTGATGTCCAGATTTTGGGGATGACCACCCGGGGGGACCAGATTTTGGATAAGGCCTTATCTAAAGTGGGTGGTAAGGGTCTGTTTGTCAAAGAGCTCGAAACTGCCCTAGAAGACGGCAGAGCGGATTTGGCAGTCCATTCCTTAAAAGATGTACCCATGGTCATGCCAGACGGTTTTGATTTAACGTGCGTGATGGCTAGAGAAGATGCCAGGGACGCCTTTGTTTCTAATGACTATGCCAGTCTTGAAGATCTTCCAAAAGGTGCCATTGTGGGGACATCGAGTCTGCGCCGTGAGTCAGTGCTGCGAGCAAAGTTTCCCCATCTAGTGATTGAGCCACTACGCGGTAATTTAGATACCCGCATGGGTAAGCTAGATCGTGGTGAGTACCAAGCCATTATTTTGGCAGCAGCTGGCTTAAAGCGTTTAGGCCTTGCCTCTCGCATTAGAGCCTTCTTGCCGTACGATCCCTATACCCCAGCTGCTGGCCAAGGCGCCCTAGGTATTGAGACTCTTACTGCCCACCCGCATATCAAAGACTGGTTGGCCCCCTTAAATGACATGCCAACGCTGTTGGCAGTGTCTGCCGAGCGGATGGTCTCTCGCCAGTTAGGTGGATCTTGTGAAGTGCCCTTAGCTGCTCACGCTACTTGGGATCAAAACCAACTACAAATCCGCTCTTTTGTGGCTAGTACCGATGGCAAAGCCATTTGCCTCGCCCATGGCAAAGGAGTGGTGCAATCGCTTGCTGATGCAGAAGCACTAGGCTTAGCTGTTGCCCAAGACTTACTCGCGCAAGGTGCGGCGGATTTGATTCCGAAGATTGCTAAATAATAATATTAGTAGCGATGAGTACTAACACCATCATCGTCACCAGGCCTAGCGGTCAAGGTCGTCAGCTCATCGAGATGCTCACGAATGCTATCGAGCAAAGTGGCGTTGCTAAGCGCAGTCTTCCAGAAATCGTTTCATTGCCATTGCTCACAATTGTTCCTAAGGCGGATGATCATCTTGCAGATCATATTGCTACCGCTTTAACCGATACAGATCTTGCAATCTTCGTTAGTCCCAATGCCATTGAGTGTGTCATGCGTTTATTGGAGCGTGATTGGCAAGAATTTTCCAAGAAGATTATTCCCGTTGGAGTGATGGGTGGCAGTAGCAAATTAGCACTACAAAATCATGGTATTGGCGAAGAAAAAAATCCTACCCCCGTAATCATTCCTCAGAATAATGAGCAGTGGGATTCAGAGGGCTTATGGCAGGAGTTACAGGCTCTTGGCTGGGACTGGAGCAAGAAGAAAGTCATTATCTTTAAAGGCGAGGGCGGTCGAGATTGGTTGGCTGACACACTTACAAAGGCTGGGGCAACAGTAGATGCGATTTCTACATATACTCGTGTACCTTTAGACCTTGATAACCCTGCTTGGCATGCGATCCATGAGATGGATTTTTCAAAATCACTGTGGTTGCTGACTTCATCCGAAGCGGTGCGTTATTTAGGTCAAGCAGTAAAGGATCAATTTCCGCAAGGCCTACAAAATGCAAGTGCCTTATGCTCACATCACAATATTGCAGATGCGGCAGAGAAAATTGGATTTGGTGAAGTATTCACCACCGATCCTGGTGATGAAGCTCTCATTAAAGCCAGTTTAGCCTGGCTAACAATCTAAGCTTTTGAGTATTGAAGCAAAGCTGGCAAGAAAATTTCATTTACTAGTATTGGATGCCCCTTGAGTTGATAGAGGGTGCGACGAGCCCATAAGGGCGAACTCAATTTAGGGTAATTCTTGGAACACCGTTTCCACAAAGCACTACTTTTATCTAAGCGTGCAATATCTCGTGGCGGTTTTGCTTTAGAGTGCTTACGCGTTTTGGCAAAGAGTACTGCGCCTAAAGGCTTGCTACCCAGCCGCAGCACAGCATGATTGCTACCACTAGAGCTTAGGGTGGGAATAACGCTATGCGCCATCACTAGGGGAATATTATTTGCGCACAATAGTACTTCACGTACTCTGCAGCGTCTAATCTTGAAATGGAAATAGCGACTCTCGTCGCTATTGAGTGATTGAGGGCAGTCTCGCAAAACGTGAACTTCGAGTTTTTGACCAACTGCTTTCTCAATTTTTTGGGTGAGTGACCCAGTATCGCTAAGCCAAGGTTGCCACTTTCGTGGCGCCCGATGAATTTCACCGGAACCGACTCGATTCCATGCAGAACGGAGACGATTACGGCGAATCATTTTTAGCTACCACTAAAGTTCCGACGTTGACCGCCAGACTTTGGTTTAGCAAAACGTGGACCTGCAGGACGCGCCGGACGTGAGTCAGCGGAACGAGCAGGGCGTGAGTCAGCAGAGCGTGCTGGACGTGAATCGGCAGAACCATTCGAACGTGCTTCGAAATGATTGCCTGAACGATTACCACCGCCACCGCCACCACCGAAACGTGATTCAGAGCGTGCGCCTGAGCCATAACGTCCACCGCCGCCGCCAGAACGACCACCACCGCCACCAGAGCGGCCGCCAGGACGACCGCCACCACCAAAGCTAGGCTTTGCTTGTGGCTCTAGACCAGCGATGACAGATGCCACGATATCTTGCTGTGTAAAACGCTCAATATTGCGAATCTTAGCGCGATCACGATGTTCAACTAAAGTGATTGCTACACCATTGCGACCAGCGCGACCGGTACGACCAATGCGGTGCGTATAGTCTTCAGGTTTCATTGGCAAGCCAAAGTTAATCACGTGACTAATGCGGGGTACATCAATACCGCGAGCTGCTACGTCAGTCGCCACCAAAATCTTGGTATGACCTTTACGTAAAGACTCAAGACGACGCATACGAACAGCTTGAGGCATTGCACCATGTAAGGCGCTTGCTTCGTAGCCATTGGCACGCAGGGTATCAGCGATTTTTTCGCTTTCAACTTGGGTGCTTGCAAACACAACTGCTTGATCCAAAGTGGCATCAGCCAAAATGTGCTCAAGCAACTTATGCTTGTGTGACATGCTGTCAGCCCAATGCAACTTCTGCTCGATGTTGGCATGCTTTTCACCTGCGTGAGCAAGTTCAATACGTTTCGCATCTGTAGTTAATGCATTTGCTAAAGACATAATCTTTGGGGCAAAGGTTGCAGAGAACATCAAAGTTTGATTGCGGCCTGCACAGCGCTTATCAATGGCCTCGAGGTCATCAGCAAATCCCATGTCGAGCATGCGATCAGCTTCATCAATCACGAGTTGTTTTACATCATCTAAGCGAATTGCTTTGCTATCGCACAAGTCGAGCAAACGACCTGGGGTTGCAACAACTAACAAGGCGCCTTTGAGGGCTTGAATTTGTTTGCCATAAGGCATACCACCCATGACGGTTGCAATGCGGATCCCTTTCATGCCACGAACTAAGTTCACTGCATCGGCGGCAACCTGTTGAGCTAATTCACGAGTAGGGCAAAGTACTAACACTTTAGGTTGTGCGCGACCTGGTACAGGTGAATTGTTCGGGTTGTCTTCGATGAGTTGATTAATCAAAGGCAATAAAAAGGCTGCGGTTTTGCCGCTACCGGTTTGGCTGCTGACCAATAAGTCACCACCAGCTAAAGCAGCAGGAATAACCTGAGCCTGCACGGAAGTGGCTTGGGTAAAACCCAGTTCAGCAACGTTTTTAAGGAGTGATGCCGCTAGGGCGAAATTCTGGAATTCATTTCCAGCGCTTTTTGAGTCTTTCGACTCGTGTTTAGTTTCTTTAGAAAAAGTCATGCTATTACACATCCCCTGAAAGGGATGTCTCCGTATGTTGCATCCATGGTTTTATAGGATGCGATGGTCAAAGGCATCGACCATCAGACAGGCGGCAGCGCGTTTTATGAACTTCGGTGTTTATGACTTCTAAACGGAGCGCTGAAATATAGCTGGGGGGCGATGAATCAAATTGCTTTAAAAAGCCTCCCATTATGACAGTTTGAGAGGGTGATTACAAGGGTTTTCCCGAATTAATTACTTTAGTCTGCGTATTAGACGCTCAACCTTCTTGCCGTAGGGCGGGTGAGCTGGTTTGGTGCCCTTGAGAAGATTGCTGCCCAATAAGCCACGTACTTCCAAAATGGGTTTTGCATGACTAAAGGTGTCAAAGCCTGTTTTGCCGTGATACGAGCCCATGCCGCTGGCCCCAATTCCACCAAATGGCAGTGTCTCTACAGTGGCGTGTAATAAGGTGTCATTAATGGTGACGCCACCAGAGTGAGTTTCCTCTAGAACGCGCTGCATATTCTTTTTATCTTTACCAAACCAGTAGAGTGCTAGAGGACGCGGTCCATGATTAACATAAGCAATGGCTGCAGCAGTATCTGCAATGGTCACTATTGGAAGAATCGGCCCAAAGATTTCTTCATGTAGAACGCGAGCTTGAGGTGATACATCAACAAGCGCAACAGGCTCAAACCGTCTTGCACCTGCAGATGGATTATTGAGTAATGGAATAGTTCTTGCGCCACGATCTACCGCATCGCTAACTAAGTGTTGCCAGTATTCCAACTGGGCGTCATCAATTGGGCCTGTGAGCTCTTCTGGATTGCTAAATTGAGTTTGGGCTGCAGACTGCAGTTCTTGAATAAAGGCAGTTTGATTAGCTTGCTCCATCAGTATGTAATCTGGGGCAATGCAAGTTTGACCACTATTTAGTAGTTTGCCGTAAACAATAGAAGCGGCCGCATCTTGAAGTTTGGCGCTTGGATCAATGATCGCCGGTGTTTTACCACCAAGCTCTAGTGTTACTGGAGTGAGGTTTTCGGCAGCAGCGCGCATCACTTTTTTACCAACGGCTTCTGAGCCGGTGAACAGGAGGTGGTCAAACGCAAGCGCAGCGAATTGTTCTGCAACGTCAGCCTCGCCCGTGCTAACGCAAAATTCACTAGAGTGAAAATATTCTTGAATCAAACCCGCTAAAAATCCGGAAGTACGAGAGCTGCGATCAGACGGCTTGAGCCAAACTCGATTGCCTGCAGCAAGTGCAGCAATGGCAGGAACTAGGGCTAATTGAACTGGGTAGTTCCAGGGGCTCATGATTCCAACAACACCAATAGATTGGCTTTGCACCCATGCATCTGAGGAGCCCATATAGGAAGGAATTTCTACCTGTACGGGCTTCATCCATTCTTTGAGATGTTTGCGGGTGTACTTGCAGGCCTGATACACCATCTGAAATTCAGCAAGGCGCGTTTCAATGGGGTGACGAACCCCAAAGTCTGCTGTTAGCACTTTGCAGATCTTCTCTTCATTAGCCTCAATCATCTTCTCGATGCGGCCAATACGCTCCAGTCTGACCTCAAGGCTAGGGTTTGGTTCAGCAGCATAGGCTGCCTTGATCTCATCAAGTTGGATGGTGAAGCGATTCATAGTTTTAGATAGTTGGCAGATATTGAAATAAGGCATTAGGATAAAGCCATGAACGAAACTTTTGATAAAAACCAAACTACTTTAGAGCGTGCCACCTTGGGCGGCGGCTGTTTTTGGTGCCTTGAGGCTGTTTACCAGCAAATTTCAGGGGTTAAATCAGTCGTTTCTGGATATGCTGGAGGTGCTAGACCGAACCCTACGTATGAAGCGATTTGCACTGGCGTTACTGGACACGCAGAGATTGTGGACATTATGTTTGATCCCCAGGTCATCTCTTTCAGAGATCTATTGGAGATCTTTTTTGTAATTCATGATCCCACCACATTGAACTATCAAGGCAATGACCATGGCACTCAATATCGATCAGTCATCTTTACGCATAGCGATGAGCAATCCAACATTGCGCATGAGGTCGTCAAAGAGCTTGATGATTCTAAAATTTATTCTAGACCTGTAGTGACACAAATTGATGTGGCACCAACGATTTTTCCTGCTGAGGACTATCACCAGAATTACTTTGTGCAACATCCCAATCAAGGTTATTGCAGGGCAGTCGTTGCACCTAAATTAGCCAAGTTCAGAGCGAAATTTAAATCACTGATATCGCCCCAGTATTCCTAAGGCGCTAGGCGGTTTATCTGCCAGCTCGATCCATTCAACTTATAGTGAATACGATCATGCAATCTGGAAGGGCGACCTTGCCAGAATTCAATTTCAGTTGGGCGTAAGCGATATCCACCCCAATGCTCGGGCCGCGGTGGGGCATCCCCGAATTCTGCTTTGAACTGTTTCTCAGCTTCTTCTAGAAATTCGCGATTTGGAATAGCCGAACTTTGCGGGGAGGCCCAAGCGCCAATTCTTGATGCTGCAGGACGAGAATGGAAGTATTCATCACTTTCTGCGGCGCTCACGCGCTCTACAACTCCTTGAATTCGTACTTGGCGCTCTAATTCATGCCAATGAAAAAGGAGTGCAGCTTGAGGTCGGATCGCTAATTCTTTGCCTTTTTGGCTCTCATAGTTGGTAAAAAAGGTGAAACCATTTTGGTCTGCGCCTTTTAGTAAGACAATACGTGCTGATGGATTTCCGGCTTTATCGGCAGTAGCCAAAGTCATGGAATTGGGTTCAGGGCACTCTGCTCTTACCGCTTGGTCAAACCAAAGTTGGAAAAGCGGAAGTGGATTGCCTGGAACATCAGTTTCTGAAAGCTGGCCAAAGGTATAGTTTTTGCGAAGTTGAGCAATGGAGTCCATTTTTTCAGTATAAAGAAGCTATGGCAGAAGACAAGATAGAAGAAAGTACGGAAGATCGCCGTTTTGGTGGGGTCTCTAGGCTCTATGGCCCAGAGCTGCGTGAACGTTTTCGCAATGCTACGGTGCTGGTAGCTGGATTAGGTGGGGTCGGTTCCTGGGCGGCTGAGGCACTAGCTCGAACTGGAATTGGGCACCTAGTCTTGGTGGACTTTGATCACATTGCAGAGAGTAATACCAATCGCCAATTGCATGCTCTTGAAGGTCAGTACGGTAAAGCTAAAGTCGAAGCGATGACGCAGCGTATTTTGCAAATTAATCCAGAGATCAAATTAACTCCTTGCGATGAATTTTTAACTTCAGAAAATTTAGATGTACTCATACCGCATGATGCGCTGGTATTGGATGCTACCGACTCAGTGCAAACCAAAATTGCTTTATCGGTATGGGCAAACAAAAATAATCGTGCCTTAGTCATGTGTGGAGCGGCGGGCGGTAAATCCGATCCAACGTCGGTACGTTGCGATGATCTCTCTCGAACCGAGCAAGATGCCTTATTGGCAAAAGTAAGGCAAGGACTGAGGCAAGATCATGGCCTCTCCAGAAACCTAAAGAAAAAAATTGGGATTCGTGCGGTTTACTCACATGAGCCTAGAGCTGGTGCTGCTAATGGTGGCTTGGCATGCTCTGGTTATGGCTCCACCGTGATGGTGACTGCAGCCTGCGGCCTTGCTGCTGCTGCTGAAATTTTGAATCTCATCGCCGCTCAAGCCTAATTACAGCTTTGTTTGCACTAATTCCTTAAGGGGATTCCCTGTAGGAAATTACTGATTCTTTTGCAGTCAGAAATAATTTCTGACCTTCATTAGTCTTGATTTGAAAGACATTTCTCATTTAAGCATTCCCCCTTTTATATATTTAATCACTTTAGATATTTTTATCCCCTAGTACATCTGCCAGGCACTCCCTAGACTTTGCCTCGTTGGTAACTCAGCCAACTACAAATCGAAAGGAGGTCTCTTTTGCAGACTGAACACACTGGCTTAAAACGCCATCTCAAAGTAAGACACATTCGCTTGATGGCATTAGGGTCAACGATTGGCGTTGGTTTATTTCTAGGGTCAGCAAGTGCAATCAAAATTGCTGGACCGTCGATTCTCTTGGGTTATCTACTGGCAGGAATTGTCGCCTTCATCGTATTGCGCGCACTTGGTGAAATGGCGGTACATGAGCCTGTCGCTGGATCCTTCGCCGCTTATGCCAATAACTATGTTGGTCCATTGGCAGGCTATATGGTCGGCTGGGGTTATTGGACGTATTGGGTTGTGGTTGGCATTGCCGAGGTCACTGCGGTCGGCATTTATATGGCTATTTGGTTCCCAGAGACGCCACAGTGGGTTTGGGCGCTGTCATCGATTGTGATGATGGGCTTAATTAATCTCATTGCTGTCAAAGTATTCGGTGAATTTGAATTCTGGTTTGCTCTGATTAAAGTGGTTGCGATTATTGCCATGATTGCTCTCGGTGGATCAGTGATTTTGTTTGGTTTTACCAATGATTGGCAGCCGATTGGTTTAAGTAATCTGTGGCAACACGGCGGCTTTTTTCCGAATGGCATCAGCGGTATGTTGCTCTCACTGCAGATGGTTTTATTTGCCTACGTTGGTATTGAGATGATTGGCTTATCTGCTGGTGAGGCCGAGAACCCGCGCAAAACAATCCCCATGGCGATCGATTCACTAGCGTGGCGCATCTTAATTTTTTATATGGGCGCGATCTTGGTCATTCTGGCGATTTTCCCGTGGAATGAAGTGGGGCAGCAGGGTAGCCCCTTTGTAGTGATGTTTGAGCGTATCGGTTTACGGGAAGCGGCCGGCTTGATCAACTTTGTGGTGATTACTGCGGCGCTCTCATCATGCAACGCTGGGATCTTCAGCGGTGGTCGAATTTTGTACTCGCTCTCTAGCAATGGCTATGCTCCAGCCCCGTTTGCAAAGCTATCCAAGTACGGCGTCCCCCATCGGGCAGTGATCGTCACTGTTGCAGTTTGTATGACAGGCGTTGTCTTGAACTACTTTGTACCTGATAAGGCATTCCAATACATCATGGCTGCAGTGACCTTTGTGGGTTTAATGGTATGGATTGCAATTTTGTTTACGCAACTCCAATTTCGTCGCTCATTAACTCAAGCTCAAGCAGCTGATCTTGCGTATCGCACCCCTTGGTATCCGTATTCCTC
The DNA here is from genome assembly GCF_018881855.1 of Polynucleobacter sp. MWH-Berg-3C6. Classification (GTDB taxonomy): domain Bacteria; phylum Pseudomonadota; class Gammaproteobacteria; order Burkholderiales; family Burkholderiaceae; genus Polynucleobacter. Next base: position 216,827 of record NZ_JACVPN010000005.1, on the reverse strand, counting down.
ATGGTTTGCTCTGGCATTCATTTTCTTGGTAGTTGTGCTGATGGGTTTTCATGAGGATGCGCGGATCGCTTTGTTATTGGGGCCGTGCCTATTAGCGGTGTATCTAGCGATGTTTTATATCGTTGGCTTACACCATAAAACAAAAAATAATCGTGAATTTAAGTAAAGGGAGATAGCAATGATTATTGGTGTGCCTCAAGAAGTTAAAAACAATGAGTTCCGGGTTGGGTTAACTCCGGGCAATGTCAGCGGGCTTTGCAAACAAGGTCATACTGTCCTAGTTCAGCGTGGCGCAGGTGAGCAGATTGGTCTAACAGATGAGTCTTATCGAATTGCTGGAGCTTCGCTGATTAACAGTGCGGCAGAAGTATTCCAGAAGGCCGGGATGATTGTGAAGGTCAAGGAGCCTCAAGCACAAGAATGCGCCATGCTCCGCGAGGATCAAATTTTATTCACTTATCTGCATTTGGCACCAGATCCAAACCAGACCAAGGCATTGCTTGATTCTGGCGCTACTTGTATTGCCTATGAAACGGTAACAGCCATGAATGGGGCTCTGCCACTATTGGCGCCGATGAGCGAGGTGGCTGGTCGCATGTCGATTCAGGCGGCGGCCTCCCATTTAGAAAAAACGCATGGCGGCCTAGGCGTACTGATGGCAGGCGTGCCTGGTGTATCACCAGCCAAGATTGTGATTTTGGGGGCTGGGGTTGTTGGACGCAATGCTTTACAAATGGCTGTCGGTATGGGCGCTGATATATGTATCTTTGATCGTGACATCGATCGCTTACGTCAGATTGATATGCTTTACGGCAATCGAGTAAGAACCTTTTATTCTGATAGCTTATTAATAGAACAAGAAGTTTGTGAGGCGGATGTAGTGATTGGTGCAGTGCTGCTACCTGGTGGTGCAGCACCAAAGTTGGTGACACATGAGATGGTGAAAAAGATGAAGCCAGGATCAGTAGTGGTGGATGTGGCGATTGATCAGGGCGGGTGCTTTGAAACTTCCAGACCTACTACCCATGCTGATCCCACTTTCTTAGTTGATGGTGTATTGCATTATTGTGTTGCCAATATGCCTGGTGCGGTTGCAAGAACTTCTACCTTTGCATTAACAAACGCTACCTATCCGTTTATAGAGGCCTTAGCCAATCGAGGTGTTATGAAAGCGTTATCGCTTGATCATCACTTGCGGAATGGCTTGAGCGTGCATAAGGGTGTATTGACCTCCAAGCCCGTGGCTCAAGCCCAGGGTTTGGAGTTTGCCTTGGCTGAGGAGCTCTTTATGGCCTAGCCACATCCCATATGCCTAGTGAGTGATCCTAGAAGATACTCCGCCGAGGGATTTAAACTGATCTCAGCGCACTATTTAATGACCCCTTACTAGGCTCTCTTGATTTATGGATTTTTCTGCTCTAGCTCTTTCTACTGGTGTTGTTGCTTTAGCGGAGATGGGTGACAAAACCCAGCTTCTCTCTTTGATGTTGGCTGCACGCTACCCCAAACAAGCCTTAGCAATTATTGCGGGCATCTTGATTGCCACCATTGCCAACCATGCCTGTGCAGCTTTACTGGGGCACTGGCTAACCACTTTAGTTTCTCCAGATGAAATGCGATGGATTTTAGGTTTGAGCTTCTTAGGTATCGGTCTATGGCTCCTTGTCCCAGATCATATTGATGATGCGGCCGGATCAAAAGTAGCCGATCGTGCATGGCAAGTATTTCTGCTAACCGTTGGCCTATTCTTTTTAGCGGAGATGGGGGATAAGACCCAAATTGCAACGATTGCTCTAGGTGCACGTTATGAAGATGTTTTTTCTGTAACGGTTGGCACCACCTTGGGGATGATGTTGGCAAATGCTCCAGCAGTCTGGATTGGTCAAAAATTTACCAAGCGTATGCCCATTAAGTGGGTGCATGCCGTTGCTGCTGCTACCTTTATTGCGATTGGTATTGCCACGCTAATCTGGGGTTAGTGGCCTATGACCGGCCTGCAGCGAGTCTAGCCAAGGCTTAAAATAAACCTATGAAAACTGATCTGCCCCAGAGCTTTCGTCGGCTCGAATACCGTCCCCCCGTTTACACCTTTGATCAAGTAGAGCTTGATATTGCCTTGGATCCTGCACGCACGATTGTGAAAAGTCGGATTGAGGTCTTGCCAGGCAAGAGTTTTGAAGCTGGGGCGCCCTTGGTTTTAGTGGGCCAAGAATTAGAGTTTGTGAGTTTGCGGATTAATGGAGAGGCCCATCGTCACCTTGAGCTTACCCCTGAATTTTTAACCATCCATTCCTTGCCAAATGAGGGTAGGGATAAATTCATTGTTGAAATCATTTGCGTTTGTGTCCCAGAAAAAAATACTTCTCTCATGGGCTTGTATGTTTCGAATGGAAACTTCTTTACGCAATGCGAGGCTGAGGGCTTCAGAAAGATTACTTACTTTCTAGATCGTCCTGATGTGATGGCGCGTTATCGCGTGACATTGCGAGCGCGTGAAGCTGAGTGCCCGGTTCTCTTATCCAATGGCAATCTCTTGAACACAGAGAAATTGCCAAATGGTTGGCATAGCGCCACTTGGGAAGACCCATTTCCAAAGCCATCCTACCTGTTTGCACTGGTCGCTGGTAAGTTGGAATGTATTGAGGAGACTATTACCACTAGTAGTGGCGCCAAGAAGTTATTGCAGATCTGGGTGGAGCCCCATGATCTGAAGAAAACGCGTCACGCCATGGATTCCTTGATCGCCTCCATTCATTGGGATGAAAAACGTTTTGGCCTAGAGTTGGATTTAGAGCGCTTCATGATTGTGGCGGTAGGTGATTTCAATATGGGAGCGATGGAGAACAAGGGGTTGAATATTTTCAATACCAAGTTTGTGCTCGCGCAACCCGAAACCGCAACCGATGCAGACTTTGCCAACATTGAAAGTGTTGTTGCGCATGAGTATTTCCATAATTGGACTGGTAATCGAGTCACTTGCCAAGATTGGTTTCAGTTATCCCTTAAAGAAGGCCTAACGGTATTTAGAGACCAAGAGTTTTCTGCCGATCAAATGGGTAGTGAATCTGGGAGGGCAGTAAAGCGCATAGAGGATGTCCGCTTGCTACGTCAGCTTCAGTTTCCTGAAGATGCAGGTCCGATGGCTCACCCCATTCGCCCAGATGAATACCAGGAGATAAGTAACTTCTATACCGTGACTGTGTATGAAAAGGGCTCAGAAGTAGTTCGTATGTATCAGGCCTTACTCGGTAAAGAGGGGTTCCGTAAGGGTATGGATTTGTATTTCAAGCGCCATGATGGTCAGGCGGTCACCTGCGATGATTTCTTAATGGCAATGGCGGATGCTAATGGTAGAGACCTTACCCAATTTAGAAATTGGTATAGCCAAGCAGGCACTCCGCGGGTGAAGATTCAAGAGCATTACGATTCAAGTAAAAAACAATATCAAATTACATTGACTCAAAGCTGTGCCCCAAGTACTGGCCAGCCTGAGAAGAAGCCTTTTCATATTCCGCTGAAAATGTGCCTGATTACTAAAGACAATCATCAAGTAGAGCAGTTATTGGAGTTGACGCAAGCTAATCAAACCTGGACTTTTGACAATATTGTTGAGCGCCCGGTGCTGTCAATAAATCGAAACTTCTCAGCCCCGATTCATTTAGACTTTGAGCAAAGTGAAGCCGATCTTTTAACACTGTTCTCATCTGATGATGATCCTTTTAATCGCTGGGAGGCTGCTCAGAGACTAGCGATGCAAATGATTTTGAACAATCGCTTGCCTGATGAGAGATTAATTAGCGCCTATCGTGAGCTATTGCTTGATCCCAAGCTAGACCCAGCTTTTAAAGAACTGGCCTTGACCTTACCTGCAGAATCCTATCTTTACGAACAGTGCGCTAGCGTAGATCCGCAGAAAATTTTTGCCGCCCGCCGTGCCTTCCGCAGGGAAATTGCGAAGCAGTTGCAATTAGAGTGGGCTGCACTTTATCAGCAAATGCAAACACCTGGGCCATTTAAGTCTGATGCAGTCGATTCAGGTAAGCGTGCCCTCAAGAACTTGGCCCTCAGTATGTTGCTCGAAGCCAACAAGGATGTTTGGGCGCCTATGGCAGTAAACCAATACCGCGTTGCCGACAATATGACTGATCGCTATGCTGCTTTAGCCGGCTTAGTGATTCATGGGGCGAAGGAATCAAAAGACTGCTTAATTGATTTCTATGAACGCTTTGCAAATGATGCTTTGGTCATTGATAAGTGGTTTGGATTGCAATCAAGTCGCCCACCTGTTGATGGTCTTGAGCCCACCTTGAGTGATGTCAAGAAATTACGTGAGCATCCTGCATTTAAGATGAATAACCCGAATCGAGTCCGTAGTGTGATTCATGCCTTCTGCTCCAATAACCCTGCAAGCTTTCATCAGGTGGATGGCAGTGGTTATGAGTTTTGGGCTGATAGCGTTTTAGCTTTGGATCCAATTAACCCTCAGGTTGCAGCACGCTTGGCAAGGGCCTTGGATCGCTGGCGTCTATTTGCCCAGCCCTATCAAGATAAGATGAAAGCAGCTCTAGAGCGCGTGGCAGCATGCTCAACCCTTTCTCCAGATACGCGAGAAGTGGTTGGTAAGGCTTTGGGTAACTAGTCTTTTGTTAGTGCAACTGATTACTATAGGAAATACCTAATTTAGTTGCAAGACCCTCCAAGTGCTTGTCTAGGGTCCATATCAGTGCATTATCCGATAGTAAGGTAGAGGCCAGAAGTGATACGTCAACAGCGCCACAGCCCGATTCATAGAGTTGATGTTTTTCTATAAAGTCGAGAGTTTCATTCGGCGTTGCAACGGTTGCTTGCTGCAATTTTTTTAGGTATCCCAACGTTTTAGATCTTGGGGATGGCGGTGATCCACATGCTAATTCTATTAAGACTAATGGATGACAGAGGATCTGATCATTTGCTAATAGTGTCTCAAAAGATGCATTCGATTTTCTAAAGTGCGAAACCCATACTGAAGTATCAACTAGAACCATCGTCATTATTGCTGCCCGACCTTTGATCTACGACGGGGAATGCTTTTCATTTGAGGAGATTTGCCACCTAGAGAAGCTAGCCGTTTTGCGACCTGAACCCTTATAAAAACATTAATAGCTTCACGAAAAAGGTCGGCTTTATCCATCTCTGGGTCGGCGAGATCTAATCCCCTTTGATAAAGGTCGTCATCAATGGTTACGGTTGTTCTCATATTTAATCCTCATCAATAATGATGCATTATATCATCTAAATTAACATCAAAAGATAGCCTTACCTCGACTTGAAATGATTAAACACCTAATTTTTTTAGGATTGAGGCTCTTTTTAGAGTTGATGGCAGGAAAAGGGCAAAATAGACCCTAATCTCAATAGCACTTTGGAGAATCGCCTTTGTCCTCAAGTACCAATACCAACTTCAAGCAATATTTAGTAAGCGCTAAACCTAAAGGCGCCGCTATTCCTGCCGGTCTGCAAGATTTATTACTCGCGGTAGTCAATACTTGCTCGACCTTAAGTCATGAAGTAGCACAGGGCGCCTTGATTGGTTTGCTTGGTTCTGCTGGTAGCGGCAACGTACAGGGTGAAGTGCAGCAAAAACTCGACATCATTGCTAATGATCAATTGATGGATGGCGTCAAAGGGTGTAAATCACTTGCTGGTCTTGCCTCCGAAGAAATGGAATTGCCTGTACCAGTACAGGGCACTGGTGATTACCTTCTCTTGTTTGATCCGCTTGATGGCTCATCTAATATTGATGTGAATGTTTCCATTGGCACTATTTTTTCTATCCTGAAGAAGCAAGATCCCAATGCTCCATTGCAAACTTCTGATTTCTTGTTATCGGGACGTCATCAAGTAGCTGCTGGCTATGTAGTTTATGGTCCACAAACCACAATGGCCCTTACCTTGGGTGATGGCGTAGTGATGTTTACCTTAAATAAAGAGACTGGCGAATTCTTATTAATTAAAGATGCTGTGACTATATCGCCTGCTACCAAAGAGTTCGCAATCAATATGTCTAATATGCGTCACTGGGCTGATCCAGTACGCCGTTATGTTGAAGAATGTTTAGCTGGCACTACTGGTGCACGTGATAAAGATTTCAATATGCGCTGGATTGCCTCAATGGTGGCTGATGTACATCGTGTTTTATCCCGTGGCGGCGTATTTATGTACCCTTGGGATAAGCGTGATCCAAAAAAGGCCGGGAAGTTGCGCTTAATGTATGAAGCTAATCCAATGAGCTTCTTGGTAGAGCAGGCTGGCGGCGCTTCCATTAATGGCACTCAGACCATTATGGATCTCCAGCCAACGGGCTTGCATGAGCGTGTCTCAGTGATGTTGGGGTCTAAAGAAGAAATTGATCGTTTACGGCAATACCATTCGTAAGCGATAGCCCAAGTTTGATCTTAGGGCTTTACTTTTGCTTTGAGGTAGGCGAGCGACTCTTCTACTTGATCAATCAGAATGAGGCAGATATCTCCAGCAGAGATATCCTCTAAAGCAGTATCAATCGCCTTAAATTCTCCATGAATTTCTTTCACTTGCTTGGCTTTAGTTGCACCTACCAAACCTTCTTGTAAAAGCTTCAGTACTTCGCCATCTTCGCGCCCACGTTGGCAAGCATCTTGATACAAGATCACGTTATCAAATGAATTACCCAAAATACGGGTTAGGTCACGAATATCTTCATCACGTCGATCGCCAGCACCGCTAATCACAACGTGACTTTTCTTGGGCTTCATCGCCTGAATGGCACTCGCTAGAGCGCGCATTGCATCTGGATTATGACCATAGTCAGCAATCACGGTTGCACCGTTGTGCTGGAACTGATTGAAACGACCTGGAACTGAGTTTGCATCACTCTCGAAACTGTAGAGGGCGCGAGCAATTTTCTCAGCATCTAATCCGAGAGCCCAGGCAGCACCGATTGCGGCCATCGCATTTTCTACCTGGAAACCGAGTACCCCATTTTGGGTGATTGGGATTTCACTGACAGGGAAGCGATAAATAATTCTTGAGCCCTTTGAGGCAACAATGTAGGTGCCATCAAAGTAAATTACCTTCTTATTCTTGGCACGATGCGCAGCAATGACTGGATGGTGCTGATTCTGGGCAAAGAAAATGACCCGACCGGAACATTTATCGCCCATTTTCACTACGATAGGGTCTGCGGCATTCAGAACAGCGGCGCCAGTTGGGGCAACGTTTTGTACGATGACGCGTTTGAGAATTGCTAAATCTTCGACGCTAGTGATGTAGTTCAGGCCGAGGTGGTCACCTTCACCAATATTGGTAACTACAGCCACTTCACAACGATCAAAACCAAGTCCTTCGCGTAGCATGCCACCGCGGGCTGTTTCCAGTACTGCGGCATCTACGTCAGGATGCATTAATACATTACGAGCGCTCTTAGGCCCACTACAATCACCAGAGTCAATCAAGCGATGATTAATATAAACGCCATCAGTTGTAGTCATTCCAACACGAAGACCGGTCTCATCTAATAGATGTGCAATTAAACGTACGGTAGTTGTTTTGCCGTTGGTTCCAGTGACTGCAACAACTGGAATGCGACCATCATCTCCAGGGGGGAACATCATATTAATGATGTCTTCACCAACAGGGCGGCCTTTGCCATAGGAGGGCTTAAGGTGCATACGCAAGCCAGGTGCAGCATTGACTTCAACGATGCCGCCCCCTTGCTGCTCTAATGGCTTATAGATAGACTCACACAAAATATCAACGCCAGCAATATCCAGCCCAATCATTTGTGCGGCAGCTACTGCACTTGCAGCAACATCAGGATGGACATCATCAGTGACATCGGTAGCGGTGCCACCAGTACTTAAATTAGCGTTATTACGGAGTAATACGCGTTCACCAGTTTTAGGAACGTGTTGAGGGGTGAGTCCATTGCTGGCTAGATGGGCTAAAGCAATATCGTCAAAGCGTATTTTCGTCAGGGCAGTTGCATGACCATCACCGCGCAATGGATTCTTATTTTCCATTTCAACTAATTGGGTAACGGTATGCGTACCATCACCAACAACTTGAGCGGGTTCGCGACGAGCGGCTGCTGAGAGGCGATTACCAACGACTAGAAGACGATAGTCGGCACCAGGTAGGTAGCGCTCAACAATAGTTTCACGACCAAAACCTTGGGTCACTATAAATCCAGCACGAATATCTTCTTCCGTTTGAATATTGGCAACAACACCCTTACCTTGATTGCCATCTTTGGGCTTGAGAACAATTGGGCCGCCAATTTTTTGCGCGGCACGCCAAGCATCATCAGCGGTCGTGACGACTTCGCCAATCGGTACTGATACACCTGCAGCTGCAAGTAAGTTCTTAGTGAGCTCTTTATCTTGTGCAATAGCCTCAGCAATTGCACTGGTGTCGCTGGTCTCAGCCGCTTGAATACGTTTTTGTTTGCTACCCCAACCAAACTGAACCATGCTGCCTTCAGTCATGCGGCGATAGGGGATGTTGCGCTGGACAGCTGCATCCACAATAGATCCAGTGCTGGGGCCTAGGCGAACATCTTCATACAAAGCCTCAAGTTCAGAGAGCGCAGCAGCAAGATCAAACGGCGCATCATTCAATGTCGCCTGAATGAGAGCAAATGCAAAGTCAAAGGCCATGCGACCAACGACCTCTTCGGTATATTCCACGACTACTTGATAAACACCAACGTCGATCGTTTGAACTGTGCGACTAAAAGTAACAGGGCAACCTGCCTGCGCTTGTAAGCCAAGTGCAGCGTGTTCTAAGGCATGGGCAAGTGAGAGGACTTCATTGTGACCACCACGACGCATGCTACCTAGCTGCGGAAAGCGTTCACGAATCTTGTTTTCAAATTGGGGAATAGAGTCGATTGAGCGCTCAGATGCGTCGCAAGAAACAATGGCTTCTAGCGCAGTGTGACGGCTCCATAAATTGGGGCCGCGCAGCATACGAATACGGGTGATTTCCAATTAAGCCCCTGTTGCAGTAGTAAGGTCTGGCACGAATGTTTCTGCGCCAGCTTCAATCACGTTAAATGGTATATCTAGTGCCCAGGCAGCAGCAATCGCTGCGCCGAGGTTCATGCCCTTCCATGGAGCCGAAGCATCTGATTCTGAGTGGCGTGGTACTGGAATCGATTTTTGATCTAATTTGCCAGACTTAAGGGTGATTTGTTGTTTGCCAACCAGCACTACACGCCCACCGTTTTCTAAATGGTTTTTAATTACTTCAGAATTTGGATCTTCACTAAAGAAGATGACTTGACCATCGCAGAGTTCTGCCATCTGAACGCACATTGGATCATCAGCGTTGAGAACGCCAATACCAGTTGGTAAGACAACATCAATCTGAGTCCGCACAATACTAAAAACTTGGTCTTCATCGTAAATTGCGTATTGCGGGAAGTTGGCTTTTGGATTGACGTTAAGCACGACCCCAACCTGGCAGCGATCGTAAGCCAAGCCCTCAATCAGCATTGAGAGATGATTGTTTTCAATGACGACAGCTTCTACGGCACGATTGAGTAAGGTGCGGCGTGCATTTTCCCAGTTGGAGGCATTGGTATTTGGGATTGCGCGATTACCGAAGAACAAACCTTTACTGCATGAAAGGCCAACATAGACATTTGTCAGGCGTAAAAAGTGCGCAACCATTTCTGCAACCGGTGTTTTGCCATTTTCACCACAAATACCTACCACTGGGATACGGAAGTCCGAACCCGGAGGGAAGAGGTGATTGGCAATTTCTTTACCTACGGGTTGAGGTTTACCGCTGGCTGGCTTTAAATGCATGAGTAGGCCAGGACCAGCATTGACTTCCACAATGGCAGCATTTTGTTCTGCCAATGGACGGCCAATATCTTGCGCAACCAGATCAACACCAGCAATCTCCAATCCAACTACGCGTGCAGCTAGGGCGACTTGGTGCGCCACATCCGGATGAATCAGATCAGTAACATCAAAAGCAACGTTGCCATTGCTCTGAATCAGCACCTTGTGATCAATACCAGGAATGCTATCGCCAGTGAGCTGCTGTCTTGCCAGCTCTAGCTCTACTGCCGAATCAATACGTACAGGATTCAGTGGATGCTCTTCTGTAGTTCCGCGACGTGGATCGGAATTAATTTGTATTTGAATGAGTTCACGAACAGTGTGCTTGCCATCACCAGTAACCCAAACAGTTTCACCTTTTGCTGCAGCAACCACTTTGTTGCCAACGACAAGCAGGCGATGTTCATCGCCAACAACGTGCCGTTCAACGAGTACTTCACTGCCTTCATCAATTGCAACTGCATAAGCAGCTTCAATCTCTTGTTGGGTATAGAGGTTAATGAATACGCCGCGACCGTGATTACCATCAATGGGTTTCACTACGACAGGTAAGCCAATGTCTTGAGCGGCTTCCCAGGCATCATCCGGGCTGGTAACGGTTCTACCTTCAGGAGTGGGTACACCAGCGCTGCGCAATAAACTCTTCGTTAAATCTTTATCTCTAGAAATAGTTTCAGCAATCGCGCTAGTTTGATCAGTCTCTGCAGTCCAGATACGGCGTTGTTTAGCGCCGTAACCCAATTGCACCAAGTTACCTTCAGATAAGCGAATTGAGGGAATGCCGCGTTCTTCAGCAGCATTCACAATACAAGCTGTACTTGGTCCAAGTAAAAGATCGTCACCAATGTCACGCAGTTTTTCGATAATGTCACTGACAAGCGCAACACAATCTTTGTTGTCTTGCGCTAATGCTAAGTACAAATCACGTGCATATTTGAGAGCGGTTAATGTGACTTCTTCATTAATGGCGCTGACCATCACTTTGTATACGCCGCGTCGATCACCATCACGTGCTTTACCAAAGCCACCCGGAATACCAGCTAGATTTTGTAGCTCGAGTGTGAGGTGTTCCAGGATATGTGCTGGCCAAGTGCCTTCTTCAACGCGCTTTAAGAAGCCACCGGTTTCTCCGTAGCTGCAACGGTGCTCAACAAGACTAGGGAGGGCCTTAACAAGACGCTCATAAAAACCAGGGATGAGGTTAGAGGGGTAGTCCTCTAAATCGCCAATATCCAGCCAAACCTCAATAACAGGGTGGTAGGTCCACATATTGGGGCCACGGAGATGCTTAACGCTCAGGATCTCAATGGATTTGTCGAGTAATTGGGGCATGTTTGGGGTGTTGCGAGTGGCGGGGCCATGGTTTGGCTATGGCGCGTCAGACAGTCTCTCTATTTCTAGTTTTTATTTAAAGCTCACAAAATTAGCAAAAATACACAAAAAGGCCTACTTATCTAATTTAACGTTTTTAGGGCGCTAAAGTTGACAGTAGCTATAAATCTAAAAAATCTAGCTCCACTATACTTTTAGAGTCGATGAAGCCAGAAATCCTACCTTTTGCCCCCGCTTTGCCAAGCTATTGGCAACCTATTTTGCAGGGCGAAAAATCCCCAGTCCCTAGTCCAGACGCTCTGCTGGCATGGGTAGAGTTGGATTTAGATGCAGAGCTGCGCTTCGAGAAAAGCCTGCTTTTCCTCAATGAAGACGGTCTGTATTGGACCGATGGCAAGCAATTTGAGTCTTGGTCCATTGGCCAGGGAGGGCATTTAACCCATGGTGACCATGCAGGAGTAGGGCATTTAAGGCTCGAAACTCCGGATAGTTTGCTCCGTACTTGGTATTTCACTCTGGCAGTCAATCCACAAGTATTGCGTCTTCAATCGAGTTTTAAACAACTCACTAAAGGTGAAGAGCAAAGTAATCCAGAATCCAGTGAGTACGATAAACAAGTTTGCCCAGTTTGCTTAAGTCCAAAGCCAGCCAATTCTGATTCCTGTCCAACGTGCGATCCAGAGGATGATGCACCACCCTCTACATGGACGCTTTTTAAGTTATGGCGTTTTGCAAAGCCATATAAAAAACAACTTGCATTGGGTTTTGTGCTCACCTTATTGTCCACCGGGGCAACACTGATTCCACCTTATCTCACGATGCCATTGATGGATCATGTTTTGATTCCGTATGAGCGTGGCAACTCAATTGATTTTCATTTGGCGAGCATGTATTTGCTTGCTTTATTTGCTGCAGCCATTGTTGCTTGGGGTCTTGGTTGGTGGAAGACTTACTTGCTGGCGTTGGTAAGCGAGCGCATTGGCGCTGATTTACGTAACACTACTTTTGAACACCTGCTCAAACTGTCTTTAGAGTATTTCGGCGGCAAACGCACGGGGGACTTGATTGCACGTATTGGCGCAGAGACTGATCGCATCTGCGTTTTCTTATCCTTATACGCCTTAGATTTTGCGACTGATGTACTCATGATCACCATGACTGCGGCAATCTTGGTATCGATTGATCCCTTACTTGCCTTGGTAACCCTAGCGCCTTTGCCATTTATTGTGTGGATGATTCATGTGGTGCGCGATCGCTTGCGCTTTGGTTTTGAAAAGATTGATCGCATATGGTCTGAAGTGACCAATATCTTGGCCGATACCATTCCGGGAATTCGGGTGGTGAAAGCGTTTGCTCAAGAAGATCGTGAACTAAAGCGCTTTGTTGATTCAAATAAGCACAATTTACAAATTAACGATCGCGTGAATCGTGTTTGGGGCTTGTTTTCTCCAACCGTAACCCTGCTTACCGAAACTGGATTGTTGGTTGTATGGGGCTTTGGTATTTGGCAAGTTGCTCACCAAAAAGTAACCGTTGGTGTATTGATTGCTTTCTTGGCCTATATCGGACGTTTTTATATTCGCTTAGATTCGATGAGTCGAATTGTTTCTCATACGCAAAAAGCCGCAGCAGGGGCTAAACGTATCTTTGATATTTTGGATCATGTGTCCAGCGTTCCTGAGCCTATTAACCCGGCACCATTGGGGCCAGTTCAGGGCCGCATTTCATTGCGGGGTGTGGGTTTCCGCTACGGCAACCGTGCAGTATCCAAAGGCATTGATTTAGATATCGCTCCCGGTGAAATGATCGGCTTAGTAGGGCATAGCGGTTCAGGTAAGAGCACGCTAGTAAATCTCATTTGCCGTTTTTATGATGTGAGTGCTGGTTCAGTAGCATTGGATGGGCGTGATATTCGTAGCATTCGAATTGCTGACTACCGTAAATGTATTGGCTTAGTGCTGCAGGAGCCATTCTTATTCTTTGGCACGATTGCAGAAAATATTGCCTATGGAAAACCTGATGCTACTCGGGAAGAAATCATTGAGGCGGCTCGTGCAGCTCACGCCCATGAATTCATTCTGAGACTTCCGCTTGGTTACGATTCTCTTGTGGGTGAGCGCGGACAATCTTTATCGGGCGGCGAGCGTCAGCGTATCTCAATCGCACGTGCGCTCCTCATTAATCCAAGTATTTTGATTTTGGATGAGGCAACATCATCAGTCGACACTACTACTGAAAAAGAGATTCAGCGCGCTTTAGATAACTTGGTGAAAGGTCGCACAACGATTGCGATTGCTCACCGTTTATCGACTCTTAGAAAAGCTGATCGCCTGGTAGTCCTCGATAAGGGCGAGATTGTGGAGATTGGTTCACATGAACAATTAATGGATGCTCAAGGTGCTTACTACACCTTGTATCAGGCACAACTGCGTCATGCGGCCGAGTTGGTTGAGGGTGGCGCCATTGGCGAGAGTCTTGAGGAGTACCAAGATGAGAAGCAAGAAGAAAAATTAGAAGTGATTGCAAAGAACATTGGGGGTGGTGTATGAATAAGACCCATCAGTTAGAACGAGATTCACTTGGCCGCTTAGTTTTGATCGATGCAAAGGGCGAGCGGCACATTGGTGTTTATCCAGTTCGTGCGTTCCCAATTACTGCCCCTAGTTCTGGTATTGGCATCATGAATCAGTCAGGCAAAGAGGTATGCTGGTATCCAGATGTTGCGCTGATTCCATCGGCAGAGCTCAATCTGATTGAAGAAGAGTTAGCGGCCCGCGAATTTATGCCGGTCATTGAAAGAATTACGAAGGTGTCTACATTTGCGACGCCAAGCATTTGGGATATAGAAACGGATCGTGGCCCAACGCGTATTCGCCTGAAGGGTGAAGAAGACATTCGCAGAATTGCAGGCAATACTTTGCTGATTGCTGATTCCAATGGCCTGCAGTTTTTGATCAAAGATTCCACGCAGTTGGATAAAGTCAGCAAAAAGCTGCTAGATCGCTTCCGCTAGAATCAAAGCGGATTTGCCGCTTTAGCTCAGTTGGTAGAGCAGTTCATTCGTAATGAAAAGGTCGCCAGTTCGATTCCGGCAAGCGGCACCAGCCCCTCATTCACTAGGGTAAATACTTAACTTTTTAAGCTAGCTCTCTTTTGCATCATTCCAAGCTAATAACCATATTCATTATGTGCATTTATTGTGCATTAAATGCAGTTTCTCAAAGAAGATGTAAGTACACTCAAGGCTGTCTTTGGCTTAATGTATCAGGGTTTCTACTAGCTTGTGTAAGCTTGCGTGTAACGATTTTGAAATAATTGATGTCAGTCAACTTTAACTGTGACATTTTGATTAAAAATCACATCCATATTACATAAACCAAATTCAATTGGTAAACCATATTTATTGGAGGAGATGTTCATGAAGATGAAGTTAAAAGGGGCATTGATTTCCACCGCTCTAGCCCTCGGTGTCGCTGGCGTTTCACCTGCATTTGCTGCATGGGAACCAACTAAGCCTGTTGAGTTCATCATTCCTGCTGGTCCTGGTGGTGGCGCTGACCAAATGGCGCGCATGATCCAAGGCATCATTACCAAAAACAATTTAATGAAGCAAGCAGTGATCCCTGTGAACAAGGGAGCCGGTGCTGGAGCTGAAGGTTTCTTGGCAATGAAAGAAGCTAAAGGCGATCCAAATAAGATTGTGATCACGCTTTCAAACTTGTTTACTACTCCATTAGCAACAGGCGTCCCCTTTAACTGGCAAGACATTACTCCGGTAGCCATGTTGGCGCTTGACCAATTCGTTTTGTGGGATAACGCTGACAAGCCATACAAAACTGCCAAGGAATATATCGATGCCGCTAAAGCAGCAGGTCCAGGTAAATTCAAAATGGGCGGTACAGGCTCTAAGTCTGAAGACCAAATCATTACTGTGGCAATTGAAAAAGCCACTGGTGCTAAGTTCACTTACATCCCATTCAAAGGGGGTGGCGACGTTGCTGTTCAGCTCGTAGGTAACCACATTGATTCTTCTGTAAACAACCCAATTGAAGCGGTCGCTCAATGGCGTGCAAATAAATTACGTGCATTGTGCGTATTTGATGACACACGTATGCCATACAAAGAGAAGGTTACTGATACCCAGTCTTGGTATGACGTACCAACCTGTAAAGAAGCAGGCGTGCCAACTGACTATGTCATGTTGCGCGGTATTTTTATGGCTCCAGGCGTAACTCAAGAGCAGGTTGATTACTATGTTGATGTATTCAAGAAAGTGCGCGCTACGCCAGAGTGGAAGAAGTTCATGGCTGATGGTGCATTTAATCAGACCTTCATGACCGGCAAAGAGTTTAGAAACTGGCTCACATTGAATGAAGCTTTGCATAAGCAATTGATGACCGAAGCTGGCTTCTTGGCCAAGTAATTTGTAGGAAATCTGATAGGACCTCCACTAGGGGGTCCTATTTTTTAAGTAGTGTATTAATTAACTTTATTGATAAACAAAGCAAATGTCTGAACATACAAATAATTCAAATCAAGATTCTGCGATCAGCGTCAGAGCAATGGATATCATCACTGCGATCGTTTTCCTTGCGATTGGCATCACTGTGATGGTTGGCAGCCTAAAGTTAGGTGCCAGTTGGGGTGCTGATGGTCCTGAGGCGGGATATTTCCCTTTCTATATCAGTTTGATTATTTTGCTTTCAAGCACAGTCACTCTTTACCAGGCTGCAATCGTTAATAAGAAAAAGAAAACAGAGTCATTTGTCGATAGCGAGCCTCTAAAGCAAATTATGGCCGTGCTTTTACCGGCAATCGTTTTTGTCTTGGGCGTTCAATTGATTGGTATTTACGTTTCTTCAGCCCTCTACATCGCAATCTTTATGGTGTGGCTAGGAAAATATCCAATTTGGAAAGCAATTGCAGTATCTGTTGGGGTAAGCGTTGCCCTCTACCTCATGTTCGAGTTCTGGTTCCAAGTTCCGCTGCCACATGGCACATGGTTCAATCCGCTCGAGTTTGTTGGTGTGAACTAATAAATATAAATAAAAAAGATTAGATAAAAGGAGTTCAAGTTGGAAGAAATTAGCGCTCTATTCAATGGCTTTGCCGTTGCAATGACACCCTTTAACTTGCTGTTAATGTTGGTTGGTGTAACCCTCGGTGTGATCATCGGTGTGTTACCAGGTCTAGGCGGTGCAAACGGCATTGCGATTCTGTTGCCGTTGACATTCACGATGCCGCCAACATCCGCAATCATCATGCTCTCTTGTATTTATTGGGGCGCGTTGTTCGGCGGAGCGATTACATCAGTGCTCTTTAATATTCCAGGCGAGCCCTGGTCTGTTGCGACAACCTTTGACGGTTATCCAATGGCCCGAAATGGTAAAGCTGGTGAGGCGCTAACAGCTGCATTTACATCTTCTTTCGTTGGCGCGTTCTTTGCAATCGTGATGATTACCTTCTTGGCACCGTTGGTTGCGAAGTTTGCACTCCAATTCGGTCCTCCGGAATTCTTCTCGGTGTACTTGCTTACCTTCTGTAGTTTCGTGGGCATGAATAAGGGATCGCCATTTAAGACCATTTCCGCAATGATGCTGGGCTTTGCCTTGGCTACTGTTGGTATGGATACAGTCACCGGTCAGTTACGTTTGACATTCGGCAATCCAGAATTAATGCGTGGCTTTGACTTCTTGATCGCTGTGATCGGTTTGTTCGGTATCGGTGAGATTCTGCTTTCGATGGAAGAGGGTCTTGCATTTAAAGGTGCAGCTGCCAAGATTCGCGCTAAGGTAGTTTGGGAAACCTGGAAGCAATTACCAAAGTACTGGGCTACTTCATTACGCAGCTGTTTGATTGGTTGCTGGATGGGTATTACTCCAGGCGGCGCAACACCAGCTTCTTTCATGGCCTACGGCGTAGCTAAGCGTGTATCCAAAGAGGGCGATAAATTTGGTACCGGCAAAATGGAGGGAATTGTTGCTCCAGAAACTGCAGCTCACGCTGCTGGTACGGCGGCGCTTCTGCCAATGTTGTCTCTCGGTATTCCAGGCTCACCAACAGCAGCGGTATTGCTCGGTGGCTTGTTGATCTGGGGCTTACAACCTGGTCCTTTGCTTTTCGTAGAGAAGCCAGACTTTGTTTGGGGCTTGATCGCTAGTATGTACTTAGGTAACTTGGCCGGCTTGTTTGTTGTATTAACTTGCGTGCCACTGTTTGCCTCCATCTTGAGAATTCCGTTCTCCATTATTGCGCCAGTCATTATTGTGATTTGTGCGGTTGGTGCTTATACCGTTCACAACGCCATGTTTGACGTTTGGTTGATGATGGGCTTCGGTGTTCTAGGCTATGTCTTCAAGAAGCTCGATTATCCAATGGCGCCAATGGTTTTGGCCTTGGTATTGGGCGACCGCGCAGAAGATTCTTTCCGTCAGTCCATGTTGTTCTCCCAGGGTAGCTTAGATATTTTCTTCTCTAACCCATTGGTTGGCGGTATTACATCTCTTGCATTAATCCTGCTCTTCTGGCCATTAATTGGCAAGTTTGTTGGTAAGAAAAAGGACGCTGCTGCATAAAGCTTAACTGGTCAAAAGCCAGTCTGATCTAGTTAAAAAGGGGCGCAAGCCCCCTTTTTTCATTGAAAAGAGAAAATTCCGATAAAATACCACCATCATGAATCTCCACAAAAACCGCCTTGTTCACTGGATTGCTGCAGTCGCAATTGCAATGAGTGCATTGGCGCCAGCTATGTCACAAGCGGTATCGCTTGCTCAGCATGGTCAAGGTTTTGCGATGGAGATTTGCTCTGCAGATGGCAATAAGATGCAAATGAATGTGCAAGGCGATGAGCAAGAAGTAGCGGAGCAAGCTCAGCCATGTCCATATTGCGTTGCTCAAAACACCATCACACCAGCCTTTAATACCAACCTGACATTCCAGGCACCGCAAGCATTCGCTTTGCTGCCGGCACTTTTCTATCAATCGCCCAAGCCGCTTGCTGTTTGGGTAACTCCTCCCTCAGCAGCGCCTCCTACACAAACCTAAATCTTTTTAGGGCATAGCCTAGCTATGTAGTTGGCATCTATACGGTTGCCGTAATGTTGTGTGGAGAAGCAAATCTTGTTTCAGAAAAATAAAATTAGTACATGCATTGGTATGTTATTTGGATCAATGTTGATAGTGGGTGGTACTCAAGCTCAAATAGCGCCACCACCTGACTATGACCAAAAATTAAGGGACGTAGTTGTTGATGCAACAAGATCTGGCACGCCGCTAGATGAAATTCCGCTAAATACAACCATTCTCACAAAGGAGGCTATTGAAATATCACCGGATCAGACCATTGACCAGATATTGAAGAATGTTCCTGGGGTCATATTGAATGATCAGCCTTACTACCAAAAAGACCCCACTAGTCAAAGCATCAACACTAGAGGCCTGGGAAATGCTCGCACACTAGTATTAATAGATGGAGCACCTGCAAACGATGCATTCTATGGAACGGTTCAGTGGAATTTGGTGCCCTTATCGGCAATTGATAGCGTCGAATATATTCGTGGTGGAGTTTCGAGCTTGTGGGGTAACTACGGTATGGGCGGCGTTATCAACATTAAGACAAAGAATCCAAAGAATAGTCAGCAAGATGTATCAGCAAGTTATGGCTCATTTGGCACTGGGAATATAGCTGCATCTAAGGATGTAATTGCCTCAGATAAGATGCAACTACGATTTTCCGCAGACTATTTCAAGACGGATGGATATCAAAACGTAGCGACAATCAGCCCAGGAGCGCCGAGCAATATTTATAACGGTCAGGGGCCATCCAGTTCGAGTAATTCAAATTTGCGCTTACAGAGTTATTTCAAGCCAACGTCATCTACAACGGGATTCTTCAGACTTGGTTATCACACAATGGCTGATTTATCGAGTGGGTACTCATTTGCTACGAATTTAAAGCAAGATACCGAAATGGCGGCTGGTACAAATACGCAGATTGACTCCAGCTCAAATGTGCAAACAAACTTTTTTTACCAAAATACAATTTTCAATAAACAAAATGGATCAACTGCGGCACCAACAGCTACAGGAAAGCCATATATTAGTGCGGTGTACCAAAACCCTTACAGCACGATTGGTGGTGGTGCCCAGTATATTAAGAATCTCAATAGTGTTATTGACCAAGTGGTGGTTGGCCTTGATGCAAGAAATATCAGCGGTTCAAATTCAGCAAATAATTTTAGTTCAACTGGTTCTAACATAATGACGAATTATGCTAAAGGACAGCAAAATTTTTATGGGCTTTTGGGTCAAATAAAATCAAAATCAAACTCAATACCATTAGAAGCAACTTTATCGGCGCGATGGGATTATTGGAATAGCGAGACTTCATCGTATTACAACCAAACGGCCAGTGGAATCGCCAATCAAGCCGTTCCAAATCAAAGTAAGGCCATGCTTAATCCAACACTTGGATTGTTATACCAGGCTAGTAAAAATTGGGACCTTCGCTCTGCAGCTTATCGTGCATTTCATGCGCCAGGTATGAATAACACGCTTAGAACATATGGAAGCGACAGAGGTTGGACATTCGCCAATCCAAACCTGACACCAGAGACAATGACTGGATATGAATTTGGTACTGATTATCGATGGAAAACTGGCTTTAGTCAGCTCACCTTTTTCAATAACTATATTCAAAATGCGGTTGCACGATATCAGTTAAATCCAAACAGCTCTAACGATCAGGCGTTGGCGCAAAGCTTATGTAATAGTAATGCAACTTGGACCGGAACAAGTGATTCATACGGGGTGTGTAATGGGGCTAAAAGTTTAAATTACTATACAAATAAACAAAATTTATTAAGCCAAGGTATTGAAACTCAATATCACCATGACATTAACCCTGACTGGGCGCTTGATTTGAATTATGCGTATACCCAGACAAAGTTAACAATGAGCGCTACAAGTGATCCTGCAAACAAGCAAGTAGGAGGAGTTCCACGCAATATTGCAGGTGCTGGATTAACTTATTATCCAATTCCGAAAGCAAGTATTACCACTACACTAAGATATGTTGGCTCTTCTTGGATGAACACTCGCAATACTTTATATGTTCCAAGTTACACAATCGTTAGTCTTAGGGCAAATTATGAGATTAGTAGTAATGTTGTGATGTTTGCTTCTATTGTGAACCTATTTAATCGGCAATTTATAACATTTGGTACTGGATCTACTTCTGTTGACTATACACAGGGAACACCGCAATCAATTAATCTTGGTGCAAAAATTACATTTTGATACTGTCAAAACACTACTGGGAAATCCGCTTGATTTTTTTTAAAGCTTATCTATTTAGTTTGTTTCTTTTGGGAGCCTACGGCTCTAGTTACGCTCAAATGCAGCACTCATCAAACATGATGAGTGCTGCACCGGCTAAATCAGGTGCATGTGTTGGGACTGGACTTGATTGCGCTAATGCAGCCACTCCTTATTTCGCTCCTGATGGTAGATTACTGCTGGCGTGGACTGCAAATGGAGTGGTATCAGTAGGGCAGTCTTCTGATTTTGGGAAAACATTCACGTCCACTGTCAACATTGCGGAGCATGGTAAGTCATTGGATACTGGGAGTGATGCGCGTCCTCAAATTGTTGCCGATAAGCAAGGCAATATCTTTTTAGCTTATGCATTTTTCAAAGATGCCAATTGGAATGCGCAAATTAACACCACAAGATCAACGGATAGTGGCAGTACATTCAGTCCACCAGTATCTCTAGTTCAAGATAGCTCTAGCCAGCGCTTCCCCTCAGTCTTAATCAGGCCTGATAATTCTATTTTTATTTCCTGGATTGATAAGCGACTGGTGGCAGCCGCAAAGCAGGGGGGAGCAAAGCGTTTAGGCGGATCAATTGCTTACTCATTTTCAAATGATGGTGGAAAAACATTTCAGGCTGAACGATTTGCCAATGAGAGTAGTTGCGAGTGTTGCCGCATTGGTGGAGCTCTAGATATAAACAATCAGCCTGTGATTGTTTATCGAGCAATATTTCCAGGTGGCATTCGGGATCAGGCCACTCAAGTCATCACCACTAAAGGCGCTGAGCCAGTTCGTCGGGTTGCAGATGATGATTGGAAGACAGATGCATGCCCGCACCATGGCCCATCAATTGCAGTTTCTGGGTCTGGAAAATTCCATGTAGCCTGGTATACCCAGGGGAGCAAGCGCTCAGGCGTCTTTTATGCCAACTCTAGCAATCAGGGTGCTAGCTATTCTGTCCCCACCAGAGTTGGATCCGAGGGCGCCAATGTATCCCGACCTTATCTTTTAGCAATGGGTCAGCAGGTCTGGTTGGCTTGGAAAGAATTCAATGGCACTGATGCATTGGTTTACATTAAGCAATCTGTTGACGATGGAAAAACGTGGGGTGCTGCGCAGATGATTTCTAAAACAAATGGATATAGCGACCATCCTTTATTGGTAAATAAAGGTGATGCAGTCTTTTTGTCATGGCTGACAAGGGCTGACGGGTATCAATTGATTAAGGTTGGACAACAGCAATGAAAAAATATCTACTTACATTTGTACTTGCTATGGGAATTTCTCATCTGGCATTTGCCGATAAGTCAAATCTCAAACCTTATCAGGGCGGTGAATGGTCTAGTTTAGTGAAGAGCGCCAATGGTGCGCCAATAGCCATTCATTTTTGGGGAGTTACTTGCCCAGCTTGCGTGAAAGAGATGCCACTTTGGGGAGGCTTTTTGAAGAGCAATCAAAATGCAAAAGTAATCTTTATTCAGGTTGATGATGTCACCCCGGAGAGCATGCAAAAGATGTTGAATAAGGCTGGTTTGGAAAAAGCTAATAATTACTATGTTGTTGGGCCTTTCGATGAGCGCTTGCGTTATGAAATAGATCCCAAGTGGCATGGCGAGACACCAACCACTATATTGATCGATAAACATGGTAGAGCGACCCGTAAAACGGGATTGATGAATTTTCAACAGCTTCAGTCCAGCTTGATTGCTGGCCGAGAGAAAAATTAACTAAAAAGGATATATATGAAACGCAATACATTAGCTTTATTAGCTGTAGCTTTAGGCTTGAGTTTTTCTGTTCAAGCGCAAGAGGCAAAAGTGGGTGCAATTAAGATTGAAAAAGCTTATACCCGCTCTACGGTGCCTGGCCAGATGGCCGCCGGCGGCTTTATGAAGATTGAAAATAAAGGTGGCGCTGCTGATCAATTGATTTCTGCGAGCTCACCCGTTGCCGGAGAAGTGCAGTTGCATGAGATGGCCATGGAAGGCAACGTCATGAAAATGCGCCAAGTAAAAGATATCGCTGTTCCTTCAGGAGGTGAAGTCGAGTTAAAGCCAGGTGGCTTACACCTCATGTTTATGAATATCAAGGCACCTTTAGCCGCTGGTGAAACTGTTCCAGTGAAATTAAAGTTTGCTAAGGCTGGCGAAGTAGAAGTCAAAATGCCAGTGAATGCCATGGGCCAGCATGGCGGAGCAATGAAGCACTAAATTGTTATATTTAAATAGATCAAAAAAAGCCCCTAGTTTTACTTAGGGGCTTTTGTTTTAGATCTCTACCGATTAGGTTAAGTCTAAATTTTGATCTGTTACTGCGCCTTTGCTTGCGCTACTTGCAAGGCTTGCATATTTAGCCAGCAAGCCGCGGGTGTAGCGTGGCTTTGGCTGTTTCCAAACCGCACGACGCTTAGCAATTTCTTCTTCGCTGACGTTGAGCTGAATCAATAACTTATGGGCATCGATGGTCACAGAGTCACCTTCGTGGATGAGCGCAATGACGCCACCAACATAGGCTTCTGGAGCTACGTGGCCTACAACCATACCCCAGGTGCCACCAGAGAAGCGACCATCAGTGATAAGACCTACAGACTCACCTAAACCCTGGCCGACGAGAGCAGAGGTAGGTGCGAGCATCTCACGCATACCAGGACCACCTTTAGGACCTTCGTAGCGAATAATGACAACATCACCATCCTTGATTTTTTGAGCCATGATGGCTGCCATAGCATCATCTTCAGAATCAAAGACGCGGGCTGGACCAGTGATAGATGGGTTCTTAAGGCCGGTAATCTTGGCAACACAGCCTTCTGGAGAAATATTGCCCTTCAGAATAGCTAAGTGACCTTGCTTGTAAATCGGATTATCCAAAGTGCGAATCACTTTTTGATCTGCACGTGGCACAGACGGAATATCTTTCAATGTTTCAGCAATCGTTTTGCCAGTAATAGTCATGCAATCACCATGCAGTAATCCGCCATCGAGCAAAATCTTCATGACTTGTGGAATACCACCGGCCTGATGTAAGTCGGTTGCTAAATAAGTGCCTGATGGTTTCATATCGGCGATGACTGGAACGCGCTGACGAATACGTTCAAAGTCATCAATCGTCCAGTCAATTTCAGCGGCACTAGTAATGGCCAAGAAATGCAATACCGCATTGGTAGATCCACCAACAGCCATGATGACGCTCACAGCGTTCTCAATGGACTTTTTGGTAATGATGTCGCGTGGACGCAGGTTATTTTTGATGGCTTCAACCAAAACACGGGCTGACTCAGCTGCACTTGCCACTTTCTCTTCATCTACGTTAGCCATGGTTGAGGAGTAGGGCAGGCTCATGCCGAGTGCTTCAAAGGATGAGCTCATCGTATTAGCGGTATACATGCCACCACATGAACCGCTACCTGGGCAAGCATGCTCTTCAACACCTTTTAAATCTTCTGCGCTTAATCTACCGGAAGTAAATTCACCAACAGCTTCGAATGCAGAAACAATGTTGAGATCTTTACCTTTGTAATGACCAGGTTTAATAGTTCCGCCGTACACATAGATTGCTGGAACATTAGTACGCGCAATTGCCATCATGCCGCCTGGCATATTTTTGTCGCAACCACCAATGACCACAACACCGTCTTGCCAAAGACCATTGACGCAAACTTCAATACTGTCAGCAATCACTTCGCGTGAGACGAGAGAATATTTCATGCCCTCAGTACCCATGCCAATTCCATCAGAAACTGTAGGGGTGCCAAACAATTGAGCCTTGGCACCAGCTTCTTCTAAAGCCTCGACAGCAGCATCTGCCAATTTCTGTAATCCACTATTACAAGGAGTGATCGTAGAGTGACCATTAGCAACGCCAACCATTGGCTTTGAGAAATCCGTATCTTTGTAACCCATGGCGTAATACATCGAGCGGTTAGGTGCGCGAGCGACTCCCTCGGTGACCATGCGCGAGCGTTCATTAAGGCGTTTCATGCTTTATTACTCCAGAAAAGGTAGGTGACGAAAGGCTCTATTGTGCCGTGAGATCTGATTGAAAGCTGAGTTTCATCGTGAGGCAAGAGACGTTCTAAACATGCTGCGATGCAATATGAAAAAGTGAGTAAATTCATTGAGATAGATGGCAATTATTAGCTATGAAGCTAATAGCTAGCTGCAACTTACTGCTGTAAATTAGGCGAATTATCACTTTTCCCTTTGAATTCAATGACTAAAGTCGGCCATATCTACTTAATTGACGATGATGAATCGATGCGTATCTCTTTGGCCAGAATGTTGCGCGAACTGGGTTATTTGGTCGAGGATTACGCCTCAGCCAGTAATTTCTTGGAAAAGTCTGTGCCAGTCTCTCCAGCGGTCATTCTCTTGGATATGCAGATGCCGGATATGACGGGTCTTGATCTGCAGGAAAAGTTGCTTAAATTGGGTCGCAAGACCCCGATTATTTTTGTTAGCGGGCAAAGCCATCCTCATCAAATTGTTCAAGGCCTCAAGAAGGGGGCGGTTGATTTCCTGTTCAAACCCTTTAATTTGGAAGAGCTTCTCAAGGCTGTGGCAGATGCTATTGATTTTGACAGTCGCCAGCTGAAGCGCGTTTCTTTGGATGTAGAAACCCGCAGAGATTACGTCAGCCTAACGCCAAGAGAGCGTGAAGTTTGTGGCTGGTTGGTTAAAGGGCTCCTCAATAAAGATATTGCTGTTAAATTGGGTACGACCGATGCCACAATTAAGGTTCATAAAGCCAGAGTGATGGACAAGATGCATGCAGATTCAGTTCAGACTTTGGTGAAGAAATACCTCGAGTCAGATTTGGAAAGTCACCCTTTAAATCGTTAGCCACATGGCTAATTACTGCTGCACCATTTTGGGGTTAGTATCAGTTATATTATTTTTATAAGAGACAGGCGATAAGTCGTGAATCAGTCAGCCAAGTTACCGGAGATTCGTAAAGAGGCTTTCACTAAGGCTAGAGAAAGTCTTGGCTTAAGCACGAAAGAATTATCTGGCATGGCCTGTCTTTCTGTTCGTCAAATTGAACAAATAGAAAATGGCGAGTCTAGTACTTTTTACGGACCTCAAGTTAAAGTCACTGCCGCCAAAAAAGTTGCCGGTTTACTTAAGCTAAAAGAAGAGGATGCTTTTGATTTTGGGGGAGTCCAACCACCAGCAAAAATCATTGCAGAAAAAGAACCAGAGCCTGTAGTTGCAAAAAAAGTTGCCAAAGCAGAAAAAGCAACTGACCCAGAAAAAAAATCCAAGCCACAGCAAGTGGAGGAGACACCCAAAGTCGTTATTAAAGATCCTGAGCCGCTGACTCAATTAGAAGGCAGCAAAGCATCTGTTCAAAGCAATCCAAAAAAGAAACTCTTTGTTCTATTATGTATTGCTGCTGCACTAATATTTTCAATTGTTAATTTACGCCCATTATTTTTTCCTGAGCCGCCAAAAGAAGAGATCGTAGTAGAGGTCGTACAAGAGGCTCCGCCAGCCGCCCCAGTGGAGGAGGCTAAGCCTGCAGCACCTCCAGCGGCTGTAGCTCCCCAGGCGGTAGCTCCGGCAGCAGCGGTTTCTACCGAATGCCCAGCAGCTGATGCAGTAATCGCTAGCTATAAGCCTGAAGCGCCAAAAAAAGCTGCTGATTTGGTATACGCGCAATCGAAGACAGCGCAAACTATCTGTGTGATTGATGCCTCTGGCAAAACCCAAACTAAAACTTTGGAGTCGGGTATAGGGGCAAGCATTTATGGAAAGCCACCTTTTAAAGTACTTACATTGGGTTTAAATCAAGTGGATTTGTATTTCCAGGGCGCGAAGGTGCGCACAAGTAATGCTGGCAAGACGATTATTTTAGAGGCAGCTGAAATCAGTCAGCCTGCAGCAATAACAGATTCTCAGTTGCGCTGAGAATCTGTATAGCTTTAACAGAGATCAAACTGCAGATTCGTTTGTTTCGCCTGTGCGAATACGAATCACTTGCTCTACAGCAGTAACGAAAATCTTTCCGTCACCAATTTTTCCAGTACGTGCTGCTTTAGTAATAGCTTCAATTGCAGCCTCAACACGATCACCAGGAACGACAGCCTCTACTTTTACCTTAGGCAAAAAGTCGACTACGTATTCAGCACCACGATAGAGTTCGGTATGACCTTTTTGACGGCCAAAACCTTTTACTTCGGTCACGGTGAGGCCGGTAACACCCACTTCTGCTAAGGCTTCACGGACTTCGTCGAGCTTGAACGGCTTAATGATTGATGTAATTAATTTCATTTATTCCCCCTAATGCAGTAATCATACCTAGAACTAGAAGATATCGTCAAAAACAAACAGCTTTTTAAGTTTCTAGGCCCTAAATTGTGAAGTAATTGGGTAGCGCCAATCCCGACCAAAAGCACGGGTGGTTACGCGAACCCCGGGAGGCGCTTGGCGGCGCTTGTATTCATTTAATTTGATGAGTCTGGTGACCTTTTCCACGCTCTCAGCATCAAATCCCGCAGCAATGATTTGAGCTATGGATTGGTTCTGCTCCATATAGCGCTCAACGATCCCATCTAATACCTCATACGAAGGTAGACTGTCCTGATCAGTTTGATCAGGACGTAATTCAGCAGAGGGGGCGCGAGTCAGAATCCGCTCCGGAATTACTGGCTTGATGCTATTGCGGTAATCGCATAGTCGATAGACCAAAGTCTTGGCGATATCTTTGATCACTGCGAATCCGCCAGCCATATCACCATACAGAGTGCAATAGCCGACAGCCATTTCACTCTTGTTACCAGTAGTCAAAACGAGGCGACCTGTTTTATTTGAGAGTGCCATGAGAAGAGTGCCGCGCACACGCGCCTGAATATTCTCTTCGGTAGCATCTACCTTTAAACCTTTAAATTGCGCTGCCAAAGATGCTTCGAGGGCATCTACCGGACCGCTAATCGGAATTTCGTCATACTGCACACCCAGGTTTTTCGCCAACTCGCTCGCATCGATCCAAGAGATGTCGGCCGTGTAGCGGGATGCCATCATGACGGCCCGAACTTTATCAGCACCGAGAGCGTCTACGGCAATCGCTAATACCAAAGCAGAATCTACGCCACCCGATAAACCAATAATGACCCCAGGAAAGCGATTCTTGTTCACGTAGTCGCGTACACCCAAAACCAATGCTTGATAGGCTTGCGCCTCAACACTTTGGGGTGGGGTAATCAACCCCTTTTCTAATTGGCCCGATGAGTTGATATCCACGATGCCTAGTCCAGTTTCAAACTGGGGCATTGCCATCACGACATCACCCTGACCATTTAATGCGAATGATCCACCATCAAAGACCAATTCATCTTGACCACCAACGGCATTGACATAAACCAAAGGCATTTTGGTTTGCGCAATATGTCCCCGCAGTACTTCAATACGCAGAGTTTCTTTTTTCAAGTGATAGGGTGACGCATTGGGCACCAGTAAAACTTGTGCGCCAGCAGTATGTGCTTGTTTAGCGGGGCCAGTATGCCATGCATCTTCACAGAGTATTAAGCCGTAACGAATACCTTCGCATTCAAATACGCAGGCTTCTTTGCCGGGAACGAAGTAACGTACTTCATCAAATACTTCGTGGTTCGGTAATTCTTGTTTGGCATAGCCAGCAATCACTTTGCCGTTTTGTAAAACAGAGGTAAAGTTTTGTAGGCCAGCCGCAGTCTTTTTGGGATGGCCTACTACTACAGTGAGGCCAGAATACTGCGCTAACTCTTTCATTAAGAGATCGAGTTGCTGCTGCGCTGCTTCAATAAAAGCAGGGCGGAGTAATAAGTCTTCTGGAGGATATCCGGTGAGCGAAAGCTCGGGGGTAACTACGAGTTTGGCACCTTGCTTAAAGGCATCCTGAGCGGCTTTGTAAATCAGTTGCGCGTTGCCAGCCAGATCCCCGAGTAAGGGGTTCATTTGGACTAGGGCAATTTTCTGGGCACTCACTCCGATTCACAAAGCCTTTATTAAAAATGAAGATAAAAAATTATTTGTGCTCTTTGTTGTAACGCTCAATACCTTCCATGATTTCTGTATGGGCATCTGCAACGCCACCCCAGCCTTTAACTTTGACCCACTTACCTGGCTCGAGATCTTTATAGTGCTCGAAGAAGTGTTGGATTTGGTTTAAGCGCAATGGGTTGATGTCTTCTGGTTTTTGCCAGTGTGTATAGATTGGCAAAATTTTGTCTTCTGGAACAGCCAACAACTTAGCGTCTTGGCCACCTTCATCTTCCATTTGTAAAACACCAATTGCACGGCAGCTAACAACCACACCTGGAATCAGTGGGAATGGAGTGATTACGAGAACGTCAACAGGATCGCCGTCACCAGCAATCGTTTTGTTAATGTAGCCATAGTTACATGGATAGTGCATTGCAGTGCCCATAAAACGGTCTACAAAAATCGCGCCACTTTCCTTATCGACTTCATACTTGATTGGATCCGCATTCATTGGGATTTCAATAATGACGTTGAAGCTCTCAGGGATCTTTTTGCCGGGCTTGACGTTGTCGAGACTCATAAATACTCCGAATAATGATTAGTAAATACCCTGATGCTAGCAGGTAGGCACAGGGGTGATTCTGTTACATACTGGTACAGCTTATAGACCCTAGTTTAAAGCTTTCTAAAACCTGGTCGACCTAAGCGCTAGATATACAAAACAATAAGATCAACTTTAGGGAGTCAAGCATGAGTAATGTCACTTTAGGCTTGTATTTTGCCTTGGCTTGCGGTGTCCTAGCCGTAATTTACGGTTTTGTGATGCGCGGCTGGATTTTGAAGCAAAGTACGGGCAATGCCAAAATGCAAGAAATTGCAGAGGCAATTCAGCAGGGCGCCGCCGCTTATTTATCGCGCCAATATAAAACGATCGCTGTAGTTGGGGTAGTTCTCACTATCCTCATGGCGCTCTTTCTAGACTTTGCAACTGCTATCGGTTTTGTGATCGGCGCAGTACTGTCTGGCGCATGCGGTTTTATTGGTATGAATGTTTCGGTACGTGCAAACGTACGTACAGCTGAAGCAGCTACTAAGGGTATGAACGAGGCTCTCAATGTTGCATTTAAGGGTGGCGCGATTACCGGCATGCTAGTAGTTGGTCTCGGTCTCTTGGGTGTTGGCCTCTTCTTTATGTTCCTGGTATCGATTGGTGCAGGACAAGATCTGGCTTCTGTTTTGCATCCGCTGATTGGTTTGGCATTCGGTTCATCTTTGATTTCTATCTTCGCGCGTCTTGGCGGTGGCATCTTTACTAAAGGTGCAGACGTTGGTGCTGACTTAGTTGGCAAGGTAGAAGCAGGTATTCCAGAGGATGATCCACGAAACCCAGCAGTGATTGCCGATAACGTCGGTGATAACGTGGGTGACTGCGCCGGTATGGCGGCAGACTTATTTGAAACCTATGCTGTGACACTGATTGCCACTATGGTGCTGGGTTCATTGATGGTGGTTGGAGCACCAGTGGCAGCCATTGTTTATCCGCTCGTACTTGGCGGTGTTTCTATTATTGCTTCCATCATTGGTTGTTCCTTTGTAAAAGCAACGCCTGGTATGAAGAATGTAATGCCAGCTTTGTATAAGGGCTTAATCATTGCCGGTGGTTTGTCATTGGTAGCGTTCTACTTTGTGACTAATTTCATCATGCCAGATGATGCTTTGGGTATTCCAGGTAGCCAATGGCGTTTGTTTGGCTCAACCGTAGTAGGTCTCTTGCTGACTGCAGGCTTGGTTTGGATTACCGAGTACTACACCGGTACTCAGTTCAAGCCAGTGCAACATATTGCTGAGGCTTCTACTAAAGGTCACGGTACCAACATCATTGCAGGCTTGGGTATCTCCATGAAGTCCACTGCATATCCAGTGCTCTTTGTCTGTGCTGCTATTTTTGCTGCTTACTGGTTAGCCGGCTTGTATGGCATTGCGATTGCAGCAACCGCGATGTTATCGATGGCAGGTATTGTGGTTGCACTCGATGCTTATGGCCCAATTACAGACAATGCTGGCGGTATTGCGGAGATGGCTGGTTTGCCGCAATCAGTACGTGACATTACCGATCCATTGGATGCGGTTGGTAACACTACAAAAGCAGTTACCAAAGGCTATGCAATTGGTTCTGCTGGATTGGCTTCACTCGTATTGTTTGCTGACTATACCCATGCATTAGAGGCGATTGGTCAGCAAGTTTCCTTTGATCTATCGAACCACATGGTCATCATCGGCCTCTTTATCGGCGGCATGATTCCTTACTTGTTCGGTGCGATGGCAATGGAAGCGGTTGGTCGCTGTGCTGGTGCAGTAGTAGAAGAAGTGCGCCGTCAGTTCCGTGACATTCCTGGAATTATGGAAGGTACTGCTAAGCCTGAATACGGTAAGGCGGTAGACATGCTGACGAGCGCAGCTATTAAAGAAATGATTGTTCCTTCACTCTTGCCAGTGATTGCGCCGATCGTTGTGGGTCTCTTGTTGGGGCCTGCTGCATTGGGTGGCTTATTGATGGGTACGATTGTGACCGGCTTGTTTGTAGCGATCTCAATGTGTACTGGTGGTGGTGCTTGGGATAACGCCAAGAAATATATCGAAGAAGGAAACTTCGGCGGTAAAGGTTCTGAAGCCCATAAGGCGGCTGTGACTGGTGATACCGTAGGTGACCCCTACAAAGATACTGCTGGTCCTGCTGTAAATCCACTCATTAAGATTATTAATATCGTGGCATTGCTCATCGTGCCACTCTTGCCAGTGATGAGTCGCTAAGGCAATTCAGTAAAGCAATAAACAAAAACGCCTAGCAATGCTAGGCGTTTTTTCTTGGAGAAGGCCTTGACAAAGAGTAGTTCATTGGCCCACTATAGAGGTAATGGATTTTGAATGGGATATGGCTAAAAGTAACTTATGCCAGATCTCTCGAAATTTTGATTTTGCATATGTGATATCAGTTTTTACAGATCCTGCGTTGCTTGTTGAGCATGATCAGCGCTGGGATTATGGTGAAGAGCGGTTTCGGGCGCTGGGAGTTATTGATGGTCGCATCTTTGTGGTTGTATTCGCAAGGAGATTAAGGGCTATCAGAATTATTTCGGCAAGAAGAGCTAATAGTAGGGAGGTCAAGCGTTATGAAAAAAATAGTTCGAGTTAGTGTTGATCTAAAAAACCCCAAAAGCTTTCCAAAAGGTTTTGTTAATAAGAAGTTGCTTGATGCAACAGCCGAACGTCTCATAAAGTTACACGAACAGCAAGATGATGCCGAAGCTATGCAAGATGCTGCTAAATATGCAAAGCGTGTCCGTGAGCGGATTGGCCTATCTCAACAAGAGTTCTCCAGTCGAATAGAGGTTTCGCTGGAAACTATTAGAAATTGGGAGCAGGGTAAAAGAAGTCCAACTGGCGCAGCAAAAGCGTTACTGAAAATATTGGATCGAGCCCCCGAAGTAGCATTGTTGGCCCTAAGTGCATGAAGCTATAAAAGTAAAAACGCCCAGCAATGCTAGGCGTTTTTGTTATTAGAGAAACTTTTGCAAACTTAATCCAAGGTTTCCAAATAACGTTGCGCATCCAGTGCAGCCATACAGCCTGTACCAGCACTCGTAATTGCTTGGCGATAGATGTGATCTTGAACGTCACCGGCAGCAAAGACGCCAGGGATATTGGTAGCAGTGGCATTACCCTCTAGACCAGAATGAGTCTTGATATAGCCGTTGTTCATATCTAACTGGCCAACAAAGAGTTCAGTGTTTGGTTTGTGGCCGATTGCAATGAAGGCACCAGTGACAGCGATATCTTCTGTGCTGCCATCTTGTTTCTTGATGCGCACACCAGTAACACCTTTTTCATCACCAAGCACTTCATCCAATGTTGCATTGAGTTTGAGTTCTACTTTGCCTTCAGCAACTTTATTCATGAGGCGATCATTCAAGATGGGCTCAGCACGGAATTTGTCGCGACGATGAATGACAGTTACTTTTTTGGCAATTCCAGTTAAGTAAAGCGCTTCTTCAACTGCGGTGTTGCCACCACCTACTACGCAAACATCTTGATTGCGGTAGAAGAAGCCATCGCAAGTTGCGCAACCGGAAACACCACGTCCCATAAATGCCTCTTCACTTGGTAAGCCGATGTATTGGGCAGAAGCACCGGTAGAGATAATCAAGGCATCGCAGGTGTAAGTTCCTGAGTCTCCAACCAGGCGGATGGGCTTTTCTGTGAGGGCAGCCGTATGAATATGGTCAAAAATGATCTCGGTATTAAAGCGCTCGGCATGCTTCAAAAAGCGGTCCATCAGCTCAGGGCCTTGGACGCCATCGGCATCAGCAGGCCAGTTTTCGACGTCTGTCGTGGTCATTAATTGACCCCCTTGAGCCAAGCCAGTAATGAGGGTAGGCTTTAAATTGGCTCGGGCTGCATAGACTGCAGCCGTATAGCCAGCAGGGCCTGAACCGAGGATAAGAACTTTGGAGTGTTTTAGGGTATTTGTAGTCATAACCAAATTATAGGTTTGCTTGTTTACAATCGGTAGAACATGGCGAGAACCGTATACCCGAAGTCCCAAATCCCCCAGCCCCCCAATAGCGATGGGCAGGGCAGGATGCCCCGCCTTCTGCTGGAGGCCCGCTGGTTCATTTCTCTGGGCTTATGCCTGGGCTTATTTGCCATTTTGGTGACCTATTCCAAGGCGGACCCCGCCTGGTCACATGCAAGTTTTGAGGCTCCCAGAAACCTGGGCGGTCGTTTTGGGGCCTATTTAGCGGATCTCATGCTCTATATCTTTGGCATCTCCTCCTTCTGGTGGGTGGTGTTATTTGGGCGCAGAGTCCTCAATGGCTGGCGTGAGCTCTGGAGTATTCCGCTGCCACCAGATCCAGATGCCAAACCAGACTCCTTATTAGTGCGTTGGCTGGGCTTTGGACTGACTTTAGCCTGCAGCATGGGTCTTGAGTCCATTCGGATGCATTCCCTGTCCTGGGAGCTTCCAAGACCTCCTGGTGGCATTCTGGGTGAGCTCATCGGCGACCCCTTACAGATGTCTCTCGGCTTTACCGGGGCAACCTTAGTTCTTCTGTTTGGTCTCTGTGCTGGCTTATCTCTGTTCTTGCATTTCTCCTGGTTGGATATCGCTGAAAAGGTAGGACGCTTCCTGGAAGTCA
The DNA here is from genome assembly GCF_018881855.1 of Polynucleobacter sp. MWH-Berg-3C6. Classification (GTDB taxonomy): domain Bacteria; phylum Pseudomonadota; class Gammaproteobacteria; order Burkholderiales; family Burkholderiaceae; genus Polynucleobacter. The sequence continues at coordinate 183,159 of NZ_JACVPN010000005.1, read as the reverse complement.
CTTATCACCGCATTCGTGAGCGACGCGATAGTGAAGAGGACCGCAAATTAGGCGAGGCGGCTGCTGAAGAGCGTGAAGAGTTTGTAGAAGAGTTTCGTGGTCGCGTAGAAGTTGCTGCTCCCGTACAAATTGTGCGTGCACCGGTAGAAATTCCCAAGAGTGCTCGTGTAGAGCGTGAGAAACAACAGCCACTATTTGTGGATATTCCAGATTCAGAATTGCCACCACTGGCTTTGCTCGATCCAGTCCCGGAAGTAAAAGAAACAATTTCTGCCGATGTCTTGGAATTTACTTCCCGCTTGATCGAGCGCAAGCTTGCTGAATTCAATGTTCAGGTTACTGTGATTGCTGCATACCCTGGTCCAGTGGTGACTCGCTACGAGATTGATCCGGCGATTGGTGTGAAGGGTAGTCAGATTGTCAATCTCTCACGAGATCTTGCACGTTCACTGGGTGTTGTGAGTATGCGGGTAGTTGAAACTATTCCAGGTAAGACCTGTATGGCTTTGGAGTTACCAAACCCAACACGTCAATCTGTGTATCTCTCAGAGATCCTCACTTCACAGGTATATAACGACAATCATTCATTGTTGACTCTGGCTTTAGGTAAGGATATCTCGGGTAGCCCAATGGTTGCTGACCTTGCCAAGATGCCACACTGCTTGGTGGCAGGTACTACCGGTGCCGGTAAGTCTGTAGGAATCAATGCCATGATTTTGTCGCTGCTCTTTAAGGCGAAGCCTGATGAAGTGCGCTTGATCATGATCGATCCAAAGATGCTCGAGATGGCCATCTACGACAAGATTCCCCATTTGCTTTGCCCAGTAGTCACCGATATGAAGCAGGCGTATAACGCGCTGAACTGGGCAGTGAATGAGATGGAGCGTCGCTACAAACTCATGAGTAAGTTTGGTGTGCGTAACTTAGCTGGCTTTAATAAGAAAATTCTGGAAGCAGAAGAGAAAGGTGAGAAGCTCACTAATCCATTCAGCTTAACTCCAGATGATCCTGAGCCAATTTATAAAGCACCAGTCATCGTGATCGTGATTGATGAGTTAGCTGACTTGATGATGGTTTCTGGTAAGAAGATTGAAGAGTTGATTGCCCGTATTGCACAAAAAGCCCGTGCTGCAGGTATTCATTTGGTGTTGGCAACACAACGTCCGAGCGTGGACGTCATTACCGGCTTGATTAAAGCGAACGTGCCAACCCGTATTTCATTCCAAGTGAGTAGCAAGATCGACAGCCGTACGATTTTGGATCAGCAGGGCGCGGAAGCATTGCTTGGTATGGGTGACATGCTCTACATGGCACCAGGTACTGGCTTACCAGTTCGCGTACACGGCGCATTTGTTTCGGATGATGAAGTGCATCGCGTAGTGGAGTGGCTTAAAGAGAAGGGTGAAGCCAATTACATTGATGGCGTGCTTGAAGGCGCCGATGAATCTAATATCGATGCCTTAACCGGTGAGAGCGGTGGAGAAGCTGATCCACTTTACGACCAAGCAGTAGCCATCGTTCTAGAAAACAAACGTCCATCGATCTCCTTAGTGCAGCGTCACTTGCGTATTGGCTACAACCGCGCAGCACGTCTCTTAGAAGATATGGAAAAAGCAGGGCTTGTATCAAAGATGGGTAATGGCGGTAATCGTGAGATCCTGCACCGTCCTTCAGAATAAGGCAGTAATTTTGCAAAGATTCTTATCTGCAGTAATTCTTGGAACAGCTCTCCTGTTTACAAATGTCACCAACGCTCAAAGCGAGAGTGGTGCCGATCAATTGCGTCAGTTTGTACGTAACTCCAAAACTGCTGAGGGTGACTTTGTGCAACAGCAGTTGCGCGCACCTAAGGCAGGCGAGTCACAAGATAAGGGTTTAAAGGTAGTACGTCAGACGCAAGGTCACTTTGTGTTTCAGCGTCCCGGAAGATTTATCTGGGACACCCAAAAACCGTATGAGCAAAAACTGATTGCCGATGGCAAGCAACTTATTTTGTGGGACAAGGATTTAAATCAAGCCACCATTCGTCCTGCAGGGCAAGCGTTAGCTGCCACACCAGCGGCCATATTGTTTGGTGAAACCTCCCTTGATCAGCATTTTGATTTAATCGAAGGTGAAGAGCGCTTGGGAATGAAGTGGGTAGCCCTTACCCCCAAAAAAGATCCGAATGCTAAGAATAAAAACGACCTTCCTTATACAAAGATCTCGGTAGGTATGGTCAATGGCTTGCCAAAGGCTTTGGAGTTAATTGATGGCCTGGGTAGCGTGGTCTTGGTTACCCTAGATAAGATCCAGTTGAACGTCAATTTGCCCGCAAATCGCTTTACTTTCACGCCGCCCGCCGGCGCTGAGGTCTTACGCTTAAACTAGAGCCACAATATTCATTCAGTACCAAACAGACTAAACAGAGCAATATATGATTGATCCGCAATTACTCCGTAAAGATATCGCCGCCGTTGCTGCGCGCCTAGCTACCCGTAAATTTCAATTGGATGTTGAGAAATTCAACACCTTAGAGTCTGAGCGTAAATCTTTACAAACCCGTACCGAAGAATTGCAAGCCAAACGCAATCAGTTGGCAAAAGCCATTGGTATGAAAAAAGGTAAGGGCGAGGATGCTTCTGCTGAGATGACTGAGGCGAGTCAGATCAACGTCGATATGGAGTCTGGTGCGGCGCGACTATCCATTCTGCAGGCAGAGATTTCTGATTTCTTGATGGGTATTCCTAATCTCCCGGATGAGTCTGTACCAACGGGTAAAGACGAGACTGAAAACAAAGAAGTGAAGCGTTGGGGTACAGAGCCCATATTTGATTTTGAGATTAAAGACCACGTGGATCTTGGTGGCCCATTAGGTTTAGATTTTGAAGTGGCCGCCAAAATTAGTGGCTCACGCTTTGTAGTACTCAAAGGGCCGATTGCTAGACTACATCGTGCCTTAACGCAATTCATGATTGATACGCACGCAACGCATCATGGTTACCAAGAGGTCTATGCGCCTTATATGGTTAATGCAGCTTCTATGCGCGGCACCGGCCAATTACCGAAGTTTGAAGAAGACCTTTTTAAAGTTCCCCGTCAAATGGGTGGTGAGGACGCAAAGGGAACAAATTCAGGCGAAGCAAAAACAGAAAACTTCTACCTAATTCCAACTGCAGAAGTGCCAGTAACGAATTTAGTCAGAGATGAAATTGTCAATGCTGATCACTTGCCGATGAAGTATGTGGCTCATACCCCATGCTTCCGCTCTGAAGCAGGTAGTTATGGCCGTGATGTGCGCGGCATGATTCGTCAACACCAGTTTGACAAAGTTGAGTTGGTACAAATCACAAAACCAGAAGACTCCATGCAAGCATTAGAGGATTTAACTGGCCATGCAGAAAGAATTCTGGAGCTACTCGAATTGCCATACAGAAAAGTATTGCTCTGTACGGGTGATATGGGATTTGGTAGCACCAAGACTTATGACTTAGAAGTGTGGGTACCATCACAAAAAGCCTATCGTGAAATCAGTTCATGCTCCAGCATGGGTGACTTCCAAGCAAGACGCATGCAAGCCAGATTTAAAGCAGGACAAGGCAAGCCAGAATTAGTACACACCTTAAATGGTTCAGGTCTTGCAGTGGGTAGAGCATTGGTAGCGTTGATTGAGAATAAGCAGCAAGTGGATGGCAGCATTGCCATACCTAAAACACTGCAACCCTATTTGGGTGGCTTAACAGTGCTCAAGCCTGTTTAAGTAAAACCAAAGAAACACCCCAAAGCTATAATTGCACTTCGGTTCGGAGAGGTGGCAGAGTGGTCGAATGTACCTGACTCGAAATCAGGCGTAGGGTCAAACCTACCGAGGGTTCGAATCCCTCTCTCTCCGCCAAAACTACTCGGCAGCTTTTCTTAGGATCTTGTTTGCAGTCGCAGCGTAATCATTCATGGTCTTGACTAGCTTAGGCGTCGGTCTCACATATTTGATGCGCTTATCGGATGGATCAAAGTAGTGCTCAAGCCATCCATCATTTACAAACCTGAGATAGTGTCCTCTAACTGCTGTATAGGAGTGGGGCACTGAGGCAAAGAGTTCTTTGATGGAGATATTGTTTTTGGCGTAGTTGTTAATTGCCAAGACAAGTATTAAATCGTATGCAATCAGTGAGTTTTCTGTCGGCAGGTTATCCCTGCACCAGGTGCGCAAGGCGAAAATACCTTCAATCATTAATTCATGAGTTTTACTAAACATCTTTAGACTCTATCAGCTATATAGCTGAATAGATATCTAAATAGACATCTTAAAAAGATCTTTTAATTAAATAAAATTATGGTATTTATCATTAAATAAGACAGTCCTAGAATAGAATGATCCCACGTTATATAGTTCAATACCCATGAAAATTACTTCCTACCTCCCTCTAGCCGCTGTATTTACGTTAATTGCTTGTGGCACTCCAGATAGCGAGTTCGGGGTTTATAAGCAATCTGATGGAGCTATTGGGGTACATGCCCCTAAGGGTGCTAAAGAGAGCGAAGTTCAGCAGGCAGCTCTTGCAGAATGCAAGAAGCTAGGTAAACAGAATGCTGTGATCGCTGAAAGTAGGAAAACGGTCAATGACCGTTTTCCTATGACTTACATCTATTTGTGTAGATAAGTTTTAACTTGCTGCTTAGCTCAGTAACCACTTCTTAATCGACTTATTGACGCACATTGCGTCTAAAGCAAGACCAAAGAACTCAGAACCATTGGTTACCATGCTCTCGATGGCTTCTACTTTTCCAGACTTAATGCCCCGTAAATAGGTAGCCGCACGATAGCGTAAGAAGTGTTCAGTTTCACCTTCTTCGTTCTCAGTAGAGCAGAGCTCAAGGCTGCCGTAGCGCGTTTCTGGATTGATATTCAGAATCGCGAGACCTAGCGCACCAATCAGTTTCTCTGGAACGGGGATTGGTACATAGGAGTAGAGGGAAATGAGCATTTCTTGTTCGTCTACTTCAATAATGTGATCAATATCAAGAACGTCTTGTTCAGTGAGTTCTGTTTCACCAGAATCGCCACCACCAAAGGTAGACTCAAATTGCAACATCGCAGTATTGCTACCTTTGGAGATCTCGATCATGTCAGGATAGCCAAGCAAGCCTTTCCACCAATACATGAGGGAGAAAGTGCAGGGCTTTACTTCTACCAAACCTTTATTGGTAGATTTAGCGAAGTAGAGACCATAAAACTCGTCATCTTTCTCAAGACCATATTGATCTACTTTGGAAGATTTGGCTGCTGCTTTCTTAACCGCTTTTTTAGCTACCTTCTTTGCTACCGGTTTTTTGGCTGCAGACTTCTTGGCAGGAGCCTTCTTAGCCGCCACTTTTTTTACTACCTTTTTAGCAGTTTTCTTGGTTGCTGGCTTCTTAGTCGCTACCTTCTTAACAACCTTCTTTGCAGGGGCTTTTTTTACCACCTTGGTAGCTACTTTCTTTTTAGCTGGAGACTTCTTTGTAGCCATGGTTTATTACCCTTCTTTTGGTTGAAATATGCTTCAGTGCTTATAGATATTACTGCAAGTTCCCTGCAGTTCTCATCAGAGCTATATGGGGTTTGTCCTGCTTATGGCTATGGGCATTGTCCTATTCTTGAAGCAGGAATACACTGAAAACAGATAGTTTCGAATAACCTAATATCAAGAGGATCTATGTTTCCAGAATATCGTGAATTGATTACCAAGCTAAAGACCTCAGATCGTCACTTTTCCCATTTATTTGATAAGCACAATAATTTGGATCAAAAGATTCAAAGAATGGAGGCCCATTCAGAGCCTAGCACCCCGGAGCAGATCGAAACCCTGAAGAAGGAGAAATTGCTATTAAAGGACCAGATCTACGCCGTGTTAAAGAAGGCAAGTAGCTAGCCTAATAAAAAAGAACTAAGCCTTTTTAAGGAGGCGGGCTTTAAATCTCATACTGCCTGCTTCTCTTTTGCAGTCGACTTTATGATCGCCTGAAACCAAATGAATGTGCAATGAGCAAAACTGTAAAAATCATCCTCATTATCTTTGCTGCCGTCTCAATCCTTGTAGGTTTGGGCGCCTGGTACGCTGCCTCCTCAATTAAACCAGCGCAACTAACGCAATTACTTAGTTCTACAGTAAAGGACGCAACTGGACGAGAGCTCAAGATTGCCGGGCCTGTGAGCTTAACTATTTTCCCCTCCATTGGCGTCAAGGCTGAGCAAGTCAGCTTAAGCAACGCAACGTGGGCAAGTGATTCTGAAATGCTGTCCTTAAAGCGCATTGAGCTTGAAGTGAAACTATTCCCCTTATTGACGGGCAATGTAGAAATTGACAGCATTAATCTTGTTGGACTTGAAGCCCATTTGCAGACTAATAAAGCAGGACAAAATAATTGGGATTTAACGCCGGTAGTCAGTACGGCAAATTCCAATGGCGCTCCTAGCAGTAGCTCCTCTCAGGCGGTATCGGATGACAGTAGTCTTGTGGCAATACAGACTGTGCATATTTCTGATGCTCGCATCACCTATCAAAATGGTAGCAGCCCCCTTAAAACCATAGAGGTTCCGAAGCTTTCATTAACGGGTGAGGGTGGCAAAACCACTATCTTGCTTGATCTGCAATACGCTAATTACAAATTAGGACTCAAGGGCAAGATGGGCTCGCTACGGCAGGCCATCATCGATTGGGGTCAAAGCCCAGTAAAAACAAATCTGGATTTCACACTCACTCTGAATAGAAAGTCACTAGACATAACTGGCACAGTTGATAAAGCTCCCAAGGTATTGCCGCAATTTGATATTAAGCTCGAGTCCAAATCATTTGACTTACTTCCATTGGCTGCGGCATCTGCTGCATCCTCAGCAGGAAAGTCTGCAGTGTCTGCAAAATCTGTGAGTAGTCAAAGCAAATACTTCTTTAGTGATGATCCTTTGCCGTTTGATTTATTGCCAAATGCCAATGGCAAGATTGCCTTAGCTATTGTGCAGCTTGGTGTGCCAGATCAAACGCCCTATAAGAATGTCAGCGGGACAATTGCCTTCAAAGGTAATCGACTGGATGTCAATGATCTGAAATTTGAGCTGGGTAAAGGACAGGCTCAAGCACAAATTTCACTATCGCAAATAGATAGCCCTGCGCCTGTAATATCGATGAAGGCGCTTGCAAAAGGCTTTACCTTAGAGCAAGTGGTTGACAGTGGTGATTCAAATGCTAAGGTCAGTGGTGGTGATACTCAAATTGCATTTAACTTAACTGGTAAAGGCAAAAGCTTGCATCAAATCATGGGTGCAGCAAATGGTGCAGCACAAATGACCGTGGGTAAAGCCCGCTTAGACTCAAAGCTACTAAATGCTGCTGGCGATTTGGCTGTCACCATCATGGATACCTTAAATCCAATGCGTAAACAAAGTAATCAAACGATCTTAGAGTGTGCGGTAGCTTATCTTCCTGTTGGTAATGGGATGATTAATATTAAAGATTCGGTTGGAGTAGAAACAGATAGATTGGATGTCGTTTTATCGGGAACAGTGAATCTCAATACGGAAGCAATCAATCTCAAGATTGATCCTAATCAGAAATCCGGCTTAACTACCGGCATAGATCTCGGTAGCCTGGTAAAACTAGAGGGTACTTTGCAAAATCCTAAGGCTGGCGTTAACAGAGAAGGTGTTGTAAATAGCGCCGTATCGATTGGCTTGGGATTTTTAACTGGCGGAATCAGTATTGCTGCAGAAAATGCAAGGTCTATGACCACCAAGAGACATCCTTGTAAAACAGCAATGCACTCTTGGGCTGATATTTACCCGGGATCTAATTGATCGGATCTTTAAAAAACTAGACCGCTTACAAAGAGGCTGAATAAAGAAATAAAGATGCTGGCGAAGAAGGCAGTCCAGAAGCCGGAGATCGTAAATCCACTGACGACTGCTGATACCAGCATTAAGACCAAGGCATTAATGACCAGTAGAAACAGGCCCATTGTGACTACTGTTAAAGGTAGTGTAAAGAGGATGAGCAATGGCTTAACGATGGCATTGGCAAATCCTAGTAGTAGGGCTGCAATGAGCAGTGAGCCTCCATCAGCAAAGCGTAGGCCACTAAAAATATAGCTAGCTACCCAGAGGGATAAAGAAGTCAGACCCCATTGAACTAGAAACAGCGTTAAGTTACTCATTTTTATTCCTTTTCTTCTTGCAAGAAGGTGATAGATGATGCCTACAAGACTATCTTATCAGTCGCTTAGTAGTGCGGGGGAATTTCATCTTTGAGACTACCTCCGCCACCACCTGCGCTGCTCGCCTGTTCTTTAATGGCTTTGAGCTCGCGATAGAGAAATTCAATTTGCTGCTGTTGCTTATAGACAGTCTCATTGAGTTTTTCAATAAGGTCTTCAGTAAAGCTTAATTTAATTTCTAGATTAGTAATTCGGTCATCACTCATTGGATTTACCTCTTTATTCTGCGACAAGTTCAAAGCGACCATCTTCCATCTCGGCTTTTGGTCGAATCCAAAAATCGTGCGATTGCATAGATTCGTAAACATAAGCAGGCTCAAGAGAGGCTTCAACGTTTGCTAGAAAGACTACTTTATAAAAGCCACCAGTCTTTTTGTGCTTAAGCTTGCTACCCGGTTTAAACAGGCCTTCATCAGGTGAGGCCATTTTAGGTTTAGTCATGATGCAAATCCATAATGTTGTAGTTAGAAGTAATTAGTACATTTTCTTTTAACGCTTGAGAAGCAAACTTCAATACTTCATTATCTTTACTAATGAGAATACAGGGCTTGGCTGTAAAAGCTATGTCTAGAAAGACTTGATCATCCGGATCTTGGCAGCGCCAGGGGGAGGGCAAAAGCTTTTCCTCATCCAAAATGCGCGCTAAGGATCGCCATTGCAGCAAAATTTGTTCTTGTGCAGCCGGCTCTAGCGAGAATAAGGATCTTGCGATCACATCTGCAAATTCTTCCAGGGTCTTGGTGCTGACCAGAGCATCAATTTGCTTGTCTAGCAATGCTTGCTTTAAATGAATTGCCCTGAAGTCATTGAAGACAAATAGATCTAGCAGAACATTGGTATCAAAGACGATAGATTTCATCTTGAGATGATTACTTATTCTTGATTGCTGCGCCAAACTTCAGGTGTGATCGTGACTTGACCTTGATCTGAAGAGACATACGCTTCGCCATCTTGAATATTTACATGCAAGACCATGCTGCGCTCAACCAATTTATTGAGTTCATTTGCTTGCGCCGCTGGAATAGAAATGATTTGGAGATTGCGAGCACGTGTGAGTTTATTGGTAATGCCATCCCACCAAATTTTGCTGGTATGTCCACCATAGCAATAGACAATCACTTGATCAGACCTCCCGCAGGCCTTCAGAATGCGGCGCTCATCTGGCTGCCCAATTTCAATCCAAAGCTTGATGGCATCGGTCAGGTCTTTAATCCAGAGATCTGGTTCATCGGTATCACTTAAGCCTTTGGTGAAGACTAAATCCTCATTTGCCTGTAAAGCAAAAGCAATGATTCTGACCATCATCCGCTCCTCAGTTTCTGAGGGGTGCTTGGCGATAGTGAGGGAGTGACTGCCATAGTAGTGGCGGTCAGAGTCTGCGACATGAAGGTCGGCTTTGTGGATAGTTGCGCGTAGAGCCATGACGCATTATCGCCTGTATAGCCCGCTACCAGAGGTAGCTTGGTCTTTTAACCAGTATCATTTGACCCTAGAGACTGAATATAGCTAGCCAAGAGCCCCATGATCCGTATTACTGAACTACGTCTGCCTGTCGACCATGCTCCAGAAGCTGTGGAAGCAGCAATACTGAAGCGCCTGAATTTATCCCCCAAGGATTTGATTGGCTTTGAGGTCTTTAAGCGCAGCTACGATGCTAGAAAAAATGTGGCGCTCTCTTTTATCTACACGGTAGATCTCTCGGTTAAAGATGAAGAGGCCATTCTGAAAAAGTTTGATGGTGATATTCATGTTAGACCATCACCCGATACGAGTTATCACTTCAAGGCCAAAGCTCCCGACTCATTTGCCACCGGTAAATCATTACGGCCTGTAGTGATTGGTTTTGGTCCCTGCGGAATATTTGCAGCACTCGTATTAGCGCAAATGGGATTTAAGCCGATTGTTCTTGAGCGCGGTAAGCAAGTGCGAGAGCGTACTCAAGATACTTGGGGTTTATGGCGTAAGAATATTCTCAATCCTGAATCCAATGTGCAGTTTGGAGAGGGCGGGGCGGGCACTTTTTCAGATGGTAAGTTATGGAGTCAGATTAAAGACCCTAAGTTTTATGGTCGCAAGGTGATTAATGAATTCGTGAAGGCGGGTGCGCCAGCAGAAATTCTCTATGTTGCTAAGCCTCATATCGGCACCTTCCGCTTGGTGGGCGTCGTAGAGAAAATGCGCCAAGAGATTATTGAGCTTGGGGGTGAGATTCGCTTCTCCCAAAAAGTGATTGGTTTTGACATTCAGAATGAGCAGATTACTGGTGTCAAAATTGAAGGCCATGATGATCTACAGGCAAGTCATGTGGTACTAGCCCTTGGCCACAGTGCACGGGACACTTTTCAGGTTTTGCATGAGGCTGGTGTCTTTATGGAGGCTAAGCCATTCTCAGTAGGCTTTCGGATTGAGCATCCGCAGTCACTCATTGATAAGGCGCGTTTAGGTCCGCATGCCGGTAATGAGTTGATTGGTGCGGCTGATTACAAGCTAGTTCACCATGCCAAGAATGGCCGCTCTGTTTATAGCTTCTGTATGTGTCCTGGCGGTACTGTAGTGGCTGCAACTTCGGAGCCCGATCGCGTAGTGACTAACGGAATGAGTCAATATTCTCGTAATGAACGCAATGCCAATGCCGGTATTGTGGTGGGCATCACTCCAGATGACTACCCTGGTGGTCCTATGGCAGGAATTGAGTTTCAGCGCGCGCTTGAATCCAAAGCTTTTGAGTTAGGCGGAAAAACCTATGAAGCGCCAGGACAGTTGGTTGGAGATTTTCTGGCGGGCAAACCTTCAACAGAGTTTGGTAGCGTTCTGCCTTCTTACAAACCGGGTGTGCATTTAACTGATTTAGCCGAGAGCTTGCCAGCCTATGCGATTGAAGCAATTCGGGAAGCGTTACCTGCCTTTGAAAAGCAGATTAAAGGCTTTTCAATGAAAGATGCTGTCTTGACGGGTGTCGAGACCAGAACCTCTTCACCTCTGAGAATTACTCGTGGACCGAATTTTCAAAGCCTAAATATCAAAGGCCTCTATCCTGCGGGTGAGGGCGCTGGATATGCCGGTGGAATCTTATCTGCCGGTGTTGATGGAATTAAGGTTGCAGAAGCACTTGCTCTAGATTACTTATCAAAGTAGGCGGCATATTCCAGAGTTCTTTATTTCCATCCGTAAGGGTAAATCCTCACACGTTTGATCTGGATCAAATAAGTAAATAAATACTGTTGCTTTTCAGGCATTACTAAATGCATAACATCATTACATTTGATTTACATCAAATTCCTCTAGATCTGTCAATTCGAAAATAGTTTCATCGAAATTGATAACAGAAAGAGGAATCATCATGCGTCTTAAATCACTAGTGTTAGCAATGGCTGCCGTAGCCTCATTAGCTCCAATCGCTTCGCAAGCACAGTCTGCGAACGAAAACCCTTGGATGATTCGTGTGCGCGCGGTAGATTTGCTTTGGCAGAATGGTCAAACAGAGTCAGTGAAGGCTTTGGATATTAAGGCTGAAAATCAATTTATCCCAGAGTTTGACGTGTCTTACTTTTTTACAAAAAACATTGCTGCTGAGTTGGTATTGACTTGGCCACAGCAGGTCAACATTAATATGGGCGGCGCAAATGCTGGAAAAATCTCAGCACTTCCACCATCATTGCTGATGCAGTATCACTTTACAGATCTGGGGGCTTTTAAACCTTATGTTGGCGCTGGTGTGAACTACACCATTTTTGGCAATCGCCAAAATTTTCCAGCCCTTGGTAATGCCTATCAAGTTGATCAATCTAGCGTTGGTTTCGTTGGTCAAGTAGGTGCGGACTATATGTTTGATAAGAATTGGGGTCTTAATGTGGACCTGAAGTACGCAACTATGAGTACAAACGTATCTGCTGTAGGCGGAGCTAGTATTGGTAAATTGACTTTAAATCCTTGGATGCCAGCAGTTGGTGTGACTTATAAGTTCTAAGAATTCAGTTCTTGGTTCTTGAGGTAGGGCCCCTGAGGGGTCCTATTTTTTTGGGCATTTCCATAAATCTCTCCTCTTTCTTAGAAGTGACGATAATGTCGCCATGGCTTTAATCGTACTTACTGATGCAAAACTGGCTTTTGGCCACGTAGATCTCCTCGCAAACACTGCTTTTTCACTGGAATCGGGTGAGCGTGTTGGCTTAATTGGGCGCAATGGCACTGGCAAATCTTCTCTTTTGAAGATCTTGGCTGGCATTGAAAAAATGGATGATGGGCTTTTGCAATATCAGCAAGGCCTCAGAATTGCTTATGTTCCTCAAGAGCCTATCTTTGAAGCTGAGGAAACGGTATTTGATGCTGTCTCCAAGGGTGTAGCCCAGGCGAAGGCTCTGCGTGAGGAATATGAGGCACTCAGTGTAGGCGACTGGGATGATGCCTCTCATCACCGTTTGGATGAAGTGCAATCTCAATTGGAGGCACTCAGTGGTTGGAACTGGGAGCAACGTGTTCATGAAACTCTAGATCGCCTGCATTTAGAGGCGGATGTCAAAATCAGCACCTTATCGGGCGGCACTAAAAAACGGGTAGCGCTTGCACGTGCTTTAGTAGAGATGCCTGACGTCTTGCTCTTGGATGAGCCAACCAACCACTTGGATTTAGATTCCATTGCCTGGTTAGAGGGGCTTTTAAAAGAATATCAAGGCTCTGTCATTCTGATTACCCATGACCGCGCCTTCTTAGATAACGTCTGCACCCAAATTGTGGAGCTCGATCGCGGTATCTTACGCAGTTATCCCGGCAACTTTACGCAATACGAGGTTCTCAAAGAGCAAGAGCTCAATGCAGAGTCTTTAGCCAATGCTAGAGCAGATAAATTGCTTGCCCAAGAAGAGGTCTGGATTAGAAAAGGGGTTGAGGCCCGCCGGACACGCAGCGTAGCCCGCATTGCCCGCTTAGAAAAACTGCGTACTAGTCGCGCTGAACGTAGAGATGCCATGGGTCAAGTGAAGTTAGCGGTCTCGGCCGGTGATCGCAGCGGCAAAATTGTTGCTGATCTACAAAACGTCAGCAAGTCTTACGATAGACCGATTGTGCAGGACTTCACTGCAACCATTTTGCGTGGCGATAAAGTGGGCCTGCTTGGTCCTAACGGCGCTGGCAAGACAACGTTGCTTAAATTGATTCTGGGTACGATTGCACCTGATTCAGGAAGCGCTACGATGGGCACCCGGATTGAAGTGGCTTACTTTGATCAAATGCGTGAAGGACTTGATCTCAATGCTTCGCTTGAAGACTACATTAGCCCAGGTAGTGAATGGATTGAAATCAATGGCAATAAAAAACACGTCAAGAGTTATTTGAGTGATTTCTTATTTGCGCCGGAGCGGACTAATTCACCGGTAAGCACTCTATCAGGTGGTGAGCGTAATCGCTTGTTACTTGCTCGTTTGTTTGCAAGACCAGCAAACGTCTTGGTATTGGATGAGCCAACCAATGACTTGGATATCGATACCTTAGATTTGCTCGAGCAATTGCTGCAAGACTATAAAGGTACCGTCTTTTTGGTAAGTCATGATCGTTATTTCTTGGATAACGTAGTCACCAGCATCATTGCTCATGAGGGTGATGGATTTTGGCGTGAGTATGAAGGCGGCTATGAGGATTGGAAAATTCAAAAAGCACGTTCAGAAAAAATCCGCGCGAGCAATGCAAAGCCTGTAGCTAAGACGGAGCCCAAATCCGAAGTAAAGCAAGAGCCTAAAGTGGAAGCAAAGCCCGCAGCGAAGAGTGGGGTGCAAAAACTCAATGGCAAAGAGCGTCAAGAGTTAGAAGCCTTACCTTTACAAATTGAAGAGCTGGAAACAGAGCAGGCCGATATCGGAATTGCGATGAGTAATCCAGATCTTTATAAGAATGAACCTGAGTTAGCTGCAAGCATGCAGGCTCGTTTAACTGAGATTACTGCACAGCTAGATCAAAAACTGCAACGCTGGGAGCTACTCCTCAGTCGCTCAGAGGCTTAAGCCAGCTTATTTAATATTTAAGCGAGCACGCAGTTGTGCGATTTCATCCAAGAGATCAAGAGCTAGGGCAACACCTGGGACATTTAATTCCAGATCATGCGTGAGATGCGCTGCAGTTTTGGCTCTTCTAAGAGAGTCTCCGCTAAAGCGCCAGTCTTCTGGAGATGAGCCCGCAGGACTCAGTACACCTTCTGATACCCAAGACATAATCAATTCTTGAGGGGTGCGAGATGCATGTGAGAGCTCCACAATACTCATGTGTACTTCATTTTCTACAACGCTCGCTTCGATCCAAGTGGTATTTAACTTTGTCATCGTCATCATCCCTTCAAGTGAGATCTAGGATTGAAATCAAAAGCCTTTTCAAAGTGTTGATAGGCCTCTTTTTGTGAATCTGTTTCTGCTGGTGGTAGTGCAATGGTAGGAACTACATAAAGATCGCCGGGCTCAGCACTTGGAATACCTTTACCTTTAAGGCGCATCTTGCGGCCAGCAACGGTGCCGGCAGGAATTTTTAATTCCAATGTTGAGCCTGCTGGGGTTGGCACATTAACGGTAGTGCCCAGAGCCGCCTCCCAAGGTGCCAGTGGAATATCGATAAAGACATCTTTGCCATCAACCCGATAAATTGCATTTGGCAGGAAATCAATCTCTAAATACAGATCACCTGCAGGACCTTGTCCAATACCAGGGCCACCTTGTCCTGAGAGACGTAGATTTTGACCAGCCTTAACCCCTTTCGGAATGCTGACGTCTAATTTTCGCTCTTGAGTGCTGACGTGTCCGCTAGCGTCTTGCACAGGCATGTGCAAAGCAATAGTTCGTTTAGCACCGTTATAAGCATCGGCAAGATCAATCAATATTTTGGCGTGATGATCTTGGCCTTTGAAGTTCATGCCTTGGTGTGATTGGCCACCACGGCCACCTTGGCGATGTTTGCCTCTACCAAAGAGAGATTCAAAGAATTCGCTTTGATCACCTTCGAAGCCGCCACCATAACCTGGGTGGCCACCATTAAATCCATTATCGGAATATTCAAAACCTTCATTCCAATTTGGAGGAGGAGTGAAGTCTTGACCATTTTTCCAATTAGCGCCAAAGCGATCGTATGCTGCGCGTTTCTCGGTATCTTTTAAAACCGCATAGGCCTCGCCGATTTCCTTAAACTGCTCTTCAGCGCCAGCTTCTTTATTAACATCTGGATGATATTTGCGAGCAAGCTTGCGGTAGGCAGATTTAATTTCTGCTTCGGTAGCGGAGCGAGCTACTCCCAGCGTTTCGTAGTAATCCCTAAATTTCATAAGTCTGTATTAATCCTCATACATTGATTCTTACTGAGCTAATGATGAATTCTACAGTTCTATTAGCTCATGACCCCGATTTGCCAAGGAACAAATTCATAATCTCCGAGGCCAAGCAATTCGCTCTTAGAGGGCTCTCCAGAGGCTGTGCGCAGAAAGAGCTCAAAAATGCGTTGCCCCATCTCTTGGACAGAAACGGTTCCGTCCAAAATCTCGCCACAATTAATATCCATATCTTCAGTAAGTCGCTGGTACATGGGGGTATTGGTGGCCAGCTTGATGCAGGGAGCAGGTTTGGAACCAAACATGGAGCCTCTACCAGTGGTAAAGGCGATCAAGTTTGCTCCACCAGCGATTTGACCAGTGGCGGAGACAGGATCAAAGCCAGGTGTGTCCATAAAGACAAAACCTTTGGCCGTTACCGGTTCGGCATATTTGTAGACTTCCATTAAGGGCCCAGTACCACCTTTCATAGAAGAGCCTAAAGACTTTTCAAAGATATTAGCAAGCCCACCAATTTGATTGCCAGGACTAACTTGACCATTAATTTGCACATCCCTACCAACGGAATATTCATCTTTCCACCAGCGAATACGTTTGATTAACTTTTCACCAATCGCTTGACTTGCGGCACGACGTGTGAGGGTGTGTTCTACGCCATAGATCTCTGGCGTCTCTGACAAAATTCCAGTACCGCCGTGACGAGACAGAATATCGATGGCAGCGCCTAATGCAGGATTAGCTGTAATGGATGAGAAACCATCTGAGCCACCACATTGCAAGCCAACACAAAGATGACTTGCAGAAACAGTTTCACGCTTGGCTTTGTTTGCTTCCGGAAGGAGGGCCTTAACTGCCTCAATGCCAGCCTCAATGGTTTTACGAGTACCGCCGGTCTCTTGCATGATAAAAGTGTGCAGGTTTGTACCTGCGATCAATTCTTCTTGCTCCATTAATCCTTTTAATTGATTGCGCTCGCAACCAAGACCAACAATCAGTGCAGCTGCAAGGTTAGGGTGGCGCGCATACCCAGCCATCGTGCGACGCAGTAACTCCATTGGCTCACCACTCATTTCCATGCCGCAGCCGATATCGTGGCTAAATGCCACTACACCATCAACGTTTGGAAAGTCTTTTAATTTCTCCGGTGTAAACCAGTCGGCAATTCTATTTACTACAGTCGCAGAGCAATTGACGGTAGATAGAATTCCAATGAAATTACGCGTACCTACTTTACCGTTTGGTCTGACATACCCCTGAAAGGTCGCGCGCTCAGACTCTGGCAGCATTTGCGTTGGTTTAAATTCACTAGCGTACGCATAGTCTCGATCAAACTCCCGAAACTCGGTGTTATGACTATGAACCATGGTGCCAGCTTCAATATCAGTATTAGCAAAGCCAACAGTCACGTTGTACTTCAGAATGGGCTCACCCTTCAGAATCTTTTTGGCGGCAATTTTGTAACCAGCGGGAACCTGGCTGCGGCTTGTAAAGTGTTCGCTAGGAACTTCGGTGCCAATACCAATATCAATACGCGCCACCACAATATTGTCGTTAGGGTGAAGGCGGATGATGGCGCCAGCCAGTTTTTTTCCAGACGTTTCAATCATATTCGTGTCAGTTCTTGTGTAATGGACTTATCGTAAACCTAGGCTAGCTCAGTTTTAATGACTCAGGTCAAAAAATAGTACTTCTGCACCATTGCCATCACTGATTTGAAGAGCAGTTTCATTCTCAATGAGCAATGCATCGCCGCCAGCCAGTTTTTGACCATTCACATTTAAAGATCCTTTGATGAGATGAACATACGCCTTGCGTATTGGGTCGAGTTGCAACTGCGCAGATTGGAGCCCATCAAAAAGACCGGCATATATTCTGGCGTCTGCAAATATTTTGACAGATCCATCTTTCCCATCGGGTGAGGCAATTAAACGCAGCCTCCCTTGTTTTTCGACTAATGGAATAGTCTTTTGCTCATAGCTTGGTGCAATTTCTAAAACATTGGGCTCAATCCAGATTTGTAAGAAATGGGTTGTTTGATCTTTAGCATGATTGAACTCGCTATGTGTCACGCCAGAGCCAGCACTCATGCGCTGCACATCTCCCGGAGGGATGCTCTCGATATTACCCATGCTGTCTTGGTGTGCCAGTTCACCAGAGAGAACATAGCTAATAATTTCCATATTGCGATGACTGTGTTTGCCAAAGCCCATACCGGCTGCTACGCGATCTTCGTTAATGACTCTTAAGTTCCCCCAGCCCATAAATTGAGGGTCGTGATAACCAGCAAAAGAGAAGGAATGGAAGCTTTTGAGCCAGCCGTGGTCGGCATAGCCTCTATCTGAGGATTTTCTGAGTTGGAGCATAGGTTTACTGGTTTTCGTTGGAGAAATATCAATAAGGACATTATCATTAGCTTTTGCCATTTTTGCAGATTGGTAGTGCATGGGAAGCTTTAAAGAGAATGTAAAAGAAACCTTTCTAGGCCTTTCTGAGAGCGCTCAGGAGAGGTGGATCGATTTCACCCAATTTTTGCAAGAAACTTGGCCAGTTTTAGTTTTGCTCTTAGCGCTTATAGTGGGTATTGGCATCTATGCAGATCCACCGCCGCCACGACACGTGATGATAGCAACGGGAACCACTGGTGGCTCTAGTGAGATATTGGGTAAACGCTATGCAGAGTTTTTTGCCAAGAAAGGGATCACTCTCGAGCTCGTTCCCACAAACGGAGCGCAGGAAAACATTAACCGCTTATCAGATCGTAAAGATCCTTTACAGGCAGCATTTGTCCAGGCTGGAGTTGTTCATACTAAGGATGTGACAGGCATACATTCTTTAGGCGTGATTGCTTATGATCCGATTTGGTTTTTCTATCGCGGACCCGAGCTTAATCCAAAAGATTTTCAGGGCATAGATGGAAGGTTTAAGTACTTCCTCGGTAAAAAAATCTCTATTGGTAATGAGGGAAGTGGTACGCATGCTCATGCCATGAAGCTTTTGAAGGTCTCGGGATATGAACCTGGGCCAAACTTCGTCAACCTACCAAACGATCAAGCAGTAATAGCATTGAAACAGGGTGAGATCGACGGCGTTTTTATTGTCGATACGCATTACTCATCTAATGTTCAGGCGCTTTTAAATGATCCACAAGTAAAACTGGGAACCTTCGGGAGGGCTGAGGCATATACCAAGCTTATCCCATATCTCAGCATTCTTGAGGTGCCTGAAGGCGCATTTGATTTAAAGCGCAACTTCCCCAATACCGATCTTAAGCTCCTTGCAACCACCACCAATCTTTTGATTGATGATCGCATGCACCCTGCAATTCAATTTTTGTTTCTTCAGGCTGCCAGTGAAATTAATGGCAAAGCAACTTTCTTTGCCAAACGCGGAGAGTTCCCGTCGTTTAAAAATACGATGCTTCCCGAAAGCCCTGTGGCTATTCACTATGAGAATAATAACTATCCATTCTTAGTAACTATGCTGTCGTACTTGCCATTTTGGCTCGCAGAGTTAGTAAATCACATTGTATTTATCGTTCTACCATTTTTAATTATTTCCTATCCCCTATTGCAAGCTTTGCCAGGTTTTAGAACCCGGCGCATGCAGAATAAGATTAACCGTATATATTCTGACTTGAAGAGCTTTGAGCAGGAGCTTCTAATTAACTTTGATCTTGGTAAGCTGAATGAATATCTGAGAAAGTTAGACCTCTTGGAGTATCGAGCTCTCAATATCAAGGTATCTAAGCGCCTAGCCGGTGAGTACTACTCTTTGCGTACCAGTATTGACTATGTGCGCAACTGCCTCAACCGAGGGGTTCAGCCATACCAAATTGATGAGACATCTGTTGCCCTTGCCGGGCAGGTGCTCACCAAAATGGATCAGCCTGGGTGATTATTCGTTCTCGCCCGATTTGCTAGGGTATTTAAACGAGGCATAACGTACTACGGCATTCGCTAGGGCTAGTACGAGAATTGTGATGCCCATGTAGAGAATGGGAAGATCAGCTTCATGCTTGGTATTGACTAAATCAATAATGAGGCGTGTCACAGCAGTGATTGCCACGTAGATCAAAAACCGCACAGGCATATGATTGGTTTTAAAATATATGCCGACCATTGCACCAATCTCGAGGTAGATAAATAGTAAGAGCAGGTCTTCAATAGAAGCAGATCCCTTACTCATCATTCCCATAAAGGCGACAGCAGCTGACCAAACTGTTGCCGCACCAATGCCAAACAAGGCAATGCGATGGAATAGGGAAACAAATAGATTGCCAAGTGGTACCGTCCACTTTTCAACCGTGGCCTCTAGTTTGGAAGCATCTTTTGGCGAGTTTGGGTTCATGCGATTCTCCAGTTTCTAAATGTATTTTTGCCAGTATATTTGTCAATTGGCTTTGGAGGAATAAAAAAGAGGCCCAAAGGCCCCTTTTTTAGTAGGTGTTGGCTTTGATCAACCCAAGCTATCGGCCCAAATGTTGTGAGCCCAGCCCCAGGCATACACACCCTCAAGGGTAGATGGTGCTGGGGACAGTCCTCCTGAGCCGGGAACGGTCTTGAAGGTCTTCTCGGCAGCGTTGTACTGATGCACGCTGGCAACGTGTACAACTTCACGGTCATTTACAAAGCTGTAGCAAGTATTCGTCAGGACAGGTGCTGGATTGATTTCCCAGCCACTGAGTTCAGCAACAATTGCTGCAGCAGCCACTTTGGCGTGTTGATTAGCCATGTGACCAGACTTGGGCATTGCTGGTGCAATTTGAATGGAGTCGCCTAAGACGTGTATATCTTTTTGCGCAGTAGATTCAAAGTTCAGGAAGTTGACATTGACCCAACGACCATTTGAATTCGCGAGGCCTGTTTTGACAGCGATCTCACCAGCGCTCATAGCAGGTAATAAATTCAATACATCCGCCTTGATGTCGTCTTGAACTTCAAGTTTGATGGTCTTGGTTTTCGCATCAACAGCAGTGACATTGTGTTTTGGCAAATACTCAATCATGCCGGTGTATTGCTCAGCCCAAACTTTCTTGAAGAGGCCGCCCTTAGACGTCACATCTTGGTTGGCATCTAATATCAACACCTTCGATTTAGGTTTATTTTTCTTGAGGTAGTTCGCTACCTGGCAAGCACGCTCATACGGGCCAGGAGGGCAGCGATAGGGAGCCTCTGGAATGCTAATAGCAAATGTGCCACCATCACGCATCGCAGCCAACTGATTATGAAGTGCAACAGTTTCAGGGCCGGCCTTCCATGCTTGCAGAGTAACCCCATCTTTATTCGCTTGCGCCAATCCTTCAATGGTATTGGTCATCAAGGTGATGCCAGGAGAAACAATGGCTTTGTCGTAGCGCAAGGTTTTGCCTGAAGCCAGTTTGACAGTCTTTTTGTCTGGGTCAATGCTGCTAACGCTATCTTGAATAATCTTGATGCCATGACGCTTGCTCAGATTATCGTAGGGGGAGGTGAGTTCTGCGAGGGTGCGCGAGCCACCTACTACTAAGTTCGAGAGCGGGCATGAGATAAAAGAAGCGTTAGGCTCAATGAGTGTTACCTTGGCAGTGTTATTTGAAAACAGGCGTAAGTATTTAGCAGCAGTTGCGCCGCCGTAACCACCACCAATAACTAAAATTTCTGCCTTCTGTAAATTAGCATGGGCTGTGCCAGAGAAGCCTGCAAGTAAACCTAGCGCTGCTGCGCTCTGACCAATAAAGTGTCGACGATCCATGATGGCTTCCTTATTATTTCTTGCCAAGCTGTTTGGCGATGGTTTCAAGTTGCTCGTCAGAGTAGCCTTTGGCTAACTGCGGCATGATGGTTCCTTCTCGAGCTCCAGATTTAAATGCTTTCAATTGAGTCAGCATTTGCTCGCTAGTCAAGGTATTAATGAGGGGCATTCCGCCATCAACCACACCTTTGCCATCGGTACCATGACAGTTGGCGCAAGTAGCAGCTAAGCCACGCTTATGTAGATTGGTAGCATTTGCGTTTTGCGCAAGGGCAGAAGCGCTCCATTGGCTAAAGCCGATATAGAGCGCAGCTAGGATTGCGGGTTTGAGATACTTTGCTCGCATGGGGTCCATCTCCATTTGGTTTATTTCTGAATAATGTATTACTTTTTTACTTCACAGCATCTTAAACAAGAAGTCCCAAAAAAGTCAGATTTCCCTCAGATTCATTTTTCATAAGCTCATGTGAAAAAGTAGAGCAAGTCCATTTTCTCCGACATTCTTGCAAGCCCTATAAACTATAGGAATGCGAGGTTCATTTTCTTACCGTTCCGCCGTCTTAATCCTACTTTTAGGTGTATTTACCTATCTTTATGGCTTAGATAGTCGATTTGCCCCTAAAAACGGTGATGAATATCCCTATATGCATATTGTGCGGATGACGGCCGATGCTGGAAATTGGCTCCCTTTGCAGTCTGAGATGGACGGCATTAAAAATACCAAGCCACCCCTAATTTTTTGGCAAGGTATAGCCAGTACTTATTGGGCAAGCGAATGGTCTTTGCTGAACTTGCGTTGGCCCAGCGTTCTCTACACGGGATTAACTGCTTTTTTCTTATTTTTAGCAGTACTTCGATTTAGTGGCAAAACCCAAACCGGTTTATTGGCGGCTTTAGTTTGGCTTTCTTTCTTTGCAAGCTATCGGTATGGCCGCCCATTTTTAGCTGATCCACCAGAGGTCTTTTGGATTAGCTTGCCATTTATGGCACTTCTATATTGGGGTAAGTCTGCCTTTGAATCCAAGTTCTTTTTTCCAATATCGGCTGGCATCTGTTTTGGGCTCGCACTCTTTGCTAAATCGTTTGCTTACATTGCTCCAGCGACATTCGCTCTAGGCCTCTACTACTGGCGCTGGCGGGAGTGGAGTATTCCAAAAACACTAATTCAGGATCTCTATAAGATCTTGATCGCTGGGGTTTTGGCTTTAGCTGTCTTTGCTTTGTGGTTCCTTGTGGATCCAAACCCAGATGCTGTTTGGAAAGAATTTGTACTCGGTGAGAATGCAGGAAAGTTTGCTGCCCGGAACTCGAATTATTTTCTAGATCTACTGCGTGGTGGCGACAGTATTTGGCTTTTACTCTTAACTACACTAGCCAATGCAGGCCTATTTACGTTTGTATTGATTTCTACTTTATGGCAATGCTGGCGTGGTCGTCGCTTCCTGAATCTGGAAGAAGTGCTGCTATTACTCTTGATACTTGCGTTTCTGATTGTGTTTGCTTTGCCTAGCCAGCGTTCTGGCCGCTATTTATTGCCAGTGATGCCCGCATTTGCTGCCTTGATTGCGCTGCATTGGGAGCGCTTGCCTTTATGGGGCTTTCGAATTGCCTTAATTCTTCAGGGAATCGTTCTCGCGCTGCTTTTATGGATAGGAGCTAATCTACAGTTCTCTGGTTTTATGGGAACAGCCGGCGCATGGATTTATGCCTACTGCCATTGGATCTTGATGGCTGTTAGCTTCATCGCTGTACTGATGGGCTTAATCAGATCCAATCATGCGAAGACACTGGCATTGGCAGGATGTTTTCTGACCTACTGCGCACTCACCAGCAGTCTTTCCCCTTTAGAGGGCAAGCTAGGTCGTTATTCAGTTGAAACGATTACGCAAGTTCAAGGTAAGGATGTTTGGATACCGTGCGACTATCGTGCCAAAGATGAGGAGTACCGATTGTTGTTGCCTGGAGCCAGGCTCCATGGCTATTTGGCTAAAGATGCTGCTGAAGTAAGCAAACTAACAAGTTCATATCCTATCGTGGCAGTCCATACACCATTGGGAGCTAAGCCAGAGCTATGCGACTCTTGTCAGATTGTTGGACAGAGAATGGAGATGCGTGCACGCCACTCTGATGAAGAAATCAGGCAGATGTTACAAGGCCAGATTGGAAAGTATCTTTTTGTAAATGAGTATCTCGTTGTAACACCCGTGATCGCCCCCGATCTTTCTAATGTTAAGGATGTTTGTAGATGAGTCGTGTTATTGCCCTCTGTTTTTTATTGCTGGCTGCAGTACTCGGCTTCTTGCATATTGATAGTCGTCCAGCGTGGGCGCCATTTGCAACACAGATAGCTACTCCAGTGGAAGAGGAGTTAGAGGTAGTCCCAACCCCAAAATCTAAAAACCACAATACTCCAAGTAAGGCAATCATTGCGAGCCCTATTAGTGCGTGGTTGCCAGAAACGGGCGCTCCATCAGTGCATGCTGCATCTCTGATTGCGTTAAATGATGGCGCGATTCGGGCTTTTTGGTTTGCGGGAAGCCGCGAAGGTGCTGCGGACGTTGTGATTAATAGCGCTGTCTTCGACCCTAAGTCATCCAGTTGGAGTGCGCCAACAGTTGTGATGGATCGGGTAAGTGCTGAAAAAGGGTTAGCACGCTACATCGCTAAATTGGGTAATCCGGTTCCCGCCAGAATGGCAGATGGCCGCTTGCAATTATTCTTTGTCACGGTCTCGATTGGCGGTTGGGCCGGCAGCTCTATCTCTAGTGTTATTTCGGATGATGAAGGTTTGACTTGGAGCAATCCGCAACGCCTGGTTAGTTCGCCTCTGATTAACATCAGTACTTTAGTGAAGTCTCCGGCGGTAACCTTCGCTGACGGTCGTCTTGGTCTGCCCGCCTACCACGAATGGATTGGGCGTTATGGTGAGTTTTTAAGAGTCGACGCAGGACAGGTGATTGATAAGCGTCGCATGAGTTCTGGGCGAAGCGCTATTCAGCCGCTGATGTTTGTAAACGATGCTAAAGATGCGACTGCGTACTTCCGGCAGGCAAGAAGTGCAGGACTCCCAAAACAAGTGATTGCTAGTCATACTCAAAATGCAGGCCAATCATGGCAATCAACTGCAGATTTGCCAATCGCTAACCCCAATTCTGCAGTTGCGGGACTTCAGCTCAATAGCGGTGCTCGTATTTTGGTACTCAATAATATTGAAGCAGGCCGATATCGCTTGGTGTTGTTGATGGCCGAAGCGAAATCAGACCAGTGGCAGGTAGTTGATGTAATAGAAAATGATGAAGCATTACCAGACGGTCAGCGTAAAGAGTTTTCTTATCCCTACCTGATTAGCGTTGATGGCAATGATGCCCATTTGGTTTATACCT
This sequence comes from Polynucleobacter sp. MWH-Berg-3C6, assembly GCF_018881855.1. GTDB lineage: Bacteria > Pseudomonadota > Gammaproteobacteria > Burkholderiales > Burkholderiaceae > Polynucleobacter. The sequence goes on along the minus strand of NZ_JACVPN010000005.1, from coordinate 158,523 downwards.
GGGATCGCAAGAAGATTCGTCATCGATATTTTTCTGGCGCTTGGTTAAAGCGTACTCAGAGTCAGCTCCCTAACGCGCAAACCGATACCGCTTCGCAGGAGGCCAAATAATGAACCACTTGATGCAAATCTTTGCTCTGATTGAGATGTCCATCACTTGTGCAGCTGTGATTATTTTGCTGTTACAAAAAACATCCTCGCAAGAATTTCCGCTCATTGCCAAAGTATTGTTAATACTCTTGATTGGCAATCTCTTTTTCTGGCCATTGGGCTTAGGTATGGAGCTGCCTCTTGCTGCCTATGTACGTGGTGTTGTAGGTGATCTGAGTGTTGTCACAATGCTCTTACTATGGGCTTCATTGCTATTGACCGGTAAGCCAGCTCCCTTGGCGTTTAAGTTTGCTATCGCACTCATAGCAATTTGTTTTTATCCACTCGCCTTAGGTCTAGGCATGATAGATCCTTACGCGTGGGGCTATGGCTCGATTGCATTCTTTATCGCAGTCTTGTTCTTTGCCCTAGTGTGTGGACTTGCAAATTGGAGTAAGGGCGTGTGGATTATTGCTATCGCGATTCTGGCTTGGGCAGCGCACTGGCATGAGTCAACCAATCTTTGGGATTACTTATTGGATCCATTCCTGGCAATTTGGGCTTTGGCTGGATTTATCGTGGCGCTTTACAGAAGGCGTAGAGATAAGGCACGTTCCGGCTATTTATTTAGGCCGGGTTAATAATATTCAAAAAAATATGGGTAAACGATAGCGAATCTACTAAGCTATTTGTATAGATCACTGCTGAGGCAAACATGAGACAGGTAAGTCAAATAAGTATTTCCGCATGGAATAAAAAGGGTGGATTGCATGCGCTAGTGATGATCGCTTGCGGATCTCTCCTGAATGGCTGTGTCATGAATCCTGACCCTTATCAGCAAAGTGGATATTACATACAGGATCCGAGTTATAACGCAGCCCCACAAACGATTTCGTCAGCACAATTGCAGTCATTGGTTTCTCCAATAGCACTTTATCCAGACTCCTTGCTCTCGCTCATGTTGCTAGCCTCGACTTATCCGTTAGAAGTTGCAGAAGCTTATAACTGGCGGAACAGTAATGCCTCCCTGAAGGGTGACGCATTACAAAATGCACTGAAGGCGCAATCATGGAACGATAGCGTGAAGTCTCTCATATCGTTTCCACAAGCATTCAATATGTTAGGTAGCAAATTGCAGTGGACTCAAAATCTTGGCAATGCTTATAAACTTCAGGCCGCTGACACTATGCAGGCAGTACAAGTCTTAAGAAAAAAGGCTATGAATGCTGGTACTCTAAAGTCTAATAAGGAAATTACTGTCACTACAGATACAAGCGGCAATATCTTGATTGCCCCAGCCAATACCAAGGTGGTCTATATCCCCAGCTACAACCCTACGGTAGTTTATGGACCATGGCCATACCCTGATTACCCGCCGTATCCCGCTTATGACCCCGCTTGGGGAATGATGGCCTTTGGTTTAGGTTTTGCAATTGGCGATGATTTTTGGACTTATCCCAATTGGTCTAATGGCACGATTAATTCTACGACCATCAATGCATCTGGACGCACACCTTCTCGAGCTATTATTGGTCCCGCTAGCATTGCCAACCAGCAGCGTTTACTGAATGACTGGAAAAATAATGCCACTCCACAGGAGAGGCAGGCTGCTCGCACAGATGCTCAACGTGCCAATAACGCCTTTCAAAAAGATGCTAGCCCTCAAGAGAGAGATCAAGTGTCGCGCCTAAACCAAGAGGCACGTAATGATGCCCAAATGGATAGAGCTAATCCAAATGTTTATCGTGAAGCTGCCCAAGAGAACGCTATGCGAGATCAAGCCCGCTTTGATGCAGGGCAAGATCGCTCACGTGGTTTTGGGGGGCAAGAGAGTTCCCGCGGATTTGGCGGGGGAGGTGGTCGTTACGGCGGCTTTGGCGGTGGCCACATGGGTGGATTTAGACGTTAACTTTTCAAGAGAATAGAACCATGAAAATATTGCCAGCTTTACTCGCGCTGATTACATCCATTATTTGCTTTAGTCATAGTGCATATGCGCAAAAGGATCTCCCGGCAAATGATGCGAGCACTGCCGCATTTGTGGAGCTCTGTAAAAATCCAAATGATGAGCAAGGTCGCATTTTTTGTTTTGGCTTTGGCGAAGGTGTATACCAATCCTATTTAGTAAATCGCAGCTCAAATGCAAAGCGATCTATTTGCTTTTCAAACAAAAGCGAAACTCGCAACGAAATCTTGCAAAAATTTCTGGCATGGAATGTGGCAAACCCTCAATTCAACCAAGAGAGCGCTGCTCAAACCTTGATGCGATTCTTTATGCAGAATTATCCCTGCAAATAAGTGGTCAGAAAGTGCTAAGTAGACAATAAAAAACCAGCCGGAGCTGGTTTTTTATTTGACACAGATCTAAATCAATAAAGCTTAGTCTGGGATATTCGCTTTACGAATGACTGGACCCCAAACGTTGATTTCAGCATCCAAATGATCTTTTAATCCTTTGGCAGAAACCTTGCTCGCTGGAACGATGTCAATGTTGGCATCCTCTAAACGCTTCTTCACGTCAGGACTATTGAGTGCCTTCTTCAGAGCGGCATTGAGCTTATCCAAGATAGGCTGTGGAACACCTTTTGGCGTGTAGACACCATGCCAAACTTTCACTTCAAAACCTTTGAGTCCTTGCTCATTCAAAGTTGGCACATTCGGAATCGCTGGCAAGCGTTTTAAAGTAGTCGTACCAAAAGCCTTGACGCGACCATCCTTGATATAAGGAATGGTTTGAGTGGTTTGATCGCAAAGCAGATCAACTTGACCGCCTAATAAGTCGGTGAGGGCAGGGCCAGTTCCTTTGTAAGGAATATTAGTGAGCTTTACACCCATGCGGCTTTGGAAGAGCAGGCCGCAAAGTTGTGACACAGCACCTGGACCAGCATTCGCCATTGTGACTTTTGATCCATTGGCTTTGATATAGGCCTCTAATTCTTTAAAGTTGTTTGCTGGTAAATCTTTCTTACCTAAGAGCACCATTGGAACGTCAGCTACTTGGCCAACATATTCAAAGCTAGTCATTGGATCGTATGGGAGCTTGTCATACAAAGCATTCGCAGTAGCCATGCCCATGTGGTGAATGTAAATGGTGTATCCGTCTGGGGCTGCACGAGCTACCTTAGTAGAGGCAATAGTGCCGCCTGCGCCTGGAACGTTCTCTACCACTACTGTTTGACCTAATGCTTGACCCATTGGTACTGCAATGAGGCGTGCGATAGAGTCTGTCGGTCCACCAGCGGCAAATGGCACGATTAGATTAATTGACTTGGTTGGCCAGTCTTTTTGCGCAAGAGCATTGCCGCTCAAAAGTGCGCCAGCAGTTAGTGCTGCAGTAATTCCTGAAAATACAAAATTCTTGATCTTCAATTTGGTCTCCATCATGTTGTTATGCAGGCTAATTCTGCCAGTTTTTTAGCTTTTTGGGCAGGGTTGTTACCTAGTGTTTACCAGCAATCGCAATCGTTCTTTGCGCTAGCAACACTACTGGGCGATCAATCATGCGTCCATCGAGCTTGACCGCACCGCCTTTTGAGGCTGCATCGGCCTCTATTACCCGCTTTGCCCAGGCAAGCTCTGCCTCTGAGGGCATAAAGGCAGCCTTCACAATACCCACTTGCTTTGGATGGATACAGAGTTTTCCACCAAAGCCCATCCGCTTAGCACGCTCAGCATCATCTTGAATTCGGACTACATCATCTGTGGATGGCGTAACCCCATCAATAGGAGGGGCAATCTGAGCTACTCGTGATGCCAAGACGATTTGATAGCGCGCAGTTTGTAATTCAGTTTCTTGTGGATCACACACCATGCCAAGGTCTGCTTGTAAATCTAGATTACCTAACGCAAGACGAATCACTTGATTGGAGTTCGCTATTTCGCGAAGATGATCTAAACCAATGGCGGTTTCAATCATGGGAATCAGAGCAGTATTTGGTAAAACCAGTGCAGCACCATTCATCTCATCAACAGACTCACTCTTTGGAATCAATAAACAAGCAACATCAAGCTCTTGCGCCAAAATTAAATCAGCGGAGTAAAACTTGCTGCCTGGAGAATTGCTGCGAATCACTAAACACTTTTTTTGTTCAGCAGTAAAGCTAGGCCAAGCTGCCCGAATCGCATTACGAGCCATGTCTTTATCTTCCGCTGCAACAGCATCTTCCAAATCAATGATGACTCCACCAGCACCGCTATCTAGTGCTTTTGCAAAACGCTCGGGGCGAGTGCCAGGTACAAATAAAAAGTTACTGCAAAAACCGAGAGGTGTATCAAGTGGGTTCATAGGGGGTGTAGTGGATTAATTACTAGGAAGTAGAGTGCCTATCTTGGCCTGTTTGCGGATATTCCACAAGAAATCAATTGCTTTACTCATCTCTGCAGGGCTTGCACCTTTGCTAAAAGCAGCAAGGCGCATTGCCTTGTCGGTAATCTCAGCACGACTTAAGGTATTTCCAGGGTCGCCTTTGGGCTCATCAACACGCCCATCCAAAATTTGTCCGTTATTGAGATGCACTTTGACTTTACCAATCCAGCGCTGTGGGTAGGCGCCATCGACTTCAGGATCCAGAGTCATGGTCACGCGATCACGGAATAAGCAGATGGCATCATCCTTAAAGTGCTCATCAAATTCTTGAAGGCCGGCAAATTGATAGTGGGCAACCAGTGCAAGAACAGTGCCCATCGAAAATTTGGATTGATGCACAGTGGCAGGATTTGTTACAGGGCCCAACACATCAATCGCACCTTGATGCACTAAGGTTTCTACTTTGGCAATATCACTAGGTTTGAGTTTGTTAGCTAACATCACTTGCAATAGCGCATCTGCAGCTGGGTGGGTGTGGCGACAGGAAGCATGAAACTTAAAACTGGTTTCTGCTAAAGCCCAACGAGTGCCCAATCGATCAACCAGTTTGCTTGGAGCTGCATCACTGGACATGCCAGCGGCTAAACCTTGCTTGCCTTCAAGAATATGCTCAGCGCCAGTAAACCCTGCTTGGGCAATGTATGCTGACATTAGGCCGGTTGCCGCAGCATGGGCTGTATGCAATTGTTTGGAGTCCGCGGCATCGCGCAAAAATTCCCAAAGTCCGGCAGATTGCGTGCCAGCCGAACCAAAGGCATGCAACATTTGTGCGGGTGACAGTTTTAACAGTCGACCAACAGCGGCTGCAGCGGCAATCGTGCCTGCAGTACCGGTGGTATGGAAAACTTTGTAATGGGAACGACCCAAAAATTCACCAACCCGAATACCAACTTCGTATCCCGCTACTGATGCCACTAAAAGTTCTTCGCCAGAGGCGCCGATTGCTTGTGCACAAGCTAAAGCAGGTGGAAATGCTACGGTGGCTGGATGAAATACGGAACCGTTATGCACATCATCTTGCTCAGCCACATGAGAGGCGGCTGCATTAGCCATTGCTGCTAAAAAGGGGCTCGAAGTTTTACGGGAGATTAGAATTTCTGAGGGGCCAGAATGGGTGCTATCAAAACCACCCATGGTTTGCGCAAATTGGGTAATGGTTTCAACAGGACGCGAGCCTTTGCCAGCGATTGCAGAGCCAAACCAATCTACCAACAAATCTTCGGCACGGCTCATCACGTCGCTTGGAATGTCGCTCGCCTTTAAATTGGCAGCAAAGCTAGCAAGTTCAAGCGATAAGTGTTCTGTGCTCATAAAAATATCCTTTTAGTTGGGGCTAGTGCATTAAGCCAAAACAGCGGTAGCTTGCATGGTGAGCCAGCCTTCATGATCTTGTGCCCAAATCGCAATTGTTTTACCGCTTGGATCTTTTTCTAAATCCGGTTTAGCAGACACTTTAAAGATATTGATGTCAAAGGTTGGGCGAATTGCACGGAACTCAAAACTCTTGAGCTTGCAACCAGGAATACTTTGACGAACTAAATCTACTAGCAGGGTGGCAATCAAAGGACCATGCACAATCAATCCTGGATAACCTTCTACCTCAGTAACGTATTTGCGATCGTAGTGAATGCGGTGGCCGTTAAAAGTGAGTGCAGAGTAGCGAAAGAGCAGGACATCATCAGGTGTAATCGTTTTTGTCCACTTCGCATCGGTTGGGGCAGGAGTAGGAGCAACTGGTTTGTCATCCGGTCCTGGCGCATCACGATAGACAATGTCATGCTCTTCAATAATCGCAAGACCATTTTGATTGGAGATCTCATGTTTAACCAATACAAAAATCAAATCGCCAGTGCGACCTGCTTTATGCGTAACAGATTCAATTTTCGAAACGCGTTCAATCTCATCGCCAACGGATAGCGGTGCCAGCCATTGAATACGACTACCTGCCCACATACGACGCGGCAGAGGAACAGGCGGAAGAAATCCACCACGCTTAGGGTGACCATCAGGACCAATTTCAGATTGAGGTGCATGGGGTAAAAAATAGAGCCAGTGCCAGAGTTCAGGAAGGAAAGTGCCTTTGCTGGGCGCTGGATCATCGCGATTTAAGGTTGCCGATAAGGCGCGGATGGGGGCAGCCGTAACGGCATCCTGAAAAGACTCGGTTTTACCAAGCCATTCTTGTAAGTGGGTGATGGTTTGAGGTTCGATTCGCATAACTTCCATTATGCCAACCTTGGGGAAAAGCTTAGCCCATTAAGACCGCTGCCAGATAGGCAAGAAGTCCAGCAAATGCAGACCCTCCCAGCACCGTAATTACCCCTTTTTGGTATTTAAAGAGTGCCAAGCCAGCCAATATGCAGATTACGATTGAAATCCAAGAGACTGAAGATCCTAAGCCGCTTGGTAAAAACACGTGATAGGCAAAGAAGAGTCCTAAATTGGCGATGACGCCAACGACTGCAGCAGTGATCGCTGTGAGGGGTGCAGTAAACCCAAGCTTGCCATGAGTAGATTCAATGAGTGGCCCACCCACCAGGATAAAAAAGAAGGATGGCAAAAAAGTAAACCAAGTGGCAACGCAAGCGCCAAGTACGCCAAACCAAAATGGACTGCTATTACCAATCAAATGTTGGATATGGCCCGCTAAGTACCCAACAAAGGCAACCACCATGATGAGTGGTCCAGGCGTAGTTTCTCCAAGCGCTAAACCATCAATCATTTGATTGGCGCTGAGCCAATGAAAATGATCTACGGCACCTTGATAGACATAAGGCAGTACAGCATAAGCTCCACCAAAAGTCAGGAGGGCGGCCTTAGTAAAGAACCAAGCAATTTGAGGATAGAGTGTTTTCCAACCAAAGATTGCAATCAATCCTGCAATTGGCAATAGCCAAAAGCTCAATGCAATCGCACTATGTTTAATCGTCTTCTGAAGATTAAATTGAGCATGTATAGGAGTGGGACTATTGTCATCAATGATGGCGCTACCGTAATTGCTCGCTTTGGAATTGCCGTGTGAACCTGTTTGCTGAAAATATTCGGGATAGCGCTTGCCTCCCCAGTAACCAATTGCTGCGGCAATTAAGACAATTATCGGAAAGGCTAAATTTAAAATGAAGATGGCTAAAAAAGAAGCTAGCGCAATCCACTTTAATGCTTGGTTGTGAAGGGTGCGTTTACCAATGCGTACAGCGGCATGCAAAACAATGGCAACTACTGCAGGCTTAATGCCAAAGAAGATTGCGGCGATCCAAGGCACTTGTCCGAAAGTAATGTAAATCCACGATAGCGCAATCAAAATAAACAGTGACGGCAAGACAAAGAGGGCGCCCGCCAGAACGCCACCCCAGCTACGATGCATCAGCCAGCCGATATAGGTAACTAGCTGTTGGGCTTCGGGTCCAGGCAGGAGCATGCAATAGTTGAGCGCATGTAAAAAGCGCCGCTCAGAAATCCAGCGACGCTTCTCAACTAACTCTTGGTGCAGGACAGCGATTTGTCCCGCTGGCCCACCAAAACTAATAAAGCCGAGTTTGGCCCAAAACTTCAGGGCCTCACTGAGTGGAACGCTCAAGCGTCTTCCATTCCGCCAATGACTTGGCTAAAGCCGTTATCGACGTAAATGATTTCAGCGGTAATGCCGTTGGCTAAATCGGATAACAAGAACGCAGCAGTATTACCAACGTCATCAATCGTCACGTTGCGGCGCAGAGGAGCAGTTTGCTCTACAGCTTCTAAAATTTTGCCAAAGCCTTTGATGCCAGAAGCGGCTAAAGTTTTAATCGGGCCAGCAGAGATGCCGTTCGCACGAATACCTTTAGGGCCAACTGATCCAGCGAGGTAGCGCACAGATGCTTCCAGGGAAGCTTTTGCCAAACCCATGGTGTTGTAGTTTGGAACATTCTTCATTGAGCCTAAATAAGTCAATGTGAGTAATGAGGATTTATCACGCAACATCGGCAATGCTTCTTTTGCCATTGCTGGAAAACTATATGCAGAGATATCGTGTGCAATTTTGAAGCCCTCACGAGAGAGGCCTTCTAAGAAGTCGCCAGCAATCGCTTCTCTTGGGGCAAAACCAATCGCATGAACAAAGCCATCAAATTGAGGCCAAGATTTGGCTAAATCCTTAAAGAGGGCTGAAATTTGCTCGTCGCTACCGACATCACAGTCAAAAATGAGTTCGGTATTGAATTCTTTTGCGAAATCGACAATCCGGTCCTTAAAGCGCTCACCTACGTAGGTAAAGGCCAATTCTGCGCCTTCACGGTGGCATGCCTTGGCGATACCATAGGCTATAGAGCGGTTAGAGAGAAGGCCGGTAATGAGGATTTTTTTGCCGGAGAGAAAGCCCATGTTGTGTCCTTTGCTTCAAATATGATTAGCTATCTACAATTGTTGCATATATGCCCACCCTAAACCCCATTCGCCAACTTGCCCATTTCTTGCTACTAGCCACGCTAGTAGGGCTTGGGGCCAATACAGCGCAGTCAGCCCAGGGAATTTCCCAGTACGGTAAACCGAAATATGCGGATGGATTTGCCCATTTTGATTATGTGAACCCGAATGCTCCCAGGGGCGGTACCCTGACTTTGCCTAATCCAGGCCAAAGAACGAGTTTTGATAAGTTCAATCCATTTACGCTCCGAGGTGTCACTGCTCCCGGTATTGATTTGATGTTTGAATCTTTGGCTGAAGGAAGTGCGGATGAGGTCTCTAGTATTTATGGTTTGCTTGCTGAAGATATCGCAGTTGCCCCAGACCATAAGTCGGTAACGTTTCGCATACGTCCAGAAGCCAAGTTTTCGGATGGCACCCCGGTATTAGCAGCTGATGTCAAACACAGTTTTGATGTTTTGATGAGTGGTAAAGCACATCCACGTTACAAAACTACCTTTGCAGATATTAAAGAAGCTGTTGTACTTTCTGATCGAGTAGTGCGTTTTGATTTCAAAAACAATAATGCTGAACTACCGATCTTGGCAGGAACGCTCCCAATCTTTTCTCGTAACTGGGGAAAGAAGCCTGACGGCACCATCGTTCCGTTTGAGAAGATTGCCTTTGAAGCCCCGGTTGGTAGCGGTCCCTACCTGATTGAGTCTTTTAAAGCTGGTAAGTCGATTGTCTACAAGCGTAACCCCCAATACTGGGCCGACCAATTAAGTAAGCCACTGAATGTGCGGGTAGGTTTTTATAACTTTGATCGTGTGCTCTACAAACTGTATAGCGATGATGCAGTTCGCCTCGAAGCATTTAAAGCGGGGGAGTTTGATGCGATTGTGGAGTACCGTGCCAAGATTTGGGCGAAGGGTTACGTAGGTTCTAAGTTTGATAATGGAACGCTTTTAAGAAAAGCCTTCATCAATCACAACGGTGCTGGTATGCAAGGTTTTGCCATGAATGTGCGCAAACCGATTTTTCAGGATCCGCGTGTTCGTCAAGCATTGGGTTTGGCTTTGGATTTCGAATGGCTCAATCGCCAAATATTTTTTGATCAATATGGCCGTATTAATAGCTACTTCACTAATAGTGATCTGAGTGCTAACTTTGATGGCCCACGCAAACCTACAGAAGCTGAGTTGAAACTACTGAGACCCCTTAAGGCTAAATATCCGCAATGGGTACCTGATGCAGTCTTTGGTCCTATGCCGCCGCCGCCTTCAACCAAGTCGCCGGATAGCCTACGTCAGAATCTCAAGAAAGCCCGCGAACTATTAATGCATGCGGGTTGGCAGTACCGTGATGGCGCGCTGCGAAATGAAAGGGGCGAGCCTTTCCGGATGGAGATGGTAGAAAACGGCGGATTCTTTCTGAGAGTGATTTCCGCTTACAGTCGTAACTTAGAAAAGTTAGGTATCAAGCTAGATATTCGTACGAGTGATTTTGCTTTGTATCAAAAGCGCATGGATGAATACGACTTTGACATGACGACAACGCGTTTTCCAGACTCACAAAATCCAGGTAATGAATTGTGGGATCGATTCGGTAGTCAGGCTGCTAAGGAAAAGGGCTCAGACAACATCATCGGCATCCGGTCTCCTGTTGTCGATGCTTTAGTGGAAGAAATTACTAAAGCTCAAAATCGAGAAGAGTTACGCGCTGCTTGTAGGGCACTGGATCGTGTTCTCTGGAATAGCTATTACGTTATTCCTCAGTGGTACAACCCAACCCATCGTGTAGCCTTCCGTAAAGAGATGCGTTATCCAGAGCCACCTTTGTACTACCAAGCTGAGCCTTGGATTATGCAAAACTGGTGGAAAGAAGAGGCTAAATAATGCAAGCACAAATGCGCACCTATATTTTTAAACGCTTGCTGCTCATGATCCCAACCCTATTGGGTGTATTGACCCTGACCTTTGCGGTAGTGCAGTTTGTGCCGGGTGGCCCAGTCGAGCAAATGGTGTTGGAGCTCAAGGGCAAAGGGGATGCTGCAGTAGGTGGTTCCGAATCTTCTGGGGCTGGTGCTACTTATCGTGGCCGTCAAGGTATAGATGCACAACGTTTAGAGGAAGTGAAAGCACTGTACGGATTTGATAAGCCACCTTTAGAGCGTTACTTCATGATGCTAGGACGCTTTGCTCGCTTCGATTTAGGTCAAAGCTATTACCAACATCAAAGCGTCTGGGGATTGGTGGTCTCAAAACTTCCGGTATCCATCAGTATTGGTTTATGGACTTTCTTCATTACGTATTTGGTTTCGATTCCGCTAGGCATTGCAAAAGCGGTGCGTGATGGCTCTCGTTTTGATACTGTGACAAGCAGCATCATTTTGGTGGGTTACGCCATTCCGGGATTTGTCTTAGGGGTTTTGTTGCTGGTCATCTTTGGTGGTGGTAGCTTCTTGCAAATATTTCCTCTGCGAGGATTAACTTCAGACAATTGGAGTGATTTGAGTTTGATCGGCAAGGTAATGGACTATTTGTGGCATTTGGTTCTGCCCATTACTGCCTCTGTGCTAGGTAGTTTTGCCGTCATCACTATGCTAACTAAGAACTCTTTCTTAGAAGAGATTCGTAAGCAGTATGTGTTGACCGCGAGAGCAAAGGGGCTCACTGAAAAACAAGTTCTGTGGAAGCATGTATTCCGAAATGCGCTATTGCCACTTGTGACTGGCTTTCCTGCGGCATTTATTGGCGCATTCTTTACGGGTTCGCTCTTGATTGAGACGCTCTTTTCATTGGATGGACTCGGTTTACTCTCCTATGAGTCTGTAATGCGCAGGGATTACCCAGTAGTATTTGGCACCTTATATTTGTTTACTTTGATTGGCTTGTTTACCAAACTCATTTCGGATCTTTGCTACGTTTATATTGATCCTCGTATTCAGTTTGGTGCTGGAGGTGGCTCATGAGTCGTTGGCAGCGCTTCAAGCACAGTCGAGTGGGTTACGCGAGTCTTTGGATCTTCATGGTCCTGTTTGGCTTATCGATGTGCGCCGAGCTGATTGCGAATGACAAGCCTTTAGTTGTGCGCTACGACGGACAATTTTATTTTCCGATTGCTAAGAACCACGCAGAAACTATATTTGGTGGGGACTTCTCAACTCCAACAGACTTCTTGGATCCCGATATTCGTCACAACATTACGAGCAATGGTAATTGGGCAATCTATCCGCCGGTTCACTATAGCTACGAGACTCTCAATTACTTCTCTCAAGTTCCCAATCCTGCACCACCCTCCTGGGAAAACTGGTTAGGCACTGATGATCGTGGGCGCGATGTCTTGGCACGTCTGATTTATGGTTTCCGCTTATCCATTTTGTTTGGTTTGGCTCTCACTATCGTAGGTGTGACGGTGGGCATCATCACAGGATCTCTCATGGGATTCTTTGGCGGTAAATTCGATTTGGTTTCACAAAGGCTAATAGAGATTTGGTCAGCAATGCCAGAGTTATATCTATTGATTATTTTTGCTTCGATCTTTAATCCCAGCGTTTCTCTCTTGATCATCCTCTTGGCAGCTTTTGGATGGATGGGCTTATCGGATTACGTACGTGCAGAATTTTTTCGCAATCGCGCCTTGGAGTACGTCCGTGCAGCGCGAGCACTAGGATTAACCAATGTGCAAATCATGTGGCGTCATATTCTGCCCAACAGTTTGACTCCAGTAATCACCTTTTTACCGTTTCGCATGAGCGCAGCGATTTTGTCGCTGACGAGTTTGGACTTCTTGGGTCTTGGTGTGCCTCCTGGCACCCCAAGCCTGGGCGAGCTTCTCTCTCAGGGTAAGGGCAACTTGGATGCCTGGTGGATTTCACTATCGACCTTTGTGGTCTTAGTAGCTACTTTGCTCTTGCTCACTTTTATGGGCGAAGCTTTACGTGATGCGTTTGATTCTCGTAAATCTGGCGCCATGAATGGAGGTCGTTCATGAGCTTGCTACGCTATGAAGATTTCTCCATCTCATTTGGAGCGGGGCGCCGTGAAAAGTTTGCTGTTAACCATCTTGATTTAGAAATTGGCATTGGCGAGAGAGTTGCATTAGTAGGTGAATCGGGCTCTGGTAAGACGCTTACTGCCTTGGCCCCTTTAAGACTTGAGCCAGAGGGCGCCAAAGTTTCTGGAAGGATTCTGTGGAACCAAAAGGACGGGCAGGGCACAGTCGATTTACTCTCGTTACCCATTCAAGATATTCGTGAAATTCGTGGTCGAGAAATTGCCATGGTCTTTCAGGAGCCGATGACCGCCCTCAACCCATTATTTACAGTTGGCAATCAAATCATTGAGGCAGTACAAATCTATCAGCCTTTAATGTCTAAAGCAGATTGCATTGATGCAGCGATTGATTTACTGAAAAAGACTGGCATTCCAGAGCCTGAGCGCCGTTTCCACTCCTATCCACACCAGCTCTCAGGCGGTCAAAGACAGCGCGCCATGATTGCGATGGCGTTGGCATGTAAGCCACGTTTGCTCATTGCAGATGAGCCGACCACTGCGCTAGACGTGAGCCTGCGTCTACAGATTTTGGATTTACTGAAAGAGCTACAAGAAGAGTCTAAGGATCAGGGTGGCATGGGCATCTTGTTAATTACGCATGATCTGAATTTAGTAAAGCACTTTGCCCAGCGTGTAGCAGTATTAAACCAAGGCAACTTAATGGAGTCGGGCCCAACCAAACAAGTCTTTACTCAACCTAGCGATCCTTATACCAAGGCGCTGGTAAATAGTGAGCCGGTGCGGGACTTGGCCCCAGTGATGCCGCTAGCACCAGAACTCCTGAAGACAGAAGAGCTATCAGTGGCTTATCCAAGTTCAGAATCTATCTCTTGGTTTAAAAAAGCGCCACCCCATAAGGTATTAAAAAAGGTGAGCCTCTCTCTAAAGCAAGGTCAAACCATTGGCGTGATTGGTGAATCGGGTTCTGGTAAGACTACCTTGGGTATGGCGGTTCTTGGTTTGTTGGGTGACTCTGCAGCACAGGTGAGTGGTGATGTGGATGTTCTCGGCAATGATTGGCAAAAACTCAAACCAGTAGAGCGTCGTGCAATGCGCTCAAGCTTGCAAGTCATTTTTCAGGATCCATTTGGATCGCTTTCACCGCGTATGAATGTGATGCAGATTGTGGCCGAAGGATTGGATGTGCACTTTCCAAAACTCTCAGCAACTGAACGAGAAAATCGCGTGGTAGATATTTTGAAAGAGGTTGGCCTCGATCGATCAGCGCTTACACGCTATCCACATGAGTTCTCTGGTGGGCAGAGACAGCGGATTGCGATTGCGAGAGCGCTCATCTTGCGCCCACAAATTTTGGTGCTGGATGAGCCTACCTCTGCATTGGATGTCTCGATACAAAAACAAGTGCTAGCCTTGCTGACCGAATTGCAAAAGAAGTACAACTTAGCCTATTTGATGATCAGTCATGATTTGGCTGTCATCAGGGCAATGTCCCATGAGGTGATGGTGCTCAAAGAGGGCAAGGTAGTGGAGTTTGGGGATACCGAAACTCTGATTAAGCATCCGCGCCAGATGTATACCAAGGAGCTTTTTGCGGCTGCTGAGTTGACGTAGTAGGGTGTCAAAATGGCCTTTAAATGGGCTAAATTGGTGCATTTGCCCCAATTTAAGGATAAATTATCTTTATAAACAAAGACTTAAGACTAAAGTCAAGGCTTGGTTAATTCAGGGTTCTTTGTTAAACTGGTCCGATGTCACTGAAAAAAGCGCTACTTTTAAAGCTCCTTGGCTTTGCCTTGGGCTTAGCGGTTTCTGTGTCGACCTACGCGGTCGATGCGCCTAGTGACGCCCCTGCAGAAGCGGTGGTTCCAAAAGAAAGCATGTTTCAGGCTGGGCGCTCTTATCTTTCTCGTGTGTCTGATCGCTTGGTCGATACTGTTTCCGGGAAATCAGAAGAGTTAATTGATCGCGCTATGGAAGTGATCGGCGTACGTTATCGCTCCGATACAGAATTGCCTCAGTCTGGATTAGATGGCAGTAGTTTTGTTGGCTACGTATTCAAAGACAAACTTGGATTTCTATTGCCACGCAAATCAACCCAAATGAGTCGTGTTGGCAAACCTATTAATCGTGATGAGTTGCAACCAGGTGATCTCGTATTTTTTAATACGATGCGTTTAACTTTTTCACACGTCGGCATTTATGTTGGCGATAACAAATTCATTCACTCTCCATCCAAGGGAACTACTGTTCGTGTTGATGACCTTGGAAGCCTCTATTGGGATAAGCGTTTTGATGGCGCACGCCGTTTA
This sequence comes from Polynucleobacter sp. MWH-Berg-3C6, assembly GCF_018881855.1. Lineage (GTDB taxonomy): Bacteria > Pseudomonadota > Gammaproteobacteria > Burkholderiales > Burkholderiaceae > Polynucleobacter. The sequence goes on along the minus strand of NZ_JACVPN010000005.1, from coordinate 143,360 downwards.
GATGGCAGCGACACTCTAAATGACGCAGAACGTAAAGAGCTGTTGAACGAAGTAAAAAAACTCAAGCGTAAGTCAAGTAACTTGTAAGTCAAATCTCACTGCTTACGGCATGGCCGTGGTGGGGTTAATGGGTTTTCGTGATGCTAGCTTGATCTGTAAAGATTTCGGAAGGGAATTAATCTTGCCTGAGGCTTTTAATTCAAGCCTTGTCCATTGGAAGTCGTTTTGATCCTTTTTGTTTTTAATACGCATAGTCTTTATTTTAACCCCTCAGCTTTTCCTTAATTAAACCCATTTGCTCTTGTGCCGCAGCTTCTCCTGCAAGGATGGCTGCATTTCTGGATTTGAAATCACCACTACTCATTTGCTTGAGTTGCGGGGTAATTACAATATCGGCGCTCTTGAGTTCGAACTGATTAATACTTTTTTGCATGATGGAGATGGTGTGCTGTAGCACTCCAAAAGTGCCACTAGCATCTTGATGTACTGGTTCAGAGGAGATATTGACGGCAATCACAATGGTGGCACCCATCTGTCTGGCATAACTTACTGGGACTGGTGCCACTAAGCCACCATCAACATATTCTTTGCCGCTAATCACTGTGGGCTGAAATACGCCAGGTACGCTGCACGATGCGCGAACCGCTTGTCCGGTGTTACCGCTTCTAAACAAGACACCTTTACCTGATTGCAATTCGGTTGCCACGATGCCCAGCGGAATGCGCATTTGCTCAATCGTTTTGTTTTGCACTTCGCGATTGACCATGTTTTGCAGGGCATCCCCTTTAATCAGGCCACCAAAACGACCGACAAATGGCAGACCCCAGTCTGCAATCGTGGCTTCATCCAGACTTAGGGCGAGGCGATTGAGGTCATTGCCGTTTGCCCCGGATGCGAGGAGGGCGGCAATCACACTACCGGCGCTGCTACCAACAACGATGTCCGGGTAGATGCCTTGCGCCTCTAGCGCCTTAATGACCCCGACATGGGCAAAGCCTCGGGCAGCACCCGCACCAAGCACCAGGCCAAGGACAGGTTTTTTGCTCCCCATGATGCTGCATGAGGAGAGGCCTGCTGCCCCAAGAAGGCTGCCAACACCAATGCCCAGCCCTAATAGGCGACGGCGCTCTGGTGATTTGGGCTCTATAAATGGCTCAATTCTGGGTTTTGATGAAATATTGTGCATATAGCTATTGTATTGAGCCTACCTTATAATGGTTGCACGGTGAACGAAAAGGACTTCGTTTCGGCGCGAATCAATCCCCCAACTAGAATTCATGAGATGGATTGGTCGTAGTAGCTAGAGAACACCACAAACCCATTACTGAAATACATTTTTTAAAGCCTCATCAGGAAAATTCCTGATAGCCCGACTTTTATGGACGATCACAACAAGCGCGTTATTGAAACAGCCCTCCTGTGCGCACAGGAACCACTCTCTGTATCTGATCTATCTAGGTTGTTTGTTGAAGACATCACAACAGCAGATATTGATGAAGCTCTGGTGGAAATTCAGCGTGCCTGGGATGACAAAGGAATGGAGCTGGTTCACATTGCGACCGGTTGGCGTTTTCAGAGTCGTTTGTCGATGCGCGAGTATTTAGATCGCCTCACTCCCGAGAAGCCGCCGAAGTATTCTCGTGCGGTGATGGAGACCTTGGCCATTATTGCTTACCGTCAGCCTGTTACTCGCGGAGAGATTGAAGAAATTCGTGGGGTTGCTGTAAGTAGTAACGTAATGAAGCAGTTAGAAGATCGTGGTTGGGTGGAAGTGATTGGTCATAAAGAGACGATTGGCCGCCCGGGTTTATATGCCACCACCAAACAATTTTTAGATGACCTTAGTTTGACAAACTTGCAAAGCTTGCCAATTTTGGAAGATGCAGCGCCAATGGCAGCTGTAGAACACTTGGGTCAAGCAATCATCGAATTTGATCCAGATGCCACAGTAGAAACAGTGATCATCAACGAAGCTCAAGAAGTAGTTGAAGATTCAGCAAATGAAGTAGTAGAAGAAGTTACCCCTGAGTCTGAACAATCAGACGAAACAAAACAATAATTAATGACAAGCTCTAACGAAAACGATACATCCCTGGTAGTAAAGCAAGCCGTAACGCCATCTAGTACTGACGCAGGCCCATCCAATGATGATGGTATTAAAGCCGAAGGTCGCGAAGGTGGTGAGCGTGGCCCAAGACATCCACGCCGTGCGGGTTCGGGGAAGCATCCATTTAATAAGAAACGTCCTTTTAATAAGGATCGGCCTCGTCGCGAAGGTGGTGAAAGCAATGGTCCGCGCGAGGGTGGTAACAATCAAGGTAATCAATCTGCCAAATTGGCTCCAAATCCTGCCGAAAGCGAAGCTCTATTTGCTTCCGTAGTTTCTGGTGAATTTGATGCTGCTTTAGATGCTCCTGAAGTATTAGAGGTAAAAAATCCAGATGGTCTAAACGAGAGCGAGGTTTCTCATCAGACTGGTGCAGAACGTCGTGCCCAACGTGCACAACGTTCACGTGAGCATGAAGATCCAGATGCACCGACAGAAGAAGAAATGAGCAGCTTGCAATTTGCCAACATCGATGAATTACCGCTCAGTTTGCGTGATGAGGTTTGGTCAGATCTCGATGGTTTGGATGATGAGGCTGATGATGAAGACACCGTCAAGCTTCATAAAGTATTAGCAGATGCTGGCATGGGTTCACGCCGAGATATGGAAGACTTGATTGTTCAAGGGCGTGTATCGGTGAATGGATTGCCTGCACATATAGGCCAGCGTATTGGGCCAACAGATCAAGTGCGCATCAATGGCAAGCCAGTCCATCGCAAGATTCAGACTAAACCGCCACGCGTCATCATGTATCACAAGCCTGCTGGCGAGATTGTTAGCCAATCGGATCCTGAAGGTCGTCCAACAGTTTTTGATCGCCTACCAAAACCACGTCAAGGTCGCTGGATTGCTGTTGGTCGTCTGGACTTTAATACCGAAGGCCTTTTGTTATTCACCACTTCTGGTGAGTTGGCAAATCGCTTAATGCATCCACGTTACGGCGTTGAACGCGAATATGCTGTGCGTATCTTGGGTGAGTTGAGCCAAGAAAATACAGCGCAATTAAAGAGTGGCATTACGCTCGATGATGGTCAGGCTAAATTCTTACGCCTAGCAATGGGCGGTGGTGACGGCGCTAATCGTTGGTACCACGTTGCATTAAGTGAGGGGCGTAATCGCGAAGTACGTCGTATGTTTGAAGCAGTTGGTCATACGGTATCTCGCTTAATCCGAACCCGTTATGGCATTTTCTTATTGCCTCCACGCTTACGTCGTGGCAAATGGGAAGAGATTGAGGCAGGCGGTATCTATAACTTGATGAAGTCTGCCGGCTTAAAAATGCCACAGCCACAAGATAAGGGCCGTAATCCAAATTCAAATGGCCAAAGTCGTAATCCTGCTGGCGCTGATTTCCAACCCGATCCAATGCAAACCTCAGTTTCTTATTGGGGCTCACGCGATGCCTTAACCCTTGCGAGTGGCCATAATGGCATGACGCATCAAGGTAGAGGCGGTAAACCTGGTGGTGGAGGCGGTTCAGGTGAAGGGCGTGGTCCTTTCCGTGGTCGCACCCAAGGCGGTAGGCCTGGCCAGGGTGCCGGTCAGGGAGGAAATGGACAGGGTCAAGGCCGCAATAAAGGTAAAAAAGTACATCATGGCCAGTCTGCTTTTGTGACTGCCAGCCCACAAAGCCCTGGAAATGGCCCTAAACGGGGTGCGCCAAAAGGGCGAAAACCCTTCAACAAAGGCCCCAGAAAACCGAGAAATCCAGGCGAAAGCTTCTGATTTCTAACAGTTTTCCCTAAAAATCAGCTATAATTTTGGTCTTACAGCAGACTTCTGCTGTTTTTAGTTGTTACCGACTGATGTTGCGATCAACGTAAGTCGGCCTGTTCTGAATTTCGAGAATATGGGCTTTGAAGCCCATTTTTTTTTGCCATTTTGGTATGAAGGGAAGTTGTGAAGGATCAGCAGGTAATTTCTGCAGAGCTGGAAAACTTAGGCTACACGTTAGTAGATATTGAGCGTGAAGCTGGAGGTTTGCTGCGCGTCACGATTGAAAACCCGGATTACGAGCGTTTGATTACTGTCCTCGATTGCGAGAAGGTAAGTCATCAACTGAGCTACACCTTGCCAGTTGAGAACATTCCTTACGAGCGTTTGGAGATTTCTTCACCGGGCTTAGATCGTCCTGTAAAGAGTGCAGTAGATTTTGAGCGCTTTGCTGGAATGGAAGTGGATTTGAAGTTGCGTGTAGCTGTTGGTACCCGCAAGAATTTTCGTGGTGTGTTGCAAGGTTTGCTGACTGGTGAGTTGAATTCGCCTGATGCGAAATTTGGTTTGGTGTTTGAGGGTGCTGATGGTCAGCCCTCTCAATTGGAGTTTTCTTTAGCCGAGGTCGACAAGACTCGGTTGGTCCCTGTTATTGATTTCAAAGGAAGAAAGTCATGAGCCGAGAAGTTCTCATGTTGGCAGACGCCCTAGCGCGTGAAAAGAACGTTGATCAAGCTATTGTGTTTGAGGCGTTAGAGATGGCGCTGGCCTCAGCTACTAAAAAACGTTATCCCAACGAAGATGTGGATATTCGTGTATCGATTGACCGTGAGTCAGGCGAATACGAAACCTTCCGTCGCTGGTTGGTTGTTCCCAACGAAGCTGGTCTGCAAGAGCCTGATAAAGAGATTTTGCAGTTCGAAGCTCAAGAGCAACTTGCTGACATGGAAGTTGGCGACTATATCGAAGAGCAGATTGAATCTTTAGCGTTTGGCCGTATTGGTGCCCAAGCTGCTAAGCAAGTGATCTTGCAACGTATTCGTGATGCTGAGCGTGAGCAAATCTTGAACGACTACCTTGAGCGTGGCGAAAAAGTCATGACCGGTACCGTAAAGCGTGCTGACAAGAATGGTTTGATTATTGAATCTGGTCGTGTTGAAGCTTTATTGCGTCGCGATCAAATGATTCCAAAAGAGAATTTACGTTCTGGTGATCGTGTACGTGCCTACATCCTCAAGGTGGATCGTGAAGCACGTGGTCCACAAATTGAACTTTCTCGTACTTGCCCAGACTTTTTGATCAAGTTGTTTGAGAACGAAGTTCCAGAAATGGAGCAGGGCCTATTAGAGATTAAGGGCGCAGCCCGTGACCCTGGTATCCGTGCCAAGATTGCTGTTGTGACTTATGACAAGCGTATCGATCCAATTGGTACCTGTGTTGGTGTTCGTGGCACTCGCGTTACTGCAGTGCGCAACGAAGTTGCAGGCGAGGCAGTGGATATTGTGTTGTGGTCTGAAGATCCAGCGCAGTTTGTGATTGGTGCTTTGGCTCCAGCACAAGTATCTTCAATCGTGGTGGACGAAGAGCGTCACGCGATGGATGTGGTGGTTGATGAAGAGAACTTAGCGATTGCCATTGGCCGTAGTGGACAGAACGTTCGTTTGGCAAGTGATTTGACTGGTTGGCAGATCAACATCATGACTCCAGAAGAGTCTGCTGAGAAAACAGAAAAAGAAGCTTCCTCTGTACGTCAGTTGTTCATGGATAAATTAGACGTTGACCAAGAAGTCGCTGATATTTTGATTGAAGAAGGTTTCAACACATTGGAAGAAGTGGCTTATGTACCGCTTTCTGAAATGTTAGAGATCGATTCATTCGATGAAGATACTGTGAATGAGTTACGTACTCGTGCTCGTGATTCCTTGTTGACGATGGAGTTGGCAAAAGAAGAGCGTATTGGTGAAGTTTCCCAAGACTTGCGTTCTTTAGAAGGAATGACAACAGAATTGATTGCTAAGCTTGCTGACAATCAAGTTCACACCCGTGACGACCTTGCTGAACTAGCTGTTGATGAGCTAGTTGAGGCGACACAAATTGACGAAGAAACTGCGAAAACGCTCATCATGAAAGCGCGCGAACATTGGTTTACTTCATGAGAGGAAGTAGTGCATGGCAACAACAACAGTAAAAGTACTCGCTAAGGAACTTAAAAGAACCGCAGCTGACCTCTTGGAGCAATTGAAGGCAGCTGGTATCGATAAGGGTTCTGAGGATGAGAGCATTACCGAAAAAGACAAAACTGTTCTGCTTGAGCATTTGCAAAAAGCACACGGTAATGTTGAGGCTGGCGCTCGTAAAAAGATTACTTTAATCAAGCGCGAGAGCTCTGAGATTCGCCAGGCGGATTCTGCTGGACGCACTCGTACCGTTCAGGTTGAAGTACGTAAAAAGCGTGTGTTAGTAAAGGCTGGAGATAAAGCGCCTGTGGCCGATGAGGCTCCTGTAAAGGCAGCACCAGCTAAAGCAGGAAAACCAATTCTGTCGGAAGAAGAATTAGAAAAACGCGCAGCTGAAGCCACTCGCCAAGCTGAGTTGTTAGCTCGTCAAGAAGCGGAAATGAAGGCAGCAGAAGATGCTCGTCAAAAAGAAGCTGCACAGCCTGCTGAGAGTGATGTAAAAGCGGATGAAGCTCCTGCAGCTGCTGAGAAAAAAGCAAAGACTGAAAAGGCTGCAAAGGATTTAGCGGCTAGCAAAGAAAAAGAGTTAGCTGAAATTCGTGTGCGTCGTGCTGCTGCTGAGGCCGAAGCCTTGGCTATTCGCGACATGATGAGTGCACCAGCTCGTGTTCTGAAAGCGCCGAGCGAGGTTGCTGCTGAAGAAGCGAAAAAGGGTACTTTGCATAAACCTGCCAAAGCAGAAGGTGCAGAAGACAAGAAAAAATCTCCAGCTAAAGTTGGGGGCAAAACAATCAAGTCTTCAGAGACATCGTCTACTTGGCAAGAAGAAGGCGCCAAGAAACCGGGCGGCCTTAAAACTCGTGGCGATGTATCTGGTGGTGTTGGTGGCTGGCGCTCTGGCGGCGGTCGTAAGAAGCAACGTCAAATTGCTGAAGCCAATGTCGACACAAACTTCCAGGTTCCAACAGAACCAGTGGTGCGTGATGTCCATGTTCCTGAAACCATTACTGTTGCTGAGTTAGCTCATGCAATGGCGGTGAAGAGTGCAGAAGTGATTAAGCTGCTGATGGGTATGGGCCAAATGGTCACCATCAACCAAGTGCTTGATCAAGATACCGCAATGATCATTGTCGAAGAGATGGGTCATAAAGCCCATGCAGCGAAATTAGATGATCCAGATTTGGATCTCGGTACTGATGGTCATGATGCGGAGTTACTACCGCGTCCTCCAGTCGTTACTGTGATGGGTCACGTTGACCACGGTAAAACTTCTTTGCTCGATAAGATTCGTGCAGCTAAAGTGGCTACCGGTGAGGCTGGTGGTATTACCCAACACATTGGCGCATACCACGTAGAAACTCCACGCGGCATGATTACCTTCTTGGATACCCCAGGTCACGAAGCCTTTACGGCAATGCGAGCTCGCGGTGCTAAGGCGACCGATATTGTGATCTTGGTAGTAGCAGCAGATGACGGCGTGATGCCACAAACCAAAGAAGCGATTCACCATGCGATTGCTGGTGCCGTACCTTTGGTTGTTGCCATCAACAAGATTGATAAGCCGGAAGCTAATTCTGAGCGCGTCAAGACTGAGTTAGTAGCAGAGCAGGTTGTGCCTGAAGAATACGGTGGCGACGTGCCATTTATTCCAGTATCTGCAAAAACAGGTGAGGGCATTGATGCTTTACTAGAGAACGTTCTCTTGCAAGCCGAAATTTTAGAACTCAAGGCTGCTAAAGATGCTCCAGCACAAGGCTTAGTCATTGAGGCGCGTTTGGATAAAGGTAAGGGTCCAGTTGCAACTATTTTGGTTCAGTCTGGAACGCTCAAGCGTGGCGATATGCTTTTGGCCGGCTCTACATTCGGTCGTGTCCGCGCGATGATGGATGAAAACGGTAAGCCATGTAATGAGGCTGGACCATCTATTCCAGTCGAGATTCAAGGTTTGGCTGAAGTCCCTGCTGCCGGTGAATCAGTGCAGGTAGTACCTGATGAGCGTAAGGCTCGTGAGATTGCACTGTTCCGTCAAGGCAAGTTCCGTGATGTGAAGTTGGCCAAACAGCAGGCATTCAAGCTCGAGACCATGATGGAAAACATGGAAGAGGGCGCTGTTGAAGCGAAGTTGTTGCCATTGATCATCAAGGCAGACGTACAGGGTTCACAAGAAGCCTTGTCACAATCCTTAATGAAGCTCTCTACACCAGAAGTCAAAGTGCAAATTGTTCACGCAGCTGTGGGTGGTATTACCGAGACTGACGTGAACTTAGCGGTTGCCTCTAAAGCCGTCATCATTGGCTTTAACTCACGTGCAGATGCAGCAGCGCGTAAGCTAGCTGAAAATAATGGCGTAGATATTCGTTATCACAACATTATTTATGATGCTGTTGATGAGGTGAAGTTGGCTCTGAGTGGCATGTTGACTCCTGATAAGAAAGAAGAGATCACCGGTCTCGTTGAGATTCGTCAAGTCTTCTTGGTATCTAAAGTGGGTGCTATTGCTGGTTGCTTGGTGGTTGACGGTGTTGTTAAACGTACTTCAAGCGTTCGCCTCTTGCGTGACAACGTGGTTGTCTGGTCCGGTGAGCTCGATTCACTCAAGCGCTTTAAAGATGATGCGAAAGAAGTCCGTGCCGGTGTTGAGTGTGGTCTGTCATTAAAAGGCTACAACGACATTAAAGAAGGCGATCAGCTCGAGGTGTTCGAAGTTACTGAAGTAGCGCGTTCACTCTAAGCCAGATTCGTTTTACAGCATGCATAAATCTAGTCCACATCGTAACCAGCGTCTCGCCGATCAAATTCAGCGAGACCTGGCCGAGCTCATTCCACGTGAGTTGCGTAGTCCAAGCGTAGGCTTAATTACTTTGCAAAGTATTGAGCTTACGCCTGATTTAGCGCATGCCAAAGTATTCTTTACTGTTTTAGGCGCTGAACCTGAGTATGCTTTAAAAGCACTTCAAGAAAAAGCGGGTTATTTGCACTCCTTATTATTTAAGCGTTTGCATATTCATACCGTGCCAACTTTGCACTTTCACTATGACAGCTCAGTAGAGCACGGCATAGAGATGTCTCGATTGATCGATCAAGCTGTGGACAGTGATCGCAAAGACGAGACTCAATAATGGCTATTCGGATCGACGGCGTAGTGCTGCTAGACAAACCCGCAGGAATGAGTTCCCAGGGGGCGGTTACTGCAGTCAAGCGCGCATTCAATGCTGATAAAGCTGGCCATACAGGCACTTTAGACCCGATGGCTACAGGCCTTTTGCCTATTTGCTTAGGTGAGGCTACAAAATATTCTCAAGATTTATTAGAAGCAGACAAAACCTATATCGCCAGAGTCAAATTTGGTTCACGCACAGATACTGGTGATGCAGAAGGTCTTGTGATTGAAGAGCTGCCTTTACCAGTATTTGCAAATGAAGCAGATATTAAAAAAGCACTTGATGCTTTGCTGCCTCAATTTACTGGACCGATTTCTCAGGTGCCGCCAATGTATTCAGCGCTCAAGCGTGATGGCAAGCCTTTATATGAATACGCACGTGCTGGTGTTGAATTAGAGCGTACCGCCCGCGAAATCACGATTCATCACATTCGTTGGACCGATGTCCAGTGGCCCGAAGCTACTTTAGAAGTGTCTTGCAGCAAAGGTACCTATATCCGCGTATTAGCAGAAGATCTTGGTAGCGCCTTGGGCTGTGGTGCCCATTTAGTTGGCTTGCGCCGTACCGAAGTAGGGCATTTAAATCTTGAGCAGTCATTTACGATCGAATCGATTCAGAGTGGTTTGCAAAATAGCGCCTCCTATATCTTGCCGGTAGATGCTTTGCTGCAAACTTTGCCCCACTTAACTGTGGATGAGCAACAAGCTAAGCGTTTGGAGATGGGGCAACGTGTTCCGCTCAATCTGCCATCCATTGAAGCGTTGGTAAGGATTTATCGTGCCACTGCTGCTCCCCATAACTTTATTGGTACTGCTGATTGGCGCTCTGGGGTGTTGCATCCTAAGCGCTTAATTTCTCAGGCTCACTAAGCATTCATTATTTATAACCCTTTTCTTATCTTTCACTTTAGAAGCTTCACATGACTAAACGCGCACTTCGTAACATCGCCATCATCGCCCACGTTGACCACGGTAAAACTACTCTGGTTGACCAACTCTTGCGCCAATCTGGCACATTCCGCTCCAATGAAAAAATGACCGAACGCGTCATGGACTCAAACGATCTAGAAAAAGAGCGTGGCATTACTATTTTGTCCAAGAACTGTGCGGTTGAGTACGATGGCACACACATCAACATCGTTGATACCCCAGGACACGCAGACTTCGGTGGTGAAGTAGAGCGTGTACTCTCGATGGTTGACGGTGTATTGCTCTTGGTTGACGCGGTTGAAGGCCCAATGCCACAAACCCGTTTCGTTACCAAGAAAGCATTGGCTCTCGGTTTGAAGCCAATTGTGGTGATTAACAAGGTTGACCGCCCAGGCGCACGCTGCGATTATGTGATCAATGCAACCTTTGAGTTATTTGACAAACTTGGCGCAACTGAAGAACAGTTAGATTTCCCAGTGGTATACGCATCTGGTCTGAATGGCTATGCTGGATTGACTGATGATGTGCGTGAAGGTGATATGCGCCCATTGTTTGACACGGTTCTCAAGCACGTTCCGGTCCGCGATGATAATCCAGAAGGTCCATTGCAATTACAGATTACTTCTATTGAATACAGCACCTACGTCGGTAAGATCGGTGTAGGCCGTGTAAACCGCGGAACGGTTAAGCCATTGATGGACGTTGTGTTCATGGATGGTCCTGATGGCGTTCAACGTAAAGGCCGTATCAATCAAGTATTGAAATTCCGTGGCTTAGAGCGTGAGTTGGTTGACGAAGCTCAAGCTGGCGACATCGTATTGGTAAACGGCATTGAAGATCTGGCGATTGGTACAACAATCTGTGCTCCAGATGTTCCAGAAGCATTGCCAATGCTCAAAATTGATGAACCTACTTTGACCATGAACTTTATGGTGAACACCAGCCCATTAGCTGGACGTGAAGGCAAGTTTGTGACTAGCCGTCAAATTCGTGAGCGTCTTGATCGCGAGCTCAAGTCCAATATGGCATTACGCGTTAAAGAAACTGACGATGACACTGTATTTGAAGTATCTGGTCGTGGCGAATTGCATCTCACCATCTTGGTAGAAACGATGCGCCGTGAAGGTTACGAGTTAGCAGTTTCCCGTCCACGCGTTGTGTTCCATGAAGAAGATGGCGTGAAGATGGAGCCATATGAGAACTTAACAGTTGATTTAGAAGACAGTACTCAAGGCGCTGTGATGGAAGATTTAGGTAAGCGTAAAGGTGAATTGCTCGATATGGTGAGTGATGGCAAAGGCCGCACCCGTCTTGAGTACCGTATTCCAGCGCGTGGCTTGATCGGCTTCCAAGGTGATTTCATGACCATGACCCGTGGTAATGGTTTGATGAGTCATACCTTTGATGCTTATGCACCTGCCAAAGACGGTATCTTGGGTGAGCGTCATAACGGCGTATTGATTAGTCAAGATGATGGTGAAGCTGTTGCCTACGCCTTGTGGAAATTACAAGACCGTGGTCGTATGTTTGTAAGCCCTGGCGATCCTTTATACGAAGGTATGGTGATCGGTATTCATAGCCGTGATAATGACTTGGTTGTGAACCCAATTAAAGGGAAGCAATTAACCAACGTTCGTGCTTCCGGCACAGATGAAGCAGTGCGCTTGGTTACTCCAATCGCAATGAACCTCGAGTATGCAGTAGAGTTTATTGATGATGACGAGTTGGTAGAAGTAACGCCAAAGAGCATTCGTATTCGTAAGCGCTACCTCAAGGAGCATGAGCGCAAGAAAGCCTCACGCGAGTAGGCTCTAAACGTATCAGATAAGCCACCTTCGGGTGGCTTTTTACTGTTATCAGCATAGAAGTAATGGTTTTTGATCCGTCTAAAATGTAGTAACATTGCTACATATTTCATTTTTATGACGGAGGCATCAATGGTTACTACTTTGTCGAGCCGTGAATTTAATCAAGATACTGGAAGGGCTAAAAAAGCCTCTGAAACTGGTCCAGTTGTCATTACCGATCGTGGAAAACCTGCGCACGTGTTGATGACATTTTCTGATTATCAGCGTGTTGTGGGGAAGAGAAAAAACATCTTAGATCTTGTGGGCATGAAAGGTGCCAGTGATATTGATTTTGAACCTGCGAAAATCATCAGCCTTTCAAAGCCAATTGGAGATTCCTTGTAATGTACTTGCTAGATACCAACGTCATATCAGAATTTAGAAAGTCTGCAGATGGGCGCATCAACAAACATGTTAAACGCTGGGCTGATGAAATTTCTCCTGAATTGATGTTTATTTCTGCAATCTCAGTACTTGAATTAGAGATTGGAGTACTGCAAATAGAGCGTCGCGACAAGAAGCAAGGCCTTATTTTAAGAAAATGGTTAAATAAAAATGTTCTTCCAGCATTTTTGGATAGAGTTCTCCCTGTAGATGTTGAAGTTGCACAGCGTTGCGCAAGCTTGCATGTACCAAACCCTAAATCTGAGCGAGATGCAATGATTGCCGCTACTGCTATTGAGCATCGGATGACTATTGTGACCAGAAATATTTCTGACTTTAGTCAATCTGGCGTCAAAATCTTCGATCCATGGGGTTGACGATTTTCATTTTGTAATATTTTTGTCATATATTTCTATATAATTGGAAATATGAAAAATACTAATGCAGTACAAGCCTTTCTGGCGCTAGGGCAGGAATCCCGCCTCAATATCTTCCGTTTAATTGTTCAACGGGGTGATGAGGGACTTACGCCAAGCCAAATTATTGAGAAATTAGGCATTCCGAATGCGACATTGAGTTTTCACTTAAAGGAGCTGGTGCAAGCAGATTTGCTCTTAGTGGAAAGGCAAAGTCGCAACTTGATTTATCGCCCCAATGCAAAGCTCGTTCAGGACCTCAGTGAGTTCTTATTGGATAACTGTTGCGGTGGTCAGGCTTGCGTACCGGTCAAGGTTTCAAAGAAAGCAAAATCCATATGAAGCAATACAACATTCTATTTCTGTGCACGCACAATTCAGCACGTTCAATTATTGGTGAGGCATTAGCGTCAACTCATCCGAGTGGCAAGCTAAGAGGATTTTCGGCAGGCTCTACTCCTGGCACAAGCGTGAATCCATATGCTGCCCAAATTGCAAAAGAATTGGGCTTTGATACTTATTTGCTTCAATCTAAAAGCTGGGATGTATTTGCTCTGCCTGATGCTCCAAAGATGGATTTCATCATTACGGTATGTGATAACGCGGCTGGAGAGGTATGTCCACACTGGCCTGGCCAGCCGGTTAGTGCCCATTGGGGTTTCCCAGACCCATCGCAAGTGCAGGGAACTGATATGGAGAAGAAGGCCGCATTTGCCAGTGTTATGAATGGGCTTAAAAAGAGGATAGATATCTTGGCTGCTATGCCTCTTGAAAAGTTAGACGCAATGTCCTTGAAAGCAATTCATACCAACTCATGAACTCCTTGACTAAACAACTCTCCTTCTTGGATCGGTATTTAACGGTCTGGATTTTTGCTGCCATGGCCTTGGGTATTGGTCTGGGTTATTTCATTCCTGGGGCAGAGGGCTTCATTAACTCATTTCAGGTGGGTAGCACGAATTATCCAATTGCGATTGGCTTGATACTGATGATGTATCCACCCTTTGCTAAGGTGAGATACGAAGATCTGCCAGATGTATTCAAAGATAAGAGAATCTTTGCCATTGCCTTTCTGATGAATTGGATCATTGCCCCAATCTTTATGTTCCTACTGGCAATTACCTTTGTTCCAAATCAGCCGGAATACATGGCAGGCCTCATTCTGATTGGAATAGCACCCTGTATAGCAATGGTCATTGTTTGGAATGACATTGCCAAAGGCTCTACAGAATATGCTGCTGGCCTAGTGGCGTTTAATGCAATCTTTCAGATTCTGTTCTTTAGTCTTTACGCCTATGTCTTCTTGACCGTATTGCCGCCGTACTTCGGACTGGCAGGATCAAATGTGAGTATTACCATTGGTGAGATTGCTAAAACAGTCTTTATCTATTTAGGCATTCCTTGTATTGCAGGATTAATGACGCGGTTCGTCATGCTCAAGTTTGTTTCTAAAGATTGGTATCACGAGCACTTTGTGCCCAAGATTGGCAAACTCACTCTCATTGCACTGCTCTTTACGATTGTGGTGATGTTTAGTCTTAAGGGTAAGCTGATTCTTGAGCTGCCAGGCGATGTCTTGACTATCTCTATCCCCTTGTTAATTTACTTTGGCGTGATGTTTATCTTGACCTTTGTAATCACAGCGAAGATGGGTATCGACTACAAGCGCTGCTGTACCTTGTCGTTCACAGCCTCTAGCAATAATTTTGAATTAGCTATCGCAGTAGCAATTGCTGTCTTTGGCATCAACTCTGGGGCTGCCTTTGCAGCAGTAATAGGGCCCCTGGTTGAGGTGCCCATCATGATTGGCCTGGTAACTGTTGCTCTGTGGATTAAAGAGCGTTACTACAAGATCTGAATAGCAGCTACTTAGCTATAAGGGCCGCAGAAGCGGCCCTAATTTCATGAATCAAGCAGCGCCGAGAATTTACTTCACTAGTAAAACTGCTTGCTTTGCGTTAGCACTCACTTTTTGAGCCACAGAGCCCATTAGGGTATCCAAGAGTCCTGTTCGACCTTTTGAACCCATCACAATTAAGTCAACCTTTTCTTTATTGGCTAAGTTGATAATCTCCTCGGCAACATTGCCGCGTTTAATCACCATAGTATGTTTTATACCCGCAGCATCTAAAGCCTTTTGCGCTGATTTAAGCTCTTTTTCGCTGACCTCTCTGAGATAGTCGTCGATTACGCTTTGTGCCACGAACTGCTTCACATGACCCAAGCCAATGTCATCATGAATGCTGGCAAGGGTAACGGTGCACTTGCTGCGAAAATCTTTGGCTAGCTTAGCTGCATACTTGGCGGCATTGAGTGATGATTTTGAGCCATCTACTGGTACTAGTATTTTCATACTTTCCTCCATTTGTTTATAAATTGAATAACTATTAAGTCCTCAGTTCAATCTACTCTCAATATTGAGTAATAACCATCTAATTCGACTTAATTCGGTCTTTGGGGATAATAATTAGGGGGACTTTTTGATTTAACTCAAAAACTTCACTAGCTCGACTGTCTGCCACGCCTAACCAAGCAATCCCTTAAAATGGCAGGGTTAAGGTAACGAGGTTTTGCATGCAAGTGAATTCAGAAGGGGTCTCAGCATCGCGGGTATTTTTACCTGCTGATCAGTCCTACCCGAATTTATTGCAATTCTTCATCAATCAATTTCCCCACATTGAAGTAAAGGAGTGGGAGGATCGATTTGCTCAAGGACTCGTATTGAATGACGGGGGAGAGGCTCTTAAGGCGAGTGGCGCTTACCTGCCCAATACGCATCTCATTTACTTTAGGCGCTTAGCAAGAGAGCCTGAAATCCCCTTTGAAGAAGAGATCCTATTTCAGGATGACCATATTTTGGTGGCAGATAAACCCCATTTTTTGCCAGTGACACCCAGCGGCCTATATTTGCATCAAACATTACTCAATCGCCTCAAGAAAAGAACCGGCATTCAGACTCTTAGTCCGATTCATCGTATCGATCGAGATACGGCTGGTTTAGTCATTTTCTCAATAAAGCCTCATGAGAGAGCGCAATACCAAAATCTCTTTAGAGATCGCTTGGTGAACAAGGTATACGAAGCAATTGCGCCTTACTCCGAAGACTTGATGGCTCGATTGCCGATTACCTATCAAAGTAGAATTGAGGAGTCTGAACACTTCTTGCAAATGCAGGAAGTGGAGGGTGATCCTAATACTGATACATTGATAGAGCTTCTAGAGGCTGCTAAGCCTTGGGCTAAATACAAGCTGACTCCAGGAAGCGGAAAGAAACATCAACTTCGTTGTCACCTCAATACCCTAGGCATCCCAATCAAAAATGATCAGATTTATCCAATTCTGACGCCATATCAGGAATATGACTTAGATTTTTCTAAGCCCTTGCAGCTTCTGGCAAAAGAAATTCACTTCAATGACCCGCTGAGCAATGAAAATAGGGCATTTATTAGCAAGAGAGTATTAAGCTAGGGCTAAATGAGTTTGCATAATCAAAAACGTCTCGCTGTTGCCCCCATGATGGAGTGGACGGATCGTCATTGCCGCTCTTTTCATCGCACGCTAACTAAAGAAGCAGTGCTTTATACCGAGATGGTGACAACTGGCGCATTAATGCATGGTGATGTTCCGCGACATTTGGATTATTCACAAGACCAACACCCAGTGGTACTTCAATTGGGCGGTTCAGAGCCCAATGACCTCGCTAAAGCATCAGAGCTAGCGCAGCAGTGGGGTTACGATGAGATTGATCTCAATTGCGGCTGCCCATCGGAGCGAGTTCAGCGGGGTGCATTTGGTGCTTGTCTTATGGCTGAACCCAATTTGGTTGCTGACTGTGTCAAAGCAATGAAAGGCACGGTGGATATTCCGATTTCGGTAAAGCATCGTCTTGGCCTAGATTCGATGGATGCATCCAGCTCAGAAAAAGATTATCAATTTGCGCTCGATTTCATATTGGCGGTGGCAGATGCAGGCGCAAGCCAGGTGACAATTCATGCGCGCAATGCAGTACTCAAGGGACTCTCACCAAAAGAGAACCGCAGTAAACCACCGCTACGTTACGAGGTTGCTGCAAAACTAAGGCTAGATGCGCAAAAACAATTTCCAAATCTCAAAGTTCTCCTCAATGGCGGCTTAGAAACCAATGAACAAATTGCTGGCCATTGGGATGACTTTGATGGCTTCATGATCGGTAGGGCTGCTTATCATTTCCCGGTAATGCTCTTGGGTTGGGATGATTTAATTCATTCCAATGGTGAAGCAGCGGGCTATCTCTTTAGTGAAATAGAGTGGCACAGAATTCAGATTGCTCTCGTTAAGCAAGTGCAGAACTGGTTTGACGAGTGCAGGGCAAAAGACAAGCCTTTTTATATTGGTGCGTTCACAAGACATATTCTGGGCTTAGCCCATGGCAGAGCGGGGTCTCGTTATTGGCGCCAACGACTGTCTGACCATCATGCATTAGCTAAGGTTCAAAGCAAAGTGGCTATTGCAGACTTCTTTCTGGATGCCAGTCTAACCCTTGGGGATTGGGCCGCTTTTGAGCTAGAAAGCTTAGATTAGGCCATTTTTGACAGGTTTTTGAGCAAAAAGCTATAATGTCACCTCTACAACGGCGGACGTAGCTCAGTTGGTAGAGTCCCAGATTGTGATTCTGGTTGTCGCGGGTTCGAGCCCCGTCGTTCGCCCCAAATACCTCCTCAGATCATCTCCAATACATCTATTCATTTTTCCTTCGAAATGCTGAATTCGAGGGTAATTGCTTGTTTTGGTCTTCTATCTCTTGGAATTAGAATCTCCTGGTACATTAAATCCACCCTACAGGGACACCTGTCCAATGAAAAAATTCGATTTCTCCACAATTCTGTTTGGCCTAGTACTGACAGCTATTGCAGCGTATTTCATGCTCAGATCTACGCCTAGCCAAAGCGCTCCTGCATCTTCTATTCCTACTGTGCAAATTGGCAATCTGATCTGGGATCAAACCGAGATGACTATTGGCGATGTCAAAGGTTTTGCTGCTACTGGTTTTGTGAGTGCTGCAGAAAAGAAGGGTGGTGGCCTAAATTATGAAAGTGGATTTGTACAAAAATCCGGCTGGACCTGGAAGACTCCATATGGAGTGCCTGCTAATGACTTAGAGCCTGCAGTACATCTTAATCAAAAAGAAGCAGACTCTATATGCCGTTTCTACGGTAAACGTTTGCCAACGGATGCTGAGTGGACTTCAGCTGCATTTTTAGAGCAAAGAGCAAATCCTCCTGCTGGCTATGCCAAAGGGCAGCGTTACCCATTTCCTGGTGGTAATACTCCAGCGGTTTCTCATTGCCTAAATGGCTGTGGTGATTACAAAGGTGTGGCTCCTGCCGGTGCTCTGAATCGGGGTACAGGGCATGTCACCACTAAAACGACAAAGCCTGGGGTGAATGGCATGTATGACATGGGCGGCAATGTCTGGGAGTGGACCGCTACAGAGCGCAATGGTGGATACATCACGCGCGGCGCCTCTTGGTGGTACGGTCCAGAGCGCCAGCAAGAGTCTGATGTGGAGTCTAAGTCGGCTGATATCACCGTGGTTTATATCGGATTTCGGTGTGTCGCCGATGCCGTGAAACAATAGGGGATGACTAGTCCTGCAATAGACTCACCCGAGATTGAAGTTACTCCTGATTACCAGGCGGTAATTGAAGCTATTGAGCGGCATGATCCCTATATCTTTGTCAGCGGTAAAGCGGGCACTGGTAAAACAACCCTCATTGGCTATCTTCGCGAAACAATTCCTGGCAATGTTGTAGTCGTAGCGCCCACTGGTGTAGCTGCATTGCAAGTGAAGGGTGTCACGATTCACTCCTTCTTCAGATTGCCACCACGCTTAATTTTCCCAGAAGAAGATATTAAACCCCTGCGGGATAAGCGCCTCTATAAAGATATTCGGCTTCTCATCATTGATGAGATCTCGATGGTACGGGCTGATGTAGTTGATGCCATGGATTTATTCCTGCGTGAGAACGGACCGCAAAAGGGTAAGCCCTTTGGTGGAATCCAGGTGATGTTTGTAGGGGACTTATTTCAGTTGCCGCCAGTAGTATCGAGTAGCGATATGCAAGTGCTAGCCGATCGAGGATATGAGGGCCCTTATTTTTTCTGCGCTATGGCTCTACACCGCAAAGATGTCACTATGGTGGAGTTATCCAAGATCTTCCGTCAGAAAGATGAGCACTTTGCCGATCTACTGAATCGTATTCGCATTAATCAGGATATAGATGAGGCACTAGATACACTCAATGCACAATGCTATCGAAAAGACGCCGAGGTGGATGAAGAAACTATCACGCTCACCACTACCAATGCAAGAGCAGACCAAATTAATGGCGCAGGATTACGGGCCATTACCAATGATGTCAAGGTCTATACGGGTAAAACGACGGGAAAGTTTAATGTTGATGAACGCAACTTGCCATCAGCAAATAATTTAGCTCTAAAAGTTGGCGCAAAAGTCATGTTTACTGCAACAGATCCCAATTTTCCGAAACGCTGGGTGAATGGCACGATTGGTGTTGTGCGAGAAATGCTTCCAGACAAAGTAAAAGTGATGGTAAAGAACGGGCCGTATTCCAATACCGTTGAAGTTACGGGCCATCAATGGGAGTCCTATCGTTACGATCACGACATGATGTCCGGGAAAATCTCACCCAGCATTATTGGTACTTATGTTCAGATACCGTTAATGCTCGCTTGGGCAGTAACTATTCATAAGAGCCAGGGTAAGACGCTCGATAAAGTCAAAGTCGATTTATCTTCTGGCGCATTTGCATCTGGTCAAGTCTACGTTGCCCTGAGTAGATGCAAGACGATTGAGGGCATTTCTCTGCAAAGACCAATTGAGCCTAGAGATGTGAGTTGCGATCAAGAGATCAAGCGCTTTTATTTGAATTGCCTACCAACACAGTAGGGTTCAAGCAACTTTTCTTACTCTTCTAATGGTCTGAACCTTCGGCTTTGCTGCTTTTTGCTTTTCAAGAGCTTCGCTAGCAATCAACTTAAACTCACCCTCAACAAACCTCTTTAAGGCCTCACGCATAAGTGGTTGGTAGCCAAGGTCATATTTTGTGCCCAAAAGCTTATAAGACTCGATTAAGTCCTTTTCAAGTCGAATGGAGATCATCTGCAGTCCTAGAGCGTCATCAATTTGAGTGCCAATTTTTTTATCAACAGCTATGGCGTACTTGATCTCTCGACCTAATTCACCGCTTTCCCAGGCCTCTGCCGTATTTTTTACTTTTATTATTTTGTTTTTTGTTGCCATAAATTCCTTGTTTCTAAATAGAGTCATTTTGAGAGAAACGCTTCTTTTAGCAGGGTACTGACATCGTATTGTATATACTAATTTCAATCTCATTTGGAGTAAAGGCACTTTTTATGAAAATCAGCCCATTTTCAAAAATGCACACCACCTTAATCAGGTCGCCCCGATCATTTTCCGATATGAACCATTCAGTTAAGGGGTCAGTGAGATGTTCAAGCCTTGTATCTATTAGGTAAGATCGCAGCCTATTTCTAAAGCATTGCTCTATATCGGTGCGTTTGAGTCCATGTTTTCTAGCTAATTTTTGTTCAATTTCAGGACTAATGATGAGGTTTTGCATTGATTTGCCTGTATTTTGTATATACGTATTTTAACAGGCATGACTCTTTCATCAAGATTCAAAGGGAAGGCATCTTTATGAAGATGGGCTTTCATCACTTAACAAAAATGAGTTCTTTCTTTTGTTAAATTAGTTGTCAGAAAAAGGAGATAGTTTGACAACAAGCATTGGAAAGACTCAAGAGGTGCCTAATTTATCGAGGCAAGAACAAGCGGATATCCAAAAATTAAGTGAAGAGATGTTATCTGATGATGAAATGTTGCCATTGCTCTTATGGGATTTTTTGAATGAAGATGACAAGAACTGGATTTGGTAATACTGCCAAATACTCTAAAACCCAGCCGCCAACCCATCCCTACGATGATCGCTACCAGCAATATAAGCAGAGTCAGATTCATCACTAATCTTGGCAATTGCTTGAGCGCTGCCAAAATCTAAACTATTGGCAGGCATCACCGTTACTTCGTGACCCATATTTTTGAGGCCCTCAATAATATATTCTGGCATTGCCGCCTCAACAGTCAGCTTTCCTAAATCATCGATTCTCCAGCGCGGAGCATCAGAGCATGCTTGAGGGTTGAGGTATTCGTCGATGAAGCGCATTGCAAATTGAATATGCCCTTGGGGCTGCATATTGCCGCCCATCACACCAAATGCCATTGTGGGTTTGCCATCTTTTGTTAAGAAGGCAGGCAGGATCGTATGGAAAGGGCGCTTGCCTGGGGCAACTTGATTGGGGTGGCCATCTTTGAGGCTAAAGCTCATGCCGCGGTTATGAAATGCAATTCCGCCTGGCGCAACAACACCAGAACCAAAGCCCTTAAAGTTTGACTGGATGTATGAAATCATCATGCCAGATTCATCTGCAGCGCAAAGATAGACTGTGCCACCAGAGTGCGGATCACCAGGACCATAGGTTCCGGCTTTATTGTGATCAATCAGTGAAGCACGGCTGGCCAAATATTCTCTATTGAGTAATGAGCTCACGGGCATAGTCATAGAGCGCGCATCGGAGACATATTCATATGCATCAGCAAAGGCGATCCGCATGGCTTCT
The DNA here is from genome assembly GCF_018881855.1 of Polynucleobacter sp. MWH-Berg-3C6. GTDB lineage: Bacteria > Pseudomonadota > Gammaproteobacteria > Burkholderiales > Burkholderiaceae > Polynucleobacter. Next base: position 121,926 of record NZ_JACVPN010000005.1, on the reverse strand, counting down.
ACTTGTAGATGAATACGCTGAGCAGAGTTTGCTGGATATTGCTTCACGTTTGCAGCTTCCAAAATACCTAAAGCGATCTGTGCAGCAATGCCAGAGCCATTAGGAGGAATCTCGTGGAGGGTGTAATCACCATAATCCAATGCCAGAGGTTCAACCCACTCAGGTTTGTTATCTGCAAAGTCTTGCATAGAAAAACAACCACCAGTAGACTTTGCAAAGTCGACCATGCTTTGAGCGAGTGCCCCTTTATAAAAAGATTGGCCTTCCGTTGCAGCAATCTCTTTTAAGGTTTTAGCTTGCTCGGGAAATTTCCAGATTTGTCCAGCTTGAGGAGATTTGCCACCAATCAGAAAGGATTCTGCAAAGCCGGGCTGATTCTTCAGAATCGGAATTGCTTCGCGCCATTGGCGTGCAATTACTGGCGATACTGGAAAGCCATTTTCCGCATAATCAATTGCACGCTTAAATAATTGTGCAAAAGGAAGCTTGCCGAATTTGTTCGATAACTCAACCCAACCAGCAACCATGCCTGGAACAGTAACAGTATTCCAACCAATCAGATCCATTGCCGATTTGCCAGAAAAATGTTCTGGCGTCCAAGCGGCAGGGGCACGACCAGAGGCATTTAAGCCGTGGAGCTTTTTGCCGTCCCAGAGAATGGCAAAGCTATCGCCGCCTAAGCCATTCATCGTAGGCTCTACAACCGTTAGGGTAATGGCAGTAGCCAATGCAGCATCTACTGCATTGCCACCATTTTGTAGAGCCTCAATACCAGCTTGTGTAGCTAGAGGTTGAGAGCTAGCAACAGTGTTTCTGGCGATGACAGGTGCACGACCACCGCTAAAGGGAGGAGAAATCAACATAGAGGCTTATTTATTTTTATTAAAGGATCAATCAACTTTGATATTGGCTGACTTTACTACTTTCTCCCATTTGGCATGCTCTTCAGCTGAGATCTCTGCCAATTTTTGAGAATTAGCAAACTGTGGATGAATACCTTGAGCTGCCATACGTGCTTTGAAATCAGGATTCGTTAAGATCTTACGAATTTCTCGTTCAAGTTTTGCAACGATCGCTGGTGGTGTCGCTTTGGGAGCAAAAACTGCATAGAAGTTCTCAACATCGAACTGCTTCATGCCATCCTGTCCTAGGGTTGGAACATTCGGCATGAGAGGTGAGCGCTCTGCGGCAGCAATCGCAATCGGGCGTAACTTACCGCTCTGAATATGGGGCAATGAAGCTGTCACGCTATCAAACATCATCAAAGTATTTCCAGCAATCAAATCAGGTAGGGCAAAGCTGCTGCCTTTATAGGGAATATGTGTTCCAGTTGCGCCGATACGTTGCATAAAAAGAGTGGACTCCAAATGCGAGAGGCTGCCATTGCCTTGCGAGGCGTAATTAAAGTCTCCCTTCTTAGATTTAATGAAAGCAATTAATTCCGGAAGATTCTTTGCAGGGACGCTTGGATTGATAACAATTAAGTGAGGGATTGTTCCAACTAGGGCAACTGGCTCAAAGTCTTTGCGCAAATCAGCAGGAGGATTTTTGAATAAGGCCTGAGAAATCGTTTGATTTGTCATTGCGCTGAAATGAATCGTATAGCCATCAGGCGCAGCTTTAGCTGCTGCTTGCAAACCAATCATGCCACCAGCACCAGGCTTGTTCTCAATGACAATTGATTGACCTAGGGCTTCACCCAGTGGCGCCATCACAGCCCGCGCAAATACATCAGTGGACCCGCCGGCAGGAAAGGATAGAACAGCAACTATCGGTTTCTTAGGCCAATCAGTATCAGGCGCAGCTAGCGCTGACGTGCCTAAAAGTGCATAGATAGAGCCGAGCAATAAGGGGAATAGTGAAAAAAATGGGCGCTTCAGTGATTTCATATCAGATTCCGTTTTGTGTCCTAATGGTTGATCAGTTATATAGTATTAGATATTCAAATTGCAGTTTACAAATATTCACAGAGAGTCAAATGACCACTTCAAGAGACAACCCAGGTATTGACATGTCATCCTATTGGCTGCCTTTTACCCCAAATCGCTATTTCCATCAGAACCCTAAGGTGATGCAGTCTGCCAAAGGAGCTTACTACTATGACAATCATGGACGTAAGCTGTTTGATGGTCTTTCTGGGCTTTGGTGCTCACCCTTGGGGCATGCTGATCCACGTATTGGTGCAGCCATTAGCAAACAATATGAAACCATGGATTATTGCCCAGCCTTTCAGATGGCAAGCGAGGCCACCTTCAGTCTTGCAAGCCGAATTGTCAAGATGGCACCAAAGGGCTTGGATAAAGTCTTTTTTACCAATTCAGGCTCTGAAGCAGTAGATACCGCTCTCAAGATTGCGATTGGATATCACCGCGTGATGGGGAGCGCCTCCCGGGTGCGCATGATTGGTCGAGATCGTGCGTATCACGGTGTAGGAATGGGCGGTATCTCCGTAGGTGGCATGGTTGCCAATCGCAAAATGTTTACTAGCCTCATGATCCCTGGTGTAGATCATTTGCCGCACACCTTAAATCTTTCGCAAATGGCTTTTTCTAAAGGTCAGCCTACATGGGGCGCTCATCTTGCCGATGAATTAGAAAAGATCGTTGCCTTACATGACGCCAATACGATTGCCGCAGTCATTCTCGAGCCAGTACAAGGTTCAACAGGTGTCATCGTGCCACCAGAAGGTTATTTGCAAAAGATTCGTGAGATCTGTACCAAGCACGGCATTTTGCTGATTTTTGATGAAGTCATTACTGGCTTTGGTCGCTTAGGCGCTAACTTTGGGGCCGACCGTTTTGGTGTCACTCCTGACATGATCACCTTTGCTAAAGCGATTACGAATGGCGTGATCCCTATGGGCGGCGTGCTTATACGTGGCGACATCTATGACAGCATTATCGGTAATGGTGGGCAAGACCAAGCGATTGAGTTCTTCCATGGCTACACTTATTCAGGTCACCCAATACCTACCGCAGCTGCCCATGCAGTGCTGGATATTTTTGAGTCCGATGACTTGGTTAGTCGCGCTAAAGCATTAGAGCCAGTATTAGAAAATGGCTTGCATGCATTAAAAGGCAAATCAGGAATCTTGGATATTCGGAACTTCGGTTTATCAGGTGCAATCGATTTAGAGCCGGTACCAGGTAAGCCTGGACTACGTGCCTTGAAAGTTCTAGAAGCTTGCATTGAACGTGGAGCTCTTGTGCGTGTAGCGGGCGACTGTATTGCAGTAGGCCCGCCATTTATTTCTAAACCAGAAGAAGTGGAGTTCTTGTGTAGCGTGCTAGGTGAAGCGGTGGATGCTGCGATGAAGGTGAGTTAACCCCTAATATTTTGTGTCTTGCATAACCCTTTTATAGTGTAACGCTATGCTATACAGTATGGTATGATCAAATCATTCCACCATAAAGGGCTGCAATTATTTTTTGAAACGGGTAGTAAGGCAGGCATACAAAGTTCGCATGCACCTCGATTGGCTAGACAGCTTGCTAAATTAAATGAAGCAAGTTCTTGGGAGGATATAAATTTGCCGGGATGGCGTCTTCACCTGCTTAAAGGAAAATTAGTCGGTCACTTTTCAATCCTTGTTGGTGAAAATTGGAGGCTAACTTTTAAAGTTGAAGGTGAGGATGCAGTTTTGGTAAATTATCAGGACTATCACTAATGCTAAAAATGAGAAAAATGTATAACCCCCCACACCCAGGGATAACCTTGCGAGATGATGTCTTGCCAGCTCTTGGGATCACTGTGACAACTGCTGCTGAGCAGTTGGGAGTTACTCGTCCTGCTTTGTCTCGAGTATTAAACGCTAGAGCCGCAATCTCTCCTGAGATGGCTCTTCGAATTGAGGCATGGCTTGGCATTAAAAATGGTGGCAGCGCAAGCGTTTGGTTAGCGCAACAGTCGGCCTATGATCTATGGAAAGCAAGAAAGACTATTAAACCTAAAGTAAAGCACGCCCGCATCCCACAATTGCTAGCTGCCTAAAATTAATAAGAAAAAAATTAGGAGACATATGACTACCCGGCGAGATTTATTTAATGAGCGACTTGGTAAGCCGGGATTGATCGTTGCCCCTGGTGTTTATGAGATGGTTTCATTGCGTTTAGCGGATCGCATGAATTTTGATGCGCTCTACATGACGGGCTATGGGGCTGTTGCCTCATTACTGGGATTGCCCGATGCTGGTTTAGCAACCTATACAGAAATGGTTGCGAGGGTAAGTGCGATGGCTGGCATGGCCAAAACCCCTTTAATTGCTGATGGTGATACCGGTTATGGTGGCTTACTCAATGTGCGCCATACTATTCGAGGGTATGAGGCTGCAGGTGCAGTGGCCATTCAACTAGAAGATCAAGAGTTCCCAAAAAAATGTGGGCATACCCCGGGTCGTAGAGTCATTTCTCTGGAAGATATGGTGAAGAAGATTGAAGTTGCCGTTGCATCAAGAACGGACCCCAACTTCAAAATTATTGCCAGAACCGATGCAAGAACTACCTTAGGCTTAGATGAAGCATTGCGCCGAGGCGAGGCTTATGCTCGCGCTGGTGCAGATATTTTGTTTATCGAGTCACCTGAGACTCAAGAGGAAATGCATCGCATAGGCAAGACCTTTCCAAACCATCCCTTGATCGCCAATATGGTAGAGAAGGGAAGAACCCCTGTTCTATCTAAAGTTGAGTTAGAGCAGTTGGGTTATAAGATTGCGATCTTCCCAGTAACGGCGTTACTGGCTTCGGTACAGGCAATGACCAAGGTGTATGAGCACTTTAAAGACTCTGGATCATCCATCAATAATCCAGTAGATTTATATGACTTCAGCGATTTATCAAAATTAATGGGCTTTGAGGATGTCTGGGAGTTTGAGAAGCGTTTTGTTGAGACGAAGTAAAACTGGATAAAGGTCTGCTATGAAATTACATCGTTATTTTTCCTTTGCCATCGCATTACTTACGGCTTCATTCTCATTAGCTGCCTTTGCGCAATCGAACTATCCTAATCGGCCCATTCGTTTAATTATTCCGTTTACTCCAGGCGGGGTTACGGATACCTCGGGCCGTTTTATTGCAGAGCAACTTTCATTGAAGCTTGGCCAACAAGTGATTGCGGATAATAAGCCAGGGGCATCAGGCAATATTGGCTCGCAAATGGTAGCGTCCGCAGAACCAGATGGTTATACCCTGCTATTGGGTTACGCTGGCACTCTGTCTATTAATCCATCGCTGTTTGATAAAGTTCCTTTTGATAGCGTCAAAGACTTTGCGCCGATTGGAAAAATTGGCGATGCTATTTTGATCATCGTAGCGAATAATGATTTTCAGGGTAAGACTTTGGCAGATGTGATTGCGATCTCTAAAAAAGATCCCAATGGCTTGTCTTACGGAACATCTGGATCTGGCGGAACGCCTCATATTGCCGGTGAATTGTTTAAGCAAAAATCGGGCGCCAATTTAGTCCATATTCCATACAAGGGTGGTGGGCAGGCACTGCTTGATTTGCTGGGAGGCAATATTCCCTTGGTGTATACAGCTGTTGCCGGAGCAAATCAGTACGTTGCTACAGGAAGGATAAAAGCCATTGCCGTTTCTAGTGCAAAGCGAAGCCCGAGCATGCCCGATGTTCCAACTTTTATTGAAAGTGGTGTTAAAGACTTCGTGATTGATGATTGGGTTGGTTTATTGGCTCCAGCAAAAACACCTAAACCAATCATTGCTAAGTTGAATCAAGCTTTAAACGAGATTTTGAATTCACCCGAGGGTAAGGCAAAGCTTTTGGCTATGGGTATTTTTCCAGCCCCTGGTACGCCTGATAAATTTGGTGAACAGATCAAAGGTGATTTGGTTCGTTTTGCGCCGATTGTGAAGGCTGCGCTCATTAAATCTGAGTAATGCAGTTCAAGAGAGTCATTGATTAAATAAGTGATAGATCACTGGTATTGCCACAGCACTAATCACGCCATTCATGCCCATTGCTAGGCTTGCATAAGTTCCTGCTTCAGGATGGATGCTAAATGCTCTTGAGGTGCCGATGCCATGCGCACCAATACCAATTGCAAAGCCTCTTTGCCACCAGGCTTTCATACCCAGCACATTTAAAACAAAGGGCGCCAAGATCGCTCCTAAAATACCGGTGCTGACCGCAAAGATGGCAGTGAGCGTTGGCGATACCCCAATACGTTCCGCAATCCCCATGGCGATTGGCGCTGTAACGGATTTGGGGTACATTGCTCCAGTGATGCTCGAGTCAGCGCCCAGCAGACTTGCGATACCAACCCCACTAGCTATAGAAACCAGACCGCCGGTAGCTAATGAAACAATTAGCGGAATGGAGCGACCCTTGAGGCTGGCAAGTCCTCGGTAAATTGGTATGGCTAGGGATACCGTTGCTGAACCTAATAAGAAGTGGATAAACTGTGCGCCCTCAAAGTAGGTTGAGTAGGGCATCTCGATAAATTGAATGATGCAAGCGACTAGGACGATGGCAATGGCTACGGGATTAGCCAGTGGATTTTGCTTGGCATATTTATAAATAGTTAGCCCGACTTGATAGGCCGCTAAGGTAAGAAAGAGTGCAAAGAGTGGGCTGCCCGATAGGTAAACCCAAATTTCTACGATTGAGTGTTTTTCACTCATGAGTATCTTCTCTACTTAAAAATCGAACTACTAAAGCACTCGACCCAATAGTCAAAATGACGCTGCCTACAAGAGCGCTGATGATTGCCAGGGCATTTGCTTGCAACTGAGGCAGAAAGACCACTACGCCCACGGCAGCGGGAACAAAGAGCAGGCCCAAGTATTGACTGAAGCCATCCGCAACCATTGCTAGCTCAGCATTGATTCCTTTGCGAAGAACAAGCCATAAAACCAGAAGAACCAAGCCAATCACGGGGCCGGGTAAGGTGGGCAGTACGAATTTAGAAACTAACTCACCTAAGCTTTGAAAGAGCAGTATTTGAACAAGGCCAGAGATCATGGTTTGATCTTACAGGCCAGAATTTATGTTGCATAGCAATAAATTCATTCTTGTTTAATATAGTCACAACAAAAGTAGGGTATAAAAACAGGGGCTTATTTCAACAGAAAGAGTCCCCACATTACAAAACCAATAGGAGAGCACTCATGGCAGAGTTAAATGTCAATGGCAAAAAATACAAGGTGGATGTAGATCCAGATACCCCATTGCTGTGGGTGATTCGTGAACAGATTGGTTTGACCGGTACTAAATATGGTTGCGGTATTGGCGTATGCGGCGCATGCACTGTGCTATTTGAAGGTCAAGCGATGCGTAGTTGCGCGTTGCCAGTGTCGGCTGCTGAAGGTAAAAAAATTGAGACTATTGAAAGTTTAGAAAAGAATGGGCAACTTTCTAAAGTGCAAAAAGCATGGGTTGATAACCAAGTACCTCAGTGCGGCTACTGCCAATCTGGCATGGTGATGGCAACTACCGCACTATTACGCAATACTCCTAAGCCAACTGATGCTCAAATTGATGCAGCAGTAACCAATATCTGCCGTTGTGGCACCTTCCAAGAAGTGCGTGCAGCGATCCATGCTGTGAGCAAGGCATAAGGGGAAAGAGATGACTACAAATACAAATACTTCCCGTCGCCACTTTATCGTTGGCTCTAGCGCAATTGCTACTGGTTTAGCAATTGGCTTTGATTTCTCAATCATGTCTGAAGCCCATGCTGCTATGGGAACTGGTACTACAGCAATGACGCCACTGGCATCACCAGAAATTGGTGTATGGGTCGTGGTTAAGCCAAACGATGATGTGGTTGTTCGTATTGTTCGCTCGGAAATGGGTCAGGGCACGATCACCGGTTTAGCTCAAATGGTTGCGGAAGAGTTGGAGTGTGATTGGAAAAAAGTTTCTTATGACTATCCATCTCCTGCAGAAAACCTCAAGCGCAATAAAGTTTGGGGTAGCTACTCTACAGGTGGTAGCCGCGGTATTCGTACATCGGAGCAATATGTTCGTAAAGGCGGCGCGGCTGCACGCATTATGTTGGTTCAAGCAGCTGCAAACCAATGGAATGTCCCAGCTTCTGAGTGCGTAGCAAAGAATAGCGTGATCACCCATACGCCATCAGGACGTAAAACCACTTTTGGTAAGGTATCTGTTGCCGCCTCGCAATTAGAGGTTCCAAAAGATGTTCCGCTCAAGGATCCAAAAGAGTGGAAGTTAATTGGTAAATCCGTTAATCGTATCGATGGTGTTGCTGATAAAGTCACTGGTAAACAAATCTACGCAATTGATTTGAAGATGCCTGGAATGCTGACGGCAACCATTAAAGAGTCGCCTGTATTTGGTAGCAAATTGAAGAGCTACGATGCCACTAAAGCTCAAAGCATGAAAGGCGTCAAAAAGGTAGTTCAAGTTGGTGATACTGCAGTTGCAGTAGTGGCCGATACATTCTGGCAGGCTAAGACTGCATTGGATCAAGTAAAGATTGTCTGGGAAAGTAGCCCTAATGAGAATGTCTCTAGCGCTTCTATCAAGAAGATGCTGGAAGAGGGTCTTACGGCAGATGATGCATTTGCACACAACACCAATGGTGACGTGAAGTCTGCGCTCTCAAATGCATCTAAAAAGATTGAAGCTACTTACTTCTACCCATTCTTGAATCATGCCACCTTGGAGCCACAAACTGCTACTGCAAAGTGGACAGCAGATTCATGTGAAGCCTGGGTGCCAACACAAGACGGTGAAGCATCATTAGCAGCGGTCATTGCAGCCTCAGGTTTACCTTCAGAAAAATGCAATGTCTATAAAGTAAATCTGGGCGGTGGCTTTGGTCGTCGTGGCGCATTCCAAGACTACACAACTCAGGCGGTGAATATTGCTAAGCAAATGCCTGGCACGCCAATTAAGTTGATTTGGACGCGTGACGAGGACATGACACAAGGTCGCTACCATCCAGTCATGATGTGTAAGATGACTGCCGCAATTGATGACAAGAAAAATGTCACAGGTTTGAATATGCGCTTGTCTGGCCAGTCTATTTTGGCAGCAGTTCGTCCTGCGGTGGTTGCAGCAAATAAAGGTAAAGACCCATTAGCCTTCCAAGGTGTCGAGCCTTTAGGTGAGCATGGCATTACTTATAGCTTCCCAAATCTCAATATTGACCATGCAATGCGTAACACTCACGTACCCCCAGGCTTCTGGCGTGGCGTGAACGTGAACCAAAATGCAGTCTTTATCGAAACTTTCATGGATGAGCTGGCTGAAGCAACAGGTATGGATGCAGTAGAGTTCCGCCGTAAGCACATGCAAGATTTCCCACGTGCAGTGGCGGTACTAAATGCTGTTGCTGATGGCATTGGCTGGACTAAGCCAGCTGCGCCTGGTGTATTCCGTGGTGTGGCGCAAATGCGTTCTTTCGGTAGCTATGTTGCTGCTGCCTGTGAACTCTCTGTGAAAAATGGCAATGAGGTTAAGATTCATCGCATCGTGGCTGCTACAGATCCAGGCTATATTGTTAATCCAGCGCAAGTAGCACGTCAGGTTTCTGGTTCATTTGTGTATGGCCTCTCTGCATTATTCGAGGAAGAGATCACCATCGAAAAAGGTGCGGTCGTCCAGAAGAACTTTGATACCTTTGGCTCCATTCGCTTGTCTCAGATGCCTCCTGTCGAAACTATCGTTATTCAAGGCGGTGGTAAAGATTGGGGTGGTGTTGGTGAGCCAACGATTGCGGTTGCAGCACCAGCAGTACTCAATGCGTTCTATCGTGCAACCGGTAAACGTTTGCGTACAGTGCCATTGAAAAACAGCGGCATTAAGTTGGTATAAAGACTGTGAAGTTGCAACAATGAGAATGAGGTATGTACTGGCAGCCTGCTTGCTAGTCTTCCTCAATCTCGGTAGCGCAAACGCTCAGTTAATTGTGGGGGATTCGATTTTCGAATCCCTTTCTTCTGCGCCTGGTGATGTTAGTAGGGGTAGGGCGATCGTTGCAAGTCGCCAAACGGGTTTATGTCTCTTGTGCCATAGCGGCCCATTTCCGGAGGAGCGCTTTCAAGGAAATCTGGCTCCAGAACTGGGGATGAGTGCGGCTCGTCTTAATGCATCTCAATTGCGCGCTCGCATCGTCAATGCAAGTCACTTCAATCCGGATACCATCATGCCTGCTTATTACAAGACTGGACACCTCAATCGGGTTGCTCCAAAATTTGCAGGACAACCGATTCTCAATGGCCAAGAGATTGAGGATGTAGTAGCCTTTTTAGTCAGTTTAAATAAGTCGAATTCACAATGAATATGAAATTCAAACCCCCTTTAAAAATGCACCGCCGTGATTGGCTCCAAAGAATCCAAAAGCTCGGAATATTCACGCTGGGTGCGTGGATAAGCCCGGCATTTGTTTTTGCTAAAAAAGAAGATGCTGATGAGGTTATCCAAAAAATAACTGGTAATGCCAGGATTCAAGAAGGTCGTGTGACTTTAACAATTCCTCCTTTGGTTGAAAACGGTAATTTGGTTGTTTTGAAAGTCAGTGTTGATAGCCCGATGACTGCTAATGACTACGTTAAAGCGATTCATGTGATTGCTGAAGGAAACCCTTCCCCCAATATTTTTACAGCCTATCTAACGCCTCGTTCAGGCACTGCTAATATCACGACGCGGGTACGCTTGGCCGATAGTCAAGTGGTTTGGGCTATCGCGCAAATGAGTAATGGCAGCTATTGGAAGGGGTCAGCAGAAACCTTGGTAACTCTATCCGCTTGTACGGAGATGGTATGAGTAAGACATCTCGCACCCAAGTGACTGTACCGGCTAGTGCAAAGAAGGGCGCAGTTATTGAGATCCGCGCTATTGTGCAGCATGATATGGAATCGGGTTTTCGATATACCGAGTCTGGCAAACTAATCCCAAGAGATTTGATTCGTGTCTTTACTTGTTCCTATAACAACGTAGAGGTATTTAAAGCGGATTTCTATCCAGGCATAGGCGCCAATCCCTTAATCATCTTTACCACTATTGCAACTGAATCAGGCACTCTCGAGTTCAAGTGGGTTGGTGATGGTGGCTATGAGGCAGTGAATCAAGCGAGCATTACCGTTTCATAGGAACTCTGTGAGCGTAGCAACCATTCTTCGCCTTGCTATTTGCTGTTGCTCTTTATTGCTTGCGGCATCAAACTCTGCTGCTGCTCCTGACGCTACAAATAAAAAACAATCGAGCTATGAGCTCATGTCCCCTGAAAACAAGGCCATGCAGGATGATCCCTCCTTAAATCCTGCCATGTTTTGGGTGGCTGAAGGTGAAAGTCTTTGGCAGGCAAAGTCAGGCTCAAAAAATGTTGCTTGTACAAGCTGCCATGGGGATGCTAAAAAATCGATGCGTGGTGTCGCAACCCAATTTCCGAAGATGATCAAAGGTAAGTTGCAAACCCTTGAGGGACAAATTAATCAATGTAGAACGGCAGCGCAAGGTGCGCCGGTACTTGCTTATGAAAATAAGGCGTTGTTGGCGCTTACCGCTTATGTGGCTGCTCAGTCCAAAGGTATGCCGATTGCCGTTAAAGAAACTTCAGAAAACAAAGCGGAATTACAAAAAGGACGGCAATCATTTAACGAGAAAATGGGGCAGCTTAATTTGTCATGTGCTCAGTGTCACGAGGATAGAGCAGGATTGAGGCTGGGTGGCAGTTTGATTCCGCAGGGGCACCCTAATGCCTATCCTATCTATCGCCTAGAATGGCAAACTTTAGGATCTGTACAGCGCCGCTTACGTAACTGCATGAGTGGCGTAAGAGCACAGCAGTTTGAGTATGGCTCTCCTGAAATGGCCCAGCTAGAACTCTTTCTCATGTGGCGAGCCAGAGGAATGCCCCTAGAGGCTCCAGGAGTCAGGCCGTAAGGAGTATTAGTCTGAGAAGACGACTGAGGTTGCGCCATTAATCAAGACGCGGTCATGCAGGTAGTAACGCAGTGCCCTAGAAAGTACCGTACGTTCTAAGTCACGACCTTTGCGTACTAAATCATCCGGCGTATCTCCATGGGTAACTCTAGTGACATCTTGCTCAATGATGGGACCTTCATCTAAATCGCTAGTGACAAAATGAGCAGTGGCTCCAATTAATTTGATGCCACGAGCATGGGCTTGATGGTAAGGCTTCGCCCCTTTGAAGCTTGGCAAGAACGAGTGGTGTACGTTGATACAGCGTCCAGATAATTTACTGGATAAATCATCTGACAGAATCTGCATATAACGGGCCAGAATGACCATATCAACCTTGGAGTCGGCAACAATCTCGAGTAATTTAGCCTCTTGCGCTGGCTTAGTTTCTGGGGTGACCGGCAGATGGTAAAACGGAATGTCAGCAAAATCGATGCTGGCATATACCTCGCGTGGGTGATTAGAAACAATGCCACAGATAATCATTGGCAATTCACCAATACGCCAGCGGTAGAGCAAATCTACTAAGCAGTGATCCAGCTTTGACGCCATGATTAAGACGCGCTTGAGATTTTTGACGGCACGTAAATCCCATGTCAGCTCAAAACGTTTAGCAATTTCCACAAAACCAGACTTGAGGGTATTGCCATCGGTAGGGCAACTAAAGCTAACGCGCATGAAGAAGCGTTTAGACGCTTTGTCATCAAACTGCTGGGCTTCTTCAATATCACCGCCCGCCTGAAAGATGTAAGTTGAAACTGCAGCAACAATGCCGGGCTTGTTCGGGCAGGTTAGTGTGAGGTAATAGTTTTCAGTAGTCATGAATAAGTCAGTAAAAATGCTTGTAAACAGTCATTTTAGTCTTTTGAGAGTGGGGCAGAGATGTTTTGCTGCTTTGCTGTATCGATCGCTTGATCTGCAGGACCCATTAATGGAGTGCTGTTATCAGTTACGGTTGGGACTAAGACATCTACGCAAATTGGCTTAGATGAGAGGGGGTTAAAAAAACTGCATTCCTTTTTGGTGGCAGCCGAGGCCGCATGCTCTAAGGGAGACTTGCCTGTAGCTGCGGTGGTTGCAAGGCTTGTGGCTGTAGCAGGATTTGCAACTGCGGCGGTAGCTACTGCACCTCCAGCTGTGCTAGCGGCAGCTGAGCCTGAGGCGCCGACAGCTGCAAAGGGTGCAATACAAGCCTGTAAACCTAGGCTACAAAAGATGGGGAGTAAGTAAACCCCGAATTTGAATTGAGATTTTGTATGCAGATTATTTTCTTTGGCAGACAACATTGAAAACCCCAGCTGTCCATGACTCATTAATGACGGGTTCGTACTTGCTATCCGGAGTATTGTTATCAGAAACTACTTTACCTGTACCTTTATTTCCGGAAAATTCTTTGAAGGCGATGGGACGATAGCTGCCCTCAGGGCAGTTATATTCATTCAGGCCAATAATAGAATTCACAGTCTCTTTATTGCTGGGATTTCTTCCGGGCTTCTTGAAGTCCAGCATTGACATGATTTGAGACTTCTCGCCACTAATCCTGACAGTATCTAGATCAACATAAACCACCATTGCCTCGTTATAGCCTAATTCTTTCCACTCGGCATAGGCATTACCAATGCAAGACATTGAGGCGGTAAAGACGGTAGCTGCGATGAAGGGGGTCAATTTTTTCATGGGTCAGAGTCCTAATAAGTAACTGATTTATAGCAATAAGACATTCTAAACGCCTTGGCTAGTGAGGTTAATAGTCTTATTTATTATTCAACTCAAGCTGGCGCTTTGTATTTTCGGGCTTCATCTGTAACGGCAGATATTCATTATTGGCCCATAGGGGATTCATATTCCGATAGAGTCTGCTTTGCACCCACCCAGATTGGCCTGTTTGGTAAATAAAGAGCGACTTCTCTAGATCTGAAAGATCATAGATCGCCCGCATGCTGGGGCCTTGAACTGTTTCATACGGGTTGCTAGATTTCAGGAGCTGAGGTCTGCCGACATTAATAGAGAAGCCATCTCCCGGAAAGGAGGTCTTCAGGTTAAATAGGCTGCCTAATACTGGAACTTTGCTCAGCGGTCGATGCTCTGAGGTTGCGATATGCGCTTTGCCCCACGCCCAAGTTTTAGGGTCATTACCATATTGATTGCTTAAATAATCTAAGGCCTTATCAAGAGCATTGCTAGAGGAGTCCAAGCATGACTCCATTTGATTTGTTTTGGGGTCATCACACCAAGGGCTGTCAGGGTTTTGCAGGGCAAGTATAAGTGGCTGTCTAAAGCTCCGTGAACCATAGCTCTCGGTAAATAAATAACTCAGGCGTGAGAATAGGTTGCGAGTCAGCTGGTCTGCCCAAGCATTAAAAATCAGAGCACCAGCACTGTTGATAGTCATGTCACCATCAAATTTTTGAATCATTTCTTGTGCCTGTGGAGCCAGTTTATGGCTCGATTTACTTGATTTAAATAAATCCAATAAAGGGGTTGCGCCAAGCGATAGGGTATCCGCCTGCATAGTTTTCATGTAACTGAGATCATGGCTATTTCTGGATTTAATGAGCTCAACAATACGGTCGTAACGCGTTGGTAAATCCCAATCTACCGTCAATGGATTTGGATCGTTACTGGCAATGATTCTTTGATTGGCAGTAGCAAGCCAGCCTTGTTCTGGATTGTTGCTTGCCGGCAACTGCTCAAAAGGAACGTAGCCATTCCAGTCATATTGCTTTTCCCAGCCGAGGGCTGGTGCCAGTCCATAGAGCCCTTGATGTAATACACGCTTAGGGGCGACGCCAGCCGCTTGATAGCTGATATTGCCTTCGGCATCTGCCATCACCACGTTTTGCATCGGCGCATAGTTTTTGCGTAGCGCTTGTTTAAATGTATCAAGATCTTTGGCACGATTCATATCTAAAAGACCAACAACAGATTGATTTTCTGCATCCAGTGCTGTCCATCGCAATGCCAAAGCAAATCGTTTGGCATCGATACTGCGTTTAGCCCGCGCATAAGAATCTGAGATCACAGGGCCATGACGCGTTTCTTTTACCAAGAAGGTGATAGATGGTGAGCCTTTGACATCGATGATTTCTTGATGAACTTTAAATGGGAGCAGGCCATCGGGACCGCGATACATGCCAGGATTATTTGCATCTATTTGCTCAATATATAAATCTTGGACATCGGGATTGGTGTTAGTAAAGCTCCAGGCAAATTTATCCGTTCTTCCCAGAACTACACCTGGAATGCCTGGTAAGGTGCCGCCAATCACATTCATTCCAGGGGCATCGAGGTGGGCAAAATACCAAATTGCTGGGGCCGAGAGGCCAAGATGGGGGTCATTCGCTAGCAGTGGTTTACCGCTAGCAGTGAGCTTGCCGCTTAATGCCCAGTTGTTTGATCCAATGCCATCTTTCCCGCCAGGAAAATCTAGAGAGCCAAGTTCGGTAGTAGGAAGCTTTTTTGATTTCTCTTCAGATGGACCTGCTGCAGGATTAAATGCATTCAGGCCTTTATAAAGCTTAGCAAAATCCATATTGCTAGCAAAGCTGCCTGCTTCATAGGGCGGTAATATTTCCCAAATTTGTTTGGTAGTTAGGAATTGGGAAAGCTCAAAGCGTTGTAATTCCTTATCCCAGTTTCCGCCGAGATCGTAGGCCATCATTAACATCCAGGCAACACTATCAGTTGATGACCAATGTCCAGGTTTGGAGCCTGTTAAAAAATACTCGACTGGTAGTGCCCAGCCTAGTTGGGCATTGCCGGTATTCACGCCATCGGCATACGCTTGCAGCAAACGCTTAGCGGCCACAGGATAGCGATCAAACTGGCGCTCTGCAGCACGCTTAATACCCAGTGTGCGAATAAAGCGATCAATCTTGACGGTCTCGCTTCCTAAAATTTCTGAGAGGCGGCCACTGGCAAGCCGGCGATTGACTTCCATTTGCCATGAGCGCTCAGTAGCGTGTAAATAGCCTAGAGCAAATAAAGCATCCGCTTGAGTATTGGCTTTGATATGAGGCACATCACTCTCATCAAAAGTGATGGCAACCGCGTCACTTAGATTTTTGATAGTTCTTTTGCCAGAAGGGGAAGATTGGGCAAAATATAGGTAAGCTAGAACAATCAAAACCGCAATCGCCAACAGGTTGCCGCCGACTAATAAAGAGACGCGTATAAACGAGCTCATAGCCGCAGATTTTGGTCGTAATTTCATGGGGCTAGTTTAGTGCTTTTATAAGCCAACCCGCTGGGCAAGAAGATCTCTGGGGGCTTCAGGCTATGGCCTCTCTGGCATGCTAAAATCCTCAATGTCTTGATTTATTTAGCGCAGCAGTTTCTGTTTGTGCGAGCCCGAGTGGTGAAATCGGTAGACACAGCAGATTTAAAATCTGCCGACTCAAAAAAGTCGTGCCGGTTCGATTCCGGCCTCGGGCACCAAAGATTGCTTTTTAATTCCCACTAAAAAGTAATAAGCAGTAAATATAAGGGTTTGCGGGTTGTGATTTCCGTTTAGTTCGGTTAAATTGAACCAAATCGGAAGCAACTTCCCCCACAATTCCCCCACAAAAACTGCTAAATTCCCCCACATGGCTTCAATAGTAAAAACCGCAAATGGTTATCGTGTCCAAATTGACACCAGGGGCGTGCGCAAAAGTAAATCGTTTGAGAACAAGCGCGACGCAACACTTTGGGCAGCCAAAGAAGAAACAGCTATTCGTGAGGATGCAAACCTAGCGCCGTCCAGCAAACATACCCTGCGTAAAGCATTAGAGAAGTACCGCGATGAGGTTTGCCCTGAGAATGCAGGGGAGCATTGGGAGGTATTGCGGATCAATGCCTTTCTCAATAATGCAGATTGGCTGCCGCTAGATAAAAAGATTGGTGAGGTTGAACCAGAGGATTTTGAAAACTTCTGTAAGGCCAGAGCTAAGACCGTTAAAGACAATACGATTCTCAGAGAAGTGGGCATTCTGTCAGCCATGATGGAAGCGGCTCGGCTGCGCTGGAAGTGGATCAAGATTAACCCCGTGCATGACGCTAAAAAGCCCCAAGAAGGTGATGATCGGGAGCGTTTAATCACTAGATCAGAAATTAAGAAGCTATTGAGAGGGTTTGATTACCACCCATTAGATCAGCGCGTGGACTCAATTACCCAATCGATTGCCATTTGCTTTCTATTGGCCTTGCGAACTGGCATGAGGTCGGGCGATATGACTAACCTTACCTGGGAGGATGTTTACCCGCGGCACCTGGTAGTCAAGGTTGATAAGAACGGCAGAAGGAAAAGAAAGGGTAGAGATGTACCCCTTTCTAAAAAAGCCGTGCGCATTGTTGAGAAGATGCGTGGCTTTGATAAAACCTCGGTATTTTCAGTGGATCCACGGACTAGGGATGCACGCTTTAGAACAATTCGGGATCGAGTGGGCTTGGCTATTAGGCTGCCAGATGGAGCGCTTGATAAAGAGGCTACATTAACTTTCCACGATACCCGTCATACGGCTGCCACTTGGATTGCGGGAAGGTTTAAAAGCAATAAAGACGTTACTGCTCAGCAGGCCATCTTTGATATGTGCAAAATCTTTGGGTGGACAGATCCCAAGAGAGCTCTCAAATACTACAATCCAAACCCAGAGGACGTGGCCGCTAGGTTGGATTAGTCTTTCTGGGATCTACCTGGCGTAATTCCAAATACTTAATTTGTTCATTAGCGTGATATAGCGATGACTGTAGATTAGTGAGGCTATTTTGTAATAAATTACATTGCCGTTTCCAGTAGGTAGCATTTTTTACTGGCTCACCGCCATCATTTAGCTCTTTTACTACTGCCAGCCTCCGACCATCATCATGACCCCTGTTATACCAATATTTTTGCTCTGCACTCATGGTATTTTCTGCTGTTGGTAGCGGTAAAGTATTTAAGAAATTTAATGGGCTTGGTTTATCTATGAAACTCATTTATTGTTAACCTTCCTTAGTAACCAAACTGGCAAACACCTAAATGTTTCATCTGCAAACCCATCGGGGCAAGTGCTTTCAAGCCAGCATCGAAGCCGTTTAATGCCTTTTAGTATTTCATCACTTTCTTTTTTTAACGCTTCTATTTCAGCTTGTTGCTTTGTTATGCAAGTATTGCAATCTTCAAGAGTTTTAGACTCAAAATTACTTAGGGCTTTCCACTGAGTTAATTCAAGCTGTTGTTGAAGGCATTTATTTTTATAGCAGCAGGCATTATGCGGACTTTCGATCCCGTCATGCTTTGCAGCCATTTCTCTATCTTCGCTGGTGAATGTTGTCATTCGTTCCCCAATAAAAATTCAGCTATTCGATAGCATTCCCATGACTCATCGCCATAGCAATATTCTCGGCAAGGGCAGCCTACAAATTCTTCTCTCCCTAAGTTGCAAGGTTCAGTCATAGTCTTTTCAATATAAAGCCCTGATTTAACCGCCAAGTCTTGCAATTCGCCACCATCCCAGTCTCCTACGCACTCATCGCCATGCGCCAATATGGGAATAACAAATTCTTTTAATTTTTTGTTTTCATCTTCAATTTTTTTTATTCGCTCTAATGCCTGTTGCACGGTCTGATAGAACTGAAAACGCGACAACTCATCATTCATAGCCATTTCTATAGGCATTCGCAAAATGCCATAAAACATTACATCACTCATTTAACTCTCCAAATATCGTTTGATTTCAGCCCCAGTAATGCGACCATCTACCGACTTGATCTTCCCTTCCAGGATTCTTTTGGTTAGGGTCTTTGGGGTGATGCCGATTTGCTTAGCAGCGTCTTTAATGTTGTAAGACACTAGGGCGCTAATAGCTTTATCAGCTCCCAGTTGCGCCGCCTGAAATAGCATATTTTGTAGTGATGATTCTTCAATCGTGACGATCATTTTTGATTTCCAATAGAGCACAAAACAGGGAATAGATTAGGGAGCCCAGGTAAGCTCCCAGGAGTAAACCGCCAAGCAAGATGATTGCTTCCCACAGCCACAAAGTTTCCTGGTGATTGAGCATGGGATTTACGTTGATATTTCTTTGGCCTTTAGTCATGTCAGAACGGAATGTCGTCGTCCATTGCAGCAAGGCCGCCTTCTGGTGCTGGCGCTTGCTGAGATTTGCTATAGCTCTCACCGCTATCAGATCCGCCAGATGGTTTACCGCCCAGCATTTAATGAAGGTGTGGATTTGATGAATGCAGGCCAGCAAATTGACCAATTACATAATTTTTCCAATGGGCAAAAGGCTGCAGACAGTATTGCTATTCAACAGGCAGGCTTGATTGATCCAACAAAGGTATTTATTGGAAACATTTTGCAAGCGGCTGGATCTGCGGGAATGATGTACGGCAGTGGAGCAGGCGGTCAAGTGACGGACAAAGCAACTTCCCTTGCCAACGGATCCGCCGATCCTATTGGATCATTGAATGACTCTATGAATTGGACTGGCGGCGGCGATAAATCCTGGATTCAGTCTTTTAAAACTAGCAAACTTTTTTAAAGAGAATATCTATGGCAACTTATGACATTGGCGGCGGTGCCGCAGCGGGAGCACAAAGCGCTGCACAGGGTATCGGTAGCGGATTTAAGGCGCTTGCTATGGCGCCAATGGTGGCTCAACAAGCCGAGCAAAATACTGCTATGACATTAGCTAAAATCTTTGCAAATCAACAGGCTGGAAGCAAGCACGAGCAAGAAGCCCGCGGCTTAAAGATGACTAATGATTATCGCGGTGGTGTTGATGAGCAGATCGCAGCAAACCCAAATATGCCGCAATACGAGCAAAAGCTTTTACAGGCTTTGAAATACGTTGGCGCTGGCAATATTGCCGACTTCAGCCGTGGCGGTCAAATGCAGCAAAAGATTGCTGATATTCAGGCGATTAAAACCAATCCAGCCCTGGCGACACCCGCAGCACAAGCTTATTTTGCTACTAGCGGCAGCGCTCCTTTTGATGATGTAGGCAATACAGGATCATCGATTAACCGCGTTACAGGTGGTCAAGCAGTAGTAAACCCGACCCTAGAAAAGATTTACGAAAACAAAGGCGCTGGCAAAGGCACTAATTACGCTAAAGGCGATCCTGCTGATAAAGGCCGTCGTACTGATATTGCCGAAGATAACCAGATCCGCCTGCAATACAACACGGAATATCCACTCAGCTTTGGTCAGAGGCCTAAAGATGCGCCCAATTTTCAGACGTATTTAGAGGCTGCAAAATCCAAGCGCAACCCGAACAAAAATCCAGCAACAGCTACTACTGGTCAGACAATAAATCCTAGCAAGCCATTTAGCCCTACACCTGAAATGATAAATGTGCAGGCCGATTACCAAGCTGGCAAGATCACAAAAGATCAAGCTAAAAAGAAACTCAAAGATTTAGGAATGCCTGACTAATGAAGATAGACGACTTCCTCGACTCGCCACAATCTAACAATCAGCGAGCCGAGGCGGGTCGGATAGATAATTTTTTAGGTGAGCTAGCACCAAAACCCTCAGCATTCAAAGAGAATGCTCAAGACGCTGCCGCCGCACTTCTAAAAATATTCCCCACTGCAGCTAAAGGTGTTGCGGATATTGCACAATTAGCTACTGGTGGCAAGTATGGTGGTGAATTCTCTGGCCTGATGCAAAAGGGCATGGATACTATTGATAAAGGTATCGGCTCTCAAAAACTCAACGATCAAAAAGCTGCATTTAATGCCGTAATGAATGATCCCAACAAGGGATTAAAAGACCTGGCAATTGCAGCCATGGATAACCCTAGATCATCTATTGATGCTGGCGTTACTACATTAGGCTCAATGATTCTGCCTGCTGGTGTTGCTAAAGGTGCGATTGCTTTAGCTCCAACAGCGGCAAAAATGGCGGCAGCAACAGGCGCAACTATAGGCACAAATGCCATTCAAAATGCTGCCGACACATTTACCAGTATTGATTCTCCAGAATTAATAGACAAATACAAAGGCGCTGGAATATCTGGCTTAGCTTCTTTACTGATTGCCCCTTTAACAGGTGGCGGCGCTGAAGGTGCTATTGCTCGCAAGATGGCTGGAGAAAAATCTGCCAATGGCGCAATCGCAGTAATTAATAAAATTCTTGGCGTTACTGCTAAAGAAGGTGGGCAAGAGGCTGGCGAGGAAATTGGTAATTACATTGGTGAGGCTGTAGGCAACAAAACTGAAATTAACCCAAATCAGTTATTAAAGCGTGGAGCCTACGGAGGCGCACTAGGTGCAATGCTCGGTGGTGGCACAGGCGCCATGACTCAAATTGGTGGCAAACAGTTACCAGAAACTATACAAGATGGCGCAAATGTCACTGTAAGTCCAGCGCCAGCAGAGTTTGACAATGCTCAGCCTATTTCAATTAATCCCATTCAAGGCGATCTATCTGCATCAGCGCAACCAGGAGTCGATCCTATTGCAGCTTTGAGCACGCTGATTGCCGACACTGCTACGCAGGATAGCCCACTCACTTCTGTAAGCACGCCTACAGTAGATCAGTTCTTAGATCAGACAGCAGCACCAACGCAAGCGCCGAAAGACACTTCTGCGGTAAGTCAACAAGACGCTTTTTTGGATGCTTCAGTCAATGCCGTAGAGCCAGGTGCATTAAAGATTTTGCAAATACCTGGCAATGAGCCTGTTAACAACTTGGTAGCCCAAGACGTGATCGATCTGCCACCAACAGAACCGAATGCACCAACAACAATGCAGCAGGCGCAAGCTGCTATTCCTGGCAGTGCGATTGATCCTATCAATCCGAGCACAATTCAAAAAGCCCAAGCCGTCATTCCTGAGTCAATCAATGAGCCTGCCTTTATCGATTTAGATAAGCACAGTCAATTGCAGGCGCCGAAGCCTGGCATGCGCATTGGCGATATTGTGTTTAAGAACGGATCCGTCTTTAAAACCCGCAAAGCAGCTCAAGACGTTGCTAAAAAAGCAGGCAAGGGTTGGGTGGCTGCACCTTCAAATCAAGGGTTTGTGGTGCGCTTTAGACCGCAGACTGATAAACAACTTGCTGCCACTGCCAAGCGCGTAGCCAAGCAGCGCGAAGTCACTGCAAAAGATAGTATGTTGCAGGCCATTTCTAAGTTAGGAGGCATTAACTCTGACGAATTGGTAAAAGACTGGGGCGTATCACTGGCAGATCTGGGTAATAAAGGATCTGGCGTCTTTAGAGTCGCCACTAAAGCGGGTGTATCCGCAGATCGCATGGCAAGCTCATTGAAAGAACTAGGTTTTATCTCTCAAGATGAGAATGGTAAGCATGACCTTGCTGAAATGATGGATCTCTTCATGGAAGAGGCCAAGGGAGGCCGTAAAACCTACGCCAATGCAGAAGGCAGCGGCATTGAAGATCAGTATTCTCAGTACCAAAATGACGGGTATGATGAATGGATTGCTGCCAAAGATGCAGAAGAGGCAGGCCTTAATAAACTCAGCGAATACGCTCAGGAATTAATAGCAAAAGACGTTGGTAAAGACTATGAAAGAACACCAGATGAAGATGAAGGACTCAGAGCAGAAATTGCCCAATGGGAGCAATCAGGAGAACTCCAAGACCGAATCCCAGAATTTAACGACCAAGCAATCGAGCCCACTGGTGGACGCCTGGCGCAAGACAATGGAGGAATCGACTCTAACCCCGCAGGAGAAGATCGAGGCGACCAAGGTGCTAATCAAGCTACGCCAAGCACAGGAGAAAAACAAAGCTCTGTTCGACCAACTGGGACTGGATCACAACGCAATGCCCAAGAATCCTTCAGCCTAGAAAGTCAAACCGAAGCTGCACTCAAAGCTGCGCAAGAGGCTAAGGATGCAGCTGAGAAAGCCAAACAAGAAGCAGACCGCGCTGCCGATGCACGCGCTAAAGCTGATGCCGAAGTCGGTCAATTCAATTTAACTGGCAGTGATCGTGAGGCCGATGTTGCCGCAGCGCAAGGCCAGCAAGATTTACTAGGCAGCACTCCAAGCGAGCCAGCCAAACTCAAATCAGAAATCAAAGACTTTGGCGAGAAGATCGGCGGAGCCCGTAAAGACGTATGGAATCTTTATGGCGATAACCTAGAAGCGGCAACCGAATTAGATGCAGCCAGCATTCCATTTGCAAGAGCCTGGCCTGAACCGAACTACGAAAAACTAATTGAGGCAGGCGCAGATCCTAAGACTGTAGCCGTGGTTCGTGCAATGCGTGAGAGTGTACCCACTAAACCTAAGAAATCGTATCGCCTGAACTCCTGGGCAGATAACGTCACGACCTTGCGTAACTTTGCTAATGAATTAGTCAAAGGCAAGATGCCTGTTAATGAGATTGAGATCCTTAACAAATATAGCGCAATTGGCGGCATGGCAGACTTATATATGGCAGTAGGGCATAGCAAGTCTTTGGCTAACCTACGCTTATCTAGTGGCTCCTATAGCGTCTTTGAAGGTAAGAACTACTCACCAGCTAAGACTATCTGGGCGGTAGAAAAAACTCAAGCCAAGAGCTCGCGTCGCTGGCCTACACAATTGGTCACAGCCGATACCAGAGAAGAGGCAATTGCCAAATTCAAGGAATCATTTGAAAGCTTGATGAATAACGCAACTGAGAAAAAATCGGTTGAGTTTGTGATTTATTCACGCACTAAAGATAAGAAGTTTTACGTTGGCAAAAAGGTCGGACGCAATTACGTTGACCTGGCTGGCGGCTTTTCTACCTCCAAAGAAGCTAGAGAATATCGCGCCGCCAATCAAGAGGAATTAGTCGCCAAGCTGGAGAAGTTTAAAGAAACCCCAAGGGTGCGCCGTGAAGATAACAATCCCCGAGTAGGCGAGGATATGCGCAATGGTGAGGATGTTACGCCGCAATACTTTGGCGAAACCTTTGGCTTTAGAGGTGTGGAGTTTGGTAATTGGGTAGAGCAGGGCAAGCGCCAGGCAGACCTTAACGAAGCTTTTGATGCGCTCATGGATATGGCAGCCGTATTGGGATTGCCGCCTAAAGCACTTTCCCTAAATGGTGAGCTCGGGTTAGCCTTTGGTGCTCGCGGTAAAGGCGGTATTGATCCAGCAGCAGCGCACTATGAGAGTGGCTTTGTGGTTATCAATATGACCAAGAAGAGTGGGGCAGGAAGCTTAGGCCATGAATGGTGGCATGCACTAGACAATTACTTCTCGCGCATGGGCAAAAAGCCATTGGACTTTATGACCGACTCTTCTGCCGTATCTCTGGCGTCCGTTGGCTCACGCTATAAAGGATTAGACGACGTTCGCTTAGAAATGACTGAAGCATTTGGGCGCGTGATGAAGGCAATACGCGAGTCCAAACTCAAGCAGCGTTCGTTGAAGATGGATGGCAAGCGCATCAAAGAGTATTGGAGCACTAGCATTGAAATGTCGGCGCGCTCATTTGAGTCATACTTAATTTCCAAGCTTGAAGATCAGGGTGTGTCGAACGATTACTTAGCAAATATCGTATCGGAAAAAGGTTGGAAAGCGCATGAAGCAATGGGTATGGCTGATGAGAATAGCTATCCTTACCCAATGGTCGATGAGCTCCCAGCGTTACGCGCTGCGTTTGATAGCTTCTTTCAGACTGTAGAAACTGCGCCAACTGATAAAGGTATTCGGATCTTTAGTCGCTTAGGTGAAGGCAAAACGTCAGGTAGCATTTCTACCAAACAAGTAGAAACTCTGGTCACAAACTTGACCAGCCGATTCGGTAGCATTCCCGCTATCAAGGTGATGAACAAGGTCAGCGACCTTTTCCCGTCGGAGAGTGCAGATAGTGACGCCAGGGTAACTGGTGCAGTAGTTAACGGGGAGATTGTGCTTTTCCTCAAAGGCCTTAAAACCACTGAGGATGTTGAGAGAACTGTTTTCCACGAATTGCTCCACTACGGCCTACGCCGATTCTTATCGAAAGATCAGTTTATCACTCAGATGAACAAGCTTTACGCCGTAGATGAGTCTTTGCGTGCGTATGCCGATAACTGGATGAAAACCGATGCCGTGGGTATCGATACGCTCACTATCCATGGCGAGCAGTATGCCAAGGCTAGAGGAATCGATGAGGCCTTAGCAAACTTAGCTGAGGTCAACCCTGAGCAGTATTTCAAGCCAACCGCCTGGACTAAGACTACCGAAACCTTGCGAAAATGGTTAGCGCAATTAGCCGACTTCTTGGGCTTTAAGACCTATGCAACGCAGATTCGGGCAATGAATCCGAGCGAGGCGCAGCTTTTGATTCGCTCCGTCTTTACCAATCTACAGAACAACTCAGCAGCTACGCAAAATCCATTTGTCGATTTGCCTGATACGGCATTCCGTATTCAAGACATGGAAGATGATCTGCAGGACGATATAGATCTGGGCGTACCTAAGCAAAAATTTGAAAAGGTATCGGCTAAAGACCTATTCTCATTAAGTAAAAATGAGTTTGGTCAAACCCAATACACTGCTGGCCTCAAGCTTTATAAGAACCTTTCAACTTTGGCAAGCGAGCATTTAGGCGCTATCAAGCTGGCAGACAATAAGCCAGAAGCCTTTAAGCAAATGATGCGTCAGTTTAAGGTCGATCAATTAAAAGCCAATGAGAACGCCAAGCGCATTGCCGAAGCAGGCATGGAGCTCTCACCAGAGCAGCGCGAAACATTGTCTGATTTGGTTGAGAAGAACGCCATTGTGGGCGATTTGCCTGCGCAAGAGATTGTCGATTTAGCGGCTAAAGTCACTAGCGCATTGGACGTACAAGCGAAGCAATTGATTGATCTGGGCATGATCTCTGATGAGCGCCTAGTGACAAACTACTTGCCACGTCTTTACAAACATGGATTAGCTGCCAAGCTTACTAACCCTGCATTACTGGCGGGCTGGTTTACCAAGGCACGCATGAAGATCCGTGGTGATCGCCTCAAAACTCGCGGTATGTTTGCTGAAATGCCTGCTGCCAATGTAGCGATGGCTAAGAAATTGGGCTGGAATCCATCGTCTATGACTGATGGTAGCGAATTACCAAAAGATCTTTTTGAAGCCTTTGATAAATCACAACCCATTCCGCCAAACTATCAAGATGCCAAAGTCTTGATGTGGCGTGACTACACCGAATCGGAACGCGCAGAAATGGGCGAGATCCGCGACGGCGTATTCCGTTATGCCATGGGCTACGTTGAAACACAAAAGGATATTGCAATTGGTCGCCTGTTTAAAGCAATCTCCACCAACTCAGAATTAGCTAAATCCTTTAATCCTGGTGGCTGGAAACAAGTGCCCACTACTGAGATCAAAGGTGCGCCTGGCGTTAAGCAATACGGCGCTCTAGCAGGCCTGTACGTCAGTCCGCAAGTCTTAGACGCTTTAACTCGCAACACGCAGCCAAAGGGCATTTTGATGGCGGTGTACGACAAGGCGCTGAACTTCTGGAAAGAGGGTAAGACTGTTTGGAACCCTGTATCGCATGGCAATAACGTAGTGAGCAACCTCTTTACTGTTTACTTTGCAGGCGTCAATCCAGCCAGCCCGTCCCATTGGCGTGAAACCTTACGCGAATTTAGAACCAAGGGCACCTATTGGAATGAAGCGGTTGATAACGGCCTATTCGGTAATGAGTTTGCCAATCAAGAAATTCAGCAAATACTCATGCCAGACTTTAATTCGATGGAAGATTTGGAGTCCGTAGCAGCCTCACGCGTAGCCAAGGTCATTGAGTTTTCTAAGAAGTATCCTGGCAAGCCATTGTCTTGGTATCGCGAGAATATGCAAAAGGCGTATGAGTTTGAAGATCAATTCTTTAAATTAATGCTCTACATTGATCGCCGTAAATCTGGCATGGATCCACAAGCTGCGATTACAGATGCTGAGCGCTATGTATTTAACTACTCTGATATGCCAGAAGGTATTGAGCTTTTAAAGCGCACTTACTCACCATTCTTTGCTTACACCTATAAAGCCATTCCAATGGTGCTGCACACTGCCATGACTAGGCCAGATCGCTTGTTGGCGCCGATTGCATTATTGGGCGGAGCTAACTGGCTTGCTTACATGGTGATGGGTGGCGATGAAGAGAAAGAGCGCAAGGGCATGCCAGAGTATATGCAAGGCCGCACTGCGATTGGTACACAAAAATCTATTCGTATGCCATTTGATATTGAGGGCAATCCAGCCTTTATGGACATGAGCCGCCGCGTCCCATTGGGTGATTTGTTTGATATTAATAATCAGACCAATGGATTGCCTTTACCAGCGCCGTTTATGCCAAGCCATCCTGTCTTATCAATCATGCAGGCGGTTATTTATAACCAAGATACCTTTACAGGAAAAGATTTGGTGAAGAAATCAGATACTAAGTGGGAAGCAGCGCAAGCGCGTGGCGCTTACTTGTATCGCCAGTTTGCACCGAATGCCCCAATGATTCTAGGTAGCTACAACTTTAATAAGCTGATGGATGCCAGCGCCAATACCTTTGATACTGAAATGCTAGGCTATACAGGAAAAACCAAAGCAGGTGATCCAATTAAAGCCATTCCTACTGTGCTTGATGTATTTACTGGCACGAAGATCCGCTCATTTGATCCTGAGCGTGGCATTGATTATCAAGCCGCTGGTATTCAGAAAGAGGCTAAAGAGATTGGCGCCAATATCAGTAGTGCCCAAAGAAATCAGGGTATGACTCCTGATTCAAAGGGTAGATATATTGCTTCTCAGCAGGACAAGCTAAATGAACTACGCAAGAAAAATGAGGAATTGCGTAAGTAATTATTGGCAGTAACGGGTTCCGCCGTAGTAATTGCAGATCTGTAATGGCGGGGTGATCGATTGACCAAATGAGTTATTGAAAGCCCTGCCAATACCATTAAGCATAGTAGCCGTTGCAGCAGTATTTCTATATTGCTGTGCTGCATCAGCATAAGCGGAAGCTTGAGCTTGACGCATTCTGTCATTTTCTAATTCAGCCTGTCGAAACGCACGCGCATTGGCTTCTTTTCTATCTTCCATGGCTGCCGCATAACGCTCAACCCTTGCATTTGTGAGCTCATCAAATTGCTTTTGAGATATTGTTTTTTTGGCAAGCTGATCGGAGTAATCTGCTAATGACTGGTAATAATCTTGCGTTAATTTATCGCTTGGAAAATAGGCTTTTGAAGCAATAAGAATTTCTTTTGCGGCCACAGATTGACTAATTTTCTTAGCTTCATATTGAGCAACTATTCTTTCTACTTCTTTACTAAATAATTCAGAATTATTTTGAGCGAACGCTTTTAAAGATACCAGCGCTGCACATACTAAAACAATACTCATGATTGTTTTCATTTTTGTACTCCTTGGATTTTTGTTCATTCTTTAATCATACAAAGATTCATAAGAACTTACCAGCACCAATAGCATGAGTGGATGAAATTTTCACTCAGCCTGTATCCCAATTGGAAAGAGATATTACGCAAGTCCTGGGCGATGCGCTTTGCCATAGCTGCAGGGCTATTTTCTGGCATAGAGGTGTGGAATAGTCTTTACGGCGATCAATACTTTAGCCCTGGCAAGTTTGCCGCCATCTCTGGCATTTGCTCTTTTTGCTCATACGTCAGCCGCGTAGTAGCTCAAAAGAATATATGAATGACAACCAGAGGCGCATAGCTGCCGCCACCGCTATTGCCACTGCGATTGCTATTCCTGCAGAAGGCCTACGCCAAATCGCCTATTACGACCCGCCAGGAATTTTGACTGTGTGTATGGGGCATACGGGATCTGACATTGATCCCAAGAAAAAATACTCGCTAGATGAGTGCTCTCAATTCTTAACTGAAGATATGCGCCAGGCCATTAGCGAAGTAGAGCGTTGCGCTCCAGGATTACCCGCGCCCGTTTTAGCGGCTTTTGGGGACGCTGTATTTAACCTGGGGTCAACCATAGCCTGCAACCAAAAAAAGAGCACGGCAGCCCGCCTGCTTGCAACTGGACGCATTAAAGAAGCGTGTGAGCAACTGACGCGCTGGAATAAAGCAAGCGTCCTTGGAGTGCTTGTGGAATTACCAGGATTGACTACGCGCCGTAACCTAGAAAAAACCATTTGCCTAGAAGGTGCCTTATGAATTCACTTATGAGCTATTTGCTCACCTTTGCTTTATCCATTTCAGGAGGTTTATACCTTGGTCACAACTACACGAAAAACCACTACGAAGCGCAAATCGCCAGCGACAAAGCCAGCCGTCAAGAAGCCATCACCCAAGCGGTCATCACCGAGCAAGCCAAAACCCAAAAAGCCACTGCAGGCTTTATCACCTCGCTTCGAATCGAGCAAGGCAAAAGTGCCATCTATCAAGGACAAGCCAAAGCGCTATACGTTAACGGCACTTTTGGTATCAACCCTAGTAATTGCGCTATTACTTTTGGCTTTATCCGCCTGTTCAACGCCAGCGCCACTGGTGAAGCCTCGCTCCCAATCAGCACTGATGCTCTCTGCTCCCCCATTGACATTGCTGCCGTACTCTCCACCTCCATCGAAAACCACCGAAAGTACCACGAAGTAGCGGCGCAGATTGAAGCAATAAAGGCATCAAATGACTGACATATACGACCAAGCCACTGATAAAGAAATGCGTGATCGTGAGCTTGCCATTAAAGCTGCTCGCGCCCAGAACCAGCCGATTGCTTTTACAGGGCAATGCCTTAATTGTGAAGAGGTGATTACTAGGGGAAGATTTTGTGATTCTGAATGCCGTGAGGATTATGAGCGCTCAGAAAAAATGAAACAACTTTCAGGCCGAAAGTGACGCGATGAGATCAACCCATTTAAAAATTAAATCCGTTGATATTCAAAAAGAAGAGATCCAGGCTGCCCTCAAGCAATTACATAGCCAATTCTTCCGCCTAGATGAGCTGATCGAGTTTGACTCTGGCGCATGGTGGATTGCCTATGACGGCATCAAACCCATTGGATTTTGCGGCGTTAATGCCTCATCTTCCTGGCGCAAGACGGGATACATGTGCAGGGCAGGGGTCAAGTGGGACTACCGCGGCCTAGGACTGCATCGCCGTCTTATTCAAGTGCGCGTGCGTTATGCCAAAAAACAAGGGTGGACGCATTTAGTTACGGACACCACTGATAACTGCCCATCGGCAAACAACTTAATTGCCAATGGCTTTCGTATGTATAAACCGAGCAAACCTTGGGGACTCCCAGGTGCTTGTTATTGGATTAAAAAACTAGGGTAAATATGACAAAGCCGCATAAGTATTCTGACGATCAATTCATCAAGGTGTGGATGGAATTGAAATCTGCCGCTAAGGTATCTAGGCACTTAGGAATGGATCTTAGGAAAGTCAATAGCCGCAGGGTGCAGATTCAATCTAAGCATGGAATTACGCTCCCAGCCACCCACGGAAACGCTCAATACAAGATGACGATCCCTGAAGATAAAGTCAGGATTAAGGTAGAAATGAGCGATGGTGTATTCGTCGTGTTCTCAGACGCCCACTATTTCCCAGGATTAATCAGCACTGCCCATCGTGCACTGTGCAAGCTACTGCCTACAATCAAACCACGCATGCTGATTGCCAACGGCGACATACTGGATGGCACCTCAATTAGCTCTCACGCTAGGATTGGATATGAGGCTAGACCAACTGTCCAGCAAGAGCTTGAGGCCGTTCAGGAGCGCTTAGGCGAGCTTGAGAAGGCCTGCAAAGGTGGCAATACTAAGTTCGTGCGCACCATCGGAAACCATTGCGTGCGCTTTGATTCCAAACTCTCTGGATTCGTACCTCAATATGAAGGCGTCAAAGGCTTTACCCTGGACGATCATCTGCCAGGCTGGAAGTCTTGCTGGTCGCTCATGATTAATGAGGACGTGATGGTAAAGCACCGCTGGCACAACGGGGTTCACGCAACGTATAACAATATTTTAAAAGGCGGAACGTCATTTTTTACGGGTCACTTGCATGCCCTTGGCATGAGTCGGTGGTCGGACTATAACGGCACGCGTTATGGTGTTGATACGGGAACCCTAGCGGATCCCTGGGGCAGTCAATTTGGGTATATGGAAGATAACCCGCGCAACTGGCGCCAGGGCTTTGCAGTGGGTACAATTAAGGATGGAAAGCTTATGCCGCCAGAGCTTTGTGAGGTAGTAGATGAGGATCACGTTTGGTGGCGCGGGCAGATGATTAAGGTTTAAAAACAATTCCCCCAAAATTCCCCCAATTAACTTTTAAAGCCCAGCCAGTAAGCCTCTGTGGTGCTGGCCTCGGGCACCAAAGAAGTGAGCATCACCCCCCCACCACATCAACTATAGGGGTTGAAAAGATAAAGGCTTTAGCCTCATTTCTTTAAAATAAATTCAGCAGCAGTTTTCACGAGCTCATCTTCTTTTTGGTTAAAGCCGTGATAAGCAAGAGCCCAACAAACATTACCGGTACTGATGCCTCCATCCATTGTCACAAATTCTGCCCTAGTGTTTTTTGGACGATTTTTTATCATATCTTCCGATGCTGATATAGGGGTTGTCCAGCATGTATCCTGAACATGATGAATAGCAAGTACTGGCAGCCTTGTATTATCTTTTAAGATAGCGGTCTCCTCAGTACCGGCAACGATGAATCCAGAGATGGTATTTTTATCGCCAAACCGATTTACAAACTCAGTTACGCTCACGCTACCATTACTATGCCCAAATAGCCAAACTGGTACACGATATTTATCCTTGTAATAGTTCACTATGGTTAAGAGCCTATTTTGATAATCTTCAGTAAGTCGACCGCCCCCCTTAATGCTTAAATTATCTTTAGAGTCCACAAGTACTGAATTAATGCCATACTGATGCCATAGAGCTTGCGACCTTACAAAGGTATGATTGCTTCTAGCTGAGCCACCATCAAAAATCCCAACTTTTCCATCGCCACCTATTAATAAGATAACGAGTGCTTTGGGATTATCTGTGGCGATTAGCAGGGTCCTTGTTGTGCTATCGCTTTGGTAGGGAACATCTATTACTTGCGCTATTGACGTTAGGCAAACAAAGAAGATGCCTGCAGGGATTATTTTTTTCAATACTTTCATTGCTATATCCTAATACAAAGTCGATTGGAATTGATGACAATAATTAGAATTAGTTTATAAAATGATCTTTAGAGTGTTTTATCGAACTCCTATCCTCACCTTTTCAGATTGGATGGGGTATTTTTGCAATTATCTAAAAGCGATAGGAGTAGGGCGGCTACCTTCAGTAGTTGCATCACCCCCAGCAGATCAGGCAGGGAGATTACCTCAGAGTTTTATCTTAGAGACAAACGAGATACTTTTTAGATATCTCTAATCTACTTGAGTAACGTCAAAATGACGTTCGGCATCTGATTGGCTTGGGCTAGCATAGAAGTAGCAGCCTGTTGCAAGATCTGAGTACGGGTCAAATTAGAGGTTTCTGCTGCGTAATCGGTATCGACAATGCGGCTAATACCATCAGCTAAATTAGTAGATAGGGTTTGCATGTTATCTACTGAGTATTCCAAGCGATTTAACCAAATACCCAGATCAGATCTATTAGTGGCATTAATCCCAATAGCATCTTGGACTACTGAAGTAGATAGGTTAGCGACATCATCAGCTTCTAAGGACTGGACATTGCCACCGGCATCAAAGTAGGCAGCATTTGTAATGAGGCCAGCAGCATTGGCATCAGCTTCACTTGTTAGGCTATCTGCAACTATGCCAAGTCCACCAAAAGAATTGCTACCCTTGGTAAATGAGGCAATACCTGTATCAACAAATTGAATTTCTCCCCCATCAATTAATTCCAGAAAAAAATTACCGCTGGAATCTGCAGATAGAGTGATGGTGCTTGTGCTATCTGGGTTATCGATTACTGATGTGACAATAAGGTCTGTTCCGCCAAAGTAGGGGGTAATTGGGAAATTATCCACAAGCAGAGAGACTCCTTGGCCTTCTTGTACTCCAAGAGCACTGCTCACAATTAAAGTGCCACCAGCACCCCCGTTGTCAGGCACAAAATAGCCTACCTCCCCAGGGTTAGCACTGCTATTGGGATAGGCACTGCTAGTCCCCGCAGGAGCTGTAATCTGTATAGCGGTTCCATCATCAATGAGGTCTTGGGCATCTTGTTGGGTAATAAAAAGTTTTGCTGATAACGCTTTCTCTCTTGTATTAGCTAACATGAAATAATCTTCACCATTAGCAGGCTCACCGGGCTGCTCGGCTATTACATAATAGGTCTGCCCATCTACTAAATTTGCAATCGGGCTCAAGCCCGAAATCACATGGTAGGTAATAGCATCACCAGAAGAAAATCCATGATTAGGGGCAGAGACATCGTACCAGCCATCTACAAGACCTAAGCCACCGATGGTAAAAGAAGATGCGCTAACATTCCCCAAACTCAAATTAGCTATCTCAATCGTACTAGCCACTCCTGTACCAGTACTTAAGGTATTAGTAGTACCAAAGACTGAACCAGATCCTCCTTGGAACTGGGTACGCTCTTTGACGTTTTGAATTTCATTTAAAAGGGAAGCGATCTCATTATTAATAGAGTCTGTTTGATCAGAGTTCAAAGTGCCATCTTGGCGCTGGGTGGTTAAGGTAAGGACTCGCTGGAGCATCTTGCCAACGACATCTAATGCACCTTCAGCAGTTTGCAATTGAGAAATAGCATCCTTGGTATTGCGAATCGATTGATCCACAATGTTTTTAGTCCCTTTTAAAGACTCAGAGATCCCATAGCCAGCAGCATCATCTTTAGCACTGTTAATGCGAGTACCGGAAGACAGCCTTTGCACAGAAGCAGACAAAGCAGTCTGAGCAGTGCTGAGGTTCTTCTGGGCATACAGTGATGCCATATTGGTACTGAGGACTGCGGCCATATCAATAATCTCTTGTTATTAGTCACCTCCAAAGGGAGGCCCAAGGGCTAAAAAGGCCCTCACGACCCTCAATACGGCTATTTTTAGGAAATCTTTAGCCCTATGGTGAATACCCTTGGCTATGAGTTCTTTGAAAAATAGATGAACTTGAGGTCTTGGCTGGGGCCACCGTTGTGGGGGGCAGGGTACCTGAAAAGTCGGGGTCGAGTTTTAAAAAAGTGCCCCATAGGCCTAGATACAAATTAGATACATTTGACCTAATTTAGATGCATTGGCTAGGCTGCTGTGTACAATGGCTTAATAGATATATGGCTCTGAGGGCCACAACAGTCTGGGGATATACTGGCCTCGGGCACCAGCATTTCAATCGTTTCCTCATCAGATCTTGAGAACATTCCATTCACTCTTCCCACTATTGTTGTCTTGCATCATCACTCCAGTGATGGGGCAATCCGCTTTCTTTGACTGTAAGAGGTCTGAAAAGGATTATGTTGAAGAGTATTCAATGCAACTGACACTTGCTTCGAAGACTCAGAAAGCAAAAGTGTACTTGGATGATCGAGATCTGGATCAGTCTGATGCCTATGGAACACAAGTCGTTAAAAGCGTCACACTTGCTAAGCCGAATATTTATATAGTGATAGAGGCTAGTTTTCCGGCCGAGGAAATTATGGGAGCTAAGTATCCTGCTGGCACAGTGCTAACTCACATGACTCTTGATCCTGCAACCGGCAAGTTAAAGAAGGTTGAAAAAATACAGGGCGGTATCTTGGGTGCGTCTTTGGGAGACGGAACTCACGTGAGTGAAGAAAGCTGTTTCCCAGCTAAAGCACCTGCAAAGCCGCGGTAAAACTTAATCGGGCTCGGTGACAAAGCCTAACTTCGTTAAACCGGCGCGACGAGACGCTGCCAGTACTTGAGCGACATACTCGTACTTCACAGACTTATCAGCGCGCAAGTTAATCTCGGGTTGAGGTTCTTTCTGGGCAGCTTTCTCTGCATAGCCATCAAAGGTTTTTAAATCAATTGCAGTGCTATTCCAGAAAATTTGACCCTTGCCATCAATTGTGAGTTGAACAGATTCTGGCTTGACCTCATTGCGAACACTATTAGCTTTTGGGAGTTCGATCTTGACTGCTTGTTGTATGACGGGCAGGGTGATGATGAAAATGATCAGTAGGACCAACATCACGTCCACCATTGGCGTCATATTGATCTCAGACATGATGCTGTCATCATTCTGATCGTCTTGAATATGAAAAGCCATACTTATTCTCCAGACTTAACGCGAGCGCCAGTCACAAAATAGGCTAGAAGATCATTTGCAAAGCGATTGAGATCGGCAACCATTAATTTGTTAGCACGATTAATGGCGTTGAATGCCAACACCGCAGGAATCGCCACCGCCAAACCTAGGGCAGTCATGATCAGCGCTTCACCAATTGGGCCGGCAACCTGATCAAGCTGTGCGCTGCCTGAGCTACTGATAGCAATCAAGGCATGATAGATGCCCCATACAGTGCCAAACAAACCAATAAAAGGTGAAATCGCACCAGTAGATCCAAGGAAGGTTAGCCCCTTCTGAAAACTCGCTGCAATGCCATCAACACTGTTCTTAAGGCTTCTAGCCATCCACTCAGAGTAATTGAGTGTTTGCAGCAGTTCACGATGATCATGAGCTTGATTCTGATGATGCGCAGAAGCAGTGGCTGCTGATTTAGCAAGATGATAGTAAGGGTTCAGTGCCGGATTGCTAAAGGATTGCAAGCCTTGGTCATAGGACGTGGCGCGCCAGAACTGATCGAGCTCAGGCTTGAGCTTGCGAAGATTACGCAGCTCCCAAAAGCGACTGAGCAAAATGACCCAAGTAACAACTGAGCAGATGAGAAGTGCGATAGCCACAAAGCGGGTAATGAAGTCCCCCTCAAGCCAAAGATTTGCTATGCCAAATGGTGTATTCATAATGTTTACTTGAGATTAAATTTAATTAAAAGATTGGTAGAAATTCTTTGTGGTGAACCATTTACTAAAAAAGGCTTGAAGCGATAACGTCTCCCGATCTCAGTCGCTGCGCGATCAAGCCTCGGAAAGTTACTCGATTGCAAAAGGGCTATATCTTCAACATTGCCCGTTTGATCAATAATTAAACGCACGATAACTGTACCTTGTTCCCCAGACCTTTTTGAAAAAGAGGGATAGTAAGCATCAGCATCTGGTTGGTAGAGCACTTCCAGTTTACCAATGTCGGTCTGAATCGGTGTGCCACTCACTCCGCCAGCAGTGGAGGGTGCTACAGCAGCATTTTGGGGTTGAGATTCGCTCTTGGACTCTGCTTGCTTCGGGGGAGTGGTTGATTGCTTGGGTTCTGCAGGTGCTGGAGTAGGTTTTGGAACCGGCTTTTCCTCTACCTTTTTCTTGGGCTCTTCTTTAGGTTTAGGTGGTGTAGGTTTAGGTGTAGCTGGAGCTTCCTGGCTTTTGGCTGGCGAAGGACTCACTAAATTTGCCATCACCCGATCGTCATCCACTTTGGGCGGACGTGCGCTCAGATGAATGAACTCCAAAGCTGGCAATGCATGCAACACCAGAACAATAGCAATGATGATCCGCTCTGATTTGGTAAACGGTAGACGAGAGTCTAGTTTTTGCATGAAGGTGCTCATGACACTTCACCTAATAATGCTGAATCAATAGCATATTCATTCAAATCACTGGTGAGTAAATCTTTAGACATCGCCAGAAGTGATGCTTCATTTTTACTGCTGATAAATAAAACCGAACCGCGTTTTACAGAATGATTATCTTGTGGCAATACCTCGAGTACGCGTTTAAGCTGCCTCACCACGGCATCGCTTGTATCAATCAAAGTGATGCTGTCACCTAAAAGCTTGCGTATGGGTTTCTTTAAGAAAGGGTAGTGAGTGCAGCCCAAGACCAAAGTATCAGAGCCAGCATCCAAAATAGGTACAAGATGTTTACCTAATAGCTCCAGAGTTTCTTCGCTATCTGCCTTGCCCGCCTCAATCAGGGGTACAAGTCCTGCGCCAGCCTGCTTAATAAAACGACAGTGATCTGGAAGCGTTGCAAGTAGCGCATTGAACTTATCGCTCTTCAGGGTTGCCTCTGTAGCCAGAACTCCCACGATCCCATTTTGCGATTGCATTGCTGCAGGCTTAATGCCTGGCTCTACTCCAATAATCGGAATATCTAATTCAGCGCGGATCTGTTGAATTGCTTCGGCAGTTGCAGTATTGCAGGCTACAACAATTGCATCACAGCCTTGACTTGCGAGATGTTTGCATAAAGCAAGGCTGCGGGCAGCAATCCAGTCGCTAGATTTTTCACCATAAGGGGCATTCGCGGAATCCGCAAGATAAATATAGTCGTGCTGCGGAAGCTGACGCAGAGCCTCATCCAAAATGGATAAGCCTCCGACGCCAGAATCAAAAACCCCTATGAGTGCCAAAGTGATTTAACGGTGCGCGCTTGGTTAAGCAATCTTGACTGGAATACCAGCAATTTTTGCTTGCCATTCTTGAGGGCCGGTCTCGTGCATGGAGATACCTTCAGAGTTCACGGCAACAGTCACTGGCATGTCTTTGACATCGAATTCATAAATTGCTTCCATACCTAGGTCAGCAAAGCCAACAACTTTGGCAGACTGAATCGCCTTAGACACCAAGTAGGCGGCGCCACCCACAGCCATGAGATATGCAGATTTATGTTTCTTGATAGCTTCGATTGCAACCGGGCCGCGCTCAGCTTTACCAATCATCGAAATTAAACCTGTCTTAGCAAGCATCATTTCAGTGAACTTATCCATGCGAGTTGAGGTGGTGGGGCCTGCAGGACCAACTGCTTCATCGCGGACAGGATCAACTGGACCAACATAATAGATGATGCGATTTTTGAAGCTGACCGGAAGTTCTTCGCCTTTGGCCAACATATCAGCAATCCGTTTATGGGCTGCATCACGACCAGTCAGAATTTTTCCATTTAGCAATAAGGTATCGCCTGGTTTCCAGCTTGCCACCTGTTCAGCAGTTAATGTATTGACATCAACGTGCTTCGATTTTTTGGTATCTGGTGTCCAGGTGACATCTGGCCAATCTGATAAAGATGGTTTCTCCAGCTTCGCAGGACCATCGCCATGTAAATGGAAGTGCACGTGGCGGGTGGCCGCACAGTTCGGAATCATTGCCACAGGTAGTGACGCAGCATGGGTTGGGTATTCCATGATCTTAATATCGAGCACGGTTGCCAGGCCGCCAAGACCTT
Organism: Polynucleobacter sp. MWH-Berg-3C6; assembly: GCF_018881855.1. GTDB lineage: Bacteria > Pseudomonadota > Gammaproteobacteria > Burkholderiales > Burkholderiaceae > Polynucleobacter. The sequence continues at coordinate 83,883 of NZ_JACVPN010000005.1, read as the reverse complement.
GGGCGCCAATGCCTAATTTGTTTACTTTGTCATAAATCTCAAGACGCAGTTCCTCGGCGCGAGTTTTAGGACCACGAGCAATGAGCTCCTGAATATCTACTGGACCCATTAAAGATTCTTTTGCCATCAACATGGCTTTTTCTGGAGTGCCGCCAATGCCAATACCGAGAATGCCAGGAGGGCACCAACCTGCACCCATCGTTGGAACAGTTTTCACTACCCAATCGACAATGGAGTCTGATGGGTTGAGCATCACCATCTTGGCTTTGTTCTCTGAGCCACCACCTTTAGCAGCGCAAATCACTTCAACATCATCACCCGGAACAATTTCGTAATGGATGACAGCAGGGGTGTTGTCACCTGTATTTTTACGTTTGCCTGCTGGATCAGCTAAGACTGAAGCGCGGAGGGTATTTTCTGGATTGAGATACGCGCGACGAACACCTTCATTCACCATGTCTGAAACACTCATCGTGGCATCAGGCCATTGGACATTCATGCCAATCTTGAGGAAGACAACAGCAATGCCGGTGTCCTGACACATCGGGCGATGCCCTTCAGCGCACATCCGGCTATTGGTCAAAATTTGTGCCAATGCGTCTTTAGCAGCCGCGCCTTGCTCAAGCTCATAAGCCTTGCCCATGGCGGTAATAAAGTCCTTGGGGTGGTAGTAAGAAATGAACTGAAATGCATCCGCAACGCTTTGAATCAGGTCGTTTTGTTTGATATTTGTCATGGTTTTTGGCTTATTTCCACATTATTAGTAAGGTTTGACCTATTTTAAGGGTTTGCCATAGAGCAAATCCCGGGTATTTTCACTTATCTTCTAAGGTTCCGAGGGTCTAAACCCATCATTTTGCGGCATTTTGGCAAAAATAGATCATTGATTATTAGATAGAGGGCAGTGAAGCATGGAACCATTAAAGCAAGAAAACCGCGTATTTAACCCACCTGCAGACTTTGTAAAGGGTGCCGCTATTCCGGGTATGGATGCCTATAAGAAGCTTTGCGATGAAGCGAATCAGGATTATGACGGTTTCTGGGGCCGCCTTGCTAAAGAGAATATCTATTGGAAAAAGCCATTTAGTAAAGTTTTAGACGAATCTAAAGCACCTTTCTATAAGTGGTTTGAAGATGGCACAACGAATGCCTCTTATAACTGTCTAGATCGTCAGGTTGAAGCCGGTTTAGGCGGCAAGACTGCCCTGATCTTTGAAGCAGATGACGGCACAGTTACAAAAGTTACCTATCAAGAGTTACTTGAGCGCGTTTGCAAAATGGCAAACGCAATGCGCAAGATGGGTATTAAGTCTGGTGACAGCGTCATCATTTACATGGCAATGACTATTGAAGGCATTGTGGCGATGCAAGCATGCGCCCGCATTGGTGCAATTCATTCTGTAGTGTTCGGTGGTTTCTCTGCACAAGCTTTGCGTGATCGCATTATGGACGTCGGTGCAGTAGCAGTGATTACTGCTGATGGACAGTTCCGTGGCGGTAAAACACTGCCCTTAAAGGCAATTTGTGACGAGGCTCTTTCCACTGGCGAATGCCCTAAGGTAAAGCATGTGATCGTGAACAAGCGCACTGGTTCTGATATTGCAATGACTGCAGGCCGCGATGTTTGGATGCAAGAAATCATGGCGAATGAAGCTACGACTTGCGAGCCAGAGTGGGTTAGTGCTGAGCACCCATTATTTATTCTGTACACATCCGGCTCTACCGGTAAGCCAAAGGGTGTACAGCACTCTACAGGTGGCTACCTCCTGTGGGCAATTCTCACAATGAAGTGGACCTTTGACATCAAGCCAAATGATGTGTTCTGGTGTACTGCCGATATCGGCTGGGTAACTGGCCACTCCTATATTACTTATGGCCCACTCGCAGTTGGCGCCACTGAGATTGTGTTTGAAGGTGTGCCAACTTATCCAAATGCTGGCCGTTTCTGGGACATGATTCAGAAACACAATGCAACTATTTTCTACACAGCACCAACCGCAATTCGTTCTTTGATCAAAGCATCTAGCAATGACACAACAGTGCATCCAAAGAGCTATAACTTATCTTCCTTGCGTCTCTTGGGTTCTGTAGGCGAGCCAATTAATCCAGAAGCTTGGATGTGGTACTACGAGAATGTCGGTGGTTCACGTTGCCCAATCGCGGATACTTTCTGGCAAACCGAAACTGGTGGTCACATGATTACGCCATTGCCAGGCGCGACCCCAATGATTCCAGGTTCATGCACATTGCCATTGCCTGGCATTCAAGCGGCTATCGTTGACGAAGCCGGTGTAGATGTGCCGAATGGCCAGGGCGGTATCCTGGTTGTGAAGCGTCCATGGCCTTCAATGATTCGTACGATCTGGGGTGATCCTGACCGTTTCGTGAAATCCTATTTCCCAGAAGAGTTGGGCGGCACTTTATACCTTGCAGGTGATGGCGCAATTCGCAATAAAGATACTGGCTACTTCACGATTACTGGCCGCATCGATGACGTCTTGAACGTTTCTGGTCACCGTATGGGAACCATGGAAATCGAATCTTGCTTAGTTGCTAATCCATTGGTTGCTGAGGCTGCAGTAGTTGGTCGTCCAGATGAATTAACTGGCGAAGCAATTTGCGTATTCGTAGTTCTCAAAGGCGGTCGCCCAACAGGTGAAGATGCTAAGAAGATTGCGACTGAATTGCGTAACTGGGTTGGTAAAGAAATTGGCCCAATTGCTAAGCCTAAAGATGTTCGCTTTGGTGATAACTTGCCTAAGACTCGTTCTGGCAAGATTATGCGTCGACTGTTGCGCGTGATTGCTAAAGGCGAAGAGGTGACTCAAGATACCTCAACCCTGGAAAATCCAGCGATTTTGGAACAGCTTAAGGAGTCTGTATAAGCTTTTAAGGCTAAACCCTTTCGGCAATCGTATAATCATCGATTCCGGAAGGGTGGATGAGCGGTTTAAGTCACACGCCTGGAAAGCGTGCGTAGGTTAATAGCCTACCGCGGGTTCGAATCCCGCCCCTTCCGCCAAGCAGTATCTAAACCACCCTCGGGTGGTTTTTTCATTTACAACTGGATTACATCGGCTTAATTTGTAGTTTCTTAAACTTCACTACACCGCCTGCCGATTGAATGGCAATAGGGCCATCAGCAAACTTGCTGTCTTGAGCATCTGCTACCGTAACCTCGCCATTGAGAGTGACTTTAAAGTGCGAGCCATTGGCAACAATCTCCATAGTGTTCCAACGACCGCCGGCTTTATAAATAGGATTCACTTTGGCTACATCCACAATTGCTCCGGTGGAATATTCTTGGCCAGGGCGGGTATCCCAAATATTGACCTCATATGAAGTTGCCGCTGCAATCTTGGTGGGGTCTTGGCAACGAATAAAGATTCCACTATTAGTGTCTGACCCTGCCCAAAACTCTGCGCGAATAATAAAATTTTTATAACTTTTCGTGCTGACTAAATATCCATTCGGTTTATTTCCTTCGATGATTCCATTACCAATGACCCAATTTGCATTGCCAACAATATTCCAACCCTCTAAGCTGACTCCGTCAATGAGGTCGATAAACCCATCTGCATTTTGAGCTAAAGCAGGGTTGCCGCCTAATAAGGTAGCAAGGCAAACTAATAAGGTTGCAATATATTGGTTTAGGCGTTTCATGGACTCTCCTGGGTTTATATTGATTGTTCTATGATAATTTTAATTTTTACTGATATTGCCAAAAATATACAAGTAGATGGCTCAATTTAATTTTTCCCTATTCAAGGCATGGGTCCTGCGATTGGCAGTCGTATGTTTGTTGCTCGCCACTTTTTTCTGGGCTGGCGCCCATTTGTTTATTCCTGGATTTATCAAAAAGTCTGTTGCTGAGTATGGCAACAAGATTGGCTATGACATTGCTTATCAGGATCTCAGTCTTTCTCCTTTGCGCTTGCAAGTAGAGATCGAAGGTCTTCATCTGGCAAAAAACGGCGGTAATCTCCTGCAATTTAAGAAGCTATTGGTTTCTCTAAAGTGGACCAAGTTAGCTATGGGAGAGATCGGGTTTGATGAGATTGCTCTTGAAGAGCCGAAGCTCCTGGTTGAAAAAAGAGCGGCTAAAGGAAGATCTGCTGAGACGGTACTTTGGAATTGGCAAGAATTCATCCGAGCGGTTGAGAAGAATCTCCCCCGAGCAGATACTAAAGAGGTGAAGCAGCCGCTGAAGATTTCTGTTGATCAATTGGAGGTCAATTCAGCATCCTTCAGTTTGATTGATGCTGCTTCTAATTTAAAAGAGGAGCTCAAGCCTTTCTCGATGAAGCTACTCAAGGTGGCGAACTATGACAAAAATGGCGTTGTCTCGGGTGTGCGTGGTCAGTACGACTTCAACTTAGGTTCCTTGGAGTTATTGATACCGGGTATTAACAAAACAATTGCCTTTAATCGTGTAACGATTGCAGGGGGTCTAGACAATCCAAGCCCAGGCGCCCTAGGCTTGCAATTGGATCTGCAGTTGGACCAAGGAAGCCTGCGCTCTCACTGGGATCTTAATACTGTATCCAAGGCGATAGATGGCAAGATCAATATTGAAAATTTGTCCTTGGCACCTATCGTATCCATGCTTCCTGCTAATAAAGAATTAACAGCTCAAAGCGGACTCATGAATGCCGACTTAGCAGTCAAACTTGGTGCGGATGCAGACATCATTGCAGGTGACGTTCATTTAATTGATTTGGCAGTGACAGAAAAGGGCGAAAAAATCCCATTGATTCGCTGGAAGACAGCTGAGTTCCGTCAGTTGGAATACAAGCTCATTAAGTCAGCCAAACAGTCTGCCGGAACTAGTCTGACAATTGATGATTTGCTTGTCGATCGTCCAACACTGCGTTTTGAAATTAACGAAGAAGGCTTATCTAATTTCCGTAGATTATTTTCTAAGCCCCAAAGCGACAAGGCAGAGCAGGAAGTTGCTACAGAATCGGCAAAGACCCCATTTCTTTTAGATATGCGCTCCCTCAATCTGAAGGATGGCGAAGTTCTGTTTTCTGATTTGGCGATGCGACCTCACTTTAAGGTTGATATTAAGAAGTTCAACGCTACTTTAATAGGTGTTAGCAATACCCCAGGACGTTTTGCTAGTGTGGCAATGGATGGGGTAGTGGCGGGCTCGGGCAGTATGAGAACTAAGGGTCAAGCCTCATTTGATGACCCTCGTCGTAATCACGATATCGCAATGAATTTTCGCAATCTCCCGCTCACTACATTTAATCCAGCAGTAATGAACTTTGCAGGCTATCAAATTACTGATGGGCGCTTAAACCTGAATCTGAATTACCGTGCCAAGGATGGCGAGCTCAACGGCAGCAATCAAATCATTATTAAGAAGGTAGTGCTGGGCGATGAGGTGCCAGACTTCAAGGGTAAAAAATTGCCCTTGGGATTGGCGATTGCATTATTAGAGGATGCTGATGACACCATTGATGTAACCGTTCGTATAGCGGGCAATGTGGATTCACCAGAATTTAGCGCTAGCGGTTTAGTTTGGCAGGCTATTAGTAATGTACTGACCAATATTGCTACTGCTCCCTTTAGGGCCTTGGCATCGATTCTTGGAATGGGTAGTAATGAAGGAGTCAATGTTTTACCCGGTGAAGCAGTCTTCTTGCCTGCCGACCAAGATCGCCTGGAAAAGTTTGGCGAGTACTTGGTGAAGCGTCCAAACTCGAGTTTAGAAATTATTGGTACATATGACCCTACTCAAGATAAGCAAGAGTTAGCAAGAGCAAAAGCAGATACCGCTATTTTGAAAGAGGCTGGTTTTAAATTAACGGCAGGTGATCCTGTACCCGTTCCGAGTCTATCTGATCCAAGAGTGCAATCTGGCTTGAAAGCTGCCTATGCACAATACGTTGGTCGTATTAAATTGGGTCAACGCTTGTTAATGTTGCCGGATGGAGAAGCGCGCAACCAGCAATTGCGTTCAGAGCTTATTGCTGACATTGATGTGAGTGATGCCCAGCTTAAAGAATTAGCGAAAACCAGAGCTACGATTGCTTATGATTTGATGATCAAGGCAAATCCAGCTTTGAAGGATCGGATTGTCATTGGAGATGTAAAGTCGGCTGAAGCTGGAAAAGAGGGCATTCCTCTCGATGTTGAGATCAGAATCAAGTAGACTTGAGCCATGAATTTACGAAAACTATCAATCCTCATTATGGCCACCGTTGCCACCATGCTTGTAGGCTGTGGTTCTATTGAATCTGCCGCTCAAGAGGACTGCACTTCTATAGGCTGGCAGATTGGTAGCAAGGGCTATCAAGACTGCTTCAAGGCTAGGGTATATGAGCGCAAGTTGGATTACTCCAATCCCCCGGGCGATAGACCATACCCATCCATGCTATAGCTTAGGGTAAACCCTTAATTCATTCCCTTGAGCGCCGTCAAGGACATGCTGGGTGAAATAACCCAAAATCAAGCGATTATTTGCATTTCCACTAGGGCAAGTCCAGTCTTGTCTGATCGGGAATGCTTATGCGCTTAATGGCAAGACAAGTATAAAAATTAGAGACTACATACTATGAATCACCCAAAGCCTTCCGGAGAAGTCAAAGCAGTTGCCATTGCTACTGCAGATGATTTGAGGGAGACCATTCGTCGTAAGAGCAAACTCAAAGGTCGTCAAGCAGACGATGCATCGCTAGCGGAAGTGCGACAACTGATTGGCAATGCGCCACATCGTCGTGATTTGCTCATTGAAAATCTCCACAAGCTCAATGATGAATATCGGGCTTTGCATGATCGTCATTTAGTTGCTCTGGCAAAAGAAATGAATTTGCCCATGGCTGAAGTGTATGAGGTAGCAACTTTCTATCACCACTTTGAAGTCGTACGTGGCAATGACCCAGTAGCGGATATCACTGTGCGCGTGTGCGATGGTATCGCCTGTGAGTTGGCTGGTGCGCAAAACTTATTAGCAAAGCTCCCAACAGTTTTAGGTAACCCGAATGTCAAAGTCATTGCAGCCCCATGCGTAGGGCGCTGTGAGCAAGCTCCAGTTGCAGTAGTGCACCAATATCCAGTGCTCTTTGCGACAACAGATAAAGTGCAAGCTGCAGTGAAGAATGGCTTAACAACTCAGCCAATGGCTAAAGATAATGCGAACTTTGATCCAGCATCTTTAGCCGAGCAGGGTGTTTCTCCGCAAGGCGAAAATCAAGCCTTATCTCCTGACTATGTGGGATATGAATCCTATCGCGCTCAAGGTGGTTATGCCCTTGCAAAAGAAATTATCGATGGTAAGCGCGATGCTGAAAGCATTATTAAGGCGATGGAAAGTTCTGGCTTGCGTGGCCTTGGTGGTGCCGGATTTCCAGCAGGGCGCAAGTGGCGCATTGTGAAAGATCAAGTTGCGCCAAAACTGATGGCTGTCAATATTGACGAAGGTGAGCCAGGAACATTCAAAGACCGTACTTACTTAGAGCGTGATCCACACCGTTTCTTAGAAGGCTTGTTGGTTGCCGCAAATGTTGTTGGTATTGATGCTTGTTATATCTATTTGCGCGATGAGTATCACGGCTGCCGTGAACTCCTTGAGGCTGAATTAGCCAAACTCAAAGCCAATCCTCCATTTAAGTTGCCAACGATTGAATTACGTCGTGGAGCAGGCGCCTACATTTGCGGTGAAGAATCCGCAATGATTGAGAGTATTGAAGGTAAGCGTGGTGAGCCACGCATGCGTCCTCCTTATATTGCGCAGGTTGGTTTATTTGGAAGACCAACTCTAGAACATAACTTTGAGACTCTCTATTGGGTGCGCGATATTGTGCAACGTGGCCCTGAGTGGTTTAGTTCTTTTGGTAGACATGATCGCAAAGGCTTGCGTAGCTTTAGTGTCAGCGGTCGCGTTAAAAAGCCGGGCGTGAAGCTGGCTCCAGCCGGGATCACTATCCAGGAACTCATTGATGAGTACTGTGGCGGCATGCAAGATGGCCACCAGTTCTATGGTTATTTACCGGGCGGTGCATCGGGCGGTATTTTGCCGGCTACGATGAATGACATTCCATTGGACTTTGATACCCTGCAACCGTATGGCTGCTTTATCGGTTCAGCAGCAGTCATGGTGTTTAGTGATAAAGATAAAGCCCGTGATATGGCGCTCAATGTGATGCACTTCTTCGAGCATGAGAGCTGTGGTCAATGCACTCCATGTCGTGTTGGTACTGGCAAAGCTGCAAAACTTATGCAAGCCAAATCCTGGGATCAAGATACCTTAGAAGATTTAGCAACTGTCATGGTTGATGCCTCTATCTGTGGCCTAGGTCAGGCAGCACCTAATCCCATTCGTTGTATTCATAAATATTTCCCACAAGAAGTAGCCTAAATAGGGAAAGACGAGACAAACATGAACGCACCAACCAATCCAAAAGAACTCGAATTACCAACCGTTGAGTTCAAGCTAGACGGCAAGACAATTGTTTCCTATGAAGGTGAAACCATTCTCAAGGCTGCTAAACGTCACGGTATCGATATTCCCCATCTATGCTTTAAAGATGGCTATCGTCCTGACGGTAACTGCCGTGCTTGCGTAGTTGAAATCAATGGTGAACGTACATTAGCCCCGAGCTGCTGCAGAAGCGCTACTCCAGGCATGGAAGTCAAAGCCAATAGCGAGCGTGCTGTAAAGAGTCAAAAATTAGTTCTGGAAATGTTGTTATCAGACATGCCAGACGAAGGATTTAAGTGGGTTGGAGACAGCAAAGCAGAAGAACAAAAAAATCAGCATGGTGAACTCAGTACTTGGGCAAGTCGCATGGACGTTACAGTCCGTCCAGAGCTCAAAGCATTGCGTCGTGAGAAGGTAGCCAACGACGTATCGCACCCAGCGATGGCGGTAAACCTAGATGCTTGTATTCAATGTAACCGTTGTGTACGCGCTTGTCGTGAAGAGCAGGTAAACGATGTTATCGGCTACGCCATGCGTGGCGCGCATAGTGAAATTGTTTTCGATCTCAATGATCCAATGGGTGATAGCACCTGTGTTGCTTGTGGCGAATGTGTACAAGCCTGCCCAACCGGTGCATTGATGCCTAAAGGTTTAATTGGTTCACAGACCGTTGACCGTAAAGTCGATTCTGTTTGCCCATTCTGCGGTGTTGGTTGCCAGATCACCTATAACGTGAAAGATGAAAAGATTGTTAGCGTTGAAGGTCGTGATGGACCTGCTAACCATAATCGCCTTTGCGTTAAAGGCCGCTTTGGTATGGATTACATCCATAATCCACAGCGCCTCACAAAGCCTCTCATTCGCAAGGCTGGTGTGCCTAAGGATGAGACGGCGATTCAGAACCCACAAGATTGGTCCAATATCTTCCGTGAAGCAACTTGGGAAGAGGCTTTGGAACTGGCCGGCGGCGGTCTGAAGAAACTCAAAGATAAACACGGCTTAAAAGTATTGGCTGGCTTTGGTTCTGCTAAGGGGAGTAACGAAGAGGCTTATTTATTTCAAAAGCTAGTGCGTACAGGATTTGGTAGCAATAACGTAGATCATTGCACCCGTCTTTGCCATGCATCTTCTGTAGCCGCACTCCTGGAGGGTGTTGGCTCTGGCGCGGTAAGTAATCAAGTAAATGATGTCGAGCACTCTAGCTTGATCATGTTGATTGGATCTAACCCAACAGCCAACCATCCAGTAGCTGCTACTTGGTTTAAGAATGCTGCTAAACGTGGTGCAAAGATTGTGCTTTGCGATCCACGTATGACTGAAATTGGTAAGCATGCTTGGCGTACGATGCAGTTCAAGCCCGACACTGATGTGGCGATGCTCAATGCCATGATCTATACGATTATTGAAGAGGGTTTGGCAGATCAAGAGTTCATTAAAAACCGTGCCAATAACTTCGAAGCCTTAAAAGAAAATATTAAGGGCTATAGTCCTGAAGCTATGGCGCCAATCTGCGGCATTCCAGCAGAGACATTGCGTGAAGTGGCAAGAGAATTTGCAACTACCAAGTCAGCGATGATTTTGTGGGGCATGGGTGTTAGCCAACACGTTCATGGCACAGATAATGCGCGTTGCTTAATTGCCTTGGTGAGTATTACTGGTCAAATTGGTAAGCCAGGATCTGGTTTGCATCCATTGCGTGGACAGAACAACGTCCAAGGCGCTAGTGATGCTGGTTTGATTCCGATGATGTTCCCGAACTATCAGCGTGTTGATAATCCAGAGGCTCATGCATGGTTTGAAAAATTCTGGGGTACTCCGCTAGATAAAAAGCCTGGCTATACCGTAGTAGAGATCATGCATAAGATCACTGCGCCCGATAGCGACCCCGATAAGATTCGTGGCATGTATGTCGAAGGTGAAAATCCTGCAATGAGTGATCCTGACTTAAATCATGCACGTCACGCACTGGCATCACTTGAGCATTTAGTCGTGCAAGACATCTTTATGACAGAAACAGCGCTACTGGCCGATGTGGTCTTGCCAGCAAGTGCTTGGCCAGAGAAGGTGGGTACCGCAAGCAATACTGATCGTATGGTACAGATGGGCAAAAAAGCAATCGAGCCACCAGGCGATGCAAAGCCAGACTTATGGATCATTCAAGAAATTGCTAAGCGTATGGGTCTGAATTGGAATTACCAAGGACCTGATGCTGGTGTTGCAGCAGTCTATGACGAGATGCGCCAAGCCATGCATGGTGCCATCAATGGTATAACCTGGGAGCGCCTCGAAAAGGAATCGAGCGTTACCTATCCATGCCTTTCAGCCGAAGACCCAGGTCGCCCAATTGTGTTTGATGATTCCTTTGCTACTCCTGATGGAAAAGTAAAACTCGTTCCTGCAGATATCATTCCTGCAAACGAAAGACCTGATGGTGAGTATCCATTTGTTCTAATCACTGGACGTCAGTTAGAGCATTGGCATACAGGCAGTATGACAAGGCGCGCTACTGTACTCGATGCAATCGAGCCTATGGCTACTGTGTCTATGAATGGCGAAGATATGACTCAGCTTGGTGTTGTAGCTGGCGATGTCATTACTGTTCAATCTCGTCGCGGTGAGGTGGGTATTCATGTGCGTAGAGATGACGGCACTCCAAGAGGCGTGGTCTTTATTCCATTTGCTTACTATGAAGCTGCAGCAAACTTGATCACCAATCCTGCCTTAGATCCCTTTGGCAAGATTCCGGAATTTAAGTACTGCGCAGTCAAATTGGCGAAGGGTGGGCAGGTAGCTCATGTCATGGGTTACGGCACTAATGACCCCGAAAGGCAACAAGTTGTTGCCACATCCCAATAAGTATCTGAATTAAAGCCGCCTTAGGGCGGCTTTTTACAATTCCCCTCATTTCTGTGTTGCTACTTTTGTAGTAAAATTAGGTAAATGGGGAGAATTCTATGGGCATGCCAGTAAGAATTGATGATGATCTTTACGAGTTGGCTAAGCTTGAGGCTAAAGCTGAGCATCGGACTATTGCTGGACAAATTGAGTTTTGGGCAAAAGTAGGTCGTGCTGCAATTGATAATCCTGATTTGCCGGTCTCCTTCATTATGGAGTCACTAGCCTCTTTGGCAGAACCGCGTGGGAGCGGAACCCCATTTATTCCTCGCTCAAGGAAGCTTTAATGGCGTATGCAGTTATGCAAATGCGCCGATTTGCAAGACAATACAAAAAACTAAATGACAAAACTGCTAAAGATGTTGATAAAGCTGTAGTCAAAATCTCAGAAAACCCCCTTATCGGTGAGAGAAAAAAGGGTGATTTGTCTAACTTATTGGTTTGTAAGTTCAAGAGTAACAGCCAGCTTTACTTGTTGGGCTATTCGATTGATGATGGTCTCAGGCTTATTTATCTGGATTCTATTGGCCCTCATGAAAACTTCTATAGAGATATTAAAAGATAAGTGAGCAAACTATCATATCGCCCAGTAGAATTGACCTTCCATGGCTAGTTCAAAACCATCCCCCACGCAATCCCAAGCAGAGTTACCTGTCCTGATTATTGGTGCAGGTCTTGCGGGCTTAACCGTTGCCTTACATATGGCTGAATCTCAGCCAGTGATTCTCATGGCAAAACGAGGCTTGGGCGAGGCAGCTACTGCATGGGCACAAGGCGGCATCGTTGGCGTGGTTGATAAAGAGCATGACAGTATTGATTCTCATGTGGCTGACACCATTGATGCGGGAGCGGGTCTCGTAGTCGAATCGACTGCCCGTTATATTGCTGAAGAAAGTGCTGATGCCATCAAATGGTTAGTGGAGCAGGGTGTGCCATTTACTACTGATGAGGCTGGTCCAATGGGATTGCATCTCACCCGTGAAGGTGGGCATAGTCATCGTCGTATTGCGCATGCTGCTGATGCAACAGGTAAGGCGATTCATGAAGTGCTGCTTGATAAAGCTCGAGCCCATAAAAATATTCAAATCCTAGAGCATTGGATTGCGCTCGACTTAATTACGAACCGTCATCTGGATGAAAAGACACAGCGCACTAAGCCGAATCGTTGTTATGGTGTGTATGCCCTAGACATCAAAAATAATCGCGTTGAAACTATTGCAGCGAAGTCTGTAGTGCTGGCAACGGGTGGTGTCGGTAAGGTTTATCGATACACCAGTAATCCAGATACCGCTACCGGTGACGGCATTGCCATGGCCTGGCGTGCAGGTTGCCGAGTTGGCAATATGGAATTTATTCAGTTTCATCCAACTTGCTTGTATCACCCCAGTGATCGTACCTTCCTCATTACGGAGGCCATGCGCGGTGAGGGTGGCTTATTAAAGCTACCAGATGGCACGCGCTTTATGCAGTCTCACGATGAGCGCAAAGAGTTGGCCCCGCGCGATATTGTTGCCCGTGCTATTGACTTTGAAATGAAAAAGCACGGCTTAGATTATGTTCATCTCGATGCTACGCATTTAGGTGAAGCCTTTATTAAAGAACATTTCCCCATGATTTATGCACGTTGCTTAAGTCTTGGTTTAGATATTACGAAAGAGCCGATACCGGTGGTGCCTGCTGCTCACTATGCCTGTGGTGGTGTAGTGACTGATTTAAAAGGCAGAACCGATCTACCAGGTTTGTATGCTGTTGGTGAAGCCACTTACACTGGATTACATGGTGCCAATCGATTAGCAAGTAACTCACTCCTAGAGTGCATTGTGATTGGTAAAGCAGCGGCTGAAGACATTTCTGGGCTTAAAGCACCAGCTATGCCAAACCTACCTCTTTGGGATGAGAGTCAGGTAGAGGATGCCGATGAGCAAGTGGTCATTGCGCATAACTGGGACGAGTTGCGCTCTTTGATGTGGAACTATGTTGGTATTGTGAGAACCAATCGCAGGCTTGAGCGTGCATTACACCGCATTAAGCTCTTGAGATACGAAGTACAAGAGTATTACGCTAACTTTAAAGTGACGCGAGATCTGATTGAATTGCGTAACTTACTAGAATGTGCTGAACTCATCGTACGATCAGCCCTGATGCGCCGAGAGAGCAGAGGATTGCATTACAGCCGTGACTACCCAGGCACTTGGGCGGTGTCTTATCCGACCATTCTGACGCCTCAAGCCGAGGGTGCAGAAAACACCAAAGAAGCTTAAGGATTAACCCAGAATCCGCATCGAAAAATCAACCGCATAGACATCTTTGGTTAATTTTCCAAGAGAAATGCGATCAACACCGGTGGCAGCAATAGCGCGCATCTGATCCAGATTAATACCGCCAGAAGCTTCTAGTAGTGCACGACCTGCAGTTAAGGCTACCGCTTGTTTCATTTGATCGGTAGTGAAGTTATCAATCAGAATACTTTTAGCACCTGCAGCTAGAGCCTCTTCCAGTTCAGTAAAGTTTTCAACTTCAATCTGAATATCTACCCCCGCATTGAGTGCGGCAGCATTGTTGAGTGCCGCAGTGATGCTACCAGCAGCAGCGATGTGATTTTCTTTAATGAGGATGCCATGCCAGAGTGCAAGGCGTTGGTTCTGACCGCTACCAACTCGTACTGCATATTTTTGAGCCTGGCGTAATCCGGGAATAGTCTTGCGAGTATCCAATACAGCACAACCCTTGGGATTGGGACTCACGCCAGCAATGGCCTCAACGTGTTGGCGGGTAATGCTGGCAGTCCAAGAGAGTGTTTGGAGAAAGTTAATGCAAGTACGCTCAGCAGAGAGTAGGGCTTGAGAGTCAGCCTCGATATCACAAACTTTGGTATCGGCTTTCATGAGATCGCCTTCCAAGTAATGCCAAGTCACTTTGGCATTGGGATCTAACTTCTTGAGCGTGCCCTCAAACCAATCCACACCACACAGCACAGCATCTTGACGAACAATCAGCTGTGCTCGAACATTTTTGCTGGGTACCAGTTTGGCTGTCCAATCACCAGTACCAATGTCCTCCATGAGCGCATCATGAATATTGCGTTGACGCGCTTGCTCGAGGGATTCGTTGTAATCAAACATATATCAATATAAAAATTAAGCAGCGCCGATATTTTTCACAAAGCCATGCTGGGCTTTGGCAAGAAGGTTTGGATGATTCTTGGTGAAGTCGAGCATACGATCAATGCAAGTTAATGCCTTAACGCTGACAGACTCTTCAATGAAGATTTCACCGGAGGCATTCTCAAGGCAATCTAAGATTCCTTGCAAACCATTCATGGCCATCCAAGGACAATGGGCGCAGCTCTTACAGGTAGCGCTATTACCGGCAGTAGGGGCTTCAATTAATTTCTTATTTGGTGCCAACTGGCGCATGCGGTGCAAGATACCCTTGTCGGTAGCAACGATATATTCCGTAGCGCTGCCATCAACCACCGCCTTAATCATGGCAGAGGTAGAGCCCACCACATCTGCTAAATTGACTACAGCTTGCGGTGATTCAGGGTGAACCAAAATCATCGCATTAGGGTGGGCCGCTTTCAGAATCTCTAACTCAGCAGCCTTAAATTCATCATGCACAATACAAGCCCCGTTCCAGAGCAGCATATCTGCGCCAGTCTGCTCTTGAATATATCTACCGAGGTGGCGATCTGGTGCCCACAGAATCTTTTTGCCTTCTACTTTCAGTTGATGCACGATCGCTAGAGCGCATGAACTAGTGACCATCCAATCAGCTTGCGCTTTTACTGCAGCACTCGTATTGGCATAGACCACAACAACGCGATCTGGATGCATGGCTCTAAAAGTTGCAAAGTCATTAGCATCGCAACCTAGATCTAAAGAGCAGGTAGCTTCTAGGTCGGGCATAAAGATGCGTTTCTCAGGACTGAGAATCTTGGCAGACTCTCCCATGAAGCGCACGCCGGCAACAATTAAATTCTTGGCGGGATGGTTTTTACCAAAGCGCGCCATTTCCAGGGAGTCAGCAACAAAACCACCAGTCTCCATGGCCAGATCCTGAATATCACCATCAACGTAGTAGTGGGCAACTAAGGCAGCATCTTTTTCAATGAGTAATTGCTTAATGCGGGCAATCACGGCTGCCTTTTCAGAACCATGCAAATGCGGAGGGGTCTTTGCCCAAGCTTGGGCAGTACAAGTTACCCCTGCGGAGTCTTGCTGGGGGTAATCAAAGGAAATGGGGCTGCTAGCAGTTGAACTCATATGAAATCTTAATCGAGAGAGGGTATTTTCACCTGTTTTTGAGTATTGGCTCTCTAGCCTCCCATTAGCCATAGGGCTAATGGGAATTTTCCCTATAAACCTTTAAATTTATGCATTATTTATCAAGACCTTACGGTTATTTTGCGCCAACTTATGCATCTCACCTTGAAACACGCAACATCCATTTTTCGATTGAAAAGATTATTCGCCCTAGCGGCAATCAGTACTCTCATTACTGGGCAGACTTATGCGCAAGTAGACGCTGGAGCATTGCAACAGGGTTTAGAGCAACAACTCCCTTTGCCTTCTCCACTAGCTTTGCCAGAACCAGGCAGGGCTGCACCAGTTCAACCGACCCAGCCCAAAGAAGGTGAATTACGCTTCACTGTGAAGTCATTTGCAATTGAGGGTGTCAATATTCTTCCTGAGGCTGAAGTGCAAATGGCAATTCGCTCTTGGGTTGGAGTGCCTGTCAGCTTTGATGATTTGCAAAGAGCTTGTGATGCCATTCAGAATCTGTATCGCAGCAAGGGCTACACAGTTCAAGCGATTTTGCCTCCGCAAAAAATTGCTGATGGCATTGTCAAAATTTTGGTAACCGAAGCTAAGTTAGGTAAAGTTGTTGTAGAAAATCCGCAAGGACCCACTCGCTTTAGCAAAGAGCGCGCAGCTGAATACATTACTTACGCAAATACTCCTGGCGAGCCATTGAATATGGATAAGCTTGAGCGTGCGATCGTGATCCTCAATGAAACCCCAGGCGTCATGGTTTCAAGTCAATTAGAGCCAGGTGATAAAGATGGCGAAACCAATGTACGCGTGCAGTTAACGCAGCCTAATATGGTGCAGGGGAGGGTTGAAGCCAATAACTACGGTAGCCGTACAACTGGCGCAAACCAAGGGGTGGTTGCCTTAAATCTCAATGGCGTTCTTGGTATTGGTGACTCCGCATCCATTAATGGCATTAGCTCAGAAGGCTCACAATATCTGCAAGGCGCAATTTCTTTACCGGGCTCAGACAATGGCTTGAGGCTGGGTTTGGCCGGTACTTTTTTGCAATATAAAAACGTAAGTAATTACGCATCAACCGGTGGCGCTGGTGACGCATGGACTACAGGCTTAAGTGCTGCCTATCCATTGATTCGCTCGCAAACAGGCAACTTAAATACCAACCTCAATTACGACGTCAAGAGCTATAACAACCGTAATACGATTAGTAATTCCGTGATTAGCGCCTACAACATCAATAACATTTCTGCTGGTTTATCTGGAAACATAGTAGATGGCTTTGGTTATGGAGCTGTGAGCAGTGGATCTGTAACAGCTGTGCTGGGCCATTTAGATATTTTGAGCACAAGCACGCCGTATTACAGCCAGTATTTAGTGCCAGGATCAAGTCCTGCGGTTTATCAGCCAATCACACCATCCAATTTTAGTAAGCTCACTTTTTCTGCAAATCGCAACCAGCAATTAGTCGAAGATGGCACAACGACTTTGTACACCACGGTTTCTGGTCAATTTGCATCAACCAACCTCAATTCTGCTGAGCAGTTTTATCTAGGCGGCCCATACGGTGTGCGCGCCTACCCGGTAGCGCAGTCGGGTGGCTCTCAGGGCGGAATCTTTTCGGTTGAATTAAGACATCAGCTGCAGCCTAAGTTAATGGCATCCGCATTCTTTGATGCTGGTGTAGTGCAGCAGTACAAATTCATGTACCCGGGCTGGCAAGGTCAAACCAATGCTAATAACACCTATTCACTCATGGGTGCCGGCTTTGGTGTGAAGTGGGATTATGAAGGTTGGAACATCGGCGCAATGGTGGCTTGGAAAGTGGGCCAGAACCCTTTGTATAACTCCTTTGGACAGGCTGTTAATACTGACGGCACCACTACTCAACCTAGAGGTTGGATCACTGGTAGTTACAATTTTTAATTTTGTTGGTGGCATTTAGGCTTGTATGTCTGAAAAACTGGATTTCAAATCACTTCGTAGTGATCAATAACTCAGTAGATTGATCTTTCTCGTTCTCGGAGATTTTATGAAGCATTATTTCTTGGCAATATGCATGCTTCTCACCTCCTCTGTGATTTATGCCCAAGATGTCAAAGTTGCATCTAGCCCTTCAAAAGATTTTGAATTCATTGCCACTGTCAATGGTGCCCCCATTAGCAAAGGCTTATTTGACATCAGCCTTAGAGCAGCACTCGCGCAGGGGCAAAAAGACAGCCCTCAGCTCAGGGAGGCTATTAAGAATGAGCTCATCAATCGCCAGCTGATTGCCCAAGAGATAGTAAAGCAGGGCCTTGATAAAGAGATTGATCTGCAAGATCAAATCACTCAACTAAAACAAAATCTATACCTACAGGCATTGATCGAAGACCGTTTCACTAAGAATCCCATCACTAATGAGCAGTTACGTGAGGAGTACAACAAGCAAAAGCAGTTCTTGGGTAACGGTACGGACTCTGCTACCCAATATAAGATTAGTCAGATCGTGCTTGGCTCTGAGTCTGAGGCCATTGCCGTGATTGCACGATTACAGGCTGGAGATTCCTTTGCCAAGGCTGCTAAAGAGGTTTCGCTAGATGCCTCAACCAAATCTCAGGGCGGAGTGTTGGGGTGGGTATCCGTTCAGCAATTGGCACCACCGGTAGCTAATGTTGTTGCCAATCTAAATAAGGGTAGCTTTAGTAAGTCACCTATTCGACTTTCTGATGCTTGGGCCATCGTGCGTTTAGACGATGCTAAATCCTCCAAACTTCCCACATTTGAGGCATCCCAAAACCAGTTAAAACAGGCGCTCATTCAGCAATATTTAGGTGAAACGATTAAACGCCTGCGTGAGTCTGCGAAGATCATTCAATGAAGTTGATTCATGCATTAGCTCTATCTTTTTTGCTGATTGCAGCCAATACTGCCTGGGCAGGGGAGAAGATTGTCTATCAAAACTGGACTACTGAGCTTAGTGGAAAGACTAACGAGGCCTACACCATTGGAGACCCAAACACCTCCTTTGGGTCTTTTTGCTCTGGTGAGGAATGCCTTTTTTATTTGCGCCAAAGCTTTAACTGCACACCAGGGGCAAAATACTCTGTATTGATGAATAGCCTCAGCGTTTCCACCGCTTTGACGATGGAGTGCACCCCAATTAACGGAACTCTCTTTCAGATACTCAGCCCATTTGAGGCAGTACTAAAGGCAACCCAGATTGGTGACAGTATTGGTTTTGCCGTAGCCCTGCAATCCGGTGCTTTTGCTGTTAGTCGCTTTAGCCTCGCGGGTGCAAAACCTGCTATTGATCGGCTCTTGATAGAGGCTGCAAGCAGTAAACAGAAGGAGCAAAAAATGACCCCAAAATATGCGCCTCCACCAGCTCAAATTACCCCAAAAAACACCCCCAATTTGAACCAAAAACCACCTTCAAAAGAAAATTCTATCTAGGTCAATATCATGGGCATCAAGCAATTTAACGGTACATATTTAGTGAATGAGGACCGAATATTATTTCGGTTCAATACTCAAAACCAAGATGAATATCGGCTCTGGTTTACTCGCAGAACAACACTTTTTATTCTCGCAGCAACTGCATTTTTGCTTGCAAAAAAGATGGAACAAACACATTCACCGGATGCTGCAAAAGCCATCAATCAATTTGAAAGAGAAGCAATTTTAGAGCTCGCAAAGAATCAAAATACAGAGCTACCAGCATACGAATCTGGTCTCCATTTTCCACTTGGATTTGATCCAATTTTGGTCATGGATGTGACCTGCGCTTTAACCAAAAACGGTGAAAAATTGATGCAATTAAGTGATCTAAAAGAAGGTGAAATTGATCCCGATTTGTCGATTGATTTTGCGCTTCCAGGTGGTGCAAATTTAAACCTCAAATTACCTCCTAATACACTTCAAACGATGTGTGTTTTGCTTGATCAATTACGACTACAAGCAGGGTGGGGAGAAGCAGTTTTGCAGATCAAAAATGTAGCAACTGAAGAACAAAATTCAGAAGTGAAAATGAGTGAAAATATCTCTATTCATTAAGCAGTAAACACTTCATTTTTTGAGTCAAAGCTACTAGCAAAATTGACCAAAAAACACCTTGCGCCTAAGGCGCTAAAAACACCCCTCAGTTGCTCCAATTTTTAGATATCGCTATTTTTTTCATTCCTGACAATTTTTGGGGTTTAAAAGAGCCTCAAAATTCAAGGCTTTCAGAGCGTTATCCCCAGGGCTAATATCAATGGATATAGGGCTTTGGGAAAATTCTGCTTCCGGAAATAACCCTGAGTTTGCATTGAAAAAAGCCCATCAGAAAAGGTCGCTCCTTTCTCTGAAAATATCGTTGAAAAATTGTTTTGCAAAAGTCAATTTTGCAAGCAGTATTTCGCATACTTTTTTCATCTGTGCACTGCTAGTTTCTGCAAGTGCATTTGCAAATCCCATGGTTCCTGTTTTGCCAGCATTAGCCCTCCCAACCGGTGGTCAAGTCGTCGCTGGAAACGCAACAATTTCACAATCACAAACTGCCACAACTGCAACCTTAAATGTGAACCAAACTTCACAGCGTGCAGTAGTTAATTGGGATAGTTTTAACGTCGGTAAAAATGCAACCGTAAACTTTAATCAACCCAATGCCAATGCAGTGACACTGAATCGTATAACAGGACCAAGTGCTTCTGTTATTGAAGGTGCAGTCAAAGCCAATGGCCAAGTCATTTTTGTTAATCCCAATGGCGTAACTTTTGCAAAAGGATCACAAGTTGACGCTGCTGGTGTTGTAGCAACAACCATGAATATCTCCAATAAAGACTTCATGGAAGGTAAGTCCACCTTCAAAGGTAATGGCGCTGGTGCGGTGATCAACGAAGGCAACATTAAGACCAATGTTGAGGGCGGTTACATTGCATTGCTAGCGCCCGAAGTTCGAAATGAAGGCTTCTTACTGGCCAAAAAAGGCTCGGGCACAGTGGCCATGGCTTCTGGTGAGCAAATTACATTGGACTTTAAGGGAAATTCGCTCATTAGCGTCAAAGTAGACGTTGCTACCTATAACGGCCTGATCGAAAACAAGCGGGTGGTTGAGGTCAATGGCGGCTTAGTAGTGATTGCCGCAGGATCAGCTAACCAACTGATGGCCAGCGTGATTAAGAACACCGGCAGAATCTCGGCCAGCTCAGCCATCAACAACGGCGGCGTGATTGAACTGGTAGCCAATACCGTGACTCAGGCTGGCAAAGTAAGTGCCAATAGCCAAACAGGCCAGGGTGGTCAAATTAATATCGTTGCCAATGACATCACCATTGCGCAAAACTCCAAAACCACTGCTACTGGTGCAACAGGTGGTGGACAAGTGAACATTGGCCTAGCCAATACCCAAGTCTCAGGTGGCACCCAAGTTAATACACAAGCAAGCAATCCTACGCAAGCTGCCCAAGTAGCAAAAGCCAATGCTGATGCAGCATCTAACAACAAACAACTGGCTAGAACCGTCACGATTGAGCAGGGCGCTCTAATCGATACCTCTGCCACCCAGTCTGGCAATGGTGGCTCTATTGCGATCTGGTCTGAAGTGAGAACCACAGTAGCGGGCATCCTCAAATCCCTGGGGGGCGCCTTGTCTGGTAATGGCGGCTTTATTGAAACCAGTTCTAAAGGAACTGTGGCGCTAGCTCCCCAAACCCAGATCGTTACAACAGCCGCCAATGGTAAAGCCGGTACTTGGCTCTTAGATCCGATTGATCTGACCATTGGTCAGGCAACGGCAAGCCTCATCTCAGCAGTACTGTCCAATAGCAATGTGAGCATTGCTGTAACGGCCAACACCACCGCTTGCCCGATTGGTAGCTGTACTCAAAACGGTACAGGCAGTCTGACGATTGCTAGTGGGGCGGATATTCTCAAAGCTGGCAATAACTACACAACCTTGACCCTATCTTCAAGCGGCATCTTTAACCTTAATGCCAATATCAGTGGTCAGAACTTAGATGTAATCATCAGCTCCTCCATTGCGTACCTTAACGTAGGTAGCAGCATCACAGCAAGTAAAGTCACGGTTCAGGCGCAGAGCATCTATGCTGCTGGCAACATCAACACCAGTCTCTATAACCTAGCTGGTAATGCAGGCTCTTTGGGTAATGCCATAGAGTTGTTAGCCCAAGCAATTTATGTGTCGGGTGGTCTTAACCTTAGCACCAGCTTGCCAGCCAATAGCGCTACTACCATTACGGTCAACGGCACAGCCAAGCGCCCAGAAGAATTACCAGCATATCTCATTGCGCAAAATGCTGATCAACATCTGAATCAGGTTTACTCAAGCACAGCAGCCAATGATGAAAGCGCGTTGCAAGCTACAGCAGCTACTCAAACAAACAGTAATGTGATTTACCTCACCGGCAGCAACTTGCTGGACTTGCAGGCGACGGCCCAGGTAAAGGCAAATGGCACAACGGGCGGATCAATCTATGCATCTGCTCCAATAATCAATACCCAAGCGGGTAGTGTGGTGCAAGCCAATGGCAATAATGGGCCGGGTGGGGCAATTGCATTTTCAGGTGATCAAATTACAGTAGCAGGCAACATTGCAGCAAATGGCACAACAGATGGTGGCGCCATCACGCTCATCGCCAATAACGGTGATCTCAATATTCAAACTAGCACTATTCAAACGAACGGTTCAACAGGCCGTGGCGGAAGCATTGGTTTATCCGCAACTAAAAATGTCACTATTACCAGTAGCGCAATCGAAGCAACTGGCTATAACCAGGGTGGACAAATACTCATAGGCAATGATGCAAGCAACGGCACTTTGCCTTTTGCTTTATCTACAAGCCTAGATCAGTATTCAAGCATTAATGTAGCTCAGCTAGATCAAAATCTAAGCAATCAAAATGGGGGTTTCATCGAAACCTCTGGCCAAACTCTCAGCATGATGGCGAGCATTAATGCGGGTAGGGGAGGAATGTGGCTACTAGACCCGACTAACGTCACTATAAGCACCACCGCAGGAACATCAACCGGAACTAATCCGCTTACATTTACCAATCAAACAAACGTTAGTGCCACACAAATTCAAACGGCGATTAATGCTGGAACGAGTGTTCAAATCATTGCTGATGGCACCATTACTCAAACAACTAACTTAACATTTGCTCCAGCTTCAGGGGTTAACGTTAGTCTTACTTACGACACTAGAACTGGTACAGCGCAATCGATTACCTTAACAGGCACTACTACCAATACCGGTGCCGGTAATCTAACCCTAAATTATTTATCCAGTGGCCAAGTTATTGTTAATGGCGCAATTAATTCCACTAGTACCGGAAAGATCAATGTCGTAGCCCAATCTTTCTTCGCCTCAAATACGACAACCACAGTAGCCGGTTCAAATATTAGTATTTCTAGCAACATCACTACAAAAGGTGGCTTTATAGCGCTGGATGGAACTGGCGGCTCAATATCATCAGCTGGAGTGATTACTAGAGGCGCTATTGTCAATGGCACTGTTGCTCTTGTCGCGCCTGGTAGCGTCTTCAATACCACGAGCACAGGTACAACTGCTGTAACAGCAGCCACAACCGGTGGAAATGTGGCAGTCACCACATCATCAAATCTTGCCCCTATTTTTGGGATCTTTGGAGCTTGGTATATCGGCGGCTCCATTGATATTAATTCAAACCCTAGCGGAGCTGCACAGTGGGGTTTTGTATTTAACAGCTATTCAACTGCATTCCCTATAGCTGCTGTAGGCAATATTAATATCACGGTAAACAATACATCCACCTCTATTACCGCCAACAAGGGTGTGATAGATATCACCTCACCTGTGACATCTTATGCTGGTTCAGTCAATTTGACTGCTACGACTACTGGTTCGGTCATTGCTATTACTACTTCCGCTGCGATTTCAGCAGCTACAGGCGTTACGATTTCCGGCACATCTGGAACAGCAGCTACTGTTGTTAACCTCGGTGCATCAACCATTACAAACGCAGCCGGAAATATCACCATAACTGGAAATAACATAGCTGCTGGCGGTAATACTGGCATTAGTTCAACTGGCGCCATCACACAAAATGCTAATGGCGGCAACATCACCTTTTCATCAAATAACATCATTAATCAAACTGGCGCAATCAACTTAGCTGCCAATACATCTGGAACAGCGAGTGCCATTACCTATAGCACTACAACCGGTAATCTCAACAGCTCTATAACCAGTGGCGCTCTCTCAACCTCGGGCACATCTACAGCTGCAATTAACTATATTGCAAAATCAGCTGGATCCACTATTGCTGTTGGGGGGGTATCAGTTCCTGGATATATCAGTTTGATTAATACCTTCGGTGGTACTGGCGGTGTTGGTGGAACTCCGTCTTCAGGTTTTATTACTACCGCTAATGCTAGTACGTTAACGCCAGTAGTTTCTGTCTCTGGTATTGCCGCTAGTGGGGCTCTGACTGCTGGATCCTTAGCCAGTACAACTGGTATATACATCAACGGTATATCCAATAACTATTATGGTTTTTCCTCTGGAGGTTTTGCACTTAGCTCAAGCTCTGGCGGCATCACCATTTCAGCTAGCACGTATTCAACAACAGCAACAGTGCCAATTATTGGACTTGGTAGCAGTACCTTTACCATTAGCGGTAATGGCAATTTATATATTCAAGGTAATGGTAGCGTCGCGGGTTCGTTAACTGGAATTAATAGTACTGGAGCTATAACAAACAATGTATCTGGAAGTAACATCAGCTTTATCTCTAACAATGTCATCAACCAAACTGGCGCTATTACGTTAGTAGCGAATATCAGCGGATCCACTTCTACCATCCTGTATGACGGCCGTACTGGTAATAAATCTTCGGCTATTACAGCAGGAGCATTTACTTTGGCTTCTGGCAGCACATCTGCAGTAAATTATTCAATCTTTTCCGCTGGCGCTGCCCTAACAGCTAATGGAGTTAGTGTTAACGGCACTATCAGAATTAATAATACCTACGGTTGCGCATCGGCTCCATGCATCCCTTTATTTGCAGTAGATAACTACATTACCACTGCTAACTTTTCTACATTAGCCACTACAGCAGCAAACGGTATCACTGTGAGCGGAGCTTTAACCGGTGGTTCTGGCGTTATTCTGGATGGTGTTACCTATAGCGGTAATCATGGTGTTTACTCTACGGTAGCAATCACAGCGACTACAGGCAATATAGACGTATTGGGTATTACTAATACCGGTAGCGGTATTTGGGCGCAAAGCTCAGCCGCTACTTTTACAGCCAGCACCGGCAATATCATCATGAATGGCTCTCAACTTGCTGGTAACGCTGCAGTTAATCTCAATGGTGTTCTCACTGCCACAGCTGGATCGGTAACCATTACCGGTTCAAACACTACTGGTAATTTTGCATTTTGGGATAACGCTAGTATTTCTGCGGCAACTGGAATCTTTATTACTGGTACTTCTGCCCCAGGCAATGGTAATGCCACTATCAGCATGAGTGGCGCCATGACAGTGACAGGAACAGGTGCACCAATTACGCTTATTGCAACCAATACTGCCAATCCAGGAGTGGCAGCGATTGCTGATACAGGCGCTATCACTGGAGCTAATGGGACTAACATTACGTTCATAAGTAAT
This sequence comes from Polynucleobacter sp. MWH-Berg-3C6, assembly GCF_018881855.1. Taxonomy (GTDB): domain Bacteria; phylum Pseudomonadota; class Gammaproteobacteria; order Burkholderiales; family Burkholderiaceae; genus Polynucleobacter. The sequence goes on along the minus strand of NZ_JACVPN010000005.1, from coordinate 58,655 downwards.
GGCGTTATTAATCAAACTGGCGCCATTACCTTAGCCGCAAATAGAAGTAGCACTGCTACAGCCATCACCTTCGACACCACCTCAGGCAACAAGAACTCCAATATCACTACCGGTGCTCTGACCATCGGCTCAGGATCAACTGCGGCGATTAACTATATTGCTAAATCACTTGGTTCTGCGATTAATCCAGGCACTATTGCAAGTACCTCTGTTGCGCTTCCTGGTTATGTCTCGATTGACAATACCTTTGGTTGCACCGGCACAGGCTGCACTCCAGTTACCGGCTTTATTAATACAACCACCAATAATTTAGCTACCTTAGCAACAGGCTCAGTTGGTGTAACTCTGAACAATGCTATTTATGCCACGGGTGCTATTACCGTGAGTGGCGCTGCTAACGCTAACCAAGGTATTGGTATCTCGGCAGTCATGACATCTACCGGTGGGGCGGTCACACTCAATGGCGCAACAACGAATAACTATGGTGTCTATAACCCATCATCCCTCATTACCGCCAACAGCATCTCGGTGACGGGCACCTCAACTGTTGCTACTGCAGGGTGGGATGTTCAGCTTGCTGCTTTAACAATCAACAGCGCTGCAACGGGTGGCAGCATCACGGTTACCGGCAATGTGATTGGCACTCCGGGTGCTGCGAATGGCATCACTCAGTCAGGCGCCATTACCGGTGCTAATGGCTCAAACATTAGCTTTATCTCCAATAATCGCATTGATCAAAATGGCACGATCACTTTAGCGGCCAATACGAGCGGTAGTGCATCGAATGTGATCTATGACGTGACGACTGGTAATAAGCTCACCACCATTAGTACCGCACCGTTAAATATTACCGCAGGCTCTACTTCGGGTATTAATTACGCGCTGCTCGCTTCTGGAGGTGCGATTACAGTTGGTGGTGCAGTGAGTGTTCCAGGAACGATTACCTTAGATAACACCTTTGGCTGCTCAGGCTCAGGTTGCACGCCAGTAACGGGTTATCTCAATAAGAACCTAACAAGCTGGGCAACATTAGTTACTACTAGCAATGGTATTACGATCAATACCGCTCTGAGTGGCACAGCAATTACGATCAACGGCATTAATGCAGGTAGTAATGGTGCTGTCATGGTGATGGCTGGTCTAACAGCAACGACGGGTAATATTAATATTACCGGCACTACCACGACTGGTAGAGGTGTCTCTAACCTAACCAGCGTCTGGGGTGTTAGTCCAATCGTTGCTAATAGTGGGGCAGTTAACATTACTGGAACATCCACTACTACTGGTGATGGTGTTTACCTTGGCCCCAATAACTCCATTAGTGCTAAATCGATTACCGTTATTGGCTCCGAAGTTGGTGGCACTTATGCTGTATATCTCAATACCTTAACAATCGTAGCAGGTGGTACGAACCTGAATGTCACTGGTACTGTAGGAGCGACTACGCATACCGGTATTTATCAAAGCGGCGCCATTACTGATAATGCAGTAGGCTCAAACATCAGCTTTATTACCAACGGTATCATCAGCCAAAATGGCGCAATCAGTCTGGTAGCGAATACGGGTAGCACTGCTACAGCCATCACCTTCGACACCACCTCAGGCAACAAGAACTCCAATATCACTACCGGTGCTCTGACCATCGGCTCAGGATCAACTGCGGCGATTAACTATATTGCTAAATCACTTGGTTCTGCGATTAATCCAGGCACTATTGCAAGTACCTCTGTTGCGCTTCCTGGTTATGTCTCGATTGACAATACCTTTGGTTGCACCGGCACAGGCTGCACTCCAGTTACCGGCTTTATTAATACAACCACCAATAATTTAGCTACCTTAGCAACAGGCTCAGTTGGTGTAACTCTGAACAATGCTATTTATGCCACGGGTGCTATTACCGTGAGTGGCGCTGCTAACGCTAACCAAGGTATTGGTATCTCGGCAGTCATGACATCTACCGGTGGGGCGGTCACACTCAATGGCGCAACAACGAATAACTATGGTGTCTATAACCCATCATCCCTCATTACCGCCAACAGCATCTCGGTGACGGGCACCTCAACTGTTGCTACTGCAGGGTGGGATGTTCAGCTTGCTGCTTTAACAATCAACAGCGCTGCAACGGGTGGCAGCATCACGGTTACCGGCAATGTGATTGGCACTCCGGGTGCTGCGAATGGCATCACTCAGTCAGGCGCCATTACCGGTGCTAATGGCTCAAACATTAGCTTTATCTCCAATAATCGCATTGATCAAAATGGCACGATCACTTTAGCGGCCAATACGAGCGGTAGTGCATCGAATGTGATCTATGACGTGACGACTGGTAATAAGCTCACCACCATTAGTACCGCACCGTTAAATATTACCGCAGGCTCTACTTCGGGTATTAATTACGCGCTGCTCGCTTCTGGAGGTGCGATTACAGTTGGTGGTGCAGTGAGTGTTCCAGGAACGATTACCTTAGATAACACCTTTGGCTGCTCAGGCTCAGGTTGCACGCCAGTAACGGGTTATCTCAATAAGAACCTAACAAGCTGGGCAACATTAGTTACTACTAGCAATGGTATTACGATCAATACCGCTCTGAGTGGCACAGCAATTACGATCAACGGCATTAATGCAGGTAGTAATGGTGCTGTCATGGTGATGGCTGGTCTAACAGCAACGACGGGTAATATTAATATTACCGGCACTACCACGACTGGTAGAGGTGTCTCTAACCTAACCAGCGTCTGGGGTGTTAGTCCAATCGTTGCTAATAGTGGGGCAGTTAACATTACTGGAACATCCACTACTACTGGTGATGGTGTTTACCTTGGCCCCAATAACTCCATTAGTGCTAAATCGATTACCGTTATTGGCTCCGAAGTTGGTGGCACTTATGCTGTATATCTCAATACCTTAACAATCGTAGCAGGTGGTACGAACCTGAATGTCACTGGTACTGTAGGAGCGACTACGCATACCGGTATTTATCAAAGCGGCGCCATTACTGATAATGCAGTAGGCTCAAACATCAGCTTTATTACCAACGGTATCATCAGCCAAAATGGCGCAATCAGTCTGGTAGCGAATACGGGTGGTACTGCAGCTTCTATTACGTATAACACCACAAGTGGTGATAAGAGCTCTACGATCACGATGGGTGCATTGAGTATCGCTACAGGTACTAATTTATCCGCAATCAATTACATTGCCAAATCATCAGGTTCACCGATTAATCCGAATACTATCGGAAGTAGCACCGTTCCATTGCCTGGCTATATATTGCTAGACAACACATATGGATGTTCCGGTGCAAGTTGCACCCAAATTACCGGCTTTATTAATACAACCACCAATAATTTAGCTGCCTTAGCGACTAGCTCAGTTGGCATCACTATCAACAACTTAATCTATGCCATAAATTCAATTACGGCGAATGGCGTAAGTAATAATAATCAAGGGGTTGGTTACTCTGTGGCTCTTACGTCTACGGATGGCGCAGTCATTCTCAATGGTGGAACTACAAATAATTATGGCGTGTATGCTGGCTCCGCATCTATTACAGCTAATAGCATCACGATTACCGGTACCTCCTCTGTAGCGGCTGCCTGGAATGTATATCTAGGGGCATTAACCATTAATAGTGGTGCTACTAATGGCAGCATCACGGTTACCGGTAATGTAATTGGCACTCCTGGGGCGGCTGGCGGCATTTATCAGGCTGGGGCTATTACCGGTGCGAACGGCTCAAGCGTCAGCTTTATTTCTAATAACAATATCAATCAAAACGGTGCGATTAGCTTGCCTGCAAATACTAGCGGCACAGCTGCCAATATTACCTATGATGTGACATCGGGCAACAAGACTTCAATAATATCCGCTACTGGCACATTAAATCTTACTGCTGGCTCAACATCAGCAATTAACTATATTGAAATTTCAGCTGGTGCAGCTTTAACAACATCTCCTATTGGTACTAGTGGCGTACCTTTACCTGGATATGTCTTATTTGATAACACTTATGGGTGTGCTGGGTATGGCTGTACACCGGTTAGTGGATATATAAATAGCGCGCTCTCTGGTTGGGCAGCACTAGTGACAACTAGCAACGGCATTAATATCACTGGCAATATTTTTGCTCTGAATTCAATCACAATTACTGCGGTTAATGCGGGCGGTAGTGGTTCGGGTGGCGGTGCAATCTTATTGCAGTCAGGTTTAACTTCTACATCAGCCAACATTAATCTATCAGGAACTACGACAACAGGTTTAGCAGTAAGTAACTTCAATGGTGGTGGATGGGTCGTTACTCCAATTACTGCCAATAGTGGGGCAGTGAATATCACTGGTATTTCAACAACGACAGGTAATGGTGTTGAGCTAGGTCCCAATAATTCTATTACCGCCAAGTCAATTGACGTGATTGGTTCAGAAGTCGGTGGTACTTATGCCGTTTATCTCAATACGATGACGATCGTGGCTGGCGGCACGAATCTAAACGTTACTGGGACTGTAAATACCAATACAGATACCGGCATCTACCAGGCAGGAGCTATCACTGACAACGCAGTCGGTTCTAATATCAAATTTATTAGTAACGGCATCATCAACCAAACTGGTGCGATTGCTCTGGTGGCGAATACGGGTGGCACTGCAGCAAACATCACCTACGATACGACCTCCGGTACTAAAGCTTCTAATATCACCACTGGCACCTTAACAATTGCTGCTGGCACTAATGCTTCAGGTATTAACTACATTGTGAAGTCTGCTGGCTCAGCTATTAATCCAGGTGCGATCGGCAGTTCAACCCTAGCATTACCTGGTTATGTATTGATCGATAACACCTTCGGTTGCACTGGCACAGGCTGCACACCAGCTAGCGGCTTTATTAATACCACTACGAATAATCTAGCCTCATTAGCAACAGCGTCTATTGGTTTGACAATCAATAACGCGATCTATGCCACTGGTGCCATTACTGAAAACGGCGTCTCTAGCGGCTCCCAAGGCATTGGTTACTCTGCAGTAATGACATCAACGGGTAGCAACATTACCTTAACGGGGGGAACTACTACTGGTTATGGCGTATACGGCACCACTTTAATCACTGCCAATAACATCACGATCACCGGCACCTCATCTGGCGCGCCTGCTTATGCTGTGCAAATCGCTGCTCTGACCATTAATACTGGCGCCACAGGTGGCAGCATCACGGTTACCGGTAATGTGATCGCTACCCCAGGTACTGCAGGTGGTATCTATCAGTCTGGCGCAATTACTGGAGTGAGTGGCTCAAACATCAGCTTTATCTCTAATAACAATATTAGCCAGAACGGTGCAATCAGCTTAGCAGCAAACACCAGCGGTACGGCATCCAATATTATTTATGACACTACTACTGGTAATAAGACTTCGACTATTAGTAGCGCTGCCTTAACGATTACCGCTGGATCTACCTCAGCCATTAATTACATCATCAAGACCAATGGCGGCACGATCTCGCCACCAGCCATTACCGTCCCTGGTTACATCCTGTTAGATAACACCTGCCTAGGCTGCGCAACGGCTACAACACCAGCTAATGCTGCAGTGAACGGTAATGCGATTACTTTAGGCGGCGCATTATCTGCTGGTACTTTAGCGGGTACTACTGGTGTGACGATTAATGCAGTAGCCAATGGTACGGGCATAGGTTTTGTGCAAGGCGCCAATACCATCGCCTCTAGTGCTGGTGGCGTTACTATTACTGTGAATGGTCAGACAGGCACTGGGTATACCAGCTCAGGCGCTATTACCGCTACTGGCCAAGCGGTAACGATCAATGCAACTGTCACCACAGGTTCAGCTATCAACGACACTGGCGCCATCACCGGTGGAGTAGTGACGATCACAGGCACGCAAACAACTGCAGCCGCAACCGCAACAGTCGTAACAGTAACTGGCCTCATTACAGCTAACAACGTCACGATCACTGGTAACGGCGGCGCAGCATCAACTATCGTCTCACTCGGTGCAGTAACGATTAATGCCGGCGGTAGCAACCTCACGGTAACAGCGAATAACGTCGCAGGAGGGGGCACCACTGGTATTACCCAAACCGGCGCCATTACAGACAATGCGGCTGGTAGCAATATCACCTTTACCTCAAATAACATCATCAACCAAACTGGTGCGATTGCTCTGGTGGCGAATACGGGTGGCACTGCAGCAAACATCACCTACGATACGACCTCCGGTACTAAAGCTTCTAATATCACCACTGGCACCTTAACAATTGCTGCTGGCACTAATGCTTCAGGTATTAACTACATTGTGAAGTCTGCTGGCTCAGCTATTAATCCAGGTGCGATCGGCAGTTCAACCCTAGCATTACCTGGTTATGTATTGATCGATAACACCTTCGGTTGCACTGGCACAGGCTGCACACCAGCTAGCGGCTTTATTAATACCACTACGAATAATCTAGCCTCATTAGCAACAGCGTCTATTGGTTTGACAATCAATAACGCGATCTATGCCACTGGTGCCATTACTGAAAACGGCGTCTCTAGCGGCTCCCAAGGCATTGGTTACTCTGCAGTAATGACATCAACGGGTAGCAACATTACCTTAACGGGGGGAACTACTACTGGTTATGGCGTATACGGCACCACTTTAATCACTGCCAATAACATCACGATCACCGGCACCTCATCTGGCGCGCCTGCTTATGCTGTGCAAATCGCTGCTCTGACCATTAATACTGGCGCCACAGGTGGCAGCATCACGGTTACCGGTAATGTGATCGCTACCCCAGGTACTGCAGGTGGTATCTATCAGTCTGGCGCAATTACTGGAGTGAGTGGCTCAAACATCAGCTTTATCTATAATAACAATATTAGCCAGAACGGTGCAATCAGCTTAGCAGCAAACACCAGCGGTACGGCATCCAATATTATTTATGACACTACTACTGGTAATAAGACTTCGACTATTAGTAGCGCTGCCTTAACGATTACCGCTGGATCTACCTCAGCCATTAATTACATCATCAAGACCAATGGCGGCACGATCTCGCCACCAGCCATTACCGTCCCTGGTTACATCCTGTTAGATAACACCTGCCTAGGCTGCGCAACGGCTACAACACCAGCTAATGCTGCAGTGAACGGTAATGCGATTACTTTAGGCGGCGCATTATCTGCTGGTACTTTAGCGGGTACTACTGGTGTGACGATTAATGCAGTAGCCAATGGTACGGGCATAGGTTTTGTGCAAGGCGCCAATACCATCGCCTCTAGTGCTGGTGGCGTTACTATTACTGTGAATGGTCAGACAGGCACTGGGTATACCAGCTCAGGCGCTATTACCGCTACTGGCCAAGCGGTAACGATCAATGCAACTGTCACCACAGGTTCAGCTATCAACGACACTGGCGCCATCACCGGTGGAGTAGTGACGATCACAGGCACGCAAACAACTGCAGCCGCAACCGCAACAGTCGTAACAGTAACTGGCCTCATTACAGCTAACAACGTCACGATCACTGGTAACGGCGGCGCAGCATCAACTATCGTCTCACTCGGTGCAGTAACGATTAATGCCGGCGGTAGCAACCTCACGGTAACAGCGAATAACGTCGCAGGAGGGGGCACCACTGGTATTACCCAAACCGGCGCCATTACAGACAATGCGGCTGGTAGCAATATCACCTTTACCTCAAATAACATCATCAACCAAACTGGTGCGATTGCTCTGGTGGCGAATACGGGTGTGCCAATAGCCAATGTGATTTATGACACCACGAGGGGCACTAGGGCTTCTAATATTACTGGTGGAGCGCTTACCTTCACTTCAGGCGCAAACTCTATTATTAATTACATCGCTAAATCAGCAGGGTCTGTCATTGACCCCGATGTAATTGGCACCTCAAGTTTGTCCTTGCCAGGCTATGTGTTGCTCGATAACACCTTCGGTTGCACTGGTACGGGTTGCACTCCAGTAAGCGGCTTTATTAACCCCACTACTAATAATTTATCTACCTTAGCAACAGCTTCAAACGTTGGTATCGGTATTAACAACGCAATTTATGCTACTGGCAATATCGTGATCAACGGCGTCTCAAGTAATTCTTCTGGCGTGAATTACTCCGCAGTAATTAGAACTACTAGCGGCGCAATTACTATCACTGGAAGCTCAACCGCTAATTTTGGAATTTACGCTAGCAATGCTGCGGCAGTGATGAGTGCAACCAACGCGACATACGGTGTAATTACATTTAACGGCCACTCAACTGCGGTAAGTGGCCAGGCAATTAATACTGTAGCATCTGCAACCATTACCGGCGCTGCTGGTGTCTACTTAACCGGTCTAGGTACTAGTGGAAATATCACTACTGCTGCGCTTATTCAGAATTCAGGAACAGTAGGTGGCGTCATCGTTGATTCTGTTGGTAACGTCAGCCTTGCCGGTGTAACGAACTCTGGTGTTGATGGTATTCGAATTACGGGTGGTGATGGTATAGCTGCGGGTACAACTACGGGCGGTAACGTTACAGCCGTTGGCACCATTACCAATACTGGTGGGGTAGTGGGCATCTCCATGGCGGCTCCTGAGAATGCAGCCTGTACCACTGGTTGCACAATTGCCAATGCCATCGGCATTACCACTGCAAATGCTGATGCTACCAAAAATATCTCCTATGGCATTCTTGGCGGCGCACTGGTGAAGGCCTCTGGCTATGTCAGCGGCAACTTCATTAACTATCGTCAGAGACTCACTAATACTCTGGCTATTTCTGTCACCCTCAATTCCAACTATTCTGCAGCCTATGGCACAGGCTATAACTCAGCCTCAGCCAATGCTTGGTTGCAGGCTAACTCGACAGTGAGCTATACAGGTTCAATCACTGCAAGCTTTGGTGTCACCACGACTACACCGGTATACGTTAAATCAGTGCTGATGTTTAGCCCAACAGTAGGGGGTACTACAGCCTCAAACGGTGCTAATGCCAATGCAGTGCAGACTAACACAGCCCTCACTGCAGCTAGCGTATCAGCAACCGATGGTTCAGCAGTCACGGTAGTGCCAGCAGGGCGGACTTATACGATTACACCAACAGTATTAGGTATTACCGTTAGCGGCGTGTATAACGGCACAACTTCGTATTCAAATCAAAATGCAACTATCGTCACAACAGGTTTGGCAGCATGGGATACGATTACCAACGTCACAGTGAGTTCTGCAAATGCTAATGCTGCAAGCGCCTACGTTACCGCGATTGCTGGTACTGCAACCGGTGTCAATACATTCTCTTCACTCAATTACTTAATAAATGGCACATTCAATAGCACCTTAACTAATGGCTTACCAGTTAATACATCACAAAGCGCTGCAACCAATAGGGTCTCTATTACTCCAGCACCATTAGGTGTAACTATTAATGCTATTTATAGTGGCACTACGACAGTTACTCCAACAGCCTTTACTGTCACTGGCTTAGTCAATAGCCAAACAATTAGCAGTATTAGTTCTGCAACGATCAATGCAATCAATGTATCGGCCAACAACAGTAACTATGTCACGGCAATTACTCTTGGCGGAGGTACTGCATCGATTGGTAACTACGTTATCACTCCTGCTTACAACACGGTTAGTAGTAATACTCAAAATACTGTCACGCTGACACCAAAAGCCTTGACAGTGACCGGCATCACCATCGCTGCTAAAACCTATGATGGCACGAAGAGCGCTAATGTGAGTGGCGGATCCTTAGTTGGGGTGGCAACAGGGGATCTGGCTAATGTCACCCTTGCTCAAACTGCTACATTTGTTTCACCGAATGCGGCTAATAATGTAGCCTTGGTGATGGTGGCCAGTATTTCAGGATCTGCTAGTGGTAATTACACCTTAACTCAGCCTACAGGGATTACTGCCAATATCTCCCAAAAGGTGCTCATGGTAGGTGGTACTACAGTTGCTGCTAATAAAGTCTATGACGGCACTACTGCAGCAACTATTGCGGGTGGAACTTTGGTAGGTGTTGTTACTGCTGACCTTGCAAACGTAAACTTAATTCAGTCAGGTAGTTTTGCACAAAGCAATGTAGCTAATGCCATCAGTGTCACAATTAGCAATAGCTTAAATGGTCCAGCAGCATCAAACTATATCTTGACCCAGCCAGCCAATGTGACTGCTAATATCACGCCCAAAACATTGACTGTTACTGGTACTACAGTTGCAAACAAGGTCTATGATGGTACAACTACTGCCACTGTAACGGGCGGTACTTTGGTTGGTGTTTTGAGTTCTGATATAGCGAACGTAGCTTTAATAAAAGCTGGTAGCTTTACCACTGCAAATGCAGGCGCTGGTATCGGAGTCACTCTTACAAATAGTATTAGTGGTAGTGCAAGCGCAAACTATGCCTTAACTCAGCCTACTGGAGTGATTGCCAATATCACTCCAGCACCTTTGGGCATCACGCTGGCTGCTGTATATAGTGGCTCAACTACGGTTACGCCAACATCATTCACTCTGACTGGCTTAGTTAATGGCGAAACTATTAGTGCTATTTCAGGTGCCACTGTGGCCAATATTAATGTCGCTGCCAATAGCAGCAACTTTGTACGTTCGATTGTGATTGGCAGTGGGACAGCACTAGCAAGCAATTACGCATTTAACACTGTTACTAGTGCAACCGCAGGTACGGGTTTAAATACCGTCACACTGTCTACTAAAACATTGACTGTAACCGGCACGCTTGCGGATTCTAAGGTGTATGACGGCACAACTAGTGTCAATGTTTGGGGCGGATCCTTGGTTGGAGTGGTGGGTGGTGATGTAGTAAGTCTCAAACAGGCTGGTACATTTAATAGCGCTAACGTTGGTACAGCAGTGACTGTCTTGGTAAACGATAGTATTTCAGGGGCATCCAGTGGTAACTACACCTTGGTTCAGCCTACAGGTGTGACCGCAGCAATCACACCTAAGACTTTAACTGTTAGTGATGGCACGGTTGCTCATAAAACCTATGACGGCACAACGAATGCAACGCTTACTGGCGGTGCTCTGATTGGCTTGGTTGCTGGTGATGCTAATAGAGTGACCCTGATCCAGGCTGGTAGCTTCTCATCACCAAACGTCAGTAACGGCATCATCATTATTGTGAATGACTCCATTACGGGTGTGGCAGCAAGTAACTATCGCTTAATACAGCCAACGGGTATTACAGCCAATATCACTCCGGCAATGTTAGGAATATCAGTAGTGGGTGTTGCCAATGGCACTAATAACATCACTCCGATTTCTTATACGATTAATGGCTTAATCGGCGGTCAGACCATTACTGGATTGAGCAGCGTTACTGTTAATAGCTCTAGCATTGGCAGTAATGGCAGCAACTTCGTGACCAGTATTGTGATTTCTGGTGGAACAGCGCTAGCAACAAACTATGCCTTTGCACCCAGCTATAGCGCCACATCCGGTATTGGCCAAAATATTGCAACTCTAGTAGCTGCAAGTCAAAAAGTATTGACTGTTACCGGTACGGTTGCAGTAACCAAGGTATATGACGGCACTACCGCGATCACCATTACAGGCGGAACTCTAGTTGGAGTGACTTCAGGTGATACGGTCAATTTAGTACAGTCGGCCGTACTTACTAGCGCCAATGTCAGCAATACAGCCTCGGTGATTATTAACAACACCATCACCGGCGCATCTGCTGCAAACTACATCTTAGTTCAGCCAAGCGGTATTACGGCTATCGTCACTCCAGCCCCACTGGGAATTACCATAACCGCTGAATACAACGGCACCACTACTGTTACCCCAAGTGCATTTACAGTAACGGGCTTAGTAGCAGGACAAACTATTACAGGCCTATCTAGTGCTACAGTTAACAATGCAAACGTAGCCAATAACGGCAGTAACTATGTTACTTCGATTGTGAGTAGCGGTGGTACTGCATCACTTAGCAACTACAGTATTAATTCTGCCTATAACGCGACGACAGGCAATACCAAGAACGTTGCCACCATTACTGCAAAAGCCTTGACCGTAGGTAGCGGTTCAGTAGTTGCCAATAAGGTCTACGATGGCACGACCACCGCAACGATTACTGGCGGCGCTTTAGTTGGAGTACTTGGTTCAGATGTTGTTAGTCTTGCTCAGGCGGGTAGCTTTGCTCAAAGTGCTGTCGGTAACAGCATTACCGTGACAGCAGCAAATACTCTGAGCGGTACATCGGCTAGCAATTACTCCATTATTCAGCCAACTGGCCTAAGCGCTAACATCACGCCTAAGTCATTAACAGTGAGTGGCATTACTGTTAGCAATAAAGTCTATGATGGAACAACTGCGGCAGTCGCTACTACCGGTACCTTAGTTGGCTTAGTCAGTGCTGATGCTGCAAACGTGACATTAACTCAGAGTGCTAATTTCTCAAGCGCCAGTGTTGGTAATAGTATTCCCGTGACTGTAATTGATAGCATTACAGGTACTGCTGCTTCCAACTACACCATTGTTCAGCCAAGCGGATTAAGTGCCAACATCACACCAAAAGGATTGACTGTTACCGGTACGACGGTTTCCGATAAGGTCTATGACGGTACAACGTCAGCTACAGTAACAGCCGGCACTTTGGTTGGTCTAGTAGCATCTGATGCAGCTAATGTGACTTTCACGAAGTCGGCTACATTCACCTCTGCCAATGCTGGTAACGCCATTGCCATCGTTATGAATGACAGCATCAGTGGTTCTGCTGCTGGCAATTACACATTGACCCAACCTAGCGGCATTACCGCAAATATCACGCCTAAGGCACTGACAGTGGCCGGAACTGTGATTGCTAATAAGGTCTATGACGGCACAACTACAGCCGCCATCTCTGGCGGTAGCTTAGTAGGGGTAATTTCTGGAGACACGGTTGGATTAAATCAAGCCGCAAGCTTTAGTCAGTCTAATGCGGGTACAGGTCTCGCCGTAACGGTTGCTAACTCGCTTACTAACAATGCTGCTGGCAACTATACGCTCACTCAGCCAACAGGATTTACTGCCAATATTACGCCTGCACCAATTACGGTTTCTATTGCTAGCCAAACCAAAGAATATGACGGTAGCAATGCCGCAAGCTTAACGGCTGGAACCAGTAGTAACGCTGGTAGCTACACTCTCGCTGGATTCGTGAGCGGGCAGGGTGCTTATATTAATCAGGTTAATGCCACCTATAACAGTGCAAACGTTGCCAATGCAACAACAGTTACTGCTTCATTAAGCCCTAGTAACTATATTGCTACCGGTAGCACAAATTTATCCAACTATGCATTGCCAACTTCTGTAAGTGCTACTGGCACAATCACTCCAGCTACCTTGACGATGACTGTAAACGCCTCAGCTAAGTTTGTAGGTCAATCTGATCCAAGCTTCACATATACCTTATCTGGCCTCAAAGGTGCTGATACATCGAGCGTTCTAAGTAATGCAGGCGTCACCCGTGCAGCGGGTGAAGTGGCAGGTGCCACTTACACTCTGACTCCAAGTGCAACAGCTGCAAATTACACCATTGTTCCAGCGACAGCCAGCTTTACGATCATGGCTCAGGGCCAGTTGCTCATTACAGTAGCCAATACTTCAAGAGCGTATGGCACCTTAACAAGTTCTAATATTGCTGCCGCTGCATCCGTGTCTGCATCTTATTGCACAATCGGCGCTGATTGCTCCCTATCAGCATCAATCATTACTCTGAATATATCGGCTGGCTCATCAGCGAATACTTGGATCGCAACCGATACCAAGCCAGGCGCAACTCAAGGTAACTACACCCTCACCATTACACCACCAACATTAACTGCAGCTAATAGCAGTACTGGTGGCTACTTAAACGTGGGTAGCTATACATTCACACCGTCAACCACAGTAGTGACCAACCCCGGCTTCTCTACAAACTATGCTACAGGCTATCCAATTTTGGTCGTGCCAGGCACAATTTCCATTACTCCATTGGCGCTGACTATTAATGCACCAACACAAACTAAGGTGTATGACGCTAGTACTGCAATTACTGGTAAGACCCTAACAGCAAGCAACGCTATTACGGGCGATCAACTAAGCATTAGCGGCTCTGGTGCTTACACTATTGCTAATGCTGGCACTGGTTTGTCCTACACCATTAGCACGATTGTTCTTGGTGGTGCAGATGCCGGTAATTATTCGTTCCCAGCGAGCGTTACTGGCACAAACGGCATTATTACCAAAGCATCCCTAACGATTACCGGCGCTACCGCAGCGAATAAAACCTATGATGGTACTAACGTGGCAAGTTTTAGTGGTGGTACGCTTAATGGGGTAGTTAGCGCCGATAGCGCCAATCTCACACTGACACAAGCTGGCACGTTTAGCCAGGTAAACGTTGGCAATAACTTAGTAGTGACTGCTGCGAACTCCCTTAGTGGTTCAGCGGCCGATAATTACACGCTCATACAGCCGACTGGATTGACAGCCAATATCACTCCTAAGGCATTAACCGTTACTGGTACTGCAGTAGCCAACAAAACCTATGACGGTACAACTACTGCCACTGTAACGGGCGGCACTTTAGTGGGCCGTATTGCTGGTGATACAACTACTGGTTTAACTCAGGCTGGCACTTTCAGTTCTGCTAATGTAGGTTCTGGTCTGACAGTGACTATTACAGATGCATTGACAAATAACAGTCTTGGTAACTACACCCTGACACAGCCAACAGGCTTAACAGCTGACATTACCCCTAAGGCGCTGACTGTTACCGGTACAACCGTCGCAAGCAAGACCTATGACGGCACAACAACAGCAGGTGTGACTGGTGGCACTTTGGTAGGTAAAGTTGCTGGCGACACAGTAACGCTGGTTGAAGCTGGAACATTTAGCCAGGCTAACGTAGGTAGCGCTTTGGCCGTGACTGTTACCGATTCTCTAACAGGGGCTTCTGCCGGTAATTACACATTGACACAGCCAACCGGATTAACTGCCAACATTACCCCAAAAGTCTTAACCGTTACTGGCACTACAGTCGCAAATAAAGTGTATGACGGTAGTAATGCTGCAACAGTATCAGGCGGTAGCTTAATAGGGATAATTTCTGGTGAGTCGATTGAGCTAAATCAAGCAGGCACCTTTAGTTCGGCCAATGTTGGCAACGGCCTTGCCGTCACGATTACCGATACTTTGAGCAATAACTCGGCTGGTAACTACGTATTAACTCAGCCAACTGGATTTACTGCCAATATTACCCCTAAAGAATTAACTGTGACTGGCACTTCAGTAGCAAACAAAACTTATGATGGCACAGCTACTGCAACTATCACTGGTGGCTCTTTAGTAGGTAAGGTGGGTAATGACGTAGTCACTCTGACTCAAGCTGGTAATTTCAGTCAAGCGAATGTTGGTAGCAATCTGGCTATCACGATCACCAATTCTTTGGGCGGCGCTGCTGCCGGTAACTACACGCTGACACAGCCAACAGGCTTAACCGCTGACATTACAGCAAAGACGCTCACTATCACAGGGGCAGCTGCAGCGAATAAGGTGTATGACGCTACTACGGCTGCTGTAATGTCAGGGACATTAAATGGAGTCATCAGTGCTGATGCAGCCAACATCACATTAATTAGGGCCGGAGACTTCAGTCAGGCGAGCGTAGGCAGTGGTTTGGCAGTCACTGCGGCTTATTCCATCAGCGGTAGTGCAGCTGGCAACTACGACTTGACTCAGCCAACCGGCTTAACAGCAAACATTACCACTAAGGCCTTGACCTTTACCGGAGCTGCAATAGCAAACAAGACTTATGACGGTAGTAATGTGGCCACTTTCAGCGCGGGCACCTTGAATGGCATCATGGGTTCCGATGCTGCTAGCTTGACCCTGACTCAGGCTGCGACATTTAGTCAAGCCAATGCAGGTAATAATCTAGCAGTAACAGTCGCCAATACTATCAGTGGCCCAGCCGCTTCAAACTACTCTTTAACTCAGCCGACTAGCTTGACCGCCAACATCAGCCCTGCACCATTAGGTATAGCAGTCGCCGCTACCTATAGTGCTGGCATGACAGTCACTCCGACTGCCTTCACCGTAACCGGTTTAGTTAATAGTGAAACGATTAACACTATCAGCAGTGCTATCTTTAATAGTGCTAGCGTAGCCGCTAATGGCAGCAATTATGTAACTGCTATCACAATCGGCAGCGGTACCGCAGTAATGAGCAACTACACTATTGCGCAAAGCTATAACAGTACATCTGGAACCGCACAAAATACTGCGACTATTAATGCGAAGGCATTGACAATTACTGCCAATGATGTGAGCAATGCTACGTATGGCACTCCTTATGCACTGGGAACAACAGCCTTTACTAGCTCAGGCTTAGTCAGTGGCGATACTATTATCTCAGTAACCCTGACTTATGCCTCGGCTAATACTGTTTCAGCTATTACTAACGCAGGAATCTATACCGCTGGCATTGTTCCTGGTGCTGCTATTGGCAGTGGATTAGCTAACTATGCAATTACTTATGTGCCTGGTAATTTGACAGTAGGGCGAGCAACTTTAACGATTACTCCAAATGCAGTTTCAATGCCCTATAACGGCAATGCTTTAAATAACGCAGCCTATTCTCAAGCAATTGCTAATTACACTGTTTCCGGATATAAGAACTCAGATTCTGTAGTGAACGTTCCTGTGACCCTGAGCGGAAGCATGGGCTTTAGTGGTGCTACTAACACTGTTGTGCAGAATGCCGCTAGCTATAGCCTAGCTGTAGGAACATTGGCTGGCAGCAGTAGTAATACGAACTACACAATTGCATTCGCAAATACTGCTAATAATGCCTATGTCATTACCCCGCTAACACTCGCCATCTCAGCAACTAAAGTCTACGATGGCACAACAGCCTTTGCTGGTAGCGCTGTTACAGCAACTACCGGTATTGGTAATCAGACCGTTGTCTTAACAGGCTCAGCAACGGCTAATAGCGCTAATGTTCTTGGGGTGAGCAGTCTTAATACCACTGGTCTGCAGATTGCTGACGGGATAAATGGTGGTCTAGCGGTCAACTATGTGCTACCAGCAAGTACTGGTAATGTATCGATTACTCCAGCCCCAATTACAGTAACCATTGCCACCCAATCTAAGGTTTATGACGCAACTACTACAGCAAACTTAAGTGCTGGAACAAGTAGTAGCGCTGGTAGCTATCAGCTAAGTGGCTTTGCGACAGGACAGGGCGCTTATATCAATCAAACAAATGCAAACTATGACAGCGCAAATGTTGCTGGCGCTACAACAGTTTCTACAACTTTAAGTAGTTCAAACTATATTGCTACAGGCAGTACTAATTTGTCGAACTACTCATTACCTCTCTCTATTAGCGGTAGTGCTTCCATTACTCCAGCAACCCTCACCATGACTGCTAATGCTGCAGCTAAGTTTATTGGTCAGGCTGATCCATCCTTTACTTACACCTTGTCAGGCTTAAAAGGCGCAGATACCTCTAGTGTGCTGATTAGCCCCTCTGTGACACGTCCGGCAGGTGATATAGCAGGCGCCACTTATACCTTGACACCTAGTGCAACAGCTGCAAACTACACCATTGCTCCAGTAACATCGACATTTACGATCATTGCGCAAGGCCAGTTACTTCTCACTGTTGGTAATACATCCAGAGCCTACGGCACATTAACCTCTAGCAATATTGCGGCCTCAGCTCCAGTGACTGCTTCCTATTGCACTATCGGTAGCGACTGTTCTGCTCCAAATATCGTGAGTCTATTGTTGACTCCAGGCTCTTCGGCCAATACTTGGATTGCGGTAGATGACAAAGTTGGCGCTGCCCAGGGGAATTACACCTTAACAGTGGCTCCGCCAACATTTACGGCTGCCAATAGCAGTAGCAGTGGCTACTTGAAGGTAGGTAACTATACCTTTACACCATCGACAACTGTTGTGACTAATGCTGGATACGCTACAAACTACGCTACTAGCTACCCAGTGCTCAGCGTACCAGGCACAATTTCTATTGCGCCATTGGCCTTGAACTTTAATACCTCAGTGCCATCGAAGGTATATGACGCAACTAATGTGATCAATGGAATAAGTCTGGTTGCGGCTAATGCAAAATCAGGTGATCAACTAAGCCTGATTGGCTCGGGTGTATTTTCTGCAGCCAATGCCGGTACCAATTTGCCTTACACCATTAATAACGTTGCGATTAGCGGGGTGGATTCCAGTAACTACTCATTTAGCGGTAATGTCACAGGTAGTAATGGCGTCATTACACAGGCGGCATTGACGGTGAGTGGTATTAGTGCAAATAATAAAGTGTATGACGCAACTCAGGCAGCTACTTTCTCGGGCACCCCAAGTTTAATTGGGGTCATACAGGGTGATACCGCCACGATCGCTGGATCCCCAGTGGCTACCTTTGCTCAAGCTAATGTGGCAAATCATATTCCGGTTGCATTTGATAGCACCAGCTTGACTTTAAGCAATTCGAATTACTACATTAGCGGTTTAACCCAGAATCAAACTGCCAGCATTACACCAGCACCGATTACAGTTACTGCCGCAAAGATATATGACGGTAACACCACAGTTGCATCATCCGGCTTAGTCATTGTTGGTATTGCTGGTCAAACTCTAGGCGCTAGTTCAGGTAGCGCCATTCTGACTAATCCCAACGTTGGAGCAGCAGGACTTCAGAGTTTAAGTAATCTTGTGCTGGTCAATGGTACCGGCCTCGCATCGAACTACACCGTAGTTAATCTCATATTTGGAAATGTCACTATTACCCCTGCGCCATTACTTATTACTGCAATTAATGATAGTAAGGTATATGGCAGCACAACGACAGCCAATCATGCTACTTACAACGTGCTAGGGGTTGCAACGGGAGCTTCTGGATATTCAGTATCTGGTCTGATTACTGGTACTGCTGATGCAATCGGCTCAGTTACCCTTGCTAGCTCAGGTGGCCTCGCAAGTGCTGGCGTAAATAATGGCAATACTTATGTCATCACCCCAAGCGCAGCTGCAGGTAGTGGATTGACTAACTACAGTATTACTTATGTTGATGGTGCGATGACTATTACTCCAGCACCAATTACTGTGAATGCTACTGCTGCTTCAATGGTCTATGGATCTAGTGTGCCTAGCTTGGCTTATACCTATACAGGTTTAGTCAACGGCGATGCATCTGCAAACTTTAGTGGCAATCTCACAACAACAGTTCTAAGTAATTCTAATGTTGGATCCAATTATCCTATTGGTCGCGGTACTTTAAATGTCTCCGGCGATTACTTTATAACGAGTTATGTACCGGCCAATATCACCGTTACCCCAGCGCCAATCACAGTCACTGCATCAAAGGTGTATGACGGAAGTACGGCAGTTTCTGCTTCTGGTTTAACGATTGTTGGTGTAGCCGGTCAAACCCTTGGAGTTGCTTCTGGGAATGCTATTTTGACAAACCCAGATGTTGGATCTGCGGCCCTACAAAGCATAAGCAATCTCGTGTTAGCCAATGGAACTGGTCTTGCATCTAACTACACCATGTTAAATCCAGTATTTGGTGCAACAACGATTACCCCAGCACCATTAACTATCAATGCTACAGCTGCGTCGATGGTCTATGGCGGAACAGTGCCCAGCCTGACATATACCTATACTGGATTAGTGGGTAGCGATACTACGGCCAATATCAGCGGAAACCTAACAGCAAGTGTCACTAGCACTTCGAGTGTGGGTACGAATTACCCCATTGGCCGAGGTACATTGGCCGTTAGCGGCAACTACGCCATCGCAAACTATGTGCCAGCGAATATCACTATTACTCCAGCGCCGCTCACGATTACTTCCCTAGTTGATAGTAAGGTGTACGGAAATACTAGCACTTCAAGTAGCATTACTTATAGCGGTAGCGGGGCAGTAACTGGATCAGCGGGATACAGTGTCTCTGGTCTACTCAATAGTGATACCGTTAGTGCCGTGACGCTAAGTAGCCCTGGTGGCTTAGCAAGTGCATCAGTCAACGGTGGCACTCCATACGCTATCACTCCAAGTGCGGCTGTAGGCACTGGTTTATCGAACTACTCCATTAGCTATATCAATGGTCAACTGACTGTTACACCAAGGCCGCTGACAATCGTTATAGACAATAAGAGCATGGTATATGGCGCATCTGCCTTGCCTAATCTTACTTACTCGATTGCTGGGCAAGGATTGGTAAATGGTGATGCGATCAATGTTGCCTTAAGCACAACAGCGACAGCTTACAGCGGTGTTGCTGGATCTGCTTCTAACGTTGGTACGTATCAAATTAACGCAGCGCCTGCAAGCAACCCCAATTACACCTTCAGCGCACCTGCCAGAACACTTACCGTTACACCAGCCAATCTCACGATTACTGCAACCAATCAAACGACGACCTATGGGTCTCCACTGGTCCTCTCTCAATCAGCCTTGACGACTTCAGGCCTTGTTAATGGAGACTATGTCACTGCAGCAACTATTTTGAGTGATACAACCCAGACAGGTCAGAGTGGTGGTAACAGCCAAGTTGTTTCTGGCCTCATTAATGCTGGAAGTTATGCATCCAACTTGCTCATTAGCAATGCCAGCGGATTAGGTTTATCTAATTACAATATTACTTACGTTAAGGCTAACTTGACCGTCAACAAAGCAATCTTGACGGTCTCTGCAGTGAGTGATGGTAAGTTCATTACCCAGACTGATACTGTCGGCTCTGCAACAAATTGTGGCTCCGGTTGCGTAGGTGGTTATGCTGGCGTAGCTTATTCTGGATTTGTAAATTCTGATAATGCTAGCAATGGTGCAATCACAGGTCAGGTGACGGTGACTCGTAGCGATGCAAACACCAGCTCTAGTGATGCAATTGGCCTTCACGCTGGCGTCCTGATACCTGGCGGTATATCTTCTACTAACTACATCATTGTTCCTAGAAATGGTGATTACACCGTATCTCCTGCTAATCAATTGGTCATTAAGGCTGGACTGGTTAATACGGTCTATGGAACAACGCCAAACTACGGCACTGTATCTGCCGCCTACATGACCTATGACAGCAATAACAATCCACAAGTCTTAGCTAATCTGTCAGTGAGTCTGAGCAGTAATGTTGTGACTGTGAATGACAATCTTGGTACAACGGCTACATTTACCCTAACTGCTAACCCTGCAATTTTGAGTGGCTCAGGCAATATCCATGTTGGTGGCTATAGCATCAGTAACCAAAGTTCCAATGGAATTGGTATCACCAATCAAACAATTGCTGGCAATAACTTCAGTAACGGTATGGTAGTAATGGGCCATCTCAATGTAACTCCGAAGGTTCTCAGTTTTTCTGATCTTGGTATTACTGGCGCGAGCAAGGTATACGACGGCTCTGTATACATGACTAATCTAGCTTTAACGACTGGCACTAGTGGATATGTGGGTGCCGATAGTGTGCAGGCACTTGCAACAGGTACCTTCAATACGAAAAATGTGGGTACAGCAATAGGCTATACTGTAGGCATTACCTTCACGGGTGCTGATGCTGCGAATTATGTAGTGTCGGGTGGAGCAGTTTATGTAGCGGGCGGCAATGGCTCTGATGGCCCAGCTAATGGCACGATTACTCAGCTCAATTCTGTAACCTACACTGGCCCATCCGGAGGTAACTGGTCCAATCCAGCGAATTGGACCACAACCGGTACAGCCTTAATCGGCGCCGTTCCAACACAATCCAGTTATGGTCCAAGCGGCGGTATTCCCAACGTTGCTAATGTCATTATTCCTGTGGGCAAGAGTGTTGTATATGACGCAGCTGTCGGCACTCCTGTTACTTCCAGCGTGACGGATAACGGCAATCTCAGTTTTAACTTGCCAAGTGCAGAAACCATTCCGATGCCGATCAGTGGCAGCGGCTCCGTGACGATTGCTGGATTAGGCAGAATTACCCTATCTGGTAACAACACTTATAGCGGCCAGACCATTCTGCATTCTGGTACTAGCTTGATTGCTGGCTCTAATACCGCTATTGGTATCGGCAATATTCAATCCAACAACGGGTCCTTCGGTGCTGCCAATGGAGTCGTACTATCCAGTCTAAATGTGAGTGGTCTGCTGACGCTGTTAAGTGATATTTCTACTTCAGGAAGCCAGTCATACGAAAACTTGACCTTAGACTCAACAACTAATTTAACTTCACTGGGCAACGGCAATATCAATCTATTAGGAACTATAGATGGCGCGGTAGACAAAACACAATCATTGGTAGTTAATGCCGGCTCAGGAGTAGTAACGCTTGGCGGTAGTGTTGGCTCTGTCGCGCGTTTGAATTCTCTAGCGATCACTGGCTCTAGAATCAATATCTTGTCTGATGTGCTAACCGCTGCGCAGCAGACCTATAACGGCAGTGTATTTATTGGAGACTCTTCCTATATAGGTCGAACACCTACTATTGGCTTCTTGTTCTCTGGGTATAGCAGATACTTCCAGTATTCAATTTCAACGATTACTAGCACGATTGCATATCTAAATAGCAATCCAATCTACGTTCGTACGATGGTGTCTGAGGATCCAAGCATTACCTTTAATGGATCTGTAAATGACTTGATTGCGGATACCCATACATTATTAGTAGCTGCTATAGCACCTGATAATTCAAATGCTTCAAGCGCTGCTTCTAGCATCAACTTTGCCGGCTCCGTTGGCAATTTATCTCCGCTTTATAGTCTGAATGCTCAGGTGGTTGTCAGTCAGTCTCAAGCAAATGCAATATCTAATTATGTTGGCACAATTAGTCTTACTGGAAATATTGCAACGTATTCTGATCAAACCTATCGTGCGAGCGCGATGACAGCCCAAGCTAGCACCCAACCTGGAACCGTGACATTCTCAATTTATGACCCTGCTGCAAGCATTAATTACTTGCTACCTTTGCAAACTAATGGTGCTGGTGCTGGCCAAATGAATTTGCAAAATCCAAGCAGCCTAGATGCCTTAGTGATTAATGGCACGAATAACTATGCTTTGGTTCAAAATCAAAACGGGCTAAATAATTGGGGTGCTCCAGCAACCATTAGCGATGCCTTGGGTTATGTGCCACCAGTTTACGTGCCGCCAGCATTTACACCTGTAGCACCGGCAATTCCAAGTAGTCAAAATACCGCATCTGCAATTCAGGATATAGCGAATTTCATTATGAATACTGCTGCGCAGAGCAGAGCAGCGGTTAGTGTTGCCATGAGTTCACCTAGTACAGAGGTTCGCATTACTGATATGGTGATGCATGCTGGAAATGTACCCATTCCAAATCCTGGCGAGGGTATGTTGAATGTCCTCATTAAGATTAACTTGGGTGGGCAAGTGGTAACTTTTAGTCGCTCGGCTTCCGTGAAAGACTTTAAATTTACTGTCCCAGAGGCATTGCTACCACCATCGATTATCTCTACAACGAATCGTTCTGATGAATTGGTGGAGAGGGCTGTTCAGGCTAATGGTGATCCGCTGCCAAGTTGGATTAAGTATGATCCAGAGACAAATACCTTTATTGCTAATGAAGTGCCTGCAGGTGCCAAGGCAATAGATATTCGGATTCAGACAATCAAGGACGGTAAGGTCTTGGAAGAATCCCCGCCGATCACCATTGATGCCAGATAGCCGTTAATTAAAACGGCAACTTTGCATCTGGCTTAGCAGCCAACAGTACAGCCTTAAATTCTGCCTGAATGCGGGCAATCGCCTCTTCGCTATCCGCCTCAAAACGCATGACCACGACTGGGGTGGTATTGGATGGTCTCGCAAGTCCAAAGCCATCGGCATATTCCACCCGCACGCCATCAATCGTGTTGATGGACTCTGAAGTAGGGAACTTGGCATTAGCTTTAATGGTTTCGAGCAATGCAAAAGGCTCACCTTCAGCGCAAGCCAGTTGCAGTTCTGGCGTGCAAATCGCATTAGGGAGTTCATTGAGCGTTTGATTGGGATCTTTTTCTTTAGAAAGAATCTCTAACAGGCGGGCGCCGGTATACAAGCCATCATCAAATCCAAACCAGCGGTCTTTAAAGAAGATGTGACCAGACATTTCACCTGCGAGAGGTGCGCCTGTTTCTTTGAGCTTGGCTTTGACTAATGAATGGCCTGTTTTCCACATCAAAGGCTCGCCACCATGCCGTTTAATGTAGCTAGCCAGGTTACGCGTGCACTTGACGTCGTAAATAATCTGGCTGCCAGGATTGCGGGAGAGAACGTCTTTAGCAAAGAGCATCATTTGGCGGTCTGGAAAAATCACTTGACCATCTTTGGTAACCACGCCCAAGCGATCAGCGTCACCGTCAAAGGCAAGACCTAATTCATTATCGGTAGTCTGCAGATTTTTAATGAGATCTTGTAGGTTCTCAATATGGGCAGGATCAGGGTGGTGATTCGGAAAATGCCCATCAACCTCACAAAAGAGTTCTTGAACTTCACAACCTAGAGCTCTAAATAGCTTGCCAGCAAATGCACCGCCGACACCATTGCCGCAATCAACGGCAATCTTCATAGGGCGAGTCAACTTCACATCACCGACAATGTGCTTGAGA
This sequence comes from Polynucleobacter sp. MWH-Berg-3C6, assembly GCF_018881855.1. GTDB lineage: Bacteria > Pseudomonadota > Gammaproteobacteria > Burkholderiales > Burkholderiaceae > Polynucleobacter. The sequence continues at coordinate 34,068 of NZ_JACVPN010000005.1, read as the reverse complement.
TACATCGGGAAAATGTCAAATGTAGAGCGACTTCCTTGGCCAGTCGCAAACTTCTTAGCTTCAATTCGCTGACGCAAAGCTTGGATCTGATCGCCATAGATTGCAGCACCACCCAAAACCATCTTAAATCCGTTGTAGTTTGGTGGGTTATGACTGCCCGTAATCATGATGCCGGATTTAGGTTTCTTGCCATCAAGGGCCTGATTGGCGCCAAAGTACACCATGGGTGTAGCCACCATACCTAGGTCGATCACATTGATACCAGTCGATAAAAGACCTTCGGTTAAGGCTGTAATTAAGCTAGGGCCAGATAAGCGACCATCACGACCGATGACAATTTCAGTTTCACCAAGCTCACGCATTTCGGTACCAAAGGCTTGGCCAATCAATTTGGCGATAGATGGATCTAAAGTCTCATCAATAATGCCGCGAATGTCATAAGCTTTAAAAATGGATGGCGATAGCTGCACGGTAAACCCTAACGTTGATCAAAACTAACTATTTAATAAATTAATACGCGCAGCAGTAACAGCATCGATACTGTCATTGGCTTCTATAGGCGAGCCAGTCAGAAGTGCTTTCTCAATCGGCTTGGCCAGGACCTTGCCGTACTCAACCCCAGGTTGATCAAAGCTATTGATATTCCATAGTGCGCCAAGGCTAGCAGCACGGTTTTCATAGAGGGCTAAAAGAGCACCCAGATAAAAAGCATTGAGCTCTGGCAAAAGCAGTAAGTTACTCGGACGATTGCCAGGATAAACATCGTTCGGATTATCGGCGGCTTTACCGTGCGCTAAAGCCTGCGCCTGGGCTAAGCAGTTAGATAGCAAGATACGGTGATGTGCTACAGCTTCTGGGCGATCACTCATCGGCTTACTCACTGCAATGAAGTCAATCGGGACTATATCGCTACCTTGATGGAGCAGTTGGAAGTAGGAGTGCTGTGCGTTACTACCGGCGCTACCAAAGACTACGGGTGAAGAGTGCTTTACTGGCTTGCCATCGCGGTCGATAGACTTACCATTGCTTTCCATATCGAGCTGCTGCAACCACTTCGGGAACCAATCCAAAGCATCCGCATACGGAATGGCTGCGTAGGCCTTAATACCCAGAGTTTCTTGCTGATGCAAGAGGGCAAGCGCCATGATGACTGGCAGATTTTGCTCAAGTGGCGCATTCTTAAAATGCAAATCCATGGCATGAGCACCAGACAAAAATTCTTCAAAGGTTTTAAACCCATATTGCAGGGCAATTGGCAGACCAACAGCAGACCATACTGAATAACGACCACCTACCCAGTCCCAGAATGGGTAGATATTGTCTTCCTCGACGCCAAACTCTCTGGCGGCAGGAACGTTGGCAGTTACAGCAAATAAAGAATTTGTAATTTGACTCTTAGTGCAGTCATTTGCCTTGAGCCAAGCCAAAACAGCCTTGGCATTCATGGTGGTTTCTAGAGTCGTGAATGATTTAGAAACAATCACAACGCGGGTGCTGTTGGGTTGAGCGCGATCCAGAATGCGGGCTAGCTCGGCAGTATCAATATTGGCTAAGAAGTGCATGCGCATGCCACGGCTCTCAATGCCAGGAACATGGGCTAAGGCTTCAATGGCCAAGCGGGGGCCAAAGTCTGATCCACCAATACCAATATGAATGACATCTGTGACTCCAACCCATTTATTGCAAAGCGCCTCGATGCGGCGCCATACCTCTGTAACTGCTGGCATAACATCTTTGCCATCAAGCATGACGGGTGATTTAGAAAGATTGCGCAAAGCAGAATGGAGGGCAGGGCGATCTTCGCTCAGATTGATATGTTTACCCGCAAACAGATCGGCAATAAAACCTTCAAGCTTGGATTTTCGGGCAAATGTGAATAGCTCCACCCACTGTGCCGCATTGATATTTTGGTAAGCGGTATCGAGCACCACATCAACGGCTGTATGGGTGCTGGTATCGATATTTTCAGGTCTAGAAGACATTCTCAGATTTTATCAAGAAGGGCCGCTAAATCCCCTAAAACACTGAAAATGCTAGGATTTCGGTATATTCCTAGTTATGAATGCAAAGCGGAACCAATAGATGGAGTATGTTGACTGTGTCGTTATCGGCGCTGGAGTGGTTGGGCTAGCGGTTGCACGAGAAATGGCGCTCCAAGGCCGGGAAACAATTTTGCTAGAAAGAGAAGGCTCTTTTGGCACGATTAGTAGCGCTCGTAATAGTGAAGTGATTCATGCTGGCATCTACTATCCAAAAGATTCCCTCAAAGCAAAGTTATGTGTCGAAGGCAATCGATTGCTTTATGAATACTGCCGTAGTCATCAAGTAGCGACTCAGCCTTATGGCAAGCTCATCGTTGCCGATGACTCCCAGATAAATGATCTGCAAGCGCTTCTGTATAAAGCACAAAATAATGGTGTCCCAGAAATTAAACTGATTTCAGGTGAAGAAGCAAAACAGCTCGAACCAAAACTGAAGTGTTCTGCCGCAATTCTTTCTGGAAGCACCGGTATTGTGGATAGTCATGGCTATATGCTTTCCCTGCTTGGTGGGCTTGAAGATGCCGGCGGCATGATTGCTTATCATTCACCGCTAGTATGTGCAACGCCTATTGGACAAGGGGCAGATGGTGGTTTTGAATTAGAAATCGGTGGACCCGATGGTATGAAGCTGCAAACCAAGTTACTAATTAACTGCGCTGGTATGAGCGCTCCTGCAGTTGCGCAAAAGATTGAGGGCCTTAGTAATGATCAGATACCCAAAGCCTACTTTGCAAAAGGAAATTACTTTTCACTTTCTGGCAAATCACCGTTTACTCATTTGATTTATCCCATACCTGAGCCTGGTGGTCTTGGCGTGCATCTCACCTTAGATATGGGTGGCCAAGCGAAGTTTGGACCCGATGTGGAATGGTTGGACATTGATGCTGAAGAGCGGATTGATTACACCGTTGATCCTAAAAGAGGTGAGGGCTTTTATGAGGCTGTACGTCGTTATTGGCCAGAGCTCAAAGACAACTCCTTACAGCCAGATTATTCGGGGGTGAGGGCTAAAATCGTGCCACCGAATAGCCCAGCAGGAGATTTCTGCTTTAACACCCCTCAGGACCATGGTCTCCAAGGCCTATATAACTTATATGGCTTTGAGTCCCCAGGACTAACCTCCAGCATCGCTATTGCCAGGTATTTAGAAGGAAAAATCAAAAGTTCTCTATAATCTAGGGCTTGGATCCAACCGAGGTTCACACTAAAGGAAGAGTGGCAGAGCGGTTGAATGCACCAGTCTTGAAAACTGGCGAGGATGAAAGTCCTCCGTGAGTTCGAATCTCACCTCTTCCGCCACATACAACATCAGAGCCCCTAAACAAGGGGCTCTTTGTTTTTGGGGTCCCTCTACCCACCACTCTACCCACCAGCAAAACATTGTCTAGATTTGGATTGAGTTGGATATAGATGGGTGAGAAACTTCCCCGCAACGCTTGGCAAGATACTCGTAAATATCAAAGGAGGGTAGGTTCTCGACGCCGTTAATGACTGGAACATCCCCATAGCTCAAAAAAGCAGTTCTGAGCCGTTCAGAGCCTATAAATGCGTTGATGGGGGATTGAAGAAAGTCGTCCACAACCTTCTTGCATGCTTCGATTGCGTCGTCCAGGTTGTCAAACTCCCCAATGCGTACCCAGGGGCCCTGTTTGCTCCTTCTAAAGTCGCTGTAAACATCAACGCTAAATAATTTTGATAAGTTGATTGCTTCCATAGTCATCCCCTGAGTTTTCCGTAGGATTGTTAGCTTACCCTCAGGGGATACCCATCATTCAATTGGTGGATTGTGCAGACCGCTCTCGAATAAATGCTTGTACTTGTTCGATTGTCCAGAAAGATGATCGACCAATCTTGATTGGTTTCGGAAATTCACCTTTCTGAACCATTAGCCAAAACTTAGATTTAGAAACTGGCATCACTTTCAATATTTGAGGAATTCTCATCAAAGTAATAGGTGGGATTTGGGGGCTGGATTGACTCATCACCATCTCCTTAGCGGGCGCGTTTTACATTTTTACGATAAACCTGCAACGCCATCTTTGCAGAACTCATTTTTGTGTATCCATAAGATCGATACAAACTATACAAACGAAATGCCACCATTTAATTTAATCTCCTATTGTGTTTTGTTATGCATCATTTTGTGTGCTGCTGAAGTGCAATGTAGTCAATGGAATTTTGGTGGTCAACCAAATGTCAATACCCACTTTGAAGACGCATATTAATTTTTGACTACAAAAAAATATTTATTCATAGAAGTGTCACAAGCCATATAAATAAATGGCTACAGACTTGTCAGAAGTTTCTGATAGCACAAAGAGGTTGGTGGACACGCGTAGATCAATAAACACTTCAGACAAAGAAAATCATTCTCACGAATATCTCAAACATGGATTACAGCGAATTGATGAATAAATAAATTAAAGAAAAATTCAGAAAAAACGCGTTTGACGATACGCTTTCTGATTGTTAGATTCATCTCTTGCAAAAAATATTGCACGCAAGAAAAAGAACTACACGGAGACAGATCGAGATGAATTACTACGAGCATCACATTGGGGATTACGCAGAGGCGACTGCGCATCTTACATTCATAGAGGATGCAACTTACAGCCGCCTCATCAGAAAGTACTACGCAACAGAAAAGCCCCTACCTATTGAAATCAAGTTGGTACAAAGATTGATCAACGCACGATCAAAAGAAGAAAAAAATGCAGTTGTCTCCGTTCTCAATGAATTTTTTACCCTTTGTGATGATGGCTGGAGACAAGAGCGCTGTGACCATGAAATTGCCCGCTTCAAAGACAAACAACTTAAAGCCAGGCGTAGTGCAGAAGGTAGGTGGCAATCATTTCCATCGGACGAATCTCAACCCGAAATCACCCCCAATAAAGGATGCGAACGCAATGCGACCGCAATGCGAACGCATTGCTCACCAGACACCAAACACCAGTCACCAGTAACCAATCTCCATACACCAGGCAAACAAAACAATGGGGGTGAAAAGGAAAAAATTCCCCAAGGACCACCCATTCCAGCTGACGAAGAAAAAGTTTTTCAGGCGCGTATTGAAAAATATAAAAGCTTTGCAGCCATGATCAGCAAGGAGGGCAGAGCTATAGCCGTAGATGACTACCGCATTCGGGACATCGTCAATCTCGGGGTAACGGAGGCTGAGGTGGCAGAGGCTATCGCCACGGCAAAGGAGACGCGCATGAAGGTCTCAAACCCAACCCCGATCAATGCGGGCTATGTATTGGCAATACTCAAAGGGGCGCGTAAGAAGGCAGAGGCTGCTAGCGCAGACGAAGAAGCCTGGTGGAAAACCAATGAAGGCATAGACGCCAAAGGCAGGGAACTAGCAATGAATGCCCAAGGATCTGAAAGCTACGATTCCTTCAAAACCCGAATATTTACCGAGCTACGCAAACGCCAGGAAGCCATGGAGAAGTCCAATGCAAGTTAATCACGCCATAGCCGGAGTCATTGATCGCTTAGACATGGAAGACTTTCCCATCGGATCAAAGGTAAAGACTCCAAGTGGGCGCGTAGGTACAGTCGTAAAGCATCGTGGAGCCCAAAGCCGACATGACTTATTCCAAAGAATCATCATTGAATTTGATGAGCCTATTGGTGATTCAGTTGCATTGCAACCCCATCTGTTGAAGCTCATCAAAGAACCAACAGTCACCTCATGATTGAAAATAATCAAAAGAAATCAAAGGGCGGAAAAAGACAGGGGGCTGGTCGTAAGACTGGCAGCCTAACTAAGCGCACCCGCCAGATTGCTGAGGCTGTTGCTACCCAGGGGATAACACCCCTAGAAGTCATGATGAAGGTAATGCACCAACTATATGAAGAAGCTGGCAATGTTCAAGAAGAGGGGTTTGGCGATAGGGCATCAGCAAATGAAGCTCGCATAAAGCTTCTGAACCTGGCTGCCACTGTCGGAAGACATGCCGCACCTTATGTTCATCCACGCCTATCCGCTATTGAGCACACCGGTAAAGATGGCGCACCCCTACAAAGCGGAGTCTTGGTAGTGCCAAGCGCTATGAGCATAGATGAGTGGGAACAGGCTGCCCAAGCAAAACACTAGTGAATTAAACAAAACCAATGAAAACCATCTGGGCACCATTGCCCGGTAGCCAGACTTTGTTTCTAACTTGCCCTGTATATGAAGTACTCCTAGAGGGCACCAGAGGAGGAGGTAAGACTGATACCTTGTTAATGAGCTATGCCCAGCATGTAGGTAGAGGCTTTGGTGATCATTGGCGCGGCACACTCTTTCGATTGACCTATCCCCAACTGGCTGACGTAGTAGCCAAGAGCAAGCGCTGGTTCTATCAAATCTTCCCAGGCGCCAAATTTAATGAATCAGACTATGTATGGAAGTGGCCAACTGGAGAGATGCTGTACTTCCGTTATGGAGCGAATGAAGATGACTACTGGAATTACCATGGCCACGAATACCCCTGGTTAGGATTTGAAGAACTTACCAACTGGCGCAACCTCTCTTTTTACGAGGCCATGCATTCCACTTGCCGGTCTTCTCATCCTGGAATGCCGCGAATGGTGCGAGCTACTTGCAATCCATTTGGAGTGGGCCATGCATCGGTCAAGGAAAGATTTCAGATTGGGGCAATACCTGCTGGACAGATCATCAGGCAAGAGGGCGCACTCCCAAGAGTCAGAATTCATTCGACTATTTATGAGAACACCCATCTCCTAAAAAACGACCCGAACTATCTGATGAGTCTAGAGTCATTAAGCGATCCAAACAGGCGCAGAGCATGGTTAGAGGGAGATTGGGATATCCACGTGGGAAGTTTCTTGGAAGGCGTATGGCAGCCCTCTAAGCATGTTGTAGAGCCTTTTGCTATACCGCCAACATGGAAAGTATGGCGATCTATGGATTGGGGCTATGCCAGACCATATGCTGTTTATTGGTTTGCCTTATCCAACGACGGAGTCTATTACCTATGGAGAGAGCTCTATGGAAGCGGTGATAAAGAAAACACGGGTACCAGAGAGGATGCAACGGTTGTGGCGGAGAAGATCAAAAAGATAGAAATTCATGACCAACGACTTGGTTATGAATACCGCATGAACTTAGCTGACCCATCTATCTTCTCAAAAATTGGCGCAGAGCGATCCATCGGCCAGATCTTCAGGGATAAAGGAGTGAAATGGACCGAAGCCTACAACGCCCCTAGAAGCAGAGTAAACGGCGCACAAGAAATCATCCGACTACTAGCTGAGGATAGACTCAAGATCTTCTCAACTTGTAAGCATTGGTTAAGAACCATCCCCCAACTGCCACCAGATTCATTGAATCCGGAAGATGTGGATACCGATGCAGAAGACCATGCTTGGGATGCAACTAGATACGGGGTGATGCGGGCGAGAAGAGTTGCCGATACTGTTGTTTGATAAACGAAAAGTCTGCTTTACATCCCATTTCTGCCGTTCAGTTAAGTTTTTTTGTGGCGCCTGATCGGCGGAGAACGGCCAATATCTAACACTCCAGTATTTGCATTGGAGATAAAAGTAATTTTGTTTATTGAGCAATCCTAGAGTAGGATAGAGATGAATGTCTCCTACTGGCTGTAAATTCATACCTGCGGAATTTGCAGGTATTTTTTAATTTTTAACGGGATTTTCAATTGAGAGTTATTTACATTCAATTGAAGAGAGTGATTCGAGCGTTGAGCATGTCTAAATGCAGGTTTCATAGGTCAAAATAAGTCCATGACAACAGTAATCGTTCAAGGAAGCGGGGATGTCGGATCAGCCATCGCCCATCAGCTATTTCTTCATGGTGCAAAAGTCATTATTTCCGATGAAATTGCACCCGCACATCTTCGCAGAGGGATGAGCTTTGTCGACGCCTACTACCAAGGTTTTGCACAATTGGAGGGGGTTGCTGCTCAATACGTAATTCATTTGCCGTCCGAGCGTCTCGAGGAGATATTGGTTTGTAGCTTAGATGTTGAAGCATTACTTGCGCAAACGAAGGCTGAGGTTGTTATTGATGCCCGTATGAAGAAGAGATCCACCCCACAAATACCGGCTTGGAAAACCCAGTACAAAACCTTATTGATAGGTCTAGGCCCAGGCTTCGAAACTAACACTAATTGTGATATCGCAATTGAAACTGCCTGGGGTGAATCATTAGGTGGGGAAGTCATTGGGTCTACCAAACCCCTGGAAGGTGAGCCTCGCCCCATAGACGGCTTTACAAGAGAGCGCATTGTTTACGCTCCAAAAGCAGGCATATGGAATAACACACAAAATATTGGCGATGTGGTTCAGGCGGAAGATGTTTTAGGGCATATTGGTGGTGATGCAATTATGGCGCCAATGTCAGGCATTCTTAAGGGAATTAGTCATCATGGCTCGTATGTAAAAGTGCAGCAAAAGATTATTGAAATTGATCCTTCTGGAAATGCTCAGTTAGAAGGCATAGGTGAGAGGCCAAGAAAAATTGCTCAAGGCGTGGTCAATGCAATAAAAAAGAGAGGCTGGGGTAGGACATTGAGTGGCATAGAATGATTACATGACAAATCTAAACTTAGATAAAGCATCGGAAATAAAGAATCTGGCATTAGTAGACTTTTCATCGCTATATCTAGACTTAAATTCATCGCCACAGGGGTTGTCTTTAGAGCAATGGCAGCTCAATTATCAAAAATATGGCAAAAATATTCTCGCTATTGAAAGGCGAGAGTGGCTCATCATTCGATTTCTACGTTTATTTTTCTCCCCTCTCTCGATTTTGCTGATTGTTTTATCGCTTGCCTCCTACTTGACTGGGGAATCAAGAGGGGCTGTATTGATAGCTTTGATGGTATTTTTATCAGCTACGCTAACCTTTGTTCAGGAATATAAATCCAACAATGCGGCGCAGAAACTGAAAGCCTTAGTTAGCACCAAAGTTTTGGTTTGTAGGGCGGGTGTTGAGATTGAGGTCGATCTTGATCAGATTGTTCCTGGTGATGTAGTCAGGTTAACAGTAGGTGATCTCATTCCGGCAGATGTCAGAATTATTAGCAGCAAAGATTTATTTGTTAATCAAGCATCCCTGACCGGTGAATCTCTGCCAACTGAGAAGTCACATATTTGCTTAGATAAAAACGCATCCTCTTCTTTTGACTGGAGTAATCTAGCCTACATGGGAAGCCATGTGGTGTCAGGTATGGGTGATGCTTTGGTCCTCAAAACAGGTGGTTCTAGTTTTTTTGGGGAGATAGCAAGGCAGACGACAGCACAGGTCAAACAATCGAGCTTTGATGAGGGAATTACTCAGTTCACCTGGCTGATGATCCGAATCATGATGTTCATGATCCCAGCAGTATTTTTAATTAATGGGCTAATCAAGGGCAGCTGGCTAGAGGCAGCCTTATTTGCTATTGCCGTGGGTGTTGGTCTGGCTCCAGAAATGTTGCCGATGCTAGTGACAGTCAATCTAGCAAAAGGTGCGATATCTTTATCCAAGAAAAAAGTGATTGTTAAGCGCTTAAATGCGGTACAAAACTTGGGCGCAATGAATATCTTATGTACTGATAAAACAGGCACTCTGACGCAAAACGAAATTATTTTAGAAAAGCATATCGACGTTAATGGAAACGATAGCGCTCAGGTATTAGAGTATGCATACCTTAATAGCCATTACCAAACAGGCTTAAAAAATCTAATGGATGTGGCGATACTCAAGCACGTTGATATTCATGAAAGGCTACATGGCAATGATTCTTATCAGAAGATAGATGAAATACCCTTTGATTTTGAAAGACGACGCTTATCCGTAGTGCTTAGAAAAAATAATGAAAAAAATATATTAATTTGTAAAGGAGCTGTAGAGGAAATATTTACTTGTTGCAGGTCCGCACAAATAGGTGACGATCAAATAGTATTGACTTTAGAGCATCGGAAAGATCTTGAGCGGGTTGTTGCGGATCTTAATAATGATGGGTTTCGGGTAATAGCTGTGGCCATACGCCAAGAGCAGTCGCTAGATAAGGCTTATAGTCCGGCCGATGAAGTGGACTTGATATTAATAGGGTATGTAGCTTTTCTTGATCCCCCCAAAGAATCTGCCAAGCAAGCAATCGCAGCTTTGCGGGGCTGTGGAGTTGAGGTCAAAATTTTGACTGGTGATAATGAGCTCATCACCCGTAAGATTTGTCATGAGGTGGGGCTGCCTATTAATCAGGTAGTTTTGGGGTCTGATATTGAAGCTATGAATGATGAAGAGCTTGCAATCAAGGCAATTTCGGCTCAGATCTATGCCAAAATGTCCCCCCAGCAAAAGGCAAGAGTTATTCGAGTTTTGCAGATGCAAGGCCATGTTGTGGGTTACTTGGGCGATGGTATTAATGATGGCCCTGGGCTAAAGACTGCAGATGTGAGTATTTCTGTAGACTCAGCAGTTGATATTGCTAAAGAGTCAGCCGATATCATTTTGCTAGAGAAAAGTTTGATGGTTCTCTATGAGGGTGCAGTTGAGGGTCGGCGAGTATTTGGCAATATTATGAAATACATCAAAATGTCCGCCAGCTCAAACTTTGGCAATATGTTTAGCATGCTTGGGGCAAGTGCATCGCTTCCATTTTTACCAATGGCGCCTGTACAAATTCTTCTGAATAACATGCTGTATGACTTATCGCAAACTGCAGTCCCGACAGACTCAGTTGATCCTGAATATCTGCAAAGTCCAAGAGAGTGGAATGTTAGTGGCTTAGCGCGCTATATATTTTGTATGGGACCGATAAGTTCCATTTTTGACTATCTTACCTTTGCTTTATTGTGGTTTATCCTTCGTGCGAATAGCGTGGAGATGTCGCCTTTATTTCAGACCGGTTGGTTTGTAGAGTCTTTGCTTTCGCAAACACTGGTTGTGTATATCATTCGAACCGGAAAAATTCCCTTTAAAGATAGCTGGCCAAGCCTCCCATTAGTGCTAACTACTTTGTTCATTTGTGCAGTGGGAATTGTGCTGCCTTATACAGTGCTTGGACAGCAGTTTCAGATGAGTCCCTTGCCATCAAACTATTGGTATGCAATTGCTTTCTTGCTGCCATGTTACTTGCTATTAACCCAGCTGGTGAAAATGTGGTTTGTGAAAAAGTGGGGCATTGTTTAGCTTCAAGGGCCATGTTATAAGGGTATGATTGAGCTACGAGGCAGTTAAAAATTTAACAGAGAAATAAGATGGCAATAGACTCCAATAGCTTCCGGCAAGTGTTTGAAGAAATGGGGGATCCTGCTTTTTTTCATGATTCTCAATTTAGATTAATACTTGCTAATGCAGCCTACTATCGTGAGGCTGGTGTGACTGAAGGTGAGGCTTTGGGAAGGCCATATTGGGAGATTTTCCCCAAAGGCGTCGGGCCCTTACCAGGTTGTAATGCAAGCGTGACAGGTGAGAAGCATTCATCAAATACGGATGAATTTACTGTGGGCGATAAATCATTTATTTCCCATGGATATACATTACGTGATGATTCTGGGGAGCTGGTTCATTCACTACATGTTTTGAGTGATATTACTGGGCGGATAGCCGCTGAAAAATCTTTGGCAAAAATTGCCTCTCAATTTAAATTACTGTTTGAGTCCTCTCCAGATGCCATTATGTTGCTTGATGGCAAGGAGTTTTACGATTGCAACCCAGCAACATTATCAATATTTGGCTGTGCTAAGCGTAGTGAATTTGTGGGCAAGCATCCATCTCAATTTTCTCCACCTTATCAGCCTAATGGCATGCCCTCTGATGGGATGGCCAATCAACGTATTGCTCAAGCATTTGAGAATGGTAGTAATATATTTGAGTGGGTGCATTGCAGGTTAGATGGCACTCCATTTCCGGCCGAGGTCTTACTCGTTGCATTTGAGCATGAAGGTAAACACGTTTTACAGGCTACTGTAAGAGACATTACCACTAGGGTAAATTACGAAAAAAAGCTTGCTGATGAGGCGGATAAGCTTAATCGATCTCTAGCAGGAACCGTAGCTACTATGTCTAAGGCAATGGAGTTAAGAGATCCTTATACGGCTGGGCATGAATCGCGGGTGGCACAGATTGCTTGTGCGATCGGTCAAGAGTTGGGATGGGACGAGCATCGGATAACAGGGTTGCGAATGGCGGGGCTTATTCACGATATTGGGAAAATGGGTATCCCTTCGGAAATTTTGACAAAGCCTTAGAAATTATCTGAGTTTGAGGAAAAATTAGTGCAGCAACACGCCCAGTATAGGTATGATTTATTAAAGGATATTGAGTTTCCCTGGCCAATTGCTGATATGGTGCATCAGCATCATGAGAGAATTGATGGATCTGGTTACCCATTAGGATTGAAGGGCAATGCGATTTTGCCCGAAGCAAAAGTATTGGCTGTAGCAGATATGTTGGAGGCAATGTCAACTAATCGCCCTTATCGATTTGCTCCTGGATTGCCTCTTGCAATTGCGCAAATTAAAAGTGAATCGGGAAAGCAGCTAGATGCAGATGTGGTGGCTGCTGCTGTCAGGCTATTTGGAGAAAAGCAGAGTTTAGAGCTCGCGGGATACGATATTCAGTCTTAAGAATCTTTTAGGTCGTCACTTCGCGCTGTATTTGTAGCGGATTAACAGACCTAACAAATGACCATCAGACACATAATTTGATCTTTATCAATAGGTTTGCTTGACTGTCATCCTATTGTGGAAGAATATGGAACATAATCATAAAAAATAGATTAAATGCCAAATACTCCGCAAGAAGAAAACCTTCGCTATAGACGCTTATTTGAAACCGCCTACGACGGTATTTTGATATTGGATTTTGAGACAGGGCGTATTCAAGATGTAAACCCCTATCTTATTCAAATGCTCGGTTACACCAAAGAAGAGCTTGTTGGTAAAGAGCTTTGGCAAATTGGCGCAATGGTGGATAAGAATGCTTCCATCAGAGCCTTTGCGACACTGAAAAAAGATGGCTATATCAGATACAGCGATTTGCCACTGCGCACTAAAGATGGCGATATTATTAGCGTTGAGTTTGTTAGTAATGCCTATGGCGTGAATGGCGAGAGTGTTATCCAATGCAATATTCGTGACATCACTAGCAGAAAAACCGCTGAGAGTGAATTACTTCAGTTCCAGCAAGACTATGTTCGCAATATGTATGAGATGGTTGATGCCTTAACGAAAGTGGTAGTGAGTAGAGATGCCTACACTTACCAGCATCAATTACGTGTTGCCAATTTGTGCGTAGCGATCGCTACAGAAATGAACCTACCAGTCTTTATGATTGAAGGCCTAAAGTTAGCTGCCCTCATCCACGATATTGGCAAGATTGGTATTCCTATTGAGATCCTCACTAAACCCATTGCATTAACTCAGGTGGAGATGGGCTTATTAGAAAGTCATGTTCAGACTGGCTATGACATTGTTAAAGACATCAACTTTAAGTGGCCTATTGCCCAAACCATTTATCAGCATCACTGCCGTTTAGATGGCAGCGGTTATCCAAACCACCTCAAAGGTGACAGCATTATTCGTGAAGCAAGAATATTAGGAGTGGCTGATACGGTAGAAGCAATGAGCCATAACCGACCCTATCGCCCATCACTAGGTATAGATGCGGCATTACAGGAGATTGAAAATGGCAGAAATACCAAATTTGACCCTATTGTTGTTGACGCGTGTTTGAAGTTGTTTAGGAAAGACGGATATCAATTTCCATCGATTTCGTAGAAATTAATCGGGCATAGAAGACTGCCCAATAAGGAGAGTGTGATGGCTGAAGAAAAGTTTAGTGAATATACGCAAAAGCTATATGACACCGTTTTATCCCTTCGCATCGAAGTAGATAACCTACGTAAAGCCTACAGCATTGTTCATCAACGCATTGATGAGATGGCGACCTTAGCGGATAAAAGTACCGCTGATTCACTTGCTGATGCCATTAGTATTGAAGAGTTGGCAAGGCTTGCGATGGTCGCATCTACTGTTGCTCATAAGGCGGCCACACTGATAAATGACCCCAGAGTAATTGAGAGAACTCATCAAACAGTAGTAGCGGCAGACGAGGCTTATAAAACGGCGGCATCTGCCACGATTGCCAACCAAGGCAGAACAACCAGCGGAGGGTCCCTTAAAGCGGGGGGGGGGGTAAACGTGAAAACTGATTTTAAGTGGGCGATAAATTATTTTGTATCTCGGTGCCCTTGCTTAAACTTGGCAATCATTTCGTCCAAGTCTTTTGCTGTTTCGTGAGATGTGGCGGAGCACTGAATCAGTGCTTCGTTTTTAGTGAGCCTTGCCATGTCTTCTGTAAGGCTCGCCGCTTTTGTGGATAAAGCTGCAAATTGTTCCACCAGTTTTGCTTCATTACTAAATCTTTTTTCCATGATGAATAGCTCTTGTGCATTCGCATCTAATCTATCCCGCATAATTCGATAGGCAGTTCTTAAGTTATCCACTTCTTGCGTCAAAGCAATGACCCTATCTAATAACTTTTGGGCGTATTCACCGATTTCGTCTTTGGGCATATTCGATTCCTCTTCTTAATCAAGCTACTGTGTTTTGGGCTATTTTTTCAGACTGGATGTAGCATCTTATGAAAGTCTGGAGGTTGGCTATGGTGGCTGAAAGACTTATCGGATTAGAGGCATGAAGTTGATATGGCCCATTTCTACGTCGGTTGAGACCAATTTCACCCGTATTTTATTGCCAATAAAGGCATCTTTGGACAGCTTTAGCAGCATACCTTCAGCGGGCGGATTAAAAATGCGCACCCACCCATAGTTGGGTGTAATGCCGGTAATAACGCCATCAAATTCTTTGTCGATATAAGGCTCTAGAAATAATGCGGCTTCTGATTTTCTGACTCTACGTTCGACTTTCCGAATAGCATCTTCTTGAACGGTGCAATGGACCGCTAATGAAAAGAGCTCTTGCTTGGTATAAGGGCTTTCTATATTGCTGATGGCGTGCTTGAGCATGCGAATGGTAATCAGATCAGGGAAGCGCCTATTTGGGGCAGTTGAGTGCATATAGTCTTGCACCGCTAATCCAAAGTGCCCAATTGGTTCTACCCCTGGCTGCTCCAAAACATATTCCCCTGGACCCATAAGCTTCACAACAACTAAAGATAGGTCTGGAAAGCGGATGGGATCAGCCAGATGGCGTTTCGCTAGAAAATCTGAAAGTGCTTTAGAGTCTGGGTTGTTTGGCAAAGACTCGCCATATTGCTTGGCAAGCTCTACGATACGAGCCCAGCGATCAGGGCTACGCACCACTCTTCGTAGTGAGGGGATGCCTTTTTTAAGAAGGTAGCGAGCGGTTGATTCGTTGGTAGCAATCATAAATTCTTCAATGAGTTGGCGGCCACGATTTTGGTCTTGCTGGGCTATGCCAACTATTTGCTCACCCGAAAAAATTGCCTTGGGTTGAAAGATCTCTAGCTGGAGTGATCCTGCGAGTTGACGTTTAATGCGAAGTTGCTGGGCTAGAGCATCTTGAGTTTTGATTTGCTCATCCATTCCTGGGATGCCTTCAATACCCTCAGGTATCGGACCCTTGTCTTCTATCCAGGCGGATACTGCATCATAAGCAAGTTTCGCTTTATTTCTAACTTTTGCTCGATAAATGGTAGAGCCCTGAATTTCTCCAGAATGTCCAACAACAATCTCAGTAACCAATGCCAACCTAGTTTCATTCAGATTTAAAGAGGTAAGGTTGGTAGAGAGTTTTTCTGGCAGCATCGAGAATATGCGAGCTGAAGTGTAAACTGAAGCAGTATTGCATTTGGCATGCTCATCAATCGGAGTATCCTTTTTAATTAGCGCGTCAACATCAGCCACGGCAATATAGATCTTGTAAGTGCCATTGCCAATACTACTGCATGCCGTCAATTGATCAAGATCTTCTGAGTCATCATTGTCTAAAGAGCACCACAAGAGCTCAGTCAAGTCTTGAATGCTGGCATCAGAGTCTTCGCCGGGAGAGTTTATTAAGTGGAGTTGATCATGAACTTCCTTAGAAAAGTCTGGCTCCAGCCCCTTTTCTTTCATCACAATCACAGCGATTCTGGCCAAATCAGCCTTGGTATAGCTCTTTTGTCTACGCATTATTGTCGAGCAATCTGATAAATTTTCACAACATTTGACAGCAGTTTCTGCCTGAATTTTTAGCCTGGTACATTGCATCATCTGCTTTTTTCACAAGCTCAGTAAGTAGCTCCGCTTTATTGCTACTCAAGGATTTGGAAATCTCAAAAGTTGTCACCCCAATGCTGACTGTAATGCTTAGTGGATCCTTGTAACTAGTTATATGCAAAGTATTGGCGATATGCTTACGGATACGCTCAGCCGTATCAATTGCTTCAGCTTTATCTGTTTCGGGCAAAAGAACAAGAAATTCTTCGCCACCGATTCTGCCTAAACTATCGACATTGCGTAAGGTTTGCTGAATACATCGCACTAAGCTAATCAGTATTTCATCCCCGACTTGATGGCCATAGAGATCATTTATATCCTTAAAATGATCTATATCAAGCTCTAGTAATGCAAAGGTATTGCCCGTTCTGAGGGTGCGTTCAATTTCGCTAGAGGTCTTATAGAGAATTTCGGGGCGAGATAAACATTGAGTTAAAGGATCGGATGCTAGTAAAAGTGATAGTGCGCTGTTTTCTGCGCCTTCCTTTTCAAGAAAGCGCTTGATTCCTAATACTCCAATCGCCAACAAGGCGGAGATTAAAAATGCGGCTAGTGCATCTGTCGCGATATAGCGACCCGTACTGTATACCTCATAGGCTGGAATAAGGCGCCTTGAGATCATCAAAGCAAGCCCAGCTGCCAAGGATAGCCATGCCCATCGGTAGACATTAGTCATTTTTTTGACTAGCTTTAAACAGGCGAAAGCGGCTATTGCTTGTAATATTAAAGAGCAAAAATAAGCAAAGATGACTATGGATAGCATATTGGGACTAGTGTTTGATAGCTAATTGCCCCATCCTACATGGTTTTTATACTTTTTATAATAAGCAAAGATTGATCCAAGGGTAAACCTTGGGGCACTTTGATATAAATCAACATTAATCAGCAAAAAGAGCGCACAATTAAAAATAGATTTTTACTAAAAAGGTTTACCAATGTTCAAAAAATTATTAGTGCCTATTAGCAATGACGTTATTACTAAAAAAGAATTAAAGAAAGTGATAAAGCTAGCAAAGCTCGATAATGCAAGAATAACTCTTGTTTATGTATCGGATCCTTTGGCTCCATATATCTATACAGAGAGCGTCAATAATTTAATGATTTCTGAGGCTGCTCATAAAAAAGCCTGCGAAGCATTTGCAAAAAAATTGTTTCTCAAGGCAAAGGTAGCGTTAGGGAGTGATTTGGCAGTTGATTCCTATCACATAGTGCATCCAAATATTGCCGACGGGATTCTAGAGGCTGCTAAAAAAGCAAAGGCAGATGCGATTGTGATGTCATCTCATAAGCGCACTGGTTTGGCTGGGCTATTACTTCATAGTGAAGCGCAAGAGGTGATTTTGCACAGCACAATCCCAGTTGTCATTCTTAATTAAGCGCCCAATCGGTTTATTAAGAAATATCTCTAAAATTTTTTCACCGAAGGACGTAAGAAAATGATAATCAAGTTTATTGGCCCAGCTTCTTTGGCCCAAGATGGTGGGATTCAATATTTAGCAACCTTAAATGGCAATCCTCTTGTATGTCATTTTAGTTATGAAGTTTTAGAGGATGTCGATCCAGGGGAAATTTTTGGTAGCGCTTTAGAGCATTTTTCTAAGCATAAATTAAAACTTCTATCTATTGCTGAAGAAAAAATTCTAAGCGGTCATGTTCATGCCGGCCAAATTCAAATTTTTAGCAATGATTTACCGCAATAAATTCTTGCGATAAGAAAACTCATATGTATTTCTCGGTACATGCAAAATATATAGTCTCTTTGCTATTTTCACTTGCTTGGATGGGCTTTTCTTTTTGGTATTCCCAGCCTTGGTATTCTGATCTTGGTGCTGAAATAGGTATTTTCCCAGCGTATTTCATCATTACCTTCATCGCCATCATTCCTGGGTTTATGAATGCTTTTGTAGCAATCGCCTTATTGCTTGATCATCGCCCTAAGGTAATGCGTGATCAACGATACCCCCCTGTAACAATCCTCATCGCTGCTTATAACGAGGAAAGATCCATTGCCTCAACCTTGTCGGGAATCTTTGAGCAAGACTATCCGGCTAATATTCAGATCATCGTGATCAACGATGGATCAAGCGATAAGACGCTTGATTCTGTTAGAGACCTTCAAGGGGAGCACCCCAATTTGGAATTAATAGACCTTAAGCGCAATGGTGGAAAAGCGTCTGCTTTAAATCATGGCTTAGCAAAATGCATGACTGATATTGTCATTTCGATTGATGCTGATAGTTATATCTTAAAGGACGGTGTCCAGCATTTAGTGGGGCGCTATTTGTCTGATCCCGTCAATACCAAAGCAGTAGCTGGAGAAATTCTGATTCGCAATTCACGTGATAATTGGATTACTAAGGCGCAGGAGTGGGATTACTTTTTGGGTATTGCTACCATCAAACGCATTCAGTCATTATTTCAAGGTACTTTGGTGGCACAAGGCGCCTTTTCTTTGTATGACCGAAAGACTTTGATTGAACTAGGCGGTTGGCCTGAGATGGTTGGCGAGGATATTGTGCTGACGTGGAAGATGCTGCTCAAAGGTTATCGCATAGGCCATGCGGAAGATGCTCTTGCCTTTACTGACGCGCCAAATACACTAAAAAAATTCGTTAAACAAAGGCAGCGGTGGTCGCGTGGCTTGATTGAAGCATTTAAAGAAAATCCACTAATTTTCTTTAGGCCAAGACTCACTACCTTATATGTTTGGTGGAATATGCTGTTCCCGCTGATGGATATTGCCTATGTATTCGGCTTTATTCCAGGGCTGATCCTTGCATGCTTTGGTATCTTTTGGATTGTCGGGCCTATGACGCTCTTTTTATTGCCAATGGCTTTTTTACTCAATTGGCAGATGTATTTAACGGGTCGAAGCATGTTTGAATCCGAACA
Source organism: Polynucleobacter sp. MWH-Berg-3C6 (assembly GCF_018881855.1). GTDB lineage: Bacteria > Pseudomonadota > Gammaproteobacteria > Burkholderiales > Burkholderiaceae > Polynucleobacter. The sequence goes on along the minus strand of NZ_JACVPN010000005.1, from coordinate 14,933 downwards.
TTTAAAAATCAGAGCGAATCGATTGGGTTTTATTTTTTATGTATTTGCATATGGGCTAGTGCTACAGCCTGCTTGTGTTTATGGGTATTTTTCTGAGTTTTTGAATCTGCGAAAAACTTGGGGTACCAAATGAAAAATTTTCATAGGCTAGGGTGGTTTTTAATGATTGCCTTACTTACCGCTAATGCAGAGGAGCAGCCTGCTTCTAAAATGGCAATATCTGCTCCTAATGCCTATATTGCTTCAGATAGCGAAGGCTTTTCAACCTACAAATACAACGCGGGATTTTTGCCTTTGTATGAGCATGGGGAAAAATATACAGGCATTAGCTATCAGCATAATTATTTCACCCAAGGTGGCTGGGACTCTTCAGCAGAGGTTTATACATTACTAACTAAAGCTATTAATCCAAGAACAGGTTTAGGTTACAACGCCAATATTGGCTATAACTTAGAGAATGGCCATAAGTTAATTACTACCGATAGTAATTATGGATTTCGTGTAACGGACTCTACAAAAGCAGAAGTCATGGTTAACAGAGATAGAGTCGAGACACAAAACTCTTTAAACAACGGCATCTATTACACCCTGGGTGGCGTGAGTGTTGAGCAAAAAATTCTTGAGCGTTTATCGGCTGTTGTGATGGGTGCTAATATGTATTTCTCTGATACCAATACTAGGCCAATAGTCAAAGCAAAACTCATATATGACCTAGTGCCAGACTACGGGCTAACAGCGCAACTGCGTTATCGCCAATATAGGGATACCAATACTAATGTTGCTAATAATTACTTCAACCCATCAACCTATAACGAGACAATGATTGCGTTTGGCGCAAGAAAACGAATTTCGGGATGGATGCTTAGTGGAACAGCGGGCGTTGGACGACAAACAGTTAATCAAGACCCTAGCACCACTACACAGCTTTATGAGTTCGCAGCAACCAGCCCTGTTGCTTCAAATGACTATTACTTTAAGACTCGAGCAGGTTACGGTAAGATGGCAGGGTTTCTTGGGCCCAACTACTTTTATCACTATGTAATGGAAGAATTGATTATTCCTTTTTAATGGCGATGTCTCCTATGGGTCGTTCTCTGCCTGTTAGATTTTGACATGAGGATGTCTGCTCTTAATCCTATAGCTGACCTACTAATATTTATCCAGAATAAATCCACGAGCAAAGAGCGAGCCATCTATAAATAGGATGTGCCCCAAGACTCAAGAGCTCTCCAGCAAAAATGGACCGCCCGCATCACACATGCGCGCGCTCACTGGGCAACCTTTCATAAGCGTGTAAGACACAATCGCAATACAGTGGCCGGCTTTAACTGGAATGCCGACCCTACTGGCAAAGACTTCTATAGTCTGAGGGCTAACCTCATACACGGCACCATCTCAGCAGTCCTTCCCAATGTCTACGCTCGCAATCCAGAAATTTCAACAACCCCAACCCACTCGGGCGCGGATATCAAGCTCTTCTGTAAAACACTAGACAAAGTCACCAATAGAGCACTTGAACATGCCCAATTAAAGAATCGAGCCAAGTCCACCGTAAGGGCAGCGCTGACCTGTAGCTTCGGCATTCTCAAAGTGATGTATCAGCGGGACCCAAGCAAGGATTCATATATCCAGGGTCGCATCAACGATGCACAAGAAAACCTTCTGGCCATAGAAGACTTGGTTCGAGATCTCCATGACGATGACCAGGCCCATCATCATGATGCCAAGAGGGCGGAGCTAGAGGAGCTCATCAAGTCGCTTCAGGAGCAATCAGAAGTGCAATCTGCCGAAGGCTTAGTAATCGATAGAGTTCTTACGGAAAATCTTCTTATTGACCCCTCAGTCTGTGAGTTCTGGGACTACACCGATGCTGACTGGATCTGCCAAATCATTCCTATGAAGCGCGGTCAAGCAGAAGCACTCTACAAAAAGAACCTTGCTAATGCCAAGATCTACCAACCAGGTCAAGGTGAACCATCTCATAAAAAAGCCAAGCGCCTAGCCTCAATGCAAATGAATGCTGGTTCAGGCCTTGTGACCGATGATCAGCAAATCGCAGTACTGGAGATCTGGGATAGATCTACCCAGCGTGTCTATACGATGGTGGAAGGCGCGACAGAATGGCTACGCGAACCTTATTCACCACCCAGAGCAGGAGAGCGCTGGTACCCATTCTTCTTATTGCCATACCAAGTAGTAGATGGTCAATTCGTAGGCCCAAGCCTAGTTGACCTAACCGAGCGCTTGCAAGATGAACACAACGAAGCAAGAGATCGATTCAATCAACATCGCGACCTCTGTATACCGGGATGGGTAGCCTCTGCTGATATCAATGAAAAGACCATCAAAAAGCACTCAGATTCAAGATTCGGCGAGATCACGATTATCGATACCGAAGGCAAGCCACTTAACCAAGTCATTATTCCTAGAGGTCACCCCAAGATAGACCCCATCGTCTATGACACCAGTGCAGTGCGTTATGACTGGGAGCAAGTTACGGGCCTTCAAGATGCTGCGCGCTCCACAGTAGTAAGACCCAAGACGGCTACCGAGGCCAATATTCTGCAAAGAGCCTTATCCGGGCGCATATTTGAATTCAAAGACCAGATCGAAGATTGGCTGCAAGAGATAGCGCAATACAGCGCCCAAGTTCTTTTGCAGGAACTCACCAAAGAGCAGGTAGAGCGCTACATGGGGCCACCAAGTACTAAGACCACCATGATCAATGGCGAACTAGTCATGACCATGGAGAAAACCTACGACTGGCCAGAACTTACCAAAGATCGAATCTTTGACATGGTGGATTTACGCATTCGGGCGGGCACTACCGGCGCACCTGATGGCATAGAAGATAAAGAGAGCTGGCTCAAGGTTCTGCCCATGATTGCGAATCTATCAATCCAGATGCAAAACCTGCAAGCAAGAGGAATGGATTACGAGCATATCCGTAATCTCCTACAAGAGACTCTCTTGCGATATGACGATCGTATCGATTCAAATCTATTTATACCGAATGTAGAAAAGCAAGCGGAGGGATGGTCACGCGATGACGACTCAAATTTAGGAATGAATTGGTTTTCGGAGCGAAAGCAAAAGACAAACGCTGAAATGAATTGCAGCAGCAACTTATTAAAAGAGGAGACAGGCAATGACGCAAGTAGCAAATGAGGTCGAAGGTTTTAAGTCGGAGGTACTAAGCAAGGGTGGCTCAATTCAAAGAGTGCAGGATAGAGAGGCCAAGAAAGAGCGCGAGCGCCTTGAAAAAGAAGCCTATGAGAAGCACGCAGCCGAGAGCGCCGCCAGGCGCAATAAGGCAAGGGAAGAGCGCGCACTTGAATTGATAGCGCAAGCAAAGGCTAGGCAGGCAGAAGCTCAATTGGATAAGGAGCGTAGCGCTCAGATTAGCGCTCAAATACAACAAACACAAAAGGCGGAACGTAAGAGCCAGAGTCGGAGCCAAGCAACCAACTTGCTAGATGATTTAAGTAAGACCCCTAATGCATCTCTTGCCAAGCTATCTGAGGATATTGATGAGGGCGAAGTATTAGAAGAGGAGTCAGAAGCTCTAGAGCCTGAGTCTATATTTTCGCCAGTAAAGGGCGAGGTGCATGTGCCGTCCTTTATGCCCGCTTCAGCAGATAAGACAGCACCACAAGCCCATGACCTGGGAGAGTTATTGCCTGCACCAGCTGCCATCACTGTAGATGTACTCCCACAGCCAGCCATTCAGACTGAAAGCGCAGAAGAATTCATCAATCGGGTGTTGAACCCTGGAGCTGAGGATTCGAGCCCCGAGAACAATAACAAGCCTAATGAAGAAGCCTCTGGCGACATCAAGTCAAAGCGTGGCTGCGAACGGATCCAAAAGATCATTAATGAAAAGCGAGATCTAGAAAAGCAAGTTGAAGATTTACAAGTTAAGGTGGTCAGCTTGCAAGATGTCATACGTAAATATGAGATCGAGAGTCAATTTGTTGATAACACTATGGCGCTCACTACCAAGCAGAAGAAACCTGCCGAACTAATCTCAGAGGCTAAGCATCAAATCATCAAATACTTAAACTCTCGAGAAGATGAGATTGATCATTCAGCTAAGGCTCAATGCTTTTACAAGTATTTAACTGATCCGTTTTACATGCAGGTGTTTGTGCAAACCAATAAACCAGAGCAATGGCAATCTACGATTGAATCCATCTACGACTCAATAGGGATGCCAGAGCCTAGCTTCGCCAACGCAAAGATCACGCCACTGCAGACACTTCAACCTATTCGGGCGCGAACATCCACCTTAGGTGCGCCACTGGCTAGCTCCGAAAACCCGATGGATCGGATTGCCCAGCATTTAGGCAATATGGGGATATAGATAGGTCTGAATTACATGCCACTCAAAATCAGTGGCATGTAGACAGAAATGTCTTTAGGCACCATAAGCACCTCATTTTGTCTACAAAACAGCAGATATAGCCCTATTTGGTCTACAACTTAGCTTATATCGTGAGGATCAAGCAATTGATACTGTGAAGGGTTGTCTGTAAATGCGTTGCAAACCTTCATTTTTTCCCAAAGATTCGGGAAGTTCGAATAATCAAATCCAGCAGTCCAACGCCATGCACGAGTCATGGATCGAATGAAAGGATCGGGATCATTATTTTGAGACAGCGCTTTTAATGGCAGTAAATATTCCTCACGATAAGCTGTGGGAATAATGATGCGAGAGGCGTAATGTTGAGTTAGGTAGGTATTCATCGTTAGGCGCGCAGTTCGGCCGTTACCATCCATAAATGGGTGTACTTCAGTAATAACAAACATCGCCATCAATGCGCGCGCAAAAGGGTCTTCTAGTAAAGCGACGCGCTTGAATCCTTCGCGCAAAGTACCTTTTACAAGCTCTGGGTGAACAAAAATGGTATTGCCCGCTTGGTTAGTTTGCTCTTTCCATTCGCCTGGATTTTTATCTGGACGACTAGAGAGTATTTGGAGGTTACATTGCAAAAGCCACGCTAAGAAATCATCTTCATCTTTTGGGGGCTTAGAGCGAAAGGGCTGCTCCATGATTGCTTTAAAGGTACCCAATACATCATGCGAATCTTCATTTCGTTTTGGAATCATCTTCCCATCGAAAATAATCTCGGAGGCCTCTTCGACGGTGAATGTAGTTCCTTCAATGTAGTTCGAAAAGTACGATTCAAAGAATGCGAAATTAAAGGCGCTTTTACCAGTTTTTGCCTGATCTTCAATGATGGGAAAAGGTTTTCTTAATGCAGAAAACAAAGTTTCGAAGATCTCAATGCGATCAGGATCATAAGGTTTACCAGCTGCGCGCGCTAATGCATCAGCTGCCCTTAAAGAGCGAGCCTTACCGGTTTGCATTAAGGCCGAAACAATCGTGTTTAGTGTTTTAAATTGAACCTCTAGACCTAATTCAGGGGCAATAGCTTTAGCGTCATCACGCAGTGCATTGAGCTTATGTTCACCACGAATGGTGCATAGCTTACTTAAATAAGACTCAACCCAAGGGCGACCCATAGTGCGAAGATCTGAGCCTTTTCGGCTATAGAGGTTCTCCAGTAACCGCCTAGCCTCCGAGGATATAAAGAGTTTTCCATACGGGGTATCGTTTAGCGAATCTTTGTGCGATTGAACTGCAGCAGGACCTGGCAAGATATTTAGAGTCAACCCTGGAAATGCTATTTGACGTGCTCTATTGCCAGACACCAAAAATATATTCCCACTATCATCCGGTTTGCAAAGGTGAGCAGAGCGGTAAGCTACTACGGAGCCTGGATAAAGATATTCGGTAATTTGCCGCCAATTTGGCCGAATGATTTGCTCGAGCGGGCTGGTGAGATCGCTGGTGTAAATGCCGCGATAAATTTGACGCAAACGACCAGATCTAGCCAAGCGGGAAATTCTCTGGGCATTGGTTTTGTCTTCTCTCGAACTAAAAAGCAAGAGGGGCAGCTGGTCAACGGAAGTGTTCATAGGGTCTCAATTTATCCATTAATGTCAACAACTATGCATATATTATAGTTTAATGTCAACAAAAGTGCGAATAGAATCAAAATAACCCTATTTTTAGGTATATAGACACGGCTATTTCAAGGCCTTGGCATCGTTTACCAGTTGATATATCCGATTGTGCCTGTGAAGGATTTCAAAGAAAAGCCTCAAGGTATTGAGAGCATCAACATCTGCTCTATGTGGACTGCCTTCAAATTGAAGCTTAAAAGAACCCAGACCTGAGGATAGACCGCCACTGGGTTTTTTGCCCATGGCAAGCATGTGCAGGCTATACCAAGTTTTGACATCGATCCAGCGACGACCAAAATGGGGAAAGCTGATACCTCGATCTTTAAATTCAGATTTCAGTTCAAGTGAATCGCCACCGCCCCAGGTAATGGGATTAACAAAGCAATTACGCGTAGTAATAATTTCCCCAATTTCTTTAGCTACTTGTTCATGTGGAACTGAATAGTCAGAAATATCCTGATTGCAAATGCCCGTTAATTGGGTGATGAACTCAAAAATAGGCTCTTGAGGATCTAAGAACCATTTATACGTAGATAGGGATTGATTGACATAGTCATGGTAGTTTCCGACTGCTAACCCTATTTGAATGATCTTTGGATTTACTGTGGAATTATCTTGAGCATTATTGAGCTCTAAATCAAGCGAGAAATAGTTTTGTTCTTGATGCATTTTTGATGAACACGGTTTTTAGTAGTGTGTTGATAATGTAGAGTCCCCCAAGGCTAACGTCAATGCCAAGCCCAATTCCTTGTAGGACGTCATGGTTAATTTATTGACTACACTAGATCTCAATATCAAGATCATCATGGCGACATATCTAAATTATGAAAATTCATGTACTAAGTGATTTGCATTTAGAATTTGCCGACTTTTCACCTGCATTGAATGTGGCAGATGTTATTGTCCTGGCCGGTGATATTAGCCTGCGCTCCGAGGGTATAACTTGGGCTAGAAAATCGTTTCCGAATCAAGAGATTATTTATGTGGCTGGCAATCATGAGTTCTATGGTTCCCAGCGTGTTCACGCCATTGAACGGATGAGGAACGCATCCACTGAGAACGGAATTCATTTTCTAGATGATGATGTGCTGCAACTGCAGGATCCAAAATCAAATGCCCCCATCCGCTTCTTGGGAGCTACGTTATGGACTGACTTTTTATTATTTGGTCAGGATCTGAAGTCTAAATGCTTATCGTATGGCGAGCTTTACTTAAATGACTTTAGAGCAATACGCGATGGAGGAAGAAATTTTTCCCCGAAAAAATCGATTCAATTACATGAAAAATCATTGGCTTGGCTACAGCAGGAGCTAGAGAGACCATTTGATGGCAAGACAGTGGTGGTTACGCACCACCTACCCTCAATGGGCTCAGTTGCAGAGCGCTATAAGCAAGATTTATTGTCCGCCTGCTTTTCTTCGGAGTTGGCGCACCTCTTTGGCAAGATGTCTCTATGGATTCATGGGCATACGCATGATTCCTGCGATTATGAAATGAATGGCACTAGGGTGGTTTGTAATCCTCGCGGTTATGTTCGATCTAACCACGCCGAAAACCCAGAATTTAATCCATCGCTTATTGTTGAAATCTAGTTACCCACCATACGCTTCATAATGAGAGCTTAGTTTTTAGCTAGGGTCTTGATTAATTCAGGGCTGCAAATATCATCGATACGCCTAAAGGCTAGAGAGATTTCTTCGATTTGATCTGCAGCAATTCCAAGGCTTTCAAAGTGTGTTTTCCATTGCCTAGTTACTCGCCATACACGATCGATAATGTCGCTTGCTTGCTGCGCAGATAGGCCAAAGCGCTCTTTGGCACCATAGGCATTATCTAGTGTGGCTAATTTACCTTGTGGTCCAACACCTAGATGTTGATAACGCTCACTTGCAATGACTGCATGAGGCATCACGTCATAGAGTGGACTCAGGCTCCAGCCTTTAAGTGCATGGCTCCATAAGAATGCATGATTGCGTAGATGATCATCATCGTTACTGACAAAAAGATTAAAGATCATGCGTGCATATAGTTCTTCAACATCCGATTTGACTGTTTGAACTAGGCAATATCTGCGTATGGCATCTGCAATATCCATATAGCTTTTTGTATTGGACTCCGATTCGTGGCAAGCAACGAGTGTGAGGGCGCTAACCACATGATGACGAATTTCTACTGAACGAGCTGCAGCAGTCCAAGAGCGATCAAAGCGTTTGACCATCAATACCTTTTTCTTGCCGACTTGCTCTAATTGAGTTTGAGCTACATTGAGGCCAGCCAATTCTGCAAGTTTGAGGGTGGCGTATTCAATACTCGGTACATCTAAGACTCCATCAGTATTGCCTGGGAACTTTGCCATCCATAAAATGTTGTCATCATCACGCACACTTGCCTTTGGGCGCATACCTCCTAGGCCGCTACCCACAATCAAAATTCTGGATAGTGCTTCGGAAACTGGTAAGCCAGCCTCAATCTTTTGCGCACCCTCTAGTACGTAAGATAGATTGTGAATACTTTCATGTGCAGGGCGCTCTTCTTGATCTAAGGAGGCTCGAACATCTAACGCCCCAATGCGATCGCTACCAGCCTCAAGAAGGTAGGTTGATTCTGGTAGGCTATTGGCTGGCACCTTCAGCCTAGCTTCAATAACTCTTCTTCCCCAAGAATCAGGAGCGGCATCCCGAATTCCGCCAAAAGCTTCTAGGCCATTTGGTGGAACGAGACGTTTGCCTTTGATCCCACTTTTATTTTTAAGGCTAAGGGCGACAGGATCAATTTCCTGTGCGTTGCCCCTATCTAAGTAACGCAAGCCATAAGCAAATGAAGAGGCAATAAGTCTTGAGCCTTCCTCATCTACTTGTAGCTGTCCTGCTGGCACAAATTCACCATCAAGATTTGCAAAGACAAATAGGTCTTTAGGCGTGTTTGCCATCAGAAATCAAGCGCTTTCATTTCAGCCGTACTTAAGTCACGGACGCGTTGAGGGCGCGAGCGACGCTCCAAGGCAGCGATCGCAGGATCATTGCCGCTTAACAGTTGCAATAAGGTCATGCCTGGAGCGATTGCATCTAAGTAACGTAGCAGTGCGCCAATGGCAACGCCAGGATCACCCTTTTCAATACGCTGGGCAGTTGCACGAGCAAGACCGGCACGAACCGCAGCCTCACCTTGGCGAACATGACGGGCAAGGCGCAAGGAAACTAGGCATTGCGCTATTTCAGCGGATTGGCCAAGTTGCTTTGATGCTAGGGTCAGTTGTTGATCTACGCGCATAGTTGCCTCATGCTCTTCATTAAATACGAGACACTAATATACCTGTTTAGACGTCATTCGTCAATAAAAATGACTCATAAATAAGTCCTTAATACACATAAGAACTTATTTATGAGTCATTTATTTATTTAAACTAGTGGAATACAGCGGTCTATTTGCGTCAAGGGCACCCTGGTCGGCGGCATGTCAATAAAAATGCATACATCACGCTAAATTGAGTCAATATATCAACAAAACTGCCCATAACTGGCTTTATTGTCAACAAAACTGCATATTGCAATTGAATTCATATCTTTTGGGCTGTTTAGTAAAAATTGCCCAAACGACTATTTCGTAAGAAAAAGTGAGGATATGTTTAAAAATGTAGGAATCTATTGAAATATGTAAGAAAAAGTGTGTAAATATTTGTAATCGTAAGAAAAAGTGTGTATATGTAAGAAAAAGTGTGGGAAAATAGCTATTCGAACGAAAAAGTGGGGCTTGGGGGAAATATGGGCGATATAGGCTATTCACAGGTAAAAAGTCAGCTTGATCTCAGTGCTTTTGACCCACTTGTACCCGCACGCCTTGCTTCGGTAACCAGTGTAACGCCCACCCAGGGCGAGTTGTTGATACCCGCAAAGGTGGCTCCCAAAGATGATCGCCCACTAAGCCACCTGTTGTTTGCGCTAAAGCATGAAGGAGTTAATCTCCAATTGTTATCGCAGGCCTTAAGAAAAATCCCAGCCCAAGAGATGCTGGCCGCAATTAGCGAATCGCCAACAGGCGTTTACATTCGTACGGCTTGTTTTTTGTGGGAAGCCTTTAATAAGCAAGAGTTAAAGGGCGCACCAGTAATTACGGGGCCAATGGTTAATTTATTTGACCCCAAAAAATACATTACAGGACCAAGCATACGCAATGCCAAATGGCGAGTTAACTTCAATGGCTTGGGTTCTTTGGATTACTGCGTAACTGTTGAGCGAACCACATGTATTAATAGCCTGCTTGAATCTAATATCCTCCAGAAAGCAAATGAATTTCTATCAGAACTAGGTGGGGCCGCATCCGATAGGGCAATGTCTTGGGCTTATTTAAGTGAGACCAAAAGCTCTTTTGAGATCGAGCATGAGACACCGAGTGCCACAAAATCGGAGGCATTTGTAGAGCTACTCAAAAAAGCCCACCTGACTACCCAGTTAGATGAAGAGTACTTTGTTGGCTTGCAAAATACCGCCATTATCAATCCTTTGGATAGAGCGGTTAACTATCGCCACCAACAAAACTGGTTAAGCAGTCCATTGCGTGGTGCTGCTGGCGTAACGTATATTCCACCGCCACCTGAAATCGTTAATGACTTGATGAAAGGTTTGGTAGATTTTGCCAATACCGCACCAAAGCAGATCGATCCTTTAATTGCTGCTGCGATTGTTTCCTTTGGATTTGTTTTCATTCACCCATTCATGGACGGTAATGGGCGCTTATCGCGCTTCTTATTTCATCATGCGTTGTGCCAGTCGGGTGCCTTAAAGAATGGCTTGCTATTGCCAGTATCTATTGCGATGAAGCGCAATGAAGATTTATACCTAGCTGCTCTAAAGAGTTTTTCTGAGCCTGCTCGCAAGCGCTGGGAAGTCATCTGGATTGATGGCGATGAATATCAAATGACCTTCAAATCAGATGATTCCTTATATCGCTATTGGAATGCCACTGCCTGTGTTGAGTTTGGATTGGAGATGGCCAAGCAGGCGCTAGAAAAGGACTTAAGAGAAGAGACTGAGTTCTTGGCAAAGTACGACCTCATTTACCGCGCTATTGATGGGCAGTACGACATCAGAGGCAAAGATCTCAATTCATTAATTCTGGCTTGCATGGAGCAAAACGGAAAACTATCGGCTAACCGCCGTAAGAAATTTGCTGCAACAGTACCTGAAGAAATATTTGATGCAATTGAGGTTGAATATGCGAAGGTGGTGGGCTGATTCAAAAATCCCCAGAGTAATTCTGTCAAGGGCACCCCAAAGGGGGGTGGCTTGCGAACCCTTGACGGCCACGAATAAAGCAACGCTCTTTTATGCCCAAGGTGGCAGAAAGACACATTGGGCATAAAGACCCAAAGCGAGTTCATTTAGTAACTCAACAAAAAACCCACAAATGTCCCGAGCCTATATCTACCGCCTCAATAATTGATCTCAGTGCTTCACGCCTATGCGTTAAAGCTAGAGTCGCGCCTAGTAGCGTAGCAATGGATGGGTTCACGCTTCATCACCAGGTATTGAAGCCACCATTTTATTAAATAACTATTGATGGGGTGGCATATGCCAATTTCAAATACAGACTTGCAAGAGTTAGCTAAGGTTTCCTTGGATGAGTACCTTCGCAACCTACCAGTCGATCAAATCGCTGTAGAGAGACCTTTCCTTAAAAAACTCATGGAAGGGCGCAAAAGCCTATTAGGCGCAAAACAGAACGTAGTCGAGAACATCCGTAAAGAACACGGCAGTAACTTTAGCTGGGCGTTTGGGGAGGAGACAGTTAAGTTCAATAAACGTAATACAACCGAGCAAGCTTCCTTCCCATGGCGTAGAGCAGTCGATGGCCTCTATATTGACTATGACCGCCTATTTAGCAATGGCATCAAAGTGCGTGAAGGCGGGGCTCGAGGTTTTCAGCTCGAATACAACGAGCGTGTACAACTCATCAACCTCTTGGATGAGCAACTTGAAGTCTTGAGGGAGGGCTTTCTGAATAAGTTAGACCTAGAACTACACCGTGACGGCTCACACGGCGCAGATGCGGTAGTAGGTCTAGATAGTTTGGTGAGCTTAGCCCCTGATGCTGGCACCGTAGGCGGTATAGATCGAGCCAAAGCAAGCTACTGGCGTAATTACGCCGTCAAAGATATTGCCTCAACATCCCCAGGGAACCTAGTGGGCGAAATGGAAACAGCATGGCGCCAATGTATTAAACATGGCGGCAGTCCGGACTTCATCATCGCTGGGGGTAAGTTCATTGATACCTATCGCAAACAGGTGACAGTGACTCATATCGCTGGATCTGGTGAGACTAAGTACATCGATGCCGGGGTAGGTGCTGGAGTAAACACAGGCTTAGCCTTCAAAGGTGTAGAGATCATCTGGGATCCCCAGTTTGATGAACTTGATGCCATGGCCAATCGCACAGTGGAGTGGAGTAAGCGCTGCTATTTCCTCAACACGCGCTTTATGAAGCTGCGTGACGATGATTTAGATATCGTTGCCCCAATTCGTCCGCACGATACCTTGGCTATGTACGCCATGGTGAACCTACGCTGCGCCTTATCTATCTCACGTGCAAATGCCCATGCGGTATTGGCAATTCAATGAGGAGGAATAAATGAATAACGGCATGAATCATAAAGAGCTCATTCATAGCGACTTCCAAATTAAAGAGGTGGAAGCGGTAGTACGCAGGGATGCATTCACAACCATCCATGTGCATGTACCGCCTTATGAGACCAACATCCTTCGTAACCTGTTTGGGCGCGAGAACGTCACGGTGTTCGAGCGCCCATCAAAGACCACTATTACTCCAGAGCAGGAGTACGACCGCTTATGCGCCAAGTATGGCCATGAGGTCGTAGCCAAAGTCTTTGGTGAGGATGATGGTGATCGGCTAATGGAGATCGTAGAAGGCTTGATGAAAGAAGGTCAGCTCCCAGCACAAGAGAGGACATTAGAAGGAACTCTTGCGCAAGAGCCATCAGAAACCAAAGGAGCCAAGAAACGCTAGCAGAAGGGAAGACCACCGCTAGCAGCAGGTGTTTGGGTGCGGCTGCGGGTGTTGAAGTAACCATGGTGTGTGGGCGCGCGTAACTGCGCCCCACTGCCAACACCAAAAAACCCCTAGGCGGTAGTGGGGCGGTGGACTTCCATATTCCAAGCATCAAGAAAAGAGCTAATGACATGCTTCCAATCATCACATCTCTAGTACAAACCTTGGCCGTCAATGGCCTTGGTCTGCTTGCGGGCGCGGTACAAGCTAAAGGCAAAGAGTTTATTGAAAGCAAGATTGGCGCGCGCATTCCGGACAACCCCAGTCAGGAAGATCTCATCAAGCTCAAGCAGCTAGAGATTGAACAAGAGCAGCTTCTATTGCAATACACGCTAAAGCAAAAAGAGCTTGAGATAGAAGAATCTAAGCTTCTAGCTGAGATGCATCGAGCCTCGCAAGACAATGCAACCACTCGCTGGCAATCCGATATGGGTAGTGACTCCAAGCTATCCAAGAATATCCGCCCTGGAACGCTGGTTTATATCCTGACGGCCTATCTATTATTCGCATTGCTCTCGGCTATAGGTATTGATATCAATGAGGCCTATGTAAAGCTCCTCGGCGAGTGGGGTCAGTTAGTGATGCTTGCCTACTTCGGCGGTAGATCGGTCGAGAAGATCTTTGAGATGCGCATGCATAGCTCAAATAAAAAAGAAGAAGCTACGTGAATACAAAGGTAAGCGCTCTAGTAGCAGAGCAAGCAGCCTTTCTAATTGACGTTAGCAGGCTTATTCAGTTTGCTACTGCGGAAGGATGGGTGGTTACAGGAGGTGAGCTTTGGCGTTCTCCGGAGCAACAAGAGATCTACTTAAAGGCTGGCAGATCAAAGACCATGAATAGCAACCACTTAAGGCGTTGTGCTATTGACCTTAATTTCTTCTGGAAAGGAAAACTTGTGTGGGATAAAGAGCTTATCCGTACGGTTGGTGAATACTGGGAAAGCCTGAGCCCCAAGAATAGGTGGGGTGGGAATTTTAAGGGGTTTGTGGATGTTCCGCACTTTGAGAGAGTGTTGTAAATTAAATGAAATTTGAAAGAGGTATTTTTTATGAATCTATTTAAAGCATTTCGTGACTTTCCTAATGAAGCAAATGCTATTGGAATGATTCTTTCTTCTTATACCTCATTAGAGGTGGATTTAATGAACTGCGTTAAATCAGTTCGCTCAGATTTAGATACCGTTCTTAAGGTAATGTATAGATCTCGTGGCGAAGGCAATCGAATTGAAATTGCAGATGCATTAGGGTTTCAGGCTTACAAAGAAATGAATTTAGGAAACGAATTTAAGGATGCAATTACAGCCATAAAGTATTGTGTAAAAATTCGGAACCAATATGCGCACTGTATTTGGTGGAATGATTATTCTGGTCATCTAGCATTTTCTAATATTGAGACGCTAGCAAAGTCCAATCAAAAAATTACCGACTTAAAAAATATGAATATTTGCCATGTCGATTTAAATATTCTTCATGATCAGCTTAGTTATTATGAATATGCCTCAGACTATCTAATGTGGATTTTGAATGAAGGCTTAAGAGTGCGCGGCAATCCAAATATAGTCTTACCAAATAGACCTTCTGTGCGAATAGCACCATCATTATGTAGTTGATTCGTGATTTATAAAGCCACACCAGTCCCGCATTAACAAGGATCGCTTTTCCAGTTGATCCTGCCGTCTATATGCTGCTTCAGCCTTATTTTTGATCGTATGCACTTGAACTGACCTGATTTTTAGTACCACTCCCAAAGAGAGGATTTTTGATAATCTTCACCTTAAAGGAGTGCTAAATATGGCAAAAGGCCAACGTCTTAAACCCGAGCAAATCGTCACCTTATTGCGT
>NZ_JACVPN010000002.1 GCF_018881855.1 Polynucleobacter sp. MWH-Berg-3C6 | reverse complement strand
CGACACAAATTTGAGCTTTTCATCCATCTTCGTACTTTCATTCCACGGCATAGAGTGGTCCCTCCTATGCCAAAAACTGTAAAGTATGTGTCCGGTATAAAGTGTTAACTATGTGTCGAGTCGTACAAGGCCATTGCCCACCGGCAGTGGCCTTTTTTCTTAGGCTGACTAGAATCGTCTTATGGCTAAATTTTGGAACTTTGTCTTTTTTCAGGTGGGCTGGTTTGCTTGTATTTTGGGCGCTGCTTATCAACATGAGCTCTGGGCGGTAATCGGAAGCCTAGCCTATATTGCTATTTATATCTGGCGCTCCCAGACACCAAAGCTAGAGCTTGGATTGCTCCTAAAGGTCCTCTCTTTTGGGATCCTGACCGATAGCCTTTTGATGTATTTAGGGTTTCTCGACTTTAAGGGCACGTGGCCCTCTCCTTATCTATCACCAGCATGGATGTGGGTTCTCTGGCTTTTAGTGGCCAGCACTCTCAATAGCTCCCTATCTTGGCTAAATGGCAAGCCCGTACTAGGCATAGTTTTAGGAGCAATTAGCGGCCCTCTATCTTATGAGGCTGGAATTCGAATGGGTGCGGCAAACTGGGGTTCTGGGTCCCATATCCTTGGTTTAGGGCTCATTAGTGTGGTCTGGGCGGTGGCAATGCCCCTCTTTTTCTATTGGCTTAGACCTATAGTCAAGGCTAGCCTAGTAAAAAATCCGTAAATTCCTTTAAAAAGTTGCTTGCAAATAGTACTGTTTTTATATACAGTAACTTCTAAGTTGTGAAACAGTAGATAAAACTTCGGGAAAAAGCCCAATACAAAGCGAAAAGGAATCAAACATGGCCTTGGATGACAAAAGAAAATCAGCCTCCTCAGAATTTGAGGGAATGAGCGGAGACAAACAAAAAGCACTAACAGCAGCCTTGGCGCAAATTGAGAAACAATTTGGCAAGGGTTCAATCATGAGATTGGGCGATGCTGAAATCAGTCAAGATATTCAGGTGGTATCAAGCGGCTCACTCGGTCTCGATATTGCTCTTGGAGTTGGTGGACTTGCACGTGGTCGCGTGATTGAGATTTACGGACCAGAATCATCAGGCAAAACAACATTAACTTTGCATGCGATTGCAGAAATGCAAAAGCTTGGTGGTACTTGTGCATTCATTGATGCTGAGCATGCATTGGATGTGCAGTACGCATCACGCCTTGGTGTTGATGTAAATAATTTATTAATCTCTCAGCCAGATACAGGTGAGCAGGCTTTAGAAATTGCTGATGCACTAGTGCGCTCTGGTTCGATCGATTTAATCGTGATTGACTCTGTAGCAGCTTTGGTTCCTAAGGCTGAGATCGAAGGCGATATGGGCGACTCATTGCCAGGCTTGCAAGCTCGTCTCATGAGTCAAGCTTTGCGTAAGTTGACTGGTGCCATTAAGCGTACGAATACCACTGTGATTTTCATTAACCAAATTCGAATGAAGATTGGTGTGATGTTCGGTTCTCCTGAGACCACCACTGGTGGTAATGCATTGAAGTTCTATGCTTCTATGCGCTTGGATATTCGCCGTATCGGCAGCATTAAAAAGGGTGACGAAGTCGTTGGTAACGAAACCCGCGTGAAGGTAGTAAAGAACAAGGTTTCCCCGCCATTCCGTGAGGCAATTTTTGACATCATGTACGGTGCTGGCATTTCAAGAGAAGGCGAAATTATTGATATGGGTGTTGAGGCTGACCTCGTTGAAAAATCAGGTTCTTGGTATAGCTACAACGGTGATCGCATTGGTCAAGGTAAAGACAATGTCCGTGATTTCTTAAAAGAGAATCCAGAGATTGCTAAAGACATCGAAGCCAAGATTCGTGAGAAGTTAGGCGTTAAATCTGGCTCAGCAGTAGTTACCGATGTACTGAGCGAAGAAGAGGAAGTCGAATAGTTCGATGTCAGAGCTAGATAGCAAAAGCAAAGAAAGAACCAAACAAAGCCCGAGTCTCAAAGCTCGGGCTTTGCGTCTTTTATCGCTTCGAGAATATAGTCGCAAGGGTCTAGCCACAAAACTGGCAGAATCAGAAGCAAGATGGGCAAAGTTAGGTGCTGAGCAGCTTGAGCAAAGCTCAGAATCTACCCATTCCAAGATTGAGGCTGTGTTGGATGATTTTGAGGCTAGGGGCTGGCTTTCGGATGAGCGTTTTGCTGAGGCATTGGTTCGCAGACGCAGTGAGCGTTACGGAATGCGAAAAATTCAAGGTGAACTTGAGAGGGCTGGGGTGGATTCGAAACAATCCGCCAAGCTTCTAGCAGGGCTTAAGGAAACCGAATATCAGCGTGCTTATGAGCTGTGGACTCGGAAATATGGGGTAGCCGCCCCAGATCAAAAGGAGCGAGCTAGGCAATACCGCTTCTTGGCATCTAAGGGCTTTAGCTCTGAAGTCGTGGCAAAGGTGATCGGCGGCCAGAAGCCTGATTAGGGCAATTACGGATCGGAAATAGGCAATTGCCGCGTTGCAGCATGATAGACTTATGGAGTCGGTCAAGCCGTTCGCATTTATTCAAATTTAGCCAATTTAGCTATTTCCAGAGTAAGCATGGGATCAAGGCAACATCGGTTTAACTAATCCTCATCGCTTGCTAAAAAAGATACCGTTTCGGAGTAAACATGAAAATTCACGAGTACCAAGGCAAAGAACTTCTGCGCCAATTTAATGTGCCTGTTCCAAACGGCATTCCTGCATTTAGCGTTGATGAGGCAGTAAAAGCTGCTGAAAAGCTTGGCGGTCCAGTATGGGTTGTTAAGGCACAAATTCATGCAGGTGGACGCGGTAAAGGCGGCGGCGTGAAGTTGGCAAGAAGCATGGACGAAGTGAAGAAATACGCCTCTGAAATTTTGGGCATGCAGCTCAAGACTCATCAAACAGGACCAGAGGGTCAAAAAGTCAATCGTCTCTTAATTGAAGACGGCGCAGATATCAAAAAAGAGTACTACTTCAGTATCGTTACAGACCGTGGCACACAAAAGAATGTGATCATGGCTTCTAGCGAAGGTGGTATGGATATTGAAGAGGTTGCTGAATCTCATCCAGAAAAAATTATTAAAGTATTTGTTGATCCATTAATTGGTTTGACAGATGCTGATTGCAACATCATTGCAAAAGGTATTGGCGTTCCAGAGGCCTCTATTCCAATGGCTCGCGATGTATTTAAGAACTTGTACAAAACGTATTGGGATACCGATGCTTCATTGGTAGAGATCAATCCATTGATTCTTGAAGGTAACGGCAAGATCAAGGCTTTGGATGCGAAATTCAACTTTGATCCAAACGCATTGTTCCGTCACCCAGAGATCGTTGCGTACCGTGATATCGACGAAGAAGATGCTGCTGAGATCGAAGCATCTAAGTTTGACCTTGCTTACATTTCCTTGGATGGCAACATTGGTTGTTTAGTGAATGGCGCTGGTTTGGCTATGGCAACCATGGATACTATTAAGTTGTTCGGCGGCGAGCCAGCAAACTTCTTGGACGTTGGCGGCGGCGCTACAGCAGAAAAAGTCACTGAAGCATTCAAGATCATGCTCAAGAACAAGAGCGTTGAAGCAATTTTGGTCAACATCTTCGGCGGCATTATGCGTTGTGACGTGATTGCCGATGGTGTGGTGACAGCATGTAAAGCGGTAAACCTCACAGTACCTTTGGTTGTGCGCATGAAGGGCACGAACGAAGATTTGGGTAAGAAGATTCTTGCTGACTCTGGTTTGCCAATCATCAGCGCCGATTCAATGGCTGAAGCTGCTACCAAGGTAGTTGCTGCTGTTGCCAAAAACAAATAATCCAGGAATTTCAATATGTCTATTTTGATCAATAAAAACACCAAAGTCATTACACAAGGTATTACTGGTAAGACCGGTCAGTTCCATACTGAAAAGTGTCAAGAATACGCAAACGGCAAAAATTGTTTTGTTGCTGGTGTGAATCCTAAAAAAGCGGGCGAGTCCATTTTTAATATTCCAATTTATGCGACCGTTAAAGAAGCTGCCGCCCAAACTGGCGCGACTACTTCGGTAATTTATGTTCCGCCTCCAGGCGCTGCTGCAGCGATCTGGGAAGCAGTTGAAGCCGATCTCGATTTTGTGATCTGTATCACTGAAGGAATTCCTGTGCGCGATATGCTTGAAGTGCGCAATAAGATGCATGCTAAGGAAGCTGCTGGCGGCAAGAAAACATTATTGCTTGGACCTAACTGCCCAGGAATTATTACTCCTGACGAAATCAAGATTGGCATCATGCCTGGCCATATTCACAAGAAGGGTCGCATTGGTGTTGTGAGCCGTTCCGGTACTTTGACTTATGAAGCAGTTGGTCAGTTGACAGCGATTGGCTTAGGTCAATCTACTGCGGTTGGTATTGGTGGTGACCCAATTAATGGTTTGAAGCACATCGATATCATGAGAATGTTCAACGAAGATCCAGAAACAGATGCGGTCATCATGATTGGCGAAATCGGTGGTCCAGATGAGGCTGAAGCTGCTCGCTGGTGTAAGGACAATATGAAAAAGCCAGTAGTTGGCTTTATTGCTGGTGTTACAGCGCCTCCTGGAAAACGTATGGGCCACGCTGGCGCATTGATTTCTGGTGGAGCGGATACTGCTGATGCCAAGCTTGCTGTTATGGAAGAGTGTGGCTTCAAAGTAACAAAGAACCCATCAGAAATGGCAGCTTTGTTGAAAGCCATGTTGTAATAGCGACAAACCAAATGATGCTGCCATCTTGATAGTGTTTGGCAGCATCTTTTTTGTAGTGATTCGTAGTTTAAAAAAGTAGTTAAAACATAAAAAACGTAGGGAGACAAAATGGATTTTTCAGCATTTTCTGATGCCACCTTTTGGGCGGCACTTCTATCAATCATCGTCGCTAATATCTTGTTATCAGGCGATAACGCAGTGGTGATTGCATTAGCATCGCGTAACTTGCCACCTGCCCAGCAAAAGAAAGCTATTTTCTGGGGAAGTGCTGCTGCAATTATTTTGCGCGTAGTGCTTACCATTACTGCCGTTGCCTTATTAACACTGCCATATTTAAAAATTGTTGGCGGTTTATTGCTTCTCTATATCGGTATCCAGTTGTTGGCAGATAGCGGTGGCGAAGAGCATATGGAAGCAAAGTCCAGTATTTGGGCGGCTATTCGTACGATCTTGATTGCTGACTTGGTGATGAGCTTGGACAACGTCTTGGCTGTAGCTGCTGCAGCACAAAAAGGCCCTGAAGAGACTCGTTTGCTACTCTTGATCATTGGCTTGGGAATGTCTATTCCTTTGATCATTTTTGGTAGTGCAATGCTCTTGAAAGTGATGGAGCGTTTTCCAATCATCATTACACTTGGCGCAGGCCTTTTAGGCTTACTTGCTGGCGGTATGTTGGTAGATGATCCTGCGATTAAGGACAGTATTCAAGAGGCCTTAGGAGACGCTAAACTTGCCTTTGAGGTAATTGGTGTTGCCATTGTTATTTTGGTAGGTACGTTTATGAAAAAACGGAATGCTGGAAAAGAAGCGCATTAATCCGATTTCAAATGAATCAGAAAAGCCGGCCTCTAAAGCCGGCTTTTTTAATGCCCTGATGACTTGAGTAGAACAGGTATAGACTGGATGATGAGGCATTTCACCTCAGGAGCTAGAAGATATGCAAAGTAAACATCAGGAGTCTGGATTTACATTAATTGAAGTGATGGTAGTGGTTGCCATCATCGGTATTTTAGTGGCTGTTGCAGTTCCTCAATATCAAGATTACATCGCACGCAGTCGTGTTGTAGAAGGGATGAACTTATCTTCGAGTGCAAAGCTTGCCGTGACAGAAGCATTTGCAAGTCGAGGCACGATTCCAATGGACGAAGCCACCAGTGGATCATTTACCTTCGGGCCAACACGCAGTGTGAAGTTAATCGAAATCACACCATCAGGAGCAATCGCTATCGATTATCAAGTGAGCGTTGCGCCAGAAGGCAAAAACACACTGCACCTCATTCCAACAAATGAGCCAGATGCAAATGCACCAAAGCCAATTGATCTTTCAAAACCAGAGGGTGCAAATTGGGCGGGTGGCTGGTCCTGCAGATCCACGGAAACAAATCTCCTGCCCCAGCTCCTGCCATCGGAGTGCAGAATTAATAAGTAAGATTTAGCAAGAAATGAACTAACAATACTATTTGGCCACCTTAGGGTGGCCAAATTCATAAAGATACCACTGTAATATCTTCAATTGTTTTGCACTTTGAAGTAGAAGTCACCACTTAAGCTGGTATTTTCCCAAGGTGTTTGAGAGTTTTTAGTTTCTTCTTGGACATTCTTCCTGACTTCTTTAAAAACCTGCTCAATAGTTTTGTTGGGAGTCTTAACCGCCTCTAGGAAATATTTTACATAAGGGCTATTTCTGCCCTTGCCATCATAGGCAACCTTTCCGGGAGCGGTGGCAAAAGAAATAAGTGTGCCACTAGGGGCATCCATACTCGTAAGACCCTTGCTTGAAGAGCGAAAGCTCCTTGCATAAGGATTATCGCGACATGCATCAACCATCAAAATATTAACTTTCTTTTTGGCAGTGGCCATTTTTTCGAGAATGAGCGACACATCCAGGCTTTGATCAGGAACCTCATCTTCATTTTGAATATCTGCATTCACTGGTATGAAATAGTTCCTTCCTTTAACTTCCATTCCGTGGCCTGAGTAGTACACAAGGCCAACATCATTCTGAACTAATTTGTCACCAAATTGTCTTACCGCAGCACGCATCTCCGGCAGAGATGCATCTCTTAAATTAATAACCGTAAAGCCATTCTCACTTAAGGCCTTCGACATATCATCAGCATCATTTTTAGGGTTTGGCAGGGGATTAGATTTATATTTTGAATTACCAATAACTAAGGCAAGCCGTTTACCAACAAATGTCGGCGATAACTCGGTGTTTGTATTTGGCGGTGTGGCTTGCACTTCAGGACGAGACTGAGTCGTAGGCTGAACAATAATAGTAGATGCAGCATTTGAGGTATTAGCAGCGTGGATGCTGCGGGTCTCCTTTTGCGCTGCCGAGTAAAAAATATAGTCTAGTCCACCAGTGAATACTAGGCCAATAATGGCTAAACCAATCAACACACCAACAATCGATAAAGCTCTCATATTTCGTAACCTACTGAATTTATCAAACTAGTGAATATTTAAGCATAGTTCACATGGCGACCACTGAAAATAGTCACTTTTCTTCTTTACTGTAGGTTTTGAGTTATGGCTGAATGTGGTTTAGTAAAGCCGGCCAGGTTTTCTGCCAGCAACAAACATGGCCATATTCTTTGATTTCGATCAATTGAGGTTGATTTGGGGCTTGTAGGTTATTTAAGTAACTTTGAGTTATTGACAGGGGAATCACTTGGTCGACCCCTCCAATAAAGTGGGTCTGTTTAATCGGGCTAAGTTCTTTTGCTTTGGCTGCTGGGTTTAGCGAGCCAGTAAGGGGATCAAGACTAAATAGCTGAACCCAGGCGTCGGTATCCAGGTTGCCCGCAACAGTAATCAGTGCCTTAACATCTTTTCTTTGCGCTGCTACTAGACTGGCTACAGCGCCACCACCGGAGTAGCCAATCAAAATGAGCTCTCTTGCTTGATATTGCTTCTTGAGAATTTCAATAGCTTGGTTATTAGAATCAATCACGTCTTTATTAAATCTAGCATTTGTCCAAATAGATTCTGAGCATCCTTTACTTGGTAAAGCAATAAATTGACAAGGTCTTGCTAGGTAGATAACAGTCGGCCTAGTATCTTGGATTGCTAACAAGAGTGCTAGGGGGTTATTGGGGGTGGGATTATCAGATGGTGTGAAGCCGGTTTTCCATGCAGACCCATCTCCTTCGATATAAATAACCAAGGTTTCAGTTGGTCTTTTAGATATTTTTTGATAACTAATTAAATCAAATTGGTTGGTTGAGAGGGTGGTTTTTTCAAACCCAGCTGATTTGGCTAGCTGATTGGCCGAATCAATACGCTCGGAAACTGGCGGAAGGCTAGAGCATGCATTGATGAAAAAAGAGCTTGCGGCAAAAATACCCCAAAGTAATAGGCGATTCATTGATGTAGTCTAGCTTAATTCTGTAGCCCCATACATCACTTCTGAGTGTTTTATTGTGGGGAGCGGGTTCTTAACTATTGCATTTGTATTGGACATAATCTATAAAAGAGGTCATATGAAAAAACTTCTTTTTCCTGTTTTTACAGTTCTGTTTCTGGCTTCTTGCGCAGCATCGTCTGGGGACGAAATTAATCTCTCAGACATTGACTTATCGGGTCTTGAATCGGGTTGTGCGAGTAATTGTGTCAATAACTATTCACTCTGCGTTGACCGCTCACCTTTCTTTTCATTTAAATCTGAATGTAAGAGCATCTTGAAGCTGTGCTCTCAGACTTGTAAGCCCAGAAAATAGGCTTCTTACCTCCGCAGTTTTCAGCTTTTTTATCAAAATTCAGATAAATAGTATTTCTGGTCAACTCACCCATTTTGATAAGCGTTATAGTAATAAGAGGCATAAAACCTCTATTCATTAATGGGGGTATCAAATGAAAAAGATGCTGGTATTGCTATTTACTTCAGCAACCCTTCTTGGGTTAGCTTCATCTGCAAGCGCTCATGGATGGAGGGGTGGCCACGGTGGTAATTGGCATGGTCGATCCAATTGGGCACCTATTGCAGTTGGCGTTGTAGCCGGGGCAGCAGTTGCCCACGCGTACTATAGGCCCGCGCCTGTTTACTATGTGCCGCAGTATTACTATCCACCTCAAGCCCAGACAGCAGCTTATTGTCCAGAAAATGGACTGTATTACCCGCAGACGCAAGCTTGTCCTAGCGGCTGGCAAATAGTAAGTTATTAAAAATTCTGAGCAAATTCAAGCTGCTTTTGCGGGCTTTCTTTTTGCCAGTCTATTATTTGCGCTTAGACCAATAGTCAGAGCCACTAGATTGATTTTGTTCTTGCCCCTCGGTATACAAAGTATCTGATATTTCTTCTAGTTTTACTTTGTAAAATTTCAGCATCTTTCTGACTTGGTCTAAATCAACATCTCTGCGTGAATCAATATCCCTTTGATGGTCCATCATCAATTGATTGAGTTTATCTTCATCATTTTCTAATTCTTCAAAAGACTTAATTTGCTTATCCATTTTGTAAATTAACTCCTAATGTATATCTAATGTTATTGAGATTTCGACGCTATATTTCTCATTAAAGATTAAGCCTTCCACTCCCCAGATTTACCGCCACTCTTCTCCAGTAGTTTCACATCACCCATCACCATGCCACGGTCGACTGCTTTACACATATCATAGATTGTGAGTAGGGCAACTTGGACGGCGGTAAGGGCTTCCATTTCTACGCCAGTAGGGCCCGTGGTTTCTGCTTTGACTTGGCAAGTGATGCTGTTGTCATTTGGATTGGCTTGAAACTCGAGACTAACGTGAGTTAGCGCTAGAGGATGACAGAGTGGAATGAGGTCTGACGTCTTTTTTGATGCCTGAATACCTGCGATTCTGGCGATGCCCAGGACATCCCCCTTTTTATGGCTGCCTGCTTCGACCATCTTGAGGGTCTCCGGAAGCATGCTGATCTTGCCTGTAGCGATGGCGATTCTATGGGTAGAGGCTTTATCACCCACATTTACCATATGGGCTTGGCCGCTTTCATCAAAATGAGTTAGTTTGTTCATGGGATAAGTTTTACCATATAGATATGCAGGATATAAAGTTCCTTAGAAAAACCGCATTTTGGCAGCGCCTTTTAGCCGCCCATCTAGCGCTAGCTTTGTCATGCTCAGGTGTTATGCCTGCTTATGCCGCCACCCCTACAGGCGATGTTTCTGTAGACGGTAATTCTGCAGCTGTTCAAAATATTGGCCGAGCAATGCAGTCGCCAGATGCTAAATCTTCTAAGCTGCCCACCCGAAATACTCTACAAACTCAGCCCAATATTATCTTGCCCGATATGGGTGATCCTGGAGGAGACTCCCTTAGTCGAATTGACGAGCGAAGATACGGCGAAATGATCATGCGCCAGATTCGTCCTGACCCTGATTTTTCTAATGACTTACCGATCTATGATTTCTTAAATGCCATGGAGCGCCGGTTATTGCAGGCCGCAAAAAAATTACAGCTTGGTGGCGCGAATGAGCAGGGTAGTGGCGCCTATAACTTTGAAGTGTTCGCAGTAAAAGACAGCAGCATCAATGCGTTTGCTTTGCCTGGCGGCTTTATTGGATTTCATACGGGCTTACTAGTGAGTGCAGAAACCGATTCAGAAGTGGCATCCGTCATGGGTCACGAAACAGGACACGTTTTGCAGCGTCACCTTGCACGCCAAATGGATAAGCAATCCACTAATACGATGATTGCTATTGCGGGTATGGTGCTAGGTGCCTTGGCTATGTCCCGCAACCCTTCGGCTGCTGCAGGCCTGATGCAGGGCGGTCAGGCGATGGCGATCGATAATCAGCTTTCTTATTCAAGGGACGCTGAACGTGAAGCCGATCGCGTTGGCTTTCAGATTTTGGAAGCCAGTGGGTACGATGTAAATGGTGCCCCAGGTTTCTTCCAGCGCTTGCAAAGAGCAACTGGCGTAATGGACAAAGGCGTTCCAGCGTATGTGCGGACCCATCCCTTAACGACCGATCGAATTGCTGATATGCAAGATCGAGCAAGGAGAGTAGCTGCGCGTAATGTTCCAACGGCAGTAGAGTTTTATTTTATTAAAGCTCGGGCGCGGATGGAGCAGTCGGGTACCTCTAGCGGCATGTACGATCTTAAAAATACTTTTGAGAGCTTTAGTAAGCAATCTCAAGCTGGTAAACAAATGGAAGGCTTTTATGGTTTGGCTCTCATTGCGCAGCGCCAAGGCAAGATAGATCAAGCGGAGGGATATTTGCAGCAAGCGCGCAATTTAGCCCAGGCTGCCAGTGCTCCAGGTTCACCAATTCAGAGGCAAAGTTTATCTTTGGATATCACCGCATCTGAATTAGCTTTGGCTAAAGGTAAGGGCACAGAAGCTTTGCAAATAGCACAAGATACTTTGCGTGCTTACCCTCAGTCCTATGCTGCTGGGGCGGCCATGATCAATGCCTATTTAGCTCTTGGACGAACCAATGATGCGATTACCTGGCTTAAAGCCAGGACTCGTGTTCAGCCAAATGAGATTGTCTGGTGGAGTTTGTTATCAAAAGCTTACGATCAGGCTAAGAATGTGCCGATGCGTCATTTCGCACTTGGAGAAAAATATGCGCTTGAAGGCGCTTGGCCATCAGCCATTGAGCAATTGAAGATTGCTCGTTCAGCGGGCGGCTCAGACTACTATCAAGGCTCTAGTATTGATGCGCGCTTACGAGAAATGCAACGACAGTATCAAGATGAGCTCAAGGAGCAGGGCAAAATTCCGGGCTAGGACTACGATCGATCGGTTGGCTTTGCAATGAATTGAAAGCGAGTGGCAAGCTCTTCTGAATGGATTGGGTCTAATGGCAATTGTTTTCCTTGCCAGGTCCAAGATCCACCAAAACTACAAGCTTCTTCACGTAGTTTGGCCAGTTCAGAAAAATGATCTAAGTCGTGATCATGTAAGAGGGCTACGGTTTGACAATCCTCTGTAGAAAACTGCGCTGCATTTTTATCTCTGTCAGTCAGTTGTTTTACTTTGCCAAGAATATAAATATTGCCACCCTCATCACTCAAGGCACCGCTTGCCTGTATTGGGTTTTTGCATTGTGTCAGCATCTCCAGGCCGTTCTCGCTTGGTGTGATGCGAACCACCCAGGGCATAGCGTCGAGCGTGACGAATACACGTTGGGGACCATTCTGAAAAAAGTATCTTCCTAGGCTATCGCATGCATAGTTTCTGGAGATAAATTCATTTAAGGCTGTATGGGTGATCACCTGGCCAGGTAATTGATTTTGCTGCGCGAATTCATCACGCATACGCCACTGTCCTCGTCGATCTAAGGCAAGCCAACCAAAGCAATCCGGTACATTAGGCCACTTGATGAGCGACCGCAATACTTGCTCATCCATGTCGATGTTTAATGAAGACCGTGGGGTGTTGAGGGTGCGTCAAAAGTATCTTCAGTGGAGCGACTGGCGTGCAGGTGTGCGATGCGCCAGCCCTGACTATCTTGTAAGAGCACGAGAGTGATATTTAAGAAAAATTCAGCTTCTACTTGATCAGCTCTAAGATGAACTGCTTCAGTGGTGTCATAAATGGCAGCCCCTGGAATGGAGTGACTAATACAGGCAATCGGCTCTAAAAATAATGGCTGCTTGGATAAAAGCCTCTCTAAGCCTTGACGTATTTCTGCATGACCACTTAGGCGATGACCTTCTGGCAGCACGCAAGTAATAGAGTCGTCATCAAGCCAGATATCTAATGCACCTTTGACATCGCGATGGCGCAACGCATCTCGCCAGGCGTCTACAACTTCATCAGCATTGTGAAAGAGTCTTGCAAGTTTAGTCATCACTTACTTTTCCGAGTCATGATTTCAATGTATTGAGTGTAGCTAATACTTGTTCCGGCAGTATGTCTTTTAGGCACCGTAAGTGGCCTAATGGGCACTCTCGTTTATGGCATGGGCTGCAAGGCATATTGAGCCAAATAACCTTAGCTCTATCAGACAAAGGGGGTGTATGGGCGGGGTCACTGGATCCAAAGATAGCAACCTGGGGAGTCTTGAGCGCGGCTGCAATATGCATCAAGCCTGAATCGTTGCTGACTACAGCCTTGCTCATGCCAATCAAAGCAATTGCTTCATCTAAGGAGGTATTGCCACACCAGTTATGAATATTGTTGTTTTGCTTAGCCTGGGAAGTAATTTCTTGGCCAAGAACATGATCGCTTTTACTGCCCAAAAGTACTATCTGAACGTTTGGATTTTCTACGATGAGCTTTTGTGCGAGTGTCGCGAAGTGCTCAGTAGGCCAACGTTTTGTGGGTCCGTATTCTGCGCCTGGGCACATTACATAAATTGAGTCGCCACAAATGTTGGCACCTTTCAATTTATTTTCTACAAATTGTTTTGCTGCGTTTGAAACATTGAGTTTAGGAACCAGCTGAGTCAGTGGAAGTGACTCGCCATCTTTGAGAAGCTCGCTCAGTGCTGAGTAGTGCTCCACCATCGGTGGGCGTTTGATTTTGCTTGGGTTATCTAGCGCTAGATTAATGAGGCCAAAACGCAGCTCCCCACGATAGCCAATTCGAAAAGGGATGTTGGCCAGCCAAGGAATCAGTGCAGATTTGAAACTGTTGGGCAATACAAAACACGCTTGATACTGTTTGGCCTCAATCTTTTTGGCTAGTTGTTTGCGTAAGTTCCATTGCAGTTTGCGATGCTCAAATTTTGCTTCAATCACTTCATGCACTTCTGAGCATGCACGATAGATAGGCGCTACCCAATTACTGGCAAGCACATCAATTTTGGAATCTGGATAAAGTATTTTGAGATTGGCCAGCAAGGGCTGAGTGGTTACTGCATCCCCAATCCAGTTAGGGGCAATGATCAGAATACTGTGCATGTGTTGTATCCCGACTCAGCGCCTCAAGAGAGGCGCTGATAAGGCTTAATGTCCGTGTGGCTCAGTGCCAGGAATCAATTTGTAATCAGCACCACAGTATGGGCACTTAGCTTCCCCAGTTTTGGTGATGTCTAAGAAAACCCGTGGATGTGAGTTCCAGGCTGGAGTTTGATTGGTGGGGCAATGCAATGGCAAGTCTTTGCCGTTCACCATAACAACTTGAGCTTGAGTCATGTTTCTATTCCTGATTACTTAACGTAGGTGAGCCAAGATTTGTATTGATCATTTCTACCATATACCGCATCAAAATAGGTCTTCTGAATTTGTTCGGTAATCGGACCACGCTTGCCATCACCAATGGTGCGGTCATCTAATTCGCGAATCGGAGTCACTTCAGCGGCAGTACCAGTAAAGAACGCTTCATCGGCGGAATAAACTTCATCACGCGTCAATCGTTTTTCACGAACTTCATAGCCCAGATCTTTAGCAATTTGAATCACAGAGTCACGAGTGATGCCGTCTAAGCAGGATGCTAAGTCAGGGGTATACACAATGCCATTGCGAATCATGAAGAGGTTCTCGCCGGAGCCCTCGGAAACATAACCCTCGGTGTCTAGCAACAAAGCTTCGTCATATCCGTTGGCAGTGACTTCCTGATTAGCCAAAATGGAGTTGATGTAGTAGCCAGAAGCTTTGGCACGCACGAGTGATGAGTTCACAAAGTGGCGGGTAAATGAAGAAGTCTTTACTCGAATACCCTTGTTCAGACCATCTTCGCCCAAATAAGCACCCCATTCCCAGGCAGCAATTGCAGTATGAATACTGTTGCCCTTAGGAGAGATACCCAGTTTTTGGGAGCCAATAAAAATGATTGGGCGGATATAGCAAGCTTCGAGCTTGTTACTATTGACCACCTCAATAATTGCCTTGGAAATTACCTCTTGGCTGAAAGGCATATTCATTTGGAAAATCTTGGTGCCATTAAAGAGACGCTTTACGTGCTCTGGGAGGCGGAAAATGGCTGTGCCTTGCGGGGTTTTGTAGGCGCGGATGCCTTCAAAAACGCCCATACCGTAGTGCAGACTATGGGTTAGGACATGAATATTGGCCTCACGCCAGGGAATAAGCTTCCCATCGGACCAAATAAAGCCATCGCGGTCAGACATCGACATTTTCTCTACCTTTTTGTATCTGGTTAATCGGGTCGCCGAGGGAGGGTTTATGGCCCCAGACCCAAAATGCGTCCAAGCGCCTATTGTAGAGCAGGCAGGGCCTTACGTGGCTTAGATCCTTCGGGGTAGTTGGGCTAGACGATTTAGAATGGAGTATTCCCCATAAATCACCCAATTTGCCCAATCTCATGCCGGAATCCTTATTTAAAGTTAAACGTCTCAGTGAATTAGCTCAGTCAGGCCAATTAAAGGGAAAGCGGGTTCTGATTCGCGCCGACCTCAATGTGCCCCAAGATGAAGCGGGCAATATTACGGAAGACACTCGCATTCGGGCATCGATGCCTGCGGTGCAGATGTGTCTAGATGCTGGCGCTGCTGTGATGGTGACTTCACATTTAGGTCGTCCAACTGAAGGCCAATTTAAATCTGAAGACAGTTTGGCCCCAGTAGCTGATCGCATTGCTACTTTGCTTCATCGCAAAGTTCCGCTCATTAGTAACTGGGTAGATGGCGGATTTGAAGTCAATCCAGGCGAAATGGTTCTTCTGGAGAACTGCCGTCTCAATGTAGGCGAGAAAAAGAATAGTGATGAGTTGGCAAAAAAGATTTCTGCTCTTTGTGATGTATATGTGAACGATGCATTTGGTACGGCGCATCGTGCCGAAGCAACGACTCATGGTGTTGCGAAGTTTGCACCTGTAGCTTGTGCTGGTCCTTTGATGGCTGCTGAACTAGATGCATTAAGTCGTGCGCTAGCAAGTCCAAAGCGCCCGTTAGTAGCCATTGTTGCTGGTTCTAAAGTTTCTTCTAAGCTCACCATCCTCAAAGCACTCTCTGAGAAAGTCGATGAGTTAATTGTTGGCGGCGGTATTGCTAATACTTTCATGCTGGCTAAAGGTTTGCCAATTGGCAAATCGCTTGCTGAACCAGATTTGGTGAATGAGGCTAGGGAAATTATGGATCTGATGGAAAAACGTGGCGCACACGTTCCTATTCCTGAAGATGTTGTAGTGGCTAATGAACTCTCTCCCTTGGCGCGTGCAAATCGAGTGTCTTCAGATCAGGTGGCAGAAGATGACATGATTCTGGATATCGGCCCTAAGACTGCTGCGCGTCTTTCCACAATGCTGGCGCATGCTGGCACGATTGTGTGGAATGGCCCATTGGGCGTATTTGAAATTGATCAATTTGGCGGCGGTACAAAAATGCTAGCTGCAGCAATTGCGCACTCACCAGCGTTTTCAATTGCTGGTGGAGGCGATACATTGGCAGCAATTGCCAAATACGGTATTGAAAATCAAGTGGATTACATCTCAACTGGCGGCGGTGCTTTCTTGGAGTTCCTTGAAGGTAAAACTTTGCCAGCCTTTGCAGTACTTGCCGAAAGAGCGAAAGGCTAAATATGTTACGAGCTACAAAAATTATTGCAACACTAGGACCCGCATCTGAGAAGCCTGAGGTATTGCGCGAGATGATTCGTGCAGGTGTTGATGTTGTGCGCATGAATTTCTCGCATGGCACAGTCGCAGATCACAAAGCTCGCCATGATTTAGTCAGAAGCATATCTGCTGAAGTTGGTAAAGAAGTTGGCATCATGGCCGACCTGCAAGGACCTAAAATTCGCGTAGGTAAATTTGCAGATAGCAAAATTCTGCTAAAAGAAGGCGAGAAATTTATTCTCGACGTTGCTTGTGAGCTTGGCGATCAAGGCCGTGTAGGACTCGATTACAAAGAGCTGCCCAGCGATGTGAAGCCTGGCGATCGCCTCTTATTAAATGATGGCTTGGTTGTGCTGCGGGTTGAGAGTGTTAAGGGTGGTGAAATTTTTACGCTCGTAGAGCAAGGCGGCCCGCTCTCAAATAACAAGGGTATCAATCGCGCTGGTGGTGGTTTAACAGCACCAGCCCTCACAGAAAAAGACATTGCTGATTTGGATGCTGCTATTGCCATGGGCGTTGATTTCTTGGCGATTAGTTTTCCAAAAGATGGCGCTGATATGGCGTATGCCCGTAAATTAGCTGATGCAGCCAGCGCTAAACATGGCGTTGGTAAAGTAAGAACGATTGCCAAAGTTGAGCGTGCTGAAGCAATTGAGCCTAAAGCACTTAAAAGCATCATTGCTGAGAGCGATGGCATTATGGTTGCTCGTGGTGACCTCGCCATTGAGGTTGGTAACGCTGCAGTACCAGCATTACAAAAGCGCATGATTTCTTGGGCGCGTGAAGCAGATAAATTTACGATTACTGCAACGCAAATGATGGAGTCCATGATTAATGCTCCAGTACCTACGCGTGCAGAAGTAAGTGACGTAGCCAATGCGGTCTTGGATGGTACTGACGCAGTAATGCTTTCAGCAGAATCTGCAGCAGGCTCTTATCCAGTGCAAACGATTAAAGCAATGGCAGAAATTTGTGTTGAGGCTGAAAAATCAGATCGCGTAAAGTTGGATACAGACTTTTTAGATCAAACCTTTACTCGCATTGATCAAACGATTGCATTGGGTGCTCTATTTACTGCCCATCATTTAAACGCCAATGCGATTGCTGCGCTAACAGACTCTGGTTCAACACCAATTTGGATGAGCCGTCATAACATTCATGTGCCTATCTTTGCTTTGACTTCAAAGATTGCAACTCAACGAGCATTGAGTACCTACCGTAATGTCACACCGATTGGCTTGGATTACACCAAAGACCGTGATACCGCTTTACAAGAAGTAGAGGCTTGCTTGAAAAAGTCTGGGGCAGTCAAAAAGGGTGACACTGTAGTTTTGACATCAGGCGAGCCAATGGGCGAACCCGGCGGCACAAATAATCTCAAAATTATTCATGTGAAGTAATTTGTACATCAATTAACTATTTATCTATATCTATTAAGAGAACACCATGGCTTTAGTATCTTTACGACAACTCTTGGATCATGCAGCCGAAAACGGTTATGGCTTACCAGCATTTAATGTCAATAACTTAGAGCAGGTGACTGCGATTATGGAAGCAGCCAATGAGGCTGACTCTCCAGTCATCATGCAGGCATCGGCAGGGGCGCGCAAATATGCTGGTGAAGCATTCTTGCGTCATTTGATTTCTGCAGCAGTCGAGGCCTATCCCCATATTCCAGTGGTGATGCATCAAGATCACGGCCAAAGCCCGGCTGTTTGTATGGCTGCTATCAAGAGCGGCTTTACCAGTGTAATGATGGATGGTTCGCTCGAAGCTGACGGTAAAACGGTTGCCAGTTATGAGTACAACATCGATGTTTCTAAAGAGGTCGTGAAGTTTTCTCATTCCATTGGGGTTACTGTAGAAGCTGAGCTTGGCGTATTAGGCTCTCTGGAGACAATGCAGGGCGACAAGGAAGATGGTCATGGCGCTGATGGCAAGATGACACGTGAGCAGTTGTTAACGGACGTTGAGCAAGCTGCTGACTTTGTAAAGGCTACTCAATGCGATGCTTTGGCAATTGCGATTGGCACTAGTCATGGTGCATATAAGTTCACCAAAAAGCCAACCGGTGATATTTTGGCAATTGACCGTATTAGAGAAATCCATGCACGCATTCCAAATACGCATTTAGTAATGCACGGTTCTTCCAGTGTTCCTCAGGAATTACTCGCTGAAATTCGTCAATTCGGCGGCGATATGAAAGAGACTTATGGCGTGCCAGTAGAAGAGATTCAAGAAGGCATTAAGAATGGTGTTCGTAAGATCAATATTGATACTGATATTCGCTTGGCAATGACGGGTGCAATTCGTCGCTATCTCATTGAGAACCCAAGTAAGTTTGACCCGCGTGATTATTTGAAGCCAGCCCGTGAAGCAGCGAAGAAGGTATGTATTGCGCGCTTTCAGGCGTTTGGATCTGCTGGCCAAGCATCCAAAATCAAACCGATTCCTTTGGAAAAAATGGCTGAACTCTATAAGAGCGGCAAACTAACTCAGATCGTGAAGTGAATCAACATGCCAGCTTTGTACGCCACCTCTATTCAGTCCTTGCCTTTGCTATCTAAGGGTAAGGTACGTGATGTCTACGCTTTGGGCGATGACAAACTCTTGATGATCACTACTGATCGCTTATCTGCATTTGATGTGGTGATGGGTGAACCCATTCCAGAGAAGGGTGTTGTACTGAATCAAATGGCAAATTTTTGGTTTGATAAGTTGGCAAAAGTGATTCCAAATCACTTGACTGGAATTGATCCGGCTACAGTCGTTAGCCCTGATGAGGTTTCACAAGTGAAAGGTCGAGCAGTTGTTGCCAAGCGCTTAAAGCCTATTTTGGTAGAGGCAGTTGTACGCGGCTATTTGGCTGGGAGCGGCTGGAAGGATTACAAAGAAACAGGCAAGGTTTGTGGAATTGCATTGCCAGCCGGTCTTGAGAATGCCCAAAAATTACCGGAGCCTATTTTTACTCCGGCTGCTAAAGCAGATGTTGGTGAGCATGATGAGAATATTTCTTTTGAGAAGGTGGTGGAGTTGATTGGTGAGAAATTAGCCAATCAAATTCGTGAAGTCAGTATTCGTCTTTATAAAGAAGCTTCTGAATATGCTGCCACTCGTGGAATTATCATTGCTGATACTAAGTTTGAGTTTGGCTTAGATGATGCCGGTCAATTGGTTTTGATGGATGAGATTCTCACTGCAGATTCCTCCCGCTTCTGGCCAGCTGAAACCTATTACGTGGGCTCAAACCCACCTTCTTATGACAAGCAGTTTGTGCGCGATTGGTTAGAAACTGCCCAAGTCAATGGCAACTTGTGGCCCAAGACCGCTCCTGCGCCCCAATTGCCTGCTGAGGTGATTGAAAAGACGGCTGAAAAGTACCGCGAAGCCCTGAATCGTCTAACTCAGGGATAATAGAGCCCTTAGACAATATTTAGGGCATGTGGAGAGGTAGATGAGCAAGAAGCCAATAGTCGGAATCGTGATGGGCTCC
The DNA here is from genome assembly GCF_018881855.1 of Polynucleobacter sp. MWH-Berg-3C6. Classification (GTDB taxonomy): domain Bacteria; phylum Pseudomonadota; class Gammaproteobacteria; order Burkholderiales; family Burkholderiaceae; genus Polynucleobacter. Next base: position 255,095 of record NZ_JACVPN010000002.1, on the reverse strand, counting down.
AATTCAGATTGGGACACCATGCAGCATGCCGCTCAAATGCTCGAGCAGTTTGGCATCGCTCACGAGGCAAAAGTGCTTTCCGCGCATCGTATGCCTGATGACATGTTCCAGTATGCAGAAAACGCCCAATCGAATGGCCTGCAAGCCATTATTGCTGGCGCAGGTGGTGCAGCCCACTTGCCAGGCATGCTTGCCTCAAAAACAATTGTTCCGGTATACGGTGTTCCCGTAGCCAGTAAATATTTACGCGGTGAAGACTCGCTATATTCAATCGTGCAAATGCCAAAAGGTATTCCGGTAGCTACTTTTGCAATTGGTGAAGCTGGTGCAGCCAATGCCGCCCTCCATGTGATAGCAGGCCTTGCCTTGCATGATGCAGATCTTGCTAAGCGCCTTGGCGAGTTTCGTGCCAAGCAGTCTGATACTGCACGCTCTATGAATTTGCCGGGATATTAATTACATGGCAGATCGTATGGAACCCATTTTGCCGGGTTCATATTTAGGAATATTAGGCGGTGGTCAACTGGGTCGTATGTTTACCCAAGCGGCCCAAGCTATGGGGTATAAAGTCTGTGTTTTAGATCCTGGTTCTGATAGTCCTGCCGGCTCTATTGCAGAAAAATTTATTCAAGCTGATTATGTCGATTCTGCTGCCTTAAAAGAAATGGCAGCTTTATGTTCATCTGTCAGTACTGAGTTTGAGAATGTTCCTGCACAAGCTTTAGATGAGCTTGAAGCCTTAGGTGTATTTGTGGCGCCGCGTAGTAGTTGTGTCTCACTAGCGCAAAATCGTATTGCTGAGAAAAAATTCTTGGCCACTTGGAAGTCTGAAACCAATATTGGCCCTGCACCTTATTTTGTGATCGAGCATGATGCTGATATTGCTCATGTTCCAGCAGACCTCTTCCCTGGAATTTTAAAGACTGCCCGCATGGGTTATGACGGTAAGGGTCAGATCACTGTTTATAGCTCAGAAGAATTGACCGCTGCCTGGAATGAATTGGGACGCGTATCCTGTGTTCTAGAAAAGCGTATGGAACTTGATTTCGAGGTTTCTGCTTTGGTAGTTCGGGGCCATGATGATGCGGTTGTCGCCTATCCCGTGTCACAAAATATCCACCGCGATGGTATTTTGCATACCTCTACCGTGCCCGCTCCATCACTCAAGCCTGCTCAAGAGAAAAAAATTGTTGATGCAGCAAAGGCGCTGATTCGGAAGATTGAATATGTTGGCGTTCTTTGCGTTGAGTTTTTTGTACTCAAGAACGGCGATATCGTTGCTAATGAAATTGCACCTCGTCCCCATAACTCTGGTCACTACACCATGGATGCTTGTGTGACTGGTCAATTTGAGCAGCAAGTCAGAGCGATGGCTCGTCTACCTTTAGGTGATACACGGCAATTAGCGCCAGTTTCTATGCTCAATTTACTAGGCGATCTCTGGTTTGAAGGTAGTGAAGACAAAGCTAAAGAACCTGCTTGGAACAAAGTCCTGGCTCATCCCGATGCAAAGTTGCATCTCTACGGCAAATCCGCCCCCCGCATTGGAAGAAAGATGGGCCATATCAATTGTTTAGGCGAGGCATTAAATGAAGCTCGCCAAAATTGTGCTGCTGTAGCTACTGAATTAGGCATCGAGCCCTAGAAATGTCGACCGATAGTAAGCTGCTGCAATCTTCAGCAGTGATCAATGAGGCAGTTCAGACATTACGCGATGGTGGTTTAGTTGCCTTTCCCACCGAGACAGTTTATGGCCTTGGTGCGGATGCGAAGAATCCAGAAGCAATCAAAAAAGTTTTTACTACTAAAGGACGCCCCGCTAACCATCCATTGATTGTGCATTTAGCAGCGCCGGATAAATTTGATCAGGCCCAAGTCGATTGGGTGTCAGTTTTGGCGCCGTGGGCAAGACATATATCTGAAGATGCCCTCAAGTTAATCAATGCCTTCTGGCCTGGGCCTCTAACATTGGTCTTCAAAAAAGATAAAAGCGTTCTGAATGATTTGACTGGAGGGCAGGATACGGTGGCTATTCGCGCGCCTGCGCATCCGATCGCACAAGAGTTATTGCGTAAATTTAAGGGTGGCGTAGTTGCACCTTCTGCCAATCGTTTTGGAAAAGTATCTCCCACTAGCGCAGCTGATGTCCGTAATGAATTTGAAGACACGCTTGATCTGATGATTTTGGATGGCGGTGATTGCGAAGTAGGCATTGAATCAACCATCATTGATATGTCTTCTGGTGATCAAGCGGTTTTGCTTCGTCCCGGTGTCATTACCCCAAAAGAAATTTTTTCCAAGACTGGTATTAAAGTCTTGCAGCCGGGCGAGCTAAATCTTGCTGCAGCAGAGAATGTAGAACCAACCCCAAGAGTCTCTGGCAGCTTGCGCGCACATTACGCACCTACCACTCCCTTGCGCTTGTATGCTCCTGGCCGAGTATTAGATGCACTGAGCGAATTTCCGGATACAAAGTCTCGGGTTGCTGTAGCGGTTTGGGATTCTGAATCTTCTTTGGGTGAAGATGGTCATCCATCTGTTCATTTTGAAGAGGTTGAAATTCCGAGCGATAGCGGAGAATTTGCTAGTCGCTTGTATCGCTCATTACGTGATTTGGATCAGCAGGGCTGGGATTTGATTCTCTTTCCTGAGCCCCCAAGCGGTGAAGAATGGGATGGCGTTAGAGATCGACTTCAGCGCGCAAGCTTTGGCTCTGGACCATCTTCAAGTAGCCACGATAGTAATTGATCGTGAGCCTCTAGGCCTCTCCAAGCATTGGGGTGGTTGATAAAAGAAGTCACTGCATATAACTTCCCCGATTTACTCATGACATAGCCAGAGATGGATCGCACATCTGCTAGTGATCCGGTTTTAATTCTGGCCTCAGGCTTTTTCTTTAGGTGTAAAAATTTACGGAGTTGTGTCATGAGACGATTTCTCATCGTGCCATCAGTTCCAGCAATTGGTAGGCTGTTATAGAAAACATCCCCTACCGATAGGTTTCGAGCAGTCAATAAGAGCTGATTCATTTGTTCTGCTGTAATCGCTTCGTTGCGTGATAAGCCTGAACCATTTTCAATCACAAGACCCGGAAAATCTAAGCCATTTTGTTTTAGCCAGCTCTGTATAACCAACTCACCATTGGCGGTTGTTGCTGGCCTCCCCATTTTTTCTAGAGCTAGAGTTAAAAGTAGTTGGCGTGCCATGACATTATTGGAATACTTATTAATATCTAGAACATCATCACTCAGATTGATTCCTTCAAATTGGAGAAGGAGTCTTGCGGCAAGAGGTACATTGCCATTTTTGCCGACGGGGGTCCGTGTCCATGTACCGCCAGATTGCTCCCAAGCAGCAGCAAAGCCTTGTGTCAGAAAAGTATTTGCATCAAGGGCGACCACGTTGTAGTTCACTCCTTTACAGGCGCTGGGAAACGCCCCTGAAAATTGTGCCACCAGCGGTTGATCTGTTTTCGTTGTGCCCTCAGGGTCTAGGTTAAAGCGAATATTGCTTTTCCAGTTGTCACAGGGGCGATCAACCAGCTGCATTTGATTGTCAATCTTCAGTTGTGAGAGTGATGGCGTATAGGCAATATCAATGAAGTCTGCCGTTCGTGATTTACCCAGCTGAAACGAGAGGGTTCTAAAAGCGTAGAGCAAAGGATCAGGTGGTACGTTGTAGGCGCGTAAGGCTTCGCCATCGATAGTGTTGTGCTCCATTACATTTGGAGCATATGCACTTCGATCAAAGAATAAATTACCATCAATCTTTTGAATACCAAGCGCTTGTAACGATTTCATGAGCTTGGCTAACTCTTCAGGAATTAACTTTGGATCACCAGTACCCTGCAGGTAAAGGTTTCCCTTAAGAGTTCCTTGCCGAATTGCGCCATCGGTATAGATATTAGTACGCCAGCGATACTGTGGCCCCAAGATATCTAAACCCGCAAGCGTTGTTAAGAGCTTCATGGTTGAGGCGGGGTTCATTGCTTCAGTGGATCGCCAATTGAGAATATTTTTAGCGAGATGCTTACCCGGACGGGCAGACTCAATTTCCATTACTGAAATACTGACAGCGTCTTTTGGAATTTGATTGCGCTCTAAGCTCGTTGCAACAGCTTGAGGTATGGCCAGTAGCACCCCTTCAGCTCTGGCTGTAGATGCAAAAAGGCAAAACCCAATCCAGGGGGTTATGAGGGCTAAAGTAAAAAGATGACGGATAGATTGCTGCATTCCCGATAGGATAAACCTAGGGAGCCAGAAGGCAAAGAGATGCCTTATTTACTGATGTACTTTGACCTATAGTATTCAATGATGCGATTTTGATCTTCCAGTAATTGAATCAATGCACTCACCCTGTCAGGGATCGGGGCTGCTGTTTCAAGGACTTCGCAGCCTGCGATAAAGCGCTGAGCGCTTAATAGCTGGGCACCGCCTTTAATTTTATGAATCAAGCTTGTCAAAATCTCTTCATTAACAGTTTCGGATTTCAGTATGGCAAGGGTATCGTCGTGGACTTTTTTAATCTCATCCAATATGAGCACAATATGGCCTGGATTCTTTTGTAGGAGGTTAGAAAAGAGCTCAAATGAATATTCTTGAGAAACTTCTGGCTCTTCATTTTTCTCTGAAACCTCTTGAATGCTGAAGTATCGAGCCAATTCGTTTTCTAAAGTCATCAAGCTCAGGGGCTTAATCAGAACCCCATTCATGCCAGCGGCAAGAAATTGGTGCCGAGCGTCTAAAGCATAGATATCCGCAGTAATGCCAATGATCACGATCTCACCATAGCCTAAAGCGCGAAGGTGTTTTGCTAACTCTGAACCTTGCATTCCGGGAATAGATTGGTCTGTGAGTAGAAGATCAAAATCTTGTTGCGATATCAACTCAATAGCTTTGTTTGCACTTTCGCAAACACTAACTTGAGCACCTAAAGCCTGTAATTGCAAGGAAATGATTTGTCTACTGGCAGGATGATCTTCAACCACTAGAGCTTTGAGTGGCCCATCTTGATATTGAATATTTCTTGATGCCAGTTTTTTAGAGGCCCAGCTTCTATCGGAAATGGAGTTTCTAGAGACGGCAATGCTGGTACGAGGAAATGCCACACAGAAATGAATATTGCTACCAAAGCCTGGGGCACTCTCGAAATAGAGCTGGCTATTCATTGAGTTGACTAAGTGGTTGGTAATAGTAAGACCTAGACCAGTACCATTTTGCTGATCTGTTTTGCCGGGAACTTGCTCAAAGGCTTGGAGGGCTAGCTTGATTTCTTCGGAGCCCATACCAATACCAGTATCGATGACTCTGAACTCAATTAACTGCCCAGCATGATCATCTGCGAGTACGCTGATGGAGAAGTAAACCTCTCCACGATCAGTAAATTTAATCGCATTACTTAAGAGGTTCTGCAGAATTTGACGAAGCCGCAAAGTATCAATCATTAAGACGGCAGCAATTCGTGGATCTTTAGAGGTATGTAAGAGCAGACCTTGCTTATTCGCTACCGTTGAAAATCCCGAATGAATATCATCAATGAGTGTATTGAGGCAGCAGGGCTCTAAATTGAGAGTAAGCTTGCCAGCTTCAATTTTGGAAAGATCTAATACCTGATTCAGAATGCCTAGTAGCGATTCGGCAGAAGAGTGCGCGCTCTTCAGTAATGATTTTTCACTATCAGGAAATTGCCGACTACTCAGTAATAACTCTTGCACCCCTAAGATTGCATTCATTGGAGTACGGATTTCATGACTCATCGTTGCTAGAAAGGCGGACTTCGCCGCATTTGCATTTTCGGCTAGCTCCTTAGAGGCAATCAAATCTTCTGTCGCTTGCTCCTGTAAAGATTGTTTCTTTTGTAGACGCCAAAATAGGATGCTACCTAGCGCCATCAAAGTCAGGGTGAATAGCCAAGGCAGCTTTCCCCAATAGGGACTTTTGTTTCCTGAAAAACTGGAATTTCCAAGTGCAAAGAGTTGGCTAGACTCAATCGGATCAAGACTGTATAGAAAGTTATTGAGCAAGCCATGTAAAGCACGGTCTTGATTTGAAATAAGCCAGCGATATTCAAAGGGCTCTCTCTTGTAGAGTCCATCTACACGAAGCTCAGAAGTATTGAAGTCTTGTACTAGCTGATGAGCCAGTCGAATCGGTAGTACTAGTGCCTCAACATCATTTTTGAGTAGGTCTACAACCAGATGCTGAGCATTATTAGAAAGCTTAGCCTTCGGATGTCTTGGTATGGGTTGGTTTTCGTATCCGCGATCAAAGTAAGCAATATTGGCTGGAGCAATTTTTTCAATACTGTTTGGGCTTGCTGTTAGAACGGCATCATGTCCCCAAAAGATTGCTTCTGATAACGAGCCAAATCGCAGGTATTCATCATTTAGATTTGGTGGGTCGATCATGAAATCCACTTCTCCAGCAGCCAATTGATTTAATCCTTCTTGATCAGTATTTCTCCACTTTGGCAAAAATTCTTGCCCAGTAAATTCCCCCAGTTTTTTCAAGAGCGCGTGAAAGACCCCTGAACCTTTGTCATTACTTTGTAAATAGGGGGCATATTTTTCATGAATGCTGAAGTGCACTACAGGGTGCTGGTCGATCCATCGCTGTTCTGCTGGACTCAGAGCTTGGGCGTGAGTCATCCCGCTTGCCTGATTGAATAGCGGGCAAATCAGCAGTGATGTACAGACGATGAATCGATGCATATTTCTTTTAGCTTTCGATGATCTTGTTCATGCGGCAGAATAAAATTAAGTCGGCAATATTATTGATACCAAGTTTGTCAAAAACTCTGGTCTTATAAGTAGCCACTGTTTTATTGCTGATATGAAGCATGTCTGAAATCTGCTGATTCGTATTCCCTTTTCCAAGATACTTCATGACTTGTAACTCGCGATCAGAAATCAGCGCTAACTTATCGTTGTCACTTAATGAGCTATTACCATTTTTTCCATGTGTGAAAAAGTTATACCCTTGCGAGATCGCAACACAGGCTGCCAAGATCACATCAGCCCCTGCGGTTTTATTGACAAAGCCATGCCCACCTAGTGATCGAACTCGGCCGCCATAAACCGCTTCATCCATACTGGAAAGAACCAGAACTCGCACATCGGGATACATCAAGCCAATGCGCCGAATGACATCAAAACCATCGGTCTTGGGCATATCTAAATCTAGAATCACCATATTGGGATTCATCTCTTTGATGGACCGAAGGCATTCCTCGCCATTCTGGGCTTGCCCTGCAATTTCAAATAACAACTGGTCTTGCAACATACTTTTTAAGGCCATCAGCATAGCTGGATGGTCATCTACCAACATCACGCGTTTTCTCATTACTGGTCTCCATTTTGGTTTGGTTGTGGATGAGGGTGCAGCGAAAAAATAGCCTTAGCGATACGGCTATCATTAATTTGGAGCATTTGATGGCGACTGAGCGGTGACAACATTAGACCGCCGTAGCAATGATCGATGTGCATTGCAGATGCATTCTCTAAGTCTTTGACTAGACTGATATTGCTTGCATAAATTTGTGTAGTCGAAAAGGGTGATTGCTTCAATTGAGTCATCACATCATTTGATAGCGCTTCATTTCTAAGCTGACTGACATCAATATGAATGCCTTCTATTTGCATCTCATTAATCCAGTGCAGCTGATCTGCTGTCCCCGTGAAGTTCATGAAGTGCAGCAAGACGCCTAGTCGGCGCATGCGAAGTAAGCCTTCTTTATACGCATCAGCAATGTCTGGTTCAGGAAGTGAGGGGATTCCTAATGCAATCAGCCCCACGGGTAGTCGTGAGTTCAGAATCAGATCACTCAGTGCATCGATGTATCCGCTGGAGGCGATGGCATGAGTTGGCATTGGCAAAATGCCAGGAATAAAACGGCCACTGCGATACCAGTAGGAAATCGTGTCCAAGCCTTCCATGAATAAACGCAGTAATTGCATATCGGAGGCTGTTAGTAGAGGTCTAAATAGTGAGCCGGTCAGTTTTGTTCCCTTACAGTTAAAAATGGGTTCATGGCTAATCGCTTGTCGCTTGGACCAGGATTGGTGTTCTTCAAGAGCTTGGCTACTCATACCAAGCCAGGGTGCGCCACAGGCGTCGCGGACTTCTTGGAAGGGTTTGTTCTTCCATGCCTTTACAAGCGTGTACAGCCGGGATTTCGGGCTCATCAGCATTCTCCAATCGGTGACTGTCCAGTCTAGGCAGGACGGATTGGAGCGGTAAGGGCTTTGGGCTGATTTATCTGTAGGAATCGACCTACCAACCTGTCCCCATTATAAATAAGGGCCTATTTCTCAGGAATTTATCCTACCGCCCTTGAAATCTCAGGAATCAGACCTATATAATCAGCACTCCCAACATGCGAGTGCTAAAAAGGTGAATTTTTAGGTAAATTACCCTTAGCGTCCGTGTGAAGAGATTATAAAGCATTGATTTATATAGATATTTAATTAGTTAACACTTACTAACATAGGAGAAGAGATGAATTTGCGTCCCTTACATGATCGCGTAATCATCAAGCGTTTAGATCAAGAATCAAAAACTGCTTCCGGAATCATCATTCCTGACGCTGCTGCAGAAAAACCGGATCAAGGTGAAGTATTGGCAGTAGGCCCAGGCAAGCGCGATGACAGCGGCAAATTGAATGCACCTGATGTCAAAGTTGGCGATCGCGTGTTATTTGGCAAATATGCTGGTCAAACAGTTAAGGTCGACGGCGATGAACTTCTCGTAATGCGCGAAGAAGACATCATGGCTGTTGTACAGAAGTAATTTCGGTATTTAAGAGAGGAATTCAATCATGGCAGCAAAAGACGTTGTATTTGGAGATAGCGCCCGTACCAAGATGGTGGAAGGCGTAAACATTCTAGCGAACGCAGTTAAAACTACTTTGGGACCAAAGGGTCGTAACGTTGTAATGGAGCGCTCATTCGGCGGTCCTACTGTGACTAAAGACGGTGTATCCGTTGCAAAAGAAATCGAACTCAAAGACAAACTGCAAAACATGGGCGCGCAGATGGTTAAGGAAGTTGCTTCCAAAACTGCTGACATCGCTGGTGACGGTACAACTACCGCGACTGTATTGGCTCAGTCTATCGTACGCGAAGGTATGAAATACGTTGTTTCAGGCCATAACCCAATGGACCTCAAGCGCGGCATTGATAAGGCAGTGACTGCTGCTCTCGAAGAGCTCAAGAAAATCAGCAAGCCTTGCACAACCACTAAAGAAATCGCTCAAGTTGGCTCTATTTCAGCTAACAGCGATCACAGCATTGGTCAGCGTATTGCTGAAGCGATGGAAAAAGTAGGTAAAGAAGGCGTGATTACTGTTGAGGATGGCAAGTCTTTAGAAGATGAACTTGAAGTAGTTGAAGGTATGCAGTTTGATCGTGGCTACCTCTCTCCATATTTCATTAACCAGCCTGAAAAACAAGTTGCTGTATTGGAATCGCCTTATGTTCTCTTGTTTGATAAGAAAGTTAGCAACATTCGTGATTTGCTCCCAGTACTCGAGCAAGTAGCTAAATCTGGTCGTCCACTGCTCATCATTGCAGAAGATGTTGAAGGTGAAGCTTTGGCAACCTTGGTGGTGAACAACATCCGCGGCATTATCAAGACTTGTGCTGTTAAGGCTCCAGGCTTTGGTGACCGTCGTAAAGCAATGTTGGAAGACATCGCGATTTTGACTGGCGGTACAGTGATTGCTGAAGAGATTGGCCTCACACTCGAGAAAACAACTCTTGAGCACCTAGGTCAAGCAAAGCGAATTGAAGTTGGCAAAGAAAACACCATCATCATTGACGGTGCTGGCGATGCTAAAGCAATCGAAGCACGTGTGAAGAACATTCGTGTTCAGATCGATGAAGCTACTAGCGACTACGACAAAGAAAAATTGCAAGAGCGTGTTGCCAAGTTGGCAGGCGGTGTTGCAGTGATTCGTGTTGGTGCTGCTACTGAAGTAGAAATGAAAGAGAAGAAAGCCCGCGTTGATGATGCATTGCACGCAACTCGTGCTGCCGTTGAAGAAGGTATTGTTCCTGGCGGTGGCGTAGCTTTATTACGTGCTATGCAAGGTATCAAGGGTCTTAAAGGTGATAACGCTGATCAAGACGCTGGTATCAGCATCGTATTGCGCGCTATGGAAGAGCCACTTCGCATCATCGTTTCTAACGCTGGTGACGAAGCAAGTGTTGTTGTAAACGCGGTATTGGCTAGCAAGGGTAATAACGGTTACAACGCTGCAACTGGTGAGTATGGCGATCTTGTAGCTCAAGGTGTGATCGACCCAACTAAGGTAACTAAAACTGCATTGGTAAATGCAGCTTCTGTAGCGGCCTTGTTGTTGACTACCGATTGCGCAATCTGTGAAGCTCCAAAAGATGAGTCTGCTGGTGGCGGAATGCCTGATATGGGTGGTATGGGCGGAATGGGTGGTATGGGCGGAATGATGTAATAGCCGCATCTCTCCAGCTGCTCGCTGAAGAAACTAAAACGCCTGGTTCAAAAGACCAGGCGTTTTTTATTGCACTAAAAACTGAGAAATAAAAAGGCTGCCAATGGCAGCCTTTTGTGGTTTTGAATATAGCTCTACTTATTCAACAGCCTTGACCATATCCTCAACCACTTTCTTCGCATCACCGAAGACCATCATGGTTTTATCCATGTAGAAGAGTTCGTTATCCAGACCAGCATAACCTGCAGCCATGGAGCGCTTATTTACGATAATCGTTTTAGCTTTGAATGCTTCCAGAATTGGCATACCAAAGATTGGGCTACCTGGTGTGCGTGCTGCTGGGTTTACAACGTCGTTTGCGCCAAGCACTAACACTACGTCAGCCTGACCAAAGTCACTATTGATGTCTTCCATCTCAAAGACTTGATCGTAAGGAACTTCAGCTTCAGCCAAGAGTACGTTCATGTGGCCAGGCATACGACCTGCAACTGGGTGAATCGCATATTTCACAGTCACACCATGATGAGTCAGTTTTTCAGTTAACTCTTTTAGGGCATGCTGCGCACGGGCAACTGCTAATCCATAACCAGGAACAATAATGACTGTGTCTGCGTTTTCCATAAGGAAGGCAGCATCTTCTGGCGAACCAGTTTTGTAGTTCTTAGGAGCGCCATCGTCGGCTCCGCCAGCAGCAGCTTCAGCACCGAATCCGCCAAGCAGAACGGCAACGATGGAGCGATTCATGGCCTTACACATGATGTAAGAAAGAATCGCGCCTGAAGAGCCCACGCAAGCACCAGCAATAATCAACACAGGGTTGTTCAATGTGAAACCAATGCCTGCAGCAGCCCAACCAGAGTAGCTATTAAGCATAGACACCACAACTGGCATATCAGCGCCACCAATTGGGATGATCAAAGTAATACCTAATACCAAAGCAATTGCACACATGGCCAAGAAGGCTGCGTGGCTATCGCCCATGTAATAAGCAACACCTGCGCCAACCATCGAAATTGCTAAGATCAAGTTGAGTAAGTGCTGACCAGAGAAAGTAACTGGCTTACCACTGACCTTGCCAGACAATTTGCCGAAAGCAATCACAGAAGCAGTAAAGGTAATTGCACCAATAAATGCGCCGATAAAGAGTTCAATCTTTTGGGCGCCAGTATGGGCTTGTGCAGGATTAAATACTGCAGCAATCGCAATTAATACTGCAGATAAACCAACGAATGAGTGCATCAAAGCGACGAGCTCTGGCATCTTGGTCATCTGTACACGTTTAGCAGCAATCGTACCGATAATTGCGCCACCAACAATTGCAGCAATGATCAGCGAAAAGACTGGCTTGAAGTCAGGGATCATGAAGGTGGTGATCACCGCTAAGAGCATACCAATCATGCCGAAAGTGTTACCTTGGCGTGAAGTAGTTGGCGAAGAAAGTCCACGCAAAGCGAGGATGAACAACACCGATGAAATGAGATAGGAAATTGCAGTTATGTTTGACATTATTTGGTCTCTTTAAATCTCTATGAGGATCTTGTTCTCGTTTTATTTAGTTCCAGCCGCATCTGCTTTAGGAGCTTTCTTCTTGAACATCTCCAGCATGCGACGGGTGACCATAAAGCCACCAAAAATATTGATGGAAGCCAGAAATACTGCAACAGCGCCAATAATGCTGGTGAGAGTGATCTCATCGCCGCCAATGACTTCGGTTTGCAAGAGTGCGCCAACAATGATGATGCCGGAGATGGCATTAGTAACTGCCATCAACGGGGTATGCAATGCTGGGGTAACGTTCCAAACCACGTGGTAGCCAACAAAAATGGCCAACACAAACACGGTGATGTTTTGGACTGTGAGGATGCTTTGAAAAGCAGCGAGATCCATGATATTTCCTTAGTCTAAATTTGTTCTATGAGTTTTTGCGGACGGCTTGACCATCACGACACATTAAGCAGGCGGTAACGATATCGTCATCAGTAGGGATGACCAATTTCGCTTCTTTATCAACAATGAGTTTCATGAAGTCGATCAAGTTACGCGCATATAGCGCTGAAGCGTCAGCTGCCACCATGCTTGCAAGGTTGGTATAACCAACAATCTTGACGCCATTAACTTCAGTAATCTTGTCAGCTTGAGTCAGTGGGCAGTTACCTGAGCCGTTATCACCACGACCAGCAGCAATATCAATCACGATAGAGCCAGGTTTCATATTGCTAACGGTATCGCTGTGCAATAAGACTGGTGGCTTGCGTCCTGGAATCAAAGCAGTGGTAATCACAATGTCAGCTTGCTGAGCGCGCTCAGCAACTAAAGCCGCTTGACGTTTCATCCAAGCTTCCGGCATTGGACGCGCATAGCCGCCAACACCTTGAGCGATTTCACGTTCTTCATCAGTTTCGTAAGGGACATCAACAAACTTGGCACCCAAAGATTCGATTTGCTCTTTAGCGGCTGGGCGAACGTCAGATGCTTCAATCACAGCACCTAAGCGTTTAGCAGTAGCAATAGCTTGCAAACCTGCAACACCAGCACCCAAGATCAGTACGCGCGCTGCTTTTACAGTTCCAGCAGCAGTCATGAGCATTGGCATGAAGCGCTGATATTCATTAGCAGCGATCATGACGGCTTTGTAGCCAGCAATATTGGCTTGTGATGACAATACGTCCATGCTTTGGGCGCGAGTTGTGCGAGGAGCAGCCTCTAATGAGAATGCTGTTACGCCTTGCGCTGCCATTGCGGCAATATTGTCATTATCAAATGGATCGAGCATGCCGATGAGGACGCTCCCAGATTTAATTTGTTTAAGTTCAGCTGCTTCAGGCGCGCGCACTTTCAGAACAATCTCTGCTCCAAATGCATCAGCTGCACTACCAATAGAGGCACCTACAGCTTCGTATGCGGAGTCTGGTTGACTTGCATGAACACCAGCACCTTTTTGAATGACGACGCTATGGCCTTGGCCAATCAATTTTTTTACGGTTTCTGGTGTGGCGGCTACTCGAGTTTCCCCAGGCCTTGTTTCCAGCGGCACTCCTATGCGCATGGCATGTCTCCAAAAGCAAAAATTTTAAAAGTCTATTTTAAAGATAAACAGGCTAGGTTTTACCTATTTACTGAGCCCCAAGGTCTGCCGGCTATGGTTTTGCCTAAAATCATGCGAAGTCTGGTTGAGACTTCTACAATGGGGTTTATCTGTCTATAGAGTATTCTCGCATTTTTTTAATGAGTCAGCCTAATTGTTCGGTACCCCCCCTTAAAAAGCCCAGAAAAGTCGTTATCGGCATGTCTGGAGGGGTAGATTCGTCCGTAGCCGCCTGGATGCTCAAAGAGCAGGGCTATGAAGTGATCGGCCTATTTATGAAGAATTGGGAAGATGACGATAACGATGAATATTGCTCAGCCCGCCAGGATTGGCTGGATGTCGTCTCAGTAGCCGATTTGATTGGCATTGACGTTGAGGCGGTGAATTTTGCTGCTGAGTACCGTGAACGCGTATTTGCTGAGTTTTTGCGTGAATACGCTGCAGGGCGAACTCCAAATCCCGATGTTCTCTGCAATGCTGAGATTAAGTTCAAAGCCTTCTTGGATCACGCCATGAGTTTGGGTGCTGATGCAATTGCTACTGGGCACTATGCCAGGGTCCGCCATGAGGGTGGAAAAGTGCAATTATTAAAAGCGCTGGATTCTAGTAAAGACCAGAGTTATTTTTTGCACCGCTTAACGCAACAGCAATTAGCTAATGTTTTATTTCCGCTGGGTGAGATTTCAAAAACTGAAGTGCGCACCATTGCTGAAAAAATTGGTTTACACAATGCACGCAAAAAAGATAGCACCGGAATTTGTTTTATTGGCGAGCGTCCTTTTAGAGAATTCTTAAACCGCTATCTACCCCGTACACCAGGACCTATTAAAACCCCGGATGGCAAGACTGTTGGCGAGCACATGGGCCTGGCCTTTTTCACTCTAGGGCAGCGCAAAGGAATTGGTTTGGGTGGTAGTCAAGATGGCAATGGTGACGCTTGGTATGTAGCACGTAAGGACATGGCTAATAACACTCTGTATGTAGCCCAGGGCCACGAACACCCATGGTTACTGGCTAAGACCCTAGAGGCTATTGATGCAAGTTGGATTGCTGGTAGCGCTCCAGTCTCCGGGAGCTATTCTGCGAAGACTCGCTATCGTCAAGCAGACTCTGCATGTACTTTAACTACAAGCACAGTCGACCTTACTTTTTCATTAGGATTTCCGGAAGCGCAATGGGCAGTAACGCCAGGACAATCAGCTGTTTTATATGACGGTGATATTTGTTTGGGCGGCGGAATTATTTCCGCTTAGCCCAATTCAATATTTTTAAATCCGCATTAAGCAGCAGGCGGTTCAGTTTCAATAAACGAAGGTCGCTGCAATAACTTTTGGTACAGACGATCTAAGTTTGAATATTGCGCTTGCCATTTCAGATCTGGAAAACGGAGTATTAGCCAACCAAGTGCACAACCTGTTGCAATATCAGCAAGCGTCATTTGATTACCGTGGCACCAGGCATTCTCACCCAAGATTTCAGACATTTGACGCAGAGAATTTTGAATCTTGCCCATTTGGCGATCAACCCAAGCTGAGCTTTGCTCTTCAGCTGGGCGCCAAGTGCGTTCGAGGCGAGCCAAAATGCCGGCATCCGTGATTCCGTCAGCCAGAGCTTCCCAGGTTTTCACGGTCGCGCGGTCACGGCTATCAGCCGGTATGAGCTTGCTGACTGGGCTGAGGGCGTCAGCGTATTCTGCAATCACGCGAGAGTCATAGAGAGCCTCACCATCTTCCAGAATGAGGCAGGGAACCTTCCCCAAGGGGTTGGAAAGGGCAATTTTGGTGTCTGCAGCCCAAACATTCTCTAATTGAAGGTCAACATCGACCTTTTTCTCTAAAAAAACGATGCGTACTTTACGTACATAGGGGCTGGTGAGGGATCCGATTAGTTTCATGGGCACAGTATAGCCATCCTAATGGGGGCCTGCTTGACCTCAGAACGCATTAAAATCAGGTTTTATAGACATATTCAATGTAAAGGCAATACCCGTGAGTCAGCCGCTTTCTACCCTTAATGCCCTTTCCCCCTTAGACGGCCGTTATGCCGGAAAGTTGGATGCCTTGCGTCCATGGCTTTCTGAAGCTGCTTTCATGCGTCAGCGTGTGTTCGTGGAAATACATTGGTTATTGGCCTTAGCGGCTGCTGGTCTACCTGATGTACCAAAAATTAATGCATCTGATGAAGCTTTCTTACTATCGCTGCCAGAGAATTTTTCGGATGCTGATGCTCAGCGCATTAAAGATATTGAAGCGGTTACTAATCATGATGTCAAAGCAGTAGAGTATTTCCTAAAAGAAAAAGTGGCAGGCCGTCCAGATTTATTAAAAGCGAGCGAGTTCATTCACTTTGCTTGCACCTCAGAAGATATTAATAACACCTCACATGGTTTGATGTTGCGTGGGGCGCGTGATGAGGTGCTTCTGCCGCAACTCAGAAAAGTACTTTCTGTATTGACCGAACTTGCTCTTGAACATGCAAAGGTGCCTTTGCTGTCTCGTACTCATGGCCAACCTGCTTCACCTAGTACGCTTGGTAAAGAAATTGCCAATATCGCAAAACGTTTAGAGCGTGCAATTGACTCAATCGCAGCAGCGCCATTGCTTGGCAAGATGAACGGTGCGGTTGGTAACTACAACGCACATTTATCTGCCTATCCCGATTTTGATTGGGAAAATTTTTCCAAGAATGTAGTTGAGAAGCGCCTTGGTCTCACCTTTAATCCTTACACTATTCAAATTGAACCGCACGATGGTATGGCACAGTTGTTTGATGCGATTGCTCGTGCCAACACCATTCTTTTGGATATGGATCGTGACTTCTGGGCATATATCTCGGTCGGTTATTTCAAGCAGCGTACCAAAGCTGGTGAGATTGGTTCATCAACCATGCCGCACAAAGTGAACCCTATTGATTTTGAAAACTCTGAGGGTAACTTGGGAGTTGCCAATGCATTACTGCGTCACCTTGCAGAAAAGCTACCAATTTCTCGTTGGCAGCGCGATCTCACTGACTCAACTGTCTTGCGTAATTTGGGCCCTGCATTTGGTCATAGCGTATTGGCTTATGACAGTGCTTTGCGTGGTCTTGGTAAGCTAGAGGTCAACCATGCAGCGATTGCCGCAGATTTAGATGCTTGTTGGGAAGTATTGGCTGAGCCAGTGCAAACCGTGATGCGTCGTTATGGCATTGAGAACCCCTATGAGCAGTTAAAAGAATTGACTCGTGGCAAAGGAATTAATCAGGCTGATTTGCAAACCTTCATTCGTGGCCTCAAGATTCCAGAGGATGCAAAAGCACGTCTTCTCGAAATGGCACCATCTTCTTATCTTGGTAAGGCAGTCGAATTGACTGAACGTCTCAAAAAGTGAGTGTGAGCTCCGCTTCAGAATACGGGGCGCGTCCCCGAGTCTGGTTTGCTGTTTATCAATTGCTATGGCATCTCTTATTGCCGCTGGCATTTATTCGTCTAGCTTGGCGTGCACGACATTCCTTTGCTTATATGCATCACATTCCAGAGCGTCTTGGCTTTGGGTATAACAAGCCGATTAAACAAGACTCCATTTGGATTCATGCAGTCTCCGTAGGTGAGACCCGTGCCGCTCAGCCACTAATTGATGCTTATCTTGCTCGTGGCGAAACCATTTTGCTTACGCATATGACTTTAAATGGTCGTCGTACGGGCAATCAATTGTTCGCTAAAGAAATTGCTTCTGGGCAGATATGTCAGGTATATCTGCCGTATGACCTTTGCTGGTCTGTTGAACATTTTCTCAATACCTTTAAGCCTAAGCTTGGTCTGTTTATGGAGACCGAGGCATGGCCAACGGTGGTTTTTCGTTGCTCAGAAATCGGCTTACCTTTGTTTTTGGTTAATGCGCGCCTTTCCGAGAGAAGCGCCCGCCGCGTTAATCAATTTGGTCAAGCTGGGCGTGCATTATTTCAAGCTTTCGCAGGAATCTTGGCGCAAACCAATTTTGATGCACAGCGTTATCGAAGTCTTGGTGTGAAAAACATTGCTATCGTTGGCAATCTCAAGTTTGATGTGCCTCTTGACCCGCGCTTAGTGGAGCAAGGGAAGCTTTGGAAAAAAGAGTTGCATGATGGGCATCGCTTAATGGTCTGTGCTGCTAGTACTCGCGATGGTGAAGAGACCATCATTCTCAAGGCCTGGAAAGATTTGCTACTCAGTAATACTTTTGATACCGCTCCATTGCTCTGCTTGGTGCCCCGACATCCCGAAAGATTTACGGAAGTTGCTGACGCTATTCATTCAGCTGGATTCAAGTTCCGCCGTCGTACTGAGTGGTCTGGAACCCCAAGAGATTGCAATGGCTTAGACGTAGTCTTGGGCGACTCTATGGGTGAAATGCCCATGTATTACAGCGCTGCAGATTTAGTGGTGATGGGTGGCAGCCTCTTACCATTTGGTGGTCAAAATCTCATAGAAGCCTGTGCAGCAGGGTGCCCAGTTCTTTTGGGTGAGCATACTTATAATTTCCAGCAAGCTGCGCTGGATGCCATTCAGGCTGGCGCTGCTAGGCGCATTGAGGGCGATCTATTGCCAACTGAGTCAATCGCCTTGATGCAGGCTTTGAAGGTCTTACTTTTGAATGCTGCTCAACTTGCCAATATGAGCCAAGCTGCAAAGACTTACTCAATGGATCATCAAGGTGCAACTAAGCGAATATTAGCTGCCCTTGATCAACAAAACTTCTCTTTAAATGAAGTCTGATTGACTTAAACACGCGCCCCGAAATTCGGGTCGTCATTGCGTGCATTGTCATCTGGCTTTTTGTCACTCTTTGCCAAATCTTCGCATGTTACTCCAAGCCACATAGCTAAAGCAGCAGCTACGAATACGGAAGAGTAAATACCAAACAAAATACCAATGGTCAGTGCTAGCGCAAAGTAGAAGAGGGTCGGGCCACCAAAAATCAGCATAGCCAAGACCATCATCTCAGTACTGCCGTGAGTAATTACGGTGCGGCTGATTGTGCTGGTAATTGCGTTGTCAATAATTTCGCGAGTATCCATCTTGCGGTACTTGCGGAAGTTTTCGCGAATACGGTCAAAGATCACCACAGATTCGTTCACGGAGTAACCCAGAACTGCTAGGACTGCTGCCAAGACAGAGAGTGAGAACTCCCATTGGAAAAAAGCAAAGAAACCCAAGATGATCACGATGTCGTGCAAGTTTGCGATGATGCCGGCCAGAGCAAATTTCCACTCAAAGCGGAAAGAGAGGTAGATGACAATGCCGATGATCACAAAAATTAAGGCCTTCAAGCCATCTAAAGCCAGCTCTTCACCTACCTGAGGACCTACAAACTCGACGCGTTGAAGTTTGGCGCCTGTGCTGGCAGGCTCAAGCGCTTGCATTACTGCTGCGCTTTGGTCTGCAGAGGAAATGAGTTTGCCTTCAGTATCTTTTTGCAAAGGCAGGCGAATCATGATGTCACGTGAACTACCAAAATTCTGAATCTGCGTATCGGCATAACCCAGCTTCTCAACCTTCGTGCGAATGGAGTCCAGTGGCGCAGCTTGAGGGTAGCTCACTTCCATTACCGTGCCGCCGGTAAACTCAATTGAGAGGTGCAGGCCGTTATGCCACAAGAAGAAGACTGCAGCTAAGAAGGTGATTAAAGAAATCGCATTGAGCGCCAATGCATGGCGCATGAAAGGAATGTCTTTTTTGATCCGGAAAAATTCCATGGCTTATTTCTCCTGTGGTCGCCAAACTTGGCCAATAGCGAGTTTTTGAACCTTCTTGTGTCTGCCGTACCAGAGGTTGACAAGACCGCGCGAGAAGAAGACAGCCGAGAACATCGAAGTCAAAATACCTAAACAATGAACCACTGCAAAGCCTTTGATTGGACCAGAGCCAAATGCTAAGAGCGCAAGACCAGCAATCAAGGTTGTTACGTTGGAGTCCAAAATCGTTGCCCAAGCTTTATCGAAGCCAACTGCAATAGCAGTCTGTGGCGCAGCACCATTGCGCAGCTCTTCACGAATACGTTCGTTAATCAATACGTTGGAGTCAATCGCCATACCAAGTGCTAGGGCCATCGCGGCGATGCCTGGCAAAGTGAGTGTGGCTTGTAGCATCGACAGCACAGAAATCAGCAGGAGTAAGTTCACAGCCAATGCAATGACGGAGAATGTGCCAAACAATAAGTAGTAAGCCATCATGAAAATAGCGATTGCGCCAAAGCCGATCAAGAGTGACTTGAAACCTTTTTCAATATTCTCTGCACCTAAGCTTGGTCCAATCGTGCGCTCTTCAATAATTTCCATTGGAGCAGCCAAAGAACCTGCGCGCAGTAAGAGGGCCAAGTCATTAGCGCTGGCAGTAGTAGGCTGACCTGTAATCTGAAACTTAGAACCGAATTCACTCTGAATGGTGGCAATAGTCAATACTTCACCCTTGCCTTTTTCAAACAGAATCATACCCATGGGCTTGCCAATGTTCTCACGCGTCACTTCTTGCATTACGCGGCCACCAGCTGCATCCAAAGAGATGTTTACGGCAGGACGTTGGTTTTGATCAAAGCCTGCACTTGCATCAGTAATGCGATCACCGCTGAAGATGACTGACTTCTTAAATACACCTAAACGATTTTCTCCAAAGCGGAAGGTATCCATGCCTGGAGGTGGCGTCTCGCCAATGCCAATTGTTGAAACGAGTGGATCAGCTAAGCGAGACTCCAAGGTTGCAGTACGACCAATAATATCTTTAGCACGTGCAGTATCTTGAACACCAGGCAATTGCACCACGATGCGTTCAGCACCTTGTTGTTGAATCACTGGCTCTTTAACTGCTAACTCATTCACTCGCTTATTCAGAGTGATGATGTTTTGTTTAACGGCGTTATCTTGGATTTCTTTTAATGCCGTTGGTTTAAATTCACCTAGTAATTTTGGCGATAGACCTGTTGGTTTTACTTGCCAAGTTAGTTCGGGTTGGGCGGATTGGAGCGCTGTGCGAGCTGCGTCAGCATCAGCAGTGCTACCAAAATTAATCGTGATGTTATCTACGCCACGCTCAATACCTTGGTGACGAATATTTTTATCGCGCAATTGGGTACGAATATCAGTTGCCAAAGAAGTAACCTTCTTTTGAACTGCGCCTTTCATATCGACCTGAAGCAGGAAGTAAACGCCACCGCGCAAGTCAAGACCTAAAGGCATTGGTAGGGCGTTTATTGAATTTAACCAGTCTGGCGTATTCGATAAAAGATTTAAAGCCACTGTGAAATTCGGCTCATTCTGATCGACGTTAATCTTTTGCTGCAATAGATCGCGTGCACGTAGTTGAATGTCGGTATTGTTGAAACGAATTTTGATGGAGCCTACATTATTTGCGTTTTCAAAGAAGATGCCGGTATTACTGATGCTGGCATCAGACAAAATCTTTTCAACGCGGGCTTGTGTCGCCAAATCAACCTTGATGGTTGGTTTGGCGGACGAGATCTGAACCGCTGGAGCCTCACCATAGAAATTCGGTAATGAATATAGTCCACCGATGAGTAAAGCAACGGCGATAACTAAATATTTCCAGAGAGGGTAGCGATTCATATTGAGATACTTTTAAACAAAGGTATTAAGCAGACTTCAGTGTGCCTTTAGGCAACACTGTGGTGATCGCAGCTTTTTGGAGTTGCACTTCAGTGCCAGCAGAAATTTCAACAGTAACCACTGCATCTTTCTGTGCTGTTACTTTGCCCATGATGCCGCCAATAGTCACAACTTCATCACCAACTGCTAATGCTTCGAGCATGGCTTTAGTTTCTTTTTGACGCTTCATTTGTGGGCGAATCATGATGAAGTACAAAACTGCAAACATCAAAACCAATGGCAGGAAGCTCATTAAGCCACCAGAATCTGGACCCGCAGCTGGGGCTTGGGCAAAAGCGTTACTAATCCACATACAAAACCTCCGTTAAAGACTATTTGGAAACTGCTTCAGTTTTAGGCTTTTAAGTAAAGCCGTAAACCCGCAATTCTAAACTGTGTGGGGCTTTGGAGGTGATTTGGAAAGGTATAGGCCCCGGAGGGCTATTAATCCTGGCCGGGTTCAACGCCACGTTGGCGATTCTGGTGGAATTCTTCGCGGTAGGCGCTAAAACGGTCTTTACTTAAGGCCTCTCTGACCTCAGTCATGAGCTGGAGATAGTAAGACAGATTGTGGATGGTATTGAGTTGGGAGCCCAGAATCTCATTCGCCTTCTGGAGGTGATTTAAGTAGGATCTGGTGAAGTTTTGACAGGTATAGCAGGCGCAGGTAGGGTCTAGCGGGCGATCATCGTCCTTGTAGCCAGAATTACGCAATTTGAGGTCGCCAAAGCGGGTGAATAGCCAACCATTACGAGCATTGCGTGTGGGCATCACACAATCAAACATATCAATACCTAGGCTGACGCCCAACATCAGATCTTCAGGGGTGCCCACACCCATCAAGTAGTGCGGCATATGTTCTGGCAGCTTAGGCGCCGTGAAATTCAAAATACGCTCAAACTCAGGTTTGGGCTCTCCAACAGAGAGGCCTCCAATCGCAATCCCATCAAAACCTTGCTGGCTAACCGCATCTAGTGAGAATTCCCGCAGATTCTCGAACATGCCACCTTGGACGATGCCAAATAAACCATTGCCAGTATTGAGCTCTCTAAATCTTTTGAGCGAGCGATCGCCCCAGCGAAGTGACATCTCTAATGATGCCCGCGCTGTTTTTTCTGAAGTGGGTTGTCCCTTGATTTCGTAAGGGGTGCATTCATCAAACTGCATGGCGATATCACTGTTCAATACCGCCTGAATTTCCATTGATACTTCTGGCGACATAAAGAGTTTGTCGCCATTAATGGGTGATGCAAAAGTCACACCTTCTTCAGAGATCTTGCGAAGTGATCCTAGGCTAAATACCTGAAAGCCGCCAGAGTCAGTCAGAATGGGTTTATCCCAAGCCATGAAGCGATGTAAACCACCATGCTTCTTGATGACATCCAAACCAGGACGCAACCAAAGATGAAAAGTGTTGCCTAAAATGATTTGTGCTTTTGCTTCATTCAAGTCGCGCGGAGTCATTGCCTTTACAGTGCCATAGGTCCCAACAGGCATAAAAATGGGTGTCTGCACACTGCCGTGCGGAAGATCAAGTTGACCAAGGCGAGCAGGACTTTGCGAGTCGCGCGCCAAAATATTGAAGTGAACAGGTTTGGTCATGGTTTTGTATTCTCAAGTCGGCATAAAAACATCGCATCTCCGTAACTAAAGAAACGATACTTCTGGGCTATGGCATGTTGATAGGCAGCACGGATATGATTCATTCCTGCAAAAGCACTCACCAGCATCAATAGGGTAGATTTTGGCAGATGAAAGTTGGTCAGTAAGCAATCTACCGTTTTGAACTCAAATCCGGGGGTGATGAAAAGATTGGTTTCGCCACTACTTTGCTGGCTAAGGGCTTGGCTTTCAAGGGCTCTCAGGCTGGTGGTGCCTACAGCAATGACCCGCCCGCCTTTTTGTTTGGTTTCCTTAATTGCCTGCAAAGTTTCTGCCGGAATCGAAAACCACTCATGATGCATCTTATGTTTTGATAGATCCTCTTCGCGGACGGGAGTAAAAGTGCCTGCTCCCACATGAAGAGTGATTGTTGCTTGCTGGATTCCTAAACTTTTTAATTGCTTCAGAATGCTTTCATCAAAATGAAGTCCTGCAGTTGGCGCTGCTACTGCGCCTGGATTTTTTGCTACTACAGTTTGGTAGCGCTGCGCATCTTCACCATCAGGTTGATGTTCGATATAAGGTGGGAGCGGTAATTCACCAAAGCGCTCGAGTAGCTCAAAAATATTTTCTGGGAAGTGCACTTCATAAAATCGCCCATCACATCCAAGCATCTCTACCGGAAAAGTTTCCCCAGCTTGGTTGTGGATCTGAACAATCGATCCAGTTTTAGGGACCTTTGATGCTCTGATTTGGACCCAGGCTTGTCTATCACCACTAATGCGCTCAATGAGGAGCTCAACATTGCCCCCAGTCTCTTTTTTGCCATGTAATCGTGCTGGGATTACTTTGGTGTCATTAAATACCAATAAATCCCCTGGCTTGATAAGGCTAAGAATGTCCTTAAACTGTCGATCATTCAGCTGGACGTGATTAGACCCTTCAGCCTTGACCTCTAGGAGGCGGCTATCGGTTCTATTTGCCAAAGGATGTTGGGCAATTAGGTCGGCAGGAAGTTCGTAATTGAAGTCAGAGAGTTGCATAGCATTACCATCAGGTATTAGATTTTAACGATGACTACCAAACAAGCGCCAAGCACACTCCAAAAAATGGGTTTAGACAGCCCTATGGCCCTTGCTTTGCATCTTCCATCCCGCTATGAAGATGAGACTGAGCTATTCACGATTGAAGAAGCCTTAAATCAGGGTAGGTTTAGTTCCGCCCAGACTCAGGGGGTGGTGATCCGAAATCAGGTCTTATTTAGACCCAGAAGGCAGATGCTGGTGACCATTGAAGATGACACCGCAACTTTGCAGCTACGTTTCCTCAATTTCTACCCAAGCCAGCAAAAGCAAATGGCGGTAGGTGCGCATATTCGAGTTCGTGGTGAAGTGCGTGAAGGATTTCAGGGTCCAGAAATGGTCCACCCCACTGTTAAGGCTGTGGCAGCAGATGCACCATTACCAATGAGTCTGACCCCAGTCTATCCAGCAAGTGCTGGTGTTTCACAAACAGTCATTCGTAAAGCGGTTGCGCAGGCTTTACGCGATCCAAGCTTGCGAGATAGTTTGGCCGAGTTTTTACCCAAGAAGTTAATGACAGAACTGCTTCCAAGTAATGATTGGCCAAGCCTGCAAGCTGCTATTACCTATTTGCATCAGCCCCCTGCCGATGCGGATACTCAAGCATTGTTGGAGCGCACAGATCCTGCATGGCGCCGCGTGCAGTTCGAAGAATTACTCGCGCAACAAATTTCTTTGAAACGTGCTCATGCGATTCGAAGAGAACGGCATGCTCCGAGCTTTACAAAGCCATCAAAAGAGCAAAGTCTGGAGGCTGGCTTACTGAAAGCCTTGCCTTTTCAATTAACCGGTGCGCAGGGTCGTGTTTGGTCAGAGATCAGCAAAGATCTAGAGAACTCATTTCCGATGAATCGACTCCTGCAAGGAGATGTGGGTAGCGGCAAGACAGTAGTGGCAGCCTTAGCGGCAGCGCGCGTAATGGATCATGGCTATCAAGCTGCAGTGATGGCGCCTACTGAAATCTTAGCTGAGCAGCATTACTTAAAAATGAAAGAATGGTTTGAGCCATTAGGTGTGAGCATTGCTTGGTTGTCTGGCAGCTTGAAGGCAAAAGAAAAAAGGTTAGCTCAAGAAATGATTGAGAGTGGGCAAGCTCAACTCATTATTGGTACTCACGCACTGATTCAGGAGAGCGTGAGTTTTTCCAAGCTAGGTTTGGCAGTGATTGATGAGCAACATCGCTTTGGAGTCAGACAGCGCCTAGAAATACAGCAAAGACTTGGATCCGAATTGTTCTATTGCCATCAATTAATGATGTCGGCAACACCAATTCCTAGAACATTGGCAATGACCTATTACGCAGATCTCGATGTGTCTGTCATTGACGAGCTGCCCCCTGGCCGTAAGCCAATTACTACTAAGGTGGTCAAGGCGACTCGTCGTGATGAGGTCATTGGTGGCTTACAAAGTTGGCTATCTAAAGGACTGCAAGCCTATTGGGTTTGCCCCTTGATTGAAGAATCTGAGGCTTTGCAATTACAAACTGCAGTTGAGAGTTTTGAGCAGCTGACGCAGGCTTTGCCAGATTTTAAAGTGGGCTTAGTGCACGGTCGCTTAAAGGCTGAAGAAAAAGCAGCGGTCATGGCTGCATTCAAAGCAAATGAAATCCAGTTATTAGTTGCCACTACAGTGATTGAGGTGGGCGTCGATGTTCCCAATGCAGCATTAATGGTGATCGAGCATGCTGAGCGCTTTGGCTATGCTCAAATTCATCAATTGCGTGGACGTGTGGGGCGCGGTTCAGCCGATTCGGTTTGTATCTTGATGTATGCGGAGCCCTTGTCGATGGCCGCTAAAGAGCGTCTGCAAACTTTACGTGAGGTATCTGATGGATTTGTTATCGCAGAGCGTGATCTTTCCTTGCGTGGTCCTGGCGAATTACTCGGGGCCAAGCAATCTGGGGATGCCATGTTGCGATTTGTCGATTTGCAGCGCGATGCTTGGTTGATTGAGTTGGCTCAACAAGCAGCCGAGCGCTTATTGGCAGACCATACAGACCTAGTGGAGCGCCATCTAGAGCGTTGGCTAGGATCTCGCGCTGAATTTTTAAAGGCGTGATAATTACCTCATGTCTTTAAATGATCGTCTAACCTCGTACGCTTATCTCATACGCCTAGATAAGCCAATTGGCACCTTATTACTTTTATGGCCAACGCTATGGGCCTTATGGTTGGCTAGTGCCGGAATGCCAGACCCCAAAATCTTATTGATATTCGTAGTGGGTACTTTCTTGATGCGTAGCGCGGGATGCGCAATGAATGATTATGCGGATCGCGACTTTGATCTTCATGTGCAGAGAACGCAAGGGCGTCCAGTGACAAGTGGCAAGATTTCTGGCAAAGAGGCGGTGTTAATTGCCGCACTATTGGCATTGATTGCATTCGCAATCATTCAGCCACTCAATGATTACACCAAGAAACTTTCCTTTTTTGCATTGGCTGTGGCTTTCATTTATCCATTCACCAAGCGCTTCTTTGCAATGCCGCAAGCTATTCTGGGCATTGCATTTGGCTTTGGCATCCCTATGGCATATGCCGCCGTCTTAAATTCGATTCCATTAGAAGCCTGGATCTTATTTGTAGGGAATATTTTTTGGGCAATAGCCTATGACACTGCCTATGCCATGGTTGATCGCGAAGATGATCTGCGCTTAGGTTTACGTACTTCGGCAATTACCTTCGGCCAATATGATGTTTTAGCAATCGCAATGAGCTATGCCATCTTATTCATTAGTCAAATTTGGGTTGCGCAATTAGCCAATTTAAGTAATTACTTTTTAGTCGGGTGGTTCATAGCCTTAGCTTGCGCTATTTATCACCTGAAACTTATTTCTACGCGAAAGCGTGAAGAGTGTTTTGCGGCTTTTCGCCACAACAACTGGCTAGGTGGATTTTTATTTCTGGGGATTGTGCTTGGTCTTAGTCTGAACTAAGAGTTGCCTGGGTAATTAGTTCTTACCTAGTTCATCGCCCATGACTTTGCCACGTTGATTTGCAGCAGCAATTGCTTTTTCTAGAATCTCGTTCCAACCCTCTTGCTTCATGACTTCAAGCGCCGCTGCTGTAGTACCACCTTTAGAGGTGACACGTTCACGCAGTACGCCAGCATGTTCATCAGAGTTATGTGCGAGTTGAGCTGCTCCCTCGAGGGTTGCATATGCTAATTTACGGGCGCTCGCTGCATCCAAGCCTAATTTCTCTCCAGCTGATTGCATTGCCTCTAAAAACGCAAACACATAAGCAGGGCCACTACCAGAGACAGCAGTAACAGCATCCATGAGTGCTTCTTCAGGCACCCAAATACTTTGACCAACAGCATTGCAGATAGTCTGGGCTAGATTGCGATCCGATTCATTGATAGCGGCATCAGCAAATAAGCCAGTAATCCCTTTACCAATTAATGCAGGGGTATTGGGCATGGCACGAACACAGCGCGCGTGGTCAAGCCAACGACTCATGTCTGATAAGCGAATACCAGCAGCAATACTTAAAATCAGTGGGCCAGGTGCGGATGCATGTTTGAGTTTTGCGGCCAAGCCTTTAGCCACAACATTAAAATCCTGAGGCTTGATAGCCATGACTACGACATTATTTTTTGAGAAATCAAAAGCAACCTGCTCCAAAGCATTGATACCTTGAACACCAAAGTCCTCATGTAGTTTGAGTGCAGTTGCTGTATTTGCTTCGACTACGGAGATCTGCTGAGAGGTAAATCCATTGGCCAGTAAGCCACTGATGAGTGCGCGACCCATATTGCCACCACCGATAAAGGTGATGTGCACATTGGCGTTGTTTTGATTGTTCTGATTTGTGCTCATTTGCTAATCTTATCGCGCTTCCCAAAAATAGCGGTTCCAACCCGAACAATGGTACTGCCCTCGGCAATGGCAGCCTCAAGATCATCGGACATCCCCATCGATAGGGTGTCAAAAAATTGATACCTAAAATCTGTTGATCTAGCCGCTTGAATCTTTTTAAAGCAATCCTGGACCTGAGCAAAGGCTTTGCGCTGTTCTACCTTGTCTGTGCTTGGGGCTGGAATGGCCATTAACCCTCTGAGAACAATATTGGGCAATTTCACAATGGCATCGCAGAGTGCTGCAGCCTCGGAAAGCGGAATTCCGCTTTTGCTATCTTCATCGCTTACATTCACTTGAACACACAGTTGTAATTCCGCTAGATTGGGAAATTCACCTCGTTGAGCCGATAGACGTTCTGCAATTTTGAGGCGATCAACACTGTGTACCCAATCAAAATGTTCGGCGACCTCTCTGGTCTTGTTGCTTTGTAGTGGGCCAATGAAGTGCCACACTAACCAGGGACGTAATTTAGCGAGCTGAGTAATTTTTTCAACCGCTTCTTGGACATAATTTTCGCCAAAAGCAGATTGACCTGCATGCATAGCCTCTTCAATTGCAGCGGCTGGAAATGTTTTACTGACTGCTAAGAGTTCAAGCTCTTCAGGCTCACGCTTTGCTGCTAAACAAGCAAGTTCAATACGCTGCCGTACCTGCATTAAGTTAACAACAATTGAATTCATCGGGCCTTAGAGAATTTGCTGATCAATTGATCTACGATTTCAATCCAATGAAGTACTGGTTTATCTTCCTGTTGAAGATGCGTGATGCACCCAATATTTCCAGAAACAATTACTTCTGCACCAGATTCTTCGCAGGCCGTATTCAAATGGCCTAACTTATTCTTGCGCAGCTGTTCTGAGAGCTCAGGCTGAGTTACTGAATAGGTGCCCGCAGAACCACAGCACAGATGGCTATCGGCACAAAGGCGAACACCAATGCCAATACTAGATAACAAGCCTTCTACTTTGCCGCGGATTTGTTGGCCGTGTTGCAATGTGCAGGGTGGGTGATAAACCACACCAGGTTTTTGATCTGTACCCAGGAGCTGAATTAACTCATTTTGCAGATTTGGCAGGATTTCAGAAATATCTTTAGTGAGATAAGAAATCTTTTTCGCCTTGGCTGCATATGCAGAGTCATCGGCAAAGAGATGACCATAATCTTTCACCATGACGCCACAACCAGAGGCTGTCATCACTATCGCTTCTACACCGCTTTCAACCAAGGGCCACCAAGCATCAATATTTTGCTTAGCATTCTCTAGCCCACCCGCTTGATCATTCAAGTGGTAGCGTAATGCGCCACAGCAAGTAGCGTTTGAAGCACTAACGAGTTGAATCTTTAATGCGTCTAAAACGCGTGCAGTTGCTGAATTAATATTGGGCAACATACCTGGTTGAACGCAGCCCTCCAGAATCAGCATTTTGCGTTCGTGCTGAGTATTAGGTCTAGCATAAGGATCTGTTGAGCTATCCAAAGCTTTATTCCTAGCTTCTGGAATTTTGCGCTTGATGCCATTTGGCATTAATGGACGCACTAGACGACCTAAAGTCATTGCTGAGTTAAACAATGCTGGTTTTGTTAAGCCTTCTTTTAGGGCCCAGCGAGTGAAGCGCTCTCCAAGGGGGCGTGCCGGCGTGTTTTCTTCTGCCCATTTACGGCCAATGTCTACTAAGTTGCCGTATTGCACTCCGCTAGGACAAGTGCTTTCACAATTACGACAAGTGAGGCAGCGGTCTAAGTGGTTGCGAGTTTTTTCGGTGGGGGCCGCACCTTCAGCCATTTGCTTAATGAGGTAGATCCGACCGCGTGGGCCATCGAGCTCGTCACCCAATATTTGATAGGTTGGGCAAGTAGCAGTACAAAAACCACAGTGAACACATTTACCCAAAATGCGGGCTGCTTCAATACCTTCTGGAGTGTTGGCAAATTGGGGGGCAAGTTGAGTGTACATAGAGATACTTATGGAAGACGTTTAGTTGCAAATACGCCAGCAGGATCGAATGCAGATCTCAGACGCTCTTGAACAAGCTCGAGTGCTTTGGAGTGCGCTTGTTCGCTCAGTAAAGTAAAGCGTTGCAATTCAGGGTTGACGCTTACGCCTTGTTTGAAGCGAGTGACATGCCCACCATGACTTGAGACTAATTGTTTGATTAGCTTAAATGTAGCTTCATCACCAGAGGCTTTAATCCAACGTTGTTGACCGTGCCATTCCAAAACAATTTCATTGCTTGCACCAGGAATGGTGAGTGGCCCACAGGCTGCAGGCAGCGCTAGGCGATACAGAGTTTGATTGGCGGCGAGATTTTCAAATGCCGATAACTTATGTTCGCGTAAATCATGCCAAAACGCTTCAGCAGATTGAGGATCTACTTCACTTGCATTTACCAACGAGCTCATTAATGGAATAGCGGCCTTGATTGCTGCTACAGCGCCTGCTAAACGAATCGTTAATTGGCCTTCGCCAGCAGCATTCCCAATCCAACAGCTTGCTGACATTGGCAATGGTTGACCGGCCCACTCATTCAAATTACGTAATGCCTTTTCTTGGGAGATATGGCAACGTAGTGTTGCGGTCGCAGCTGGTTTAGGCAATACCTTCACAGATGCTTCTAGTAAAAGTGATAGCGTGCCCATAGAGCCTGGCATCAAGCGTGAAATATCATAGCCTGCGACGTTTTTCATTACTTGTCCGCCAAAAGATAAATCTTGGCCTTTACCATCCAGAATGCGCGCACCTAAAATAAAATCTCGCAAGTTGCCAACGCTAATACGATTTGGACCCGCTAAGCCGGATGCAATGGCACCACCAAAAGTGGCGTGCTCACCAAAATGGGGCGGTTCAAACGCTAGCATCTGATTTTTTGCTTGCAGTGCAGCTTCAATTTCTTTCAAGGGCGTACCTGCGCAAGCCGTAATCACTAATTCTTCTGGCTGATATTCCAGGATTCCAGAGTAAGTTCGAGTGTTGAGCTTTGCGTGATTATTAGGGTTGCCATACCAAGACTTGGTGCCGCCACCTTGAATGGAGAGCTGTGTTTTATTGCTTGCTGCATTGAGGACCTGCTCCCGAAATGCCTCAATGATGGAATTAGTAGCTTTCATTAAAAGCGCTCCAATTCCGGATGAGGTAATTTGCCTCCACTAATGCGCATGCGACCATATTCAGCACAGCGACTCAGTGTTGGAATACCTTTATCAGGATTGAGAAGCTTTTCCGGATCAAAAGCGCTCTTCACGCCCCAGAAAGACTCGCGTTCGCCCTCGCCAAACTGAACACACATGGAGTTAATCTTTTCAAGACCAACTCCATGTTCGCCAGTAATCGTGCCGCCAAGCTCAACACAGGCTTCCAGAATATCAGTGCCAAATTCTTCGGCGCGATGCCATTCTTCCTCATCTGCACCATTAAACAAAATCAATGGATGCATATTGCCATCACCAGCATGGAAAACATTTAAGCAGCCTAAGCCATATTTTTTTTCCATACCTTGAATACGTTTTAGCAAGGTTGCAATATGTCTGCGTGGAATGGTTCCATCCATACAGTAGTAATCAGCAGCAATTCGTCCTGCGGCTGGGAAGGCATTTTTTCGACCGCTCCAAAACTTCAAGCGTTCAGTCTCATCTTTAGAAATCCGAATGCCACTAGCTCCGGATTGTTCAAGCACTTTAGTCATGCGCTCAATTTCTTCGGCAACTTCTTCTGGAGTGCCATCAGATTCGCAGAGCAAAATGGCTGCCGCTTCTAGGTCGTAGCCTGCATTGACAAATTCCTCTACAGCTCTGGTGGTAGCCTGATCCATCATTTCTAAACCAGCGGGAATAATGCCAGCAGCAATGATGGCAGCAACAGCGTTGCCACCCTTTTCAATATCGTCAAAACTGGCCATGATGACGCGTGCCAGTTTTGGTTTGGCAACCAATTTCACTGTCACTTCGGTGACAACTGCGAGCATGCCTTCGCTACCCAGAACAATAGCGAGTAAATCTAAACCAGGAGAATCTGGCGCTAAGCTGCCAAACTCAACAATCTCACCATTCATCAAAATCCCGCGTACGCGTAGGACATTATGTAAGGTGAGGCCGTATTTAAGGCAGTGCACCCCGCCAGAGTTTTCATTCACGTTGCCGCCAATAGAGCAGGCAATCTGAGATGAGGGATCAGGCGCATAGTAGAGACCTAGGTGAGCAACGGCTTCTGAAATAGCCAGATTGCGCACGCCAGGTTGAACTACCGCGGTGCGAGTAAATGGGTCAATGCTGAGAATTTTCTTCAGCTTTGCAAGGGAGAGCACTAAGCCTTGGGAGATGGGCATTGCCCCACCTGATAAGCCTGTGCCTGATCCTCTTGGAACCACTGGGATTTGCATCTCAAAGCAGATTTTGAGGATTTTGGCCGCTTGCTCCTCTGTTTCTGGCAGAGCGACTGCCAGTGGCATGCGTTTATACGCAGCCAAACCATCACATTCATAGGGAATGGTGTCTTCAGGCTCCCAAAGTAGGGCATGTTCCGGCAGAATCGGGCGCAAGGCCGAAACCAGTTTTGACTGTAGTGCGCTGATAGCGGCTATATCGGGGGGCGGGGTCACCATATTCATAGGAATCATTTTAGCCATTTACCTATAATTAAGCTCATGGGAAATCGACTATCAAAAATCGCCACCAGAACGGGTGATGCTGGAATGACCGGATTGGGCGATGGAAGTCGCGTTGAGAAGGATCATTTGCGGATTTGCGCTATGGGCGACGTCGACGAACTGAACTCAGAAATCGGTGTTTTGATGACTGAGGAGATCCCAGAGAGCATCGCTCCTGAGATAAAGGCGCTTTTCATGCAGGTTCAGCATGATTTATTTGATCTGGGTGGCGAGCTCTGCATTCCAAATTACAAGCTTCTCAATCCCGACCATGTGGCTCAGTTAGATATTTGGTTAGAAAAGTACAACAAACAATTACCCCCTTTGACCGAATTTATTCTTCCTGGTGGTACTCGTGCTGCGGCGCAAGCGCATGTGTGCCGAACCGTGTGCAGAAGAGCTGAGCGTTCAATTGTGCGTTTAGGTTGGGAAGAGCCTTTGTATGATGCTCCTCGCCAATATGTCAATCGTTTGTCTGATTTATTGTTTGTACTTTCACGCATTCTGAATCGCGCAGCTGGCGGTACGGATGTGCTTTGGAAGCACGAAAAAAAAGAGACTAAATAAATTAGCCTCTTTTAGTATTGCCTTCGTTACTGCGCGTATTATTTTTTCTTGCTGCGGCGTTTCTTTACTGCGCTAGCTAAACGCTCTAACACTTTTACCGAATCATCCCAATTAATACAGGCATCGGTAATACTCTTACCGTATTCCAGCTTGCTCGGGTCATCTTTACCGGGTGTAAATTTCTGCGCACCGTCGTTCAAGTGGCTTTCTACCATCACACCAAAAATCTCATGTGATCCAGATTCAATTTGCTTAGCAATATCGTCCGCAACAACAATTTGACGCTCATGTTTCTTGCTTGAGTTGGCATGAGATAAGTCAATCATCAAACTGGCTGGAAGCTTCGCAGCTGCTAGCTCAGCGCAAGCAGCTTGTACGTGTTGGGCTTCGTAGTTAGGCTCTTTACCACCACGCAAAATAACGTGACAGTCTTTGTTACCCTTGGTTTCTACAACAGATACTTGACCATTCTTGTGAACGGATAAGAAGTGGTGTGGACGGCCTGCCGCTTGAATGGCATCGGTAGCAATTTTGATATTGCCATCAGTGCCATTCTTAAAGCCGATCGGTGCAGATAAACCAGAGGCAAGTTCGCGATGAACTTGGCTTTCGGTAGTACGCGCGCCAATCGCACCCCATGAGATGAGGTCAGCAATATATTGCGGGGAAATTACATCCAAGAATTCGCTACCTGCTGGCATACCCAGTCGATTGATTTCCATAAGGACTTGACGTGCAAGACGAAGACCCTCTTCAATGCGATAGCTTTCATCTAAGTAAGGGTCGTTAATCAGACCTTTCCAGCCAACCGTGGTGCGTGGTTTTTCGAAATAGACGCGCATCACAATTTCTAATTCGCCGGCAAAGCGTTCGCGTTCAGATAAAAGGCGCTGACAATATTCGAGTGCCGCGCGTGGATCGTGAATCGAGCAAGGTCCAATGATGACGAGTAAACGATCATCTTTGCCATGAATGATGTCGCGGATCTGCTTGCGAGTTTTGCTGATCAACGCTTCAGTAGGTGTTCCTGAAATTGGAAAGAAGCGAATCAAATGTTCTGGTGGAGGCAGAACAGAAATCTTGTCAATGCGTTGATCGTCAGTATCTGACGTTTTATCAACGGCAGAGTACCAATTGGCGGGATTCGTATTTTGTTGGCTCATACGGCTATTTTAAGCCGTAATTCAGGAATTTCAGGCGGTGCCACCGACAGTTAGGCTATCAATACGTAAAGTTGGCTGTCCAACGCCGACCGGAACGCTTTGTCCTTCCTTGCCGCAAACCCCGATGCCACTGTCTAATTTGAGGTCGTTACCAATCATAGAGACCTGTTTCAGGGACTCTGGACCGTTACCAATAATGGTGGCGCCTTTGACTGGGTATTGAATTTTGCCGTTTTCAACCCAATACGCTTCAGACGCCGAGAACACAAATTTACCGCTAGTAATGTCAACTTGGCCGCCACCAAAATTCACGGCATATAGGCCACGTTTAATACTGGCCACAATTTCTTGGGGATCATCCTTGCCGGCCAGCATGTAAGTATTCGTCATACGTGGCATTGGTAGGGATGCAAAACTTTCGCGGCGGCCGTTACCTGTCAAAGGCATTTTCATCAGTCGCGCATTCAAGCTGTCCTGAATATAGCCCTTCAAAATTCCATCTTCAATTAAGGTTGTGCATTGAGTAGGGGTGCCTTCATCATCAATATTCAATGATCCTCTGCGGCCAGATAGAGTGCCATCGTCAACCACTGTGACACCCTTAGCCGCTACACGTTGCCCGATACGACCAGCAAACGCGGAGGAGCCCTTGCGATTGAAGTCACCCTCAAGACCATGACCTACTGCTTCGTGTAAAAGAACGCCTGGCCAACCTGGGCCCATGACAACCGTCATTGGACCTGCAGGTGCAGGACGAGATTCCAGATTGACTAGGGCGCCATCAACTGCTTCATCTACATATTGATTGATGAGGGCGGCATCAAAATAATGATAGTCATGACGTGCACCACCGCCTGAAGATCCAGATTCACGACGACCATTTTGTTCGGCAATCACATGAACTGAAACGCGCACTAGCGGTCTTACGTCTGCAGCAAGTAAGCCATCTGCACGGACTACCAGAATAACATCAAATTCACCAGCAAGGCTTGCCATCACTTGAATAATGCGAGGATCGCGGGCTTTTGCACGACGTTCAATACTTTCTAAGAGGGCAATTTTTTCTTTAGGCTGTAATGAGTCCAAGGGATTCATATCGGAATACAGCTTATTCGAGATTGGGTTGAATAGCTTGCTAGCAACAGCCTGTTTGCCGCCTTGTGGGCCAATCACGCGGGTGGCTTTAGCAGCCTTAGTCAGGGCCTCTAAATTAATTTCGTCGGAGTAAGCAAAGGCAGTTTTGTCGCCATAAATAGCACGTACTCCGACACCTTGATCGATATTGAAGCTGCCAGATTTCACAATCCCTTCCTCGAGACTCCAGCTTTCACTACGGGTATGTTGGAAGTACAAATCAGCATCATCAAGACGGTGGGCGAACATGCTGCCAAACGTCTTATGAAGATCTTGCTCTGAAAGTCCAGTTGGTTCAAGCAGAATGGACTTCGCTAATTTAAGAAGGTCTGCCTGCTTTTTGGCTTTGGTCCAATTGGCGGGAAATAGTGCTTCAGGTGCATTCATGTGATTCAGCAAATCTTTCTTTAAAGCTTACGGTGCGCAAGCGCGGGTAACTTAGAGCGTACCTCGTTTAATTTATCTTTGCTTAAAACCCCTGAAATAAAGCCCTCTCCTTCAGCAAGGGTGCTTAGGACGCTACCCCATGGGTCGATCAGCATGGTGTTGCCCCAAGTGCGCCTTTGGTTTTGGTGCGTTCCGCCTTGCGCTGAAGCTAAGACATAGCATTGGTTTTCAATAGCGCGAGCTCGTAAGAGAATTTCCCAATGGTCTTTGCCGGTTGTATAAGTAAAAGCAGCAGGAATGATGTGACAGTCTACTTGTCCTAGTGCGCGATACAACTCTGGAAAGCGCAAGTCATAGCAAATACTTAGACCAAAAATCCATTCAGTATTGTTGGCTGTAATTTTGACAATGCCGGGTATCTCACCTGCTTCAATCGTTTCAGATTCTTGGTAGCGCTCTGTATTGGTCTGAAAGCCAAATAAATGAATCTTGTCATACCGCGCTACCCTCTGCCCATCTGGCCCAAAGACGAGTGTTGTATTTAATACCTTATTGGGATCTTTTGCCTCAAGGGGAATGGTCCCCGCAATTAAATAAATACCATTGGCCTTAGCAAGCTCTGCAAGCTCTACTTGAATTGGTCCACTGCCAAAGGTTTCTCTGATGCCAACCTTATCGGTGTCTTTCAGCCCCATGATGCAAAAGTACTCCGGTAGAACGACAAGCTGGGAGCCATCCTGCGCCGCTGCTTTGATCAGCCTACCAGCCGTCTCTAGGTTTTCTTGGAGTGACGCGCTAGACACCATTTGAATTGCAGCAATCTGGAGTTCTGCAGTGTTGAATTTGCTCATAAAGCCTGAGTTTGCGATTTTGGGGTTGGTGTATTGGTAGTGCCAGGTTTACTTTGTTCTTTTAGCAAGTCTTTGCTACGTATCGTATCTAAAGTTTTACCATCAATCGGCTGACCTTTTTGATCTAGCGGAATAACTTCCGGCTTATCCCAAGAACCTTGAATTAAATAATCAGATTGTAGATTTCGATTAATCTGATTGGTAATGAGGTACTGTCCAACGAGTGCACCCAATCCAACAATCGGATTGATAGCAAAAGCAGCTAAGGAGCCGGCAGTGGCGTCAATGGTTGGGAAAATAGTGACGCGCAGATCTTGGGTTTGTTTGGGAATATTGATTTGCCCTGCCATTGCGACTCTAGCCTGATCTAGGCTCATGGTGAATTGCTTGGTTTGGGCCAACCCATTATTAATATCAAAGCTTGCATTGATGCTGTTGAAGGGCGTTCCCTTGCTAACAATATTACCAAGGCTACCTTGAAGATCTAAGGTGGCAAATCTGAATAGACTTTGCAGGCTCAGTACGTCCAGAATTTGAGCGCCGCTAGTATTCACTTCTAGTAAACGTCCTTTTTCTAGGTTGAGAGTGACCTTACCGGCAAGGGTTTCATATTTGGGGCTAAACGGTGATCCATCCCACTCTGCATTGGCAGTCAGTGTGCCCTGACCACCTTCAACGGATTTTTGTGTACTCCAATTGGCAATAATGCGGCCAGCATCTTTTACATCTAGATCTATATTGATATTGCTATGTTCAGATTGGTTTGCTGTAGCGCCAATCCATTGGCCAGTAGTAGTTGAGTTGCTCTGCGGATTATTAAATTGAATAGACTCAATCGTCAGTAGATTGCTAGTGGTCTTCGTTTTGAGTTTAGTTTGCCCAAGATGGGCTTTTGACCAATTTAAATCATCGATAGTCACATCGAGACTTGGAATCGAGCTAGGTGATAGCTTGTTCTTCACAACCACATTATTTTTCTGTGTGGTCTTGCTTGCTTCTATCACCGGGGTGAATTCATCTGGAACCTTGAGTCGACTTAAATTGCCGCTAACTAAGCCGCTAGGATTTGCCTTATTGGGTTCTTGATACTGGAGTTGGCCTGCAATCTGGGGTGAGTTGAAGCGCATCTGCCAAGCACTCGTTTTATTGTTTGCAGATAAATTCAGATCTTGCCAGATGCGATCAAACAAAATGAGCTTTTTCACCTGCGCGGTTACATAAATATTATTTGTTTCAGAGCTAGCTGCTTCAGTGGTATTACTTTTTTGTTTTTGTTTCCCGAAAAAATCTAACCAAGCATCTACATCGAGCTCATTGCTAGCCAAATTAAGTTGGAACCCAGCTTGGGATAGATTAGCCGGCGCCCCTATGCCCAGGGCATAGCGCAACTCGTCATTGTTAGTTATGTCCCCTTGTATTGTGTATAAGTCCCCTAGTTTGCCGGTCCAGTTAAAGCGATTTGCCCCGATTTGATTGCTGGAAAGGGTTTTGAGATTCACTTGACCAGTCATGGGCGCACCCATCACCTTCTTTGCTGGTATTGGAGCAGCGCTTGCCCAATTGCGCAAATCAAATTTGAGATTAGTTTCGCTACCAGTTTTATTAAAGCTGAGAGTGCCTTCGTATTTGGCGGAGCCGCTCATTCCCTCGAGAATTGGCGAGGACTCAGTTTTCACTGTATTTGCAAGATAGTCTTTAATAAAGTTCGCAGTAATATCGCCCGCAATATTAAAGTTTTGCTTGCCTGGGGTTGATGTAGAGCTGCTAATTTTTAAAGAGCCACCCAAGAAGGTTGCTGTGACATCTTCAAATTCAGGATTAACCTCAGTAATCCGAATTTTTCCCTTGAGATTCTCCAGTGGCGGTAAATTGGCCCACTGCGCTTTGTTGCCAGTTAGATCCAGTTTGATATCAACGCCAGTGTCATCGTTAGTCGAGAGAGGAATTTTTAGTCCTAGGTCAAGATTAATTGGCCCACTTACTCGCAAATTCTTTTCTAGATTGATTTGTTTTTTGGCAAACGGCGAGGCGAATAAATACTCTAGCATCTGTGGAGCATCGCCTTTCGCATTGCCATTCACGGAGAGGACTAACTGCTTTGCGCTGACATTCGGAATTTCTGCATGAAATTGATTAAGCTGTACATCCTTAAAATTGGCTCGAGAAATATCAACTGTAAAGTTGGCGTTTTGCATTGCAAGTCCACCATTGACTTTGCTAAATGCAGACCAAACTCCTACATTGCTTGGCAACAATGGGACCGGGTGAAACGTAGCCCCTACGATTGGTAGATTGAGAGTGAATTCACCATCACTACTGTTGGGGAAAGGAACGCCATTGGGGTCACCTTTTATATGAAGGCTACCTTTTTGTATAGTGCCTGCAGTAAAAGCTTTACTCAGGTACTGTCTGGCCTCTTTGCCCATGCCAAGGGGTAGATAGCGGTATGCAGTAGCTAGGTCGGCCCTTGCAAAATCCATATCCAGAGTCATGAAGTCTGGCTTCTTGGGGCCGCCAATCACGTAATTGAGATTGAGCGTTGTATCTATTTCTGAATTACTTAAAGCAAGCTTTTGTGCATTAACAACCCAATTCCCCTTTTTCTTTGACCAGCTCACTTGTCCATTGGCGCGATCTAATTGAATTTTGGGATCAACTAATAAATCATTGATATCAATCTCGAGATCACTTGAATTAATAGAAAAGCTTCCTTGGCTTTGATCGCTGCTAATGAAGCCAGATAAGTTTGAGACAGACGGCATAGACTTGCTAATGCCAACAAAGCTCAAATTAACGAGCTTGGCACTAATGGAGAAGTCGAGCTTATTTGATTTAAACCAGCCACCAGGAATATTCAATGCTGAGAGAGGGGATTTGCTTTCAGACCAGCGGATGTCGAGATCCAGTAATTCACCGTCTGCTCGAGAAGCCTTAATCCATTGATGCACTTTTTTAGATAGTGGCAAGTTCAGCGCGAATACGGCCACATCTTCAACCAAAATTTTGGGGGAAGAAAATCTGAATTCTTTAATTTCACCATCAGGACCTGGAGGTCTCCAGGCAAAAGTCATGGGACTTAAATTTTCTAACGGCGCAGTTTTTCGGCTATCGATATCTCGCCAAGCAAATGTTTTGGTCGTGACAGAAATTAAGCCGCCATCATTTTCTTGAGTGAGATTAGTTTCCAATCTACCTAAGGCAATGGCATCTTCATCTTTAGCCAGCTGAATGACAAGATTATCTGCGGCAACATAGGCTACCCCACCATCGGGTTGGCCATTATCAATTTTTAATTTTCCCTTAGAACTAATCTTTCCCTCCAGGGTATTAAGCGGAAGAGAAAATTCTTTTATAATTTGGCTGAGATTGAGATCAGCCACATCCCAAGAAATATTGCCAATCCAGTCACGCCATTTGCCGGCTTGACCGCCAAAGTGGTGAACGAAGTTCGCCTCAATTTGTATGGGGCCATTAGCCCACGGAGTTGTTGTTCGCAGTGAGGCTTTATGTCTACGTATGCCATTGCTGAGTCCTAGGTTTTGAATTTGAACTGAGGTGCTTGATTTTTTATCTAGTTGATCAGTCCAAAATATTTCGACATTGTTTACTTCAATCTCATCTTGGGAGAAGAGCCAATTTTCGAACCCGTAATCATTTGAATTCCCATGAGCGGGAATGCCGGCAATATTAATCAGTCCTTTTTTATCGCGCTCAGCATAAATTTGGGCGCCTTCAAAGTAGAGCTCATGAAAATAGGGAGCTAGATGATAGAAAGAATTCCAACTGAGCTCACCGCGAATTTTTGTGATTTGTAATAAGGGCTTTGATTTGTCAGGACCATTAAAGCGTAGGCCATCGACCTCAAACTCGGGTCTGATACCAGTCCAAGAAACTCTTAAATCATCCATGGCGACATCAACACCAATACGCGCGCTGATGAGTCGCTCTACGGACGCTTTAGATTTTTCGATTTGAGGCCAAACAATGAAACGAATACCTAAGTGGCCAATCACAAATAAGGCTAAAACAAGGCTGCAAAGAATGAGGGCGCGCTTACGCCAAGGGCCATCAAAACTTTTAGGACGTTTTGCGAGCAAGCTCTTGACTCTAGGCGGAATGATCTTTTGCAGCATGACCCCTATTATCCGTCAGCCTTGAGTCGGTCGCCAAGCTTCTGGCATGAGATTTGAGGTACGGATTAAGATGAGGGGATGGATGAATTTTCTCGGCAAATTGCTTTTCTAGAGCAGCATTCCACCTACGCGCGGCGCTGGCTGAATGCTCGCCCCGAATGGATTGACTGGCTCAGGTCTTGCGGGCAGAAAAAGGTCGATTTGCAGGGTATCCAAGATTTGCTAAAAACTTCTGGCATCTCTCAGCCAGGGGCCGGGCTAGATGAGGCGCAGTTTATGGCTAATCTGCGACTGGCTAGGCAGCGCCTAATGATTTGGATTGCGTTTCGGGATCTCAATGGGATGGCGAGTTTAGATGAGGTTACCCATGGTCTGAGCCATTTTGCTGAGTTGGCTGTTGCAGACTCCATTGCCTATATTCGCGAAGATTTAAAAAATCGATTCGGGCTTCCATGGAGTAAACCCAATAATGCCGAGATGCCGCTGATGGTCGTTGGTATGGGTAAATTAGGCGGCTTTGAACTGAACCTCTCATCTGATATCGATCTGATTTTCTTGTATGAGCACGAGGGTGAGACTGAAGGCGGACCCAAAAGTCTTTCGAACCATGAATGGTTCTCTCGCATGGGCAAGCATTTAATTCGACTCTTATCTGAGCATGATGAAAACGGTTTTGTCTTTCGAGTGGATATGCGCTTGCGTCCCAATGGGGACTCTGGGCCATTGGTGTGCAGCCTAGAGATGCTTGAGGAATATCTTTTGGTTCAAGGCAGGGAGTGGGAGCGCTATGCCTGGATCAAGGGCCGGTTGATTGCACCTTTGACTGGAACGCCAGAACATATTTACTGCGCAAAAGAATTGGATCAACTAATTCGTCCATTCGTATATCGCCGCCATCTAGATTACGGCGTAATCGCATCTATTCGAGACCTGCATGCTCAAATTCAACATGAAGCTGACAAGCGATCATCTGGACATCAAGGCCGCTCCCGCGATATTAAGTTAGGCCGTGGCGGCATTCGAGAAATTGAGTTTCTAGCGCAAATGTTTCAGTTGATGCGAGGGGGAACTGACCCTCGCTTTAGAGTTCGCCCTACTTTAGAAGTTCTCAGTCTGATTGGGCGAAGAGGAATTTTGCCCTCAGAGGAAATTGAGGCCTTGCAAACGGCCTATGTTTTCTTAAGGCGTCTGGAGCATCGTATTCAAGTTTGGGATGATCAACAAACCCATTACCTACCAGATGATGAGTTGGCTCGCTCGCGCTTGGCAAGCTCAATGGCAAATGGGGATCTAGAAGGCGAGAGTAAGGCTTTCATGGCTGAGTTGGATCGTCATCAAAACAATGTTGCTCGCCTCTTTGAAAAAGCATTCTTATTGGATGACAGTGCTCGGTTAGAGCTTGCCCCCTTAGATTCCAGCTGGGAGCCAGATGAGGAGTATTTTCCACAAACGCTTGTGCGCTGGAGTAGCTGGCGTGATGGCCCAAAGCAAAGACAGATCCCCGAGAAAAGTCGACTCATCTTTGATAATTTAATGCGTAAGGCTGCAGACAACTTGCAGCATCCTGGCGGTAATCAGGCTCATGCCGATCAAACCTTATTGCGATTTTTTGATTTGCTTGAGGCTATTGCAAGACGTAGTGCCTACCTGTCGATCTTGGCTGAATATCCCAGGGCGCTGTTTAATGTACTTGATTTACTCAAGGCATCTCAATGGGGTGCTCAGTACCTCACGCGGCACCCACATTTATTAGATCACTTACTCAATTCAAGAACGGAGAAGGCTTTGATTGAGGAGCCTGAAGAGTATTGGCGAGAAGTAAAGGCCAATCTAAATATGCGCCTTGATGATGTGATGGCTGATGGCGATGGTTCGGAGCAGGCAATGGATATTTTGCGCGTGACTCACCATACCGAGACATTTATCACGCTCTTAGCTGACCTTGGTATTGGTGTTGATGAGCCCCTGTCAGTTGAAAAGGTGAGTGATCATTTGTCAGCCCTAGCGGATCTAATATTGCAGACTACTTTTGAACGCGTCTGGCCCGGTGTTGCCCAGAAGTTTGGCTTATCTCAAGATTTCCTTGCACCATTTGCAGTTATTTCTTACGGCAAGTTGGGAGGCAAGGAGCTTGGCTATGCTTCTGATCTCGATTTGGTATTTTTGTACCAATCGGATGAGGCTGATTATGCTGCGCAAGAAATCTATGCACTTTTAGCGAAACGTATGATTAATTGGTTGACTGCATTTACATCCACTGGCAGTTTATTTGAAATCGATACTCGGCTTCGCCCGAATGGCTCGGCTGGATTCCTGGTAACCAATGCTGAGGCTTTTAAGAAGTATCAAATGCGTGAAGGTGATAACGCTGCTTGGGTTTGGGAGCACCAAGCCTTAACCAGGGCACGCTTCTCCGCTGGTAATTTAGCCGTAGGTTTCGACTTTGATCTTGTGCGCTCCGAGGTGTTGAGTCAGCAACGCAATATTGATCAGCTTCGTATTGAAATTCTAGAGATGCGCCGTAAGGTTCATGCAGGACATCCTAATGCAAGTGGTGAGTTTGACCTCAAGCATGACTCTGGCGGCATGGTAGATATCGAATTTATTGTGCAGTTCTTAGTTCTGGCGTACTCACATCAACACCCCCAGCTGATTGGTAATCTTGGCAATATTGCTTTGCTTCGCATTGCAGGAGAGGCAGGCTTGATTAAGGAAAAAATTGCTGACTCAGTGGCTAATGCTTATCGTCTCTTGAGGGCACGCCAGCATCGTCTGCGCCTAGATGGAGCAGAAAAAACCCGTATCAAGCTTGATAGTGAGTCTGACTTAAGTGCTGCTAGATCTGCTGTGACATCACTTTGGCTAGCAATCTTCCAGGCGCCTTCTGATGCCCAGAGAGATTCTTAAGATTTAGTTTTGCTCTAGTAACTCGCGAGCATGACGACGAGTAGTGTCAGTAATGGTTGCGCCACCTAACATGCGCGCAATTTCTTCGACACGTTCCACTCTACCTAAAGGCTGTACTTGTGAGATTGTTTTATCACCAGATTGTGACTTGCTAACTTTCAGATGGTGATTACCTTGTGCTGCAACTTGAGGCAGATGGGTGACGCACAAGATTTGATGAGATTGCCCTAATTGGTGCAACAGCTTACCAACCGTTTCTGCAACTGCGCCACCAATACCTGCATCGACCTCATCAAATATGAGGGTGGGCGTAAATGATGCTTTGCTGGTGATTACGCTAATTGCCAGGCTGATACGGGCGAGCTCACCACCGGAAGCAACTTTAGCCAAAGAGCGTGGTGTACTGCCAGCGTGCCCCGCAACCAAGAATTCGATTTGCTCTAAGCCGTGTGAGCCACCTTCACTTAGTGGGCTTAAGGCAATTTCTAGGCGTCCACCTGCCATTGATAAATTCTGCATTGCATCTGTAACCAATTTTCCTAGTTCGGCAGCGGCACCCGCACGTTTTTGAGAGAGTTGTTTTGCAAGTTTGAGATAAGCAAGCTCTTCCTGCTGTACTTTTTCACGTAAGGCTTCAATATTCTGAGACGCAGTTAGGGCATCTAATCGTTCAGCAGTCTCTTGAAGCAACGCTGGTAATCCATCTGCCTCAGTACGGTATTTTCTGGCGGCACTATGAAGAGCTTGCATGCGCTCTTCCACTTGAGCAAGTCGTGCGGGATCAAGATCTACTTTTTGTAAGTATCGATTCAGGCTATGAATAGCTTCGTCTAATTGAATTTGGGCGGACTCAAGAGCTTCGCTAATATTACTGAGGGCCGGATCATGTTCTGCCAATGCACCAATAGTGCCGCATACCTTAGAGAGGCTGGATTCAATCGAGTTATCAGCGTCACTTAACATTTCAATCGCTTCTTGGCAGCCACCAATAATTTTCGCCCCATTGGCAAGTCGTGCGTGCTCACCTTGAATGCTTAGCCACTCTCCCTCTTGGGGTGATAGCTCAGTGAGCTCTTCCAGTTGCCACTCTAAGCGTTCACGTTCGCGCTCAATATCTTGCCCTGCATTTTCTGCCTGTTCAAGGCGACGACGAGACTCATTGAGTGTTTTAAAGGATTGCGCTACTTCAGTGGCGAGCGGTAATAAGCCAGCATGGCGATCAAGCAGTTCGCGTTGGGCGCCGCCCTTTAGCAATAGTTGGTGCGCATGTTGCCCATGAATGTCTAC
The DNA here is from genome assembly GCF_018881855.1 of Polynucleobacter sp. MWH-Berg-3C6. Taxonomy (GTDB): domain Bacteria; phylum Pseudomonadota; class Gammaproteobacteria; order Burkholderiales; family Burkholderiaceae; genus Polynucleobacter. The sequence continues at coordinate 210,317 of NZ_JACVPN010000002.1, read as the reverse complement.
GAGTTGATCGCCAGCTTCACGCAGTTGTGCCAAGGTAGCAACGCTGCCATTGATAAAAGCACGACTTCTGCCGTTGCTCTCTACAGTTCTTTTAAGTAAGAGGCTTTGACCGTCATCTTCAATAGGGAAGCCTTGCTCATCTAGCCATTGACCAAATGATTGAAGCAGTTCTGGATCAATTCGAAAGAGGGCGGAGATTTCTGCTCGATTACTGCCTTCCCGTATTTGACTGCTGTCAGCGCGCTCACCCAGAACTAGGCTAAGCGCATCCAATAGGATCGATTTACCAGCGCCGGTTTCACCCGTGAGAACAGTGAACCCAGCCGAAAAGTCCAGCTCAAGCTGATCAACAATGACGAAGTCACGAAGTGAGATAGTTTGAAGCATGTATTAGCGTAGCAAAGAACTCGACATCAGAAAGTCGATGGGTATTCATTCCAATGCAATTTTTCACGCAAAGTTTTGTAATCGCTGTGATTGCTGGGGTGTAAAAGGTCAATGGTTTTATCAGATTGGCGCACTTCAATGGTGTCACCACTTTGTAAATTGGTTTGTGATTGCATATCAAAATTGACAATCACTTCAAGTCCATTAATGACTTCAATCACTGTAACGCTATCTTGTGGCAAGACAATCGGACGATTGGAAAGTGAGTGAGGTGCAATTGGTACTAGCAAAATACCAGCAACATGCGGATGCAAAATAGGTCCGCCAGCAGAGAGGGCATATGCAGTTGAGCCGGTTGGAGTTGAAACAATCAAACCATCGGATCGTTGGTTATACATAAAAGATCCATTGACGCGCACTGCTAACTCCACCATCCCAGAAATACCAGAGCGGTTTACAACAACATCATTAAGTGCCAAGGCGCGATTAATGACTTTACCGTCACGAAGAACAACGGCATCTAACAATGTCCTGGTGTCGGCTTCATATTCACCAGCAATGATTTTTGGGAGAGTATCTTTTACAGACTGAATGGGAATATCTGTCATGTAGCCAAGACGACCCATATTGATTCCAACGAGCGGCACATTGCTACCCGCTAATTGACGGGCAATGCCCAGCATAGTTCCGTCCCCGCCCAAAACCACTACTAGGTCAATTGCCCCTGCAAAGTCTTGGGCTGTTTTGATGGGGTGGCTATTTAAGCCAAGATGGGCGGCAGTGTCGGCCTCAATAAAAACCTCACAACCTAGGCCCGAAACCAGTTTGGCTAGGTCATTTAAGCGTTCTTCGATGCCATCTGCCTGCAATTTGCCGACGAGGGCCACCCGGCTAAAGGCCTTCTTGGAAGAATTTGGGGATGGGCTTAACATATAACGATTAAACCATAGGCATAAAATCCCTTCCACCATGGATGAACGTTCCCGCGCTTTACTCAAAACCCTCATCGAGCGTTATATCGAGGAGGGCCAGCCTATCGGCTCGCGCACCCTATCCAGATTCTCGGGTTTAGACCTCTCTGCGGCCACCATTCGTAATGTAATGGCGGATTTGGAGGATATGGGCCTAGTTACCAGCCCCCATACCTCGGCAGGCCGAATTCCGACGCCAAGAGGCTATCGCTTATTTGTGGACACAATGGTGACGGTTCGCCCCTTAGAAGAAATCGCTACCCGCGAGCTTGAAAAAGGACTTTTGCCAGACTCCCCTCAGCGGGTTTTAAATTCTGCCGCACAAATTTTGTCTAACTTAAGTCATTTTGCTGGAGTTGTCATGACTCCCAAGCGGGCCCAAGTTTTTAAACATATTGAGTTTTTGCGTTTGGGTGAAGGCAAGATCTTATTAATCATGGTTACGCCAGAGGGCGATGTACAAAACCGGATTTTGCCAACTAGTCAGGATTACACGCCAAGCCAATTAATTGAAGCTGGTAATTACATCAACACCCAATTTGCTGGAAAAAGTTTTGATCAAGTACGCTTGCATCTCAAATCCGATCTGGATAACTTAAGGGCAGATATATCTGGTTTGATGGCTTTGGCGCTTCAAAGTGGTGTTGCTGATTACGATATGAGCCGAGGCGATATGGTGCTCTCAGGGGAGCGTCGCTTATTAAATGTGGGTGATTTAAGCTCCAACCTGGATAAGTTGCGTAAGATGTTTGATATGTTGGAGCAAAAATCCGTGCTGATGCAATTGCTCGATGTCTCAAGTCATGCCGATGGTATTCAAATCTTTATTGGTGGCGAGAGTGATTTATTGCCCTATGAAGATTTGGCGGTGATTAGTGCGCCTTATAGCGTAGATGGTCAGATTGTTGGTACTCTCGGAGTCATTGGGCCAACTCGTATGGCTTATGACAGAGTGATTCCAATTGTGGATATCACTTCCAAGTTATTGTCAGGCGCCCTGAGCTCCTAAAAATTGATTGCAAGCATTTAACATTTATTAAAGACAAATTATTTTGAATCAGAATCCTCATCTACGACCCACTAAGACAGCAGTCCTTCTGCTGAACTTAGGTACGCCATCTGCACCAACGCCAAAAGCTGTGAGAGCGTATTTAAAAGAGTTTCTCTCTGATCCGCGCGTCGTAGAAATTCCACGCATTATTTGGTGGTTCATATTGAATGGCATTATTTTGCCGATTCGTAGTAGTCAGTCAGCAAAAAAATATGCATCGATTTGGTTGCCACAACTCGGATCACCGTTGATGCACTATTCGCGCCTACAGGCGAAAGAGTTGGGCGAGAAGTTTGCTAGTGAAGGCCATACTGTTTTGGTTGATTTAGCGATGCGCTATGGCAAGCCATCTACCCAAGAGGCCCTGGAGAGCCTGAGGGAGCAGGGTATGGAGCGTTTGCTGTTACTTCCTTTGTATCCGCAATATTCAGCTACTACCACCGCCTCCAGTTTTGATGAAGTCTTTCGGGTTCTGAGCACCTGGAGAAGTCAGCCAGAGCTGCGTTCAGTGAAGTATTACCATGACAACTCAGCTTATATCTCCGCACTTCGCGATCAGGTTCTCAGCGCCTGGGATAAAGACGGTCATCCGGATTTCGAACGAGGCGATCGCTTTGTAATGTCCTTCCACGGATTACCTAAGCGTAACTTGATGAAGGGTGATCCCTATCATTGTGAGTGCTTGAAAACCGGTCGTCTGCTTGGCGAGTCTTTAGGTTTAGAGCCAGGTCAATACATCGTTACCTTTCAATCACGTTTCGGTAAAGCAGAATGGTTAAAGCCGTATACCGCACCAACCATTGAGAAGTTAGCAAAAGAAGGTTGCCAGCGCATTGATATTTTTTGCCCAGGATTTCCGGCGGATTGTTTAGAGACGCTCGAAGAGATTGCTATGGAAGCCAAGGAAATCTTTTTAGACCATGGCGGCAATGACTATCGCTATATTCCCTGCTTAAACAGTAACCCTAAATGGATTGAAGCCTTAAGTGATATAGCCTATCAGCACATGTTGGGGTGGAATCTAGGTACTGAATCCAAAGAGGAGTTGACTCAGCGTGCTACGAGAGCTGATTTAGCTGAAAAATCCATCACTTGAAATTGAATCGATTGCCCCAATATTGAAAAGTACCAGCTTTACGTAGGGCAAAATACAGAAAAGCGAATGAGCATCCATGACACAAGAAAATCAAAATCCAGAACACGAAAATCCAGCAGCAGAGGGTTCGGCTGAAGCAACCCCGGAAGTTGCTGCCGTTAAAACTCCTGAAGAGGAAATTGCGGAACTCAATCAAAAGCTTGGTGAATTACAAGATCATTTTTTGCGTGCTAAAGCAGAAGGTGAAAATATTCGCCGTCGCGCCGTTGAAGATATTGCTAAGGCGCATAAGTTTGCGATTGAAAGTTTTGCGGAACATTTAGTGCCAGTTACCGATAGTTTGTATGCGGCCTTAAGTACGGATGCTGGTGATGCAAAGGCTTTTAAAGAGGGTCTAGAAATTACACTCAAGCAGCTTTTGGCTGCCTTTGAAAAAGGTCGCATGACCGAAATTAATCCTGCGGTTGGCGATAAGTTTGATCCGCACCATCATCAGGCAATTGCTCCAGTCCCATCCGGGCAGGAGGCCAATACCGTGGTTTCAGTGCTCCAGCGGGGCTATACCGTGGCAGATCGGGTACTCAGACCGGCTTTGGTGACAGTCAGCGCCCCGAAATAAGCTAAAAATAAGGGGCAAAACCCTAAAAAAGCATAAAAAAGGCAGATTTCTGCCTTTTTTGCTCTTTCAGCCCTTGAATTCCCCTTTTTAGACCCCACTTATTGAGTATTGGAATATTTGCGGCAGTCCTTGGGGTTGCCAAAAACACATTAGAAGCACAACACAGTAATTTCATTTTTTGGAGTAATTATGGGAAAGATTATCGGAATCGACTTAGGAACGACTAACTCATGCGTTTCTGTTGTTGAAAACAATGCACCTAAGGTTGTCGAGAACGCAGAAGGCGCTCGCACAACTCCATCCATCATCGCTTACGTTGAGGATGGCGAAGTATTGGTTGGCGCGCCAGCGAAGCGTCAGTCAGTAACAAACCCTAAAAATACAATCTACGCAGTCAAGCGCTTGATGGGTCGTAAATTTACTGATCCTGAAGTGCAAAAAGATATTGGCCTCATGCCGTATTCAATTATTGCCGCTGATAACGGTGATGCATGGGTTGAAGCGCGTGATAAGAAAATGGCGCCACAGCAAGTTTCTGCTGAAATCTTGCGCAAGATGAAAAAGACTGCTGAAGACTATCTCGGCGAAGAAGTAACGGAGGCGGTGATTACTGTCCCTGCTTACTTTAATGACAGTCAACGTCAAGCCACTAAAGACGCTGGTCGTATTGCTGGCTTAGATGTGAAGCGCATCATTAACGAGCCAACAGCAGCTGCATTGGCTTTCGGCCTAGACAAGCAAGACAAAGTAGATCGTAAGATCGCTGTATATGACTTGGGTGGCGGTACATTTGACGTATCCATCATTGAGATTGCTAACGTGGATGGCGAAAAGCAATTTGAAGTGCTCTCTACCAACGGCGATACCTTCTTGGGTGGTGAGGACTTCGACCAACGCATTATTGATTGGATCATTGCTGAGTTCAAGAAAGAACAAGGCGTTGATTTAAGTAAAGATGTTTTGGCATTGCAGCGTTTGAAAGATGCTGCTGAAAAAGCTAAGATCGAGTTGTCATCTGCACAACAAACTGAAATCAATCTGCCTTACGTGACGGCTGATGCTAGCGGTCCAAAGCATTTGAACTTGAAGTTGACCCGCGCCAAGTTAGAGTCTTTGGTTGAAGAGTTGATTAAGCGTACAGCTGGTCCTTGCTTAACTGCAATCAAAGATGCTGGCGTAAACGTAGCGGATATCGACGACGTGATTTTGGTCGGCGGTCAAACTCGTATGCCTGCGGTTCAAGACAAAGTAAAAGAAATCTTTGGAAAAGAGCCACGTAAAGACGTCAACCCAGATGAGGCGGTAGCTGTCGGTGCTGCAATTCAGGGTTCTGTATTGTCTGGTGATCGTAAGGACGTATTGCTCTTGGACGTTACCCCGTTGTCATTGGGTATCGAAACTCTTGGTGGCGTCATGACCAAGATGATTCCAAAGAACACCACGATTCCTACTAAGCATTCACAGGTTTATTCCACTGCGGAAGACAACCAGCCTGCGGTAACTATTAAGTGCTTCCAGGGTGAGCGCGAGATGGCTGCTGCAAACAAATTACTTGGTGAATTTAATCTCGAAGGTATTGCTCCAGCTCAGCGTGGTATGCCGCAAATTGAAGTGACTTTTGATATTGATGCCAATGGTATTTTGCATGTAACGGCAAAAGATAAAACTACTGGTAAAGAGAACAAGATCACCATCAAGGCAAACTCTGGTTTAACTGAAGAAGAAATTCAGCGCATGGTGAAGGACGCTGAAGCCAATGCTGCTGAAGATAAGAAGGCATTAGAGCTGGTAACAGCGCGTAATACTGCTGATGCTTTGGCTCACTCTACTAAGAAGGCTTTGGAAGAGCATGGTACTAGCTTAGAAGCTTCCGAAAAAGAAGCGATTGAAGCCGCCCTTAAAGAGTTGGATGAGGCTATCAAAGGCAGTGACAAGACTGTGATTGAAGCGAAGACCGAAGCTTTAGGTAAAGCAAGTCAGAAGCTAGGTGAGAAAGTGATGGCTGCAGAACAAGCTAAAGCTGGCGGTGCCGCTCCTGGCGCAGCCCCTGGTGGCGCACAACAAGCTGCTCCAGATGCTGATGTGGTTGATGCTGATTTTAAAGAGGTTGATGACAAGAAGTAATTCTTTAATCGGACATTTATTAACGTAGTTTTGAAGTGCTTAAACAACAAGTCGGCCTCGTGCCGACTTGTGTCATTCAGGTTGTTGAAAGGAATAGGCCGTGCCTAAAAGTAAACGCGATTTTTATGAAGTGCTCGGTGTAGCCAAAAGTGCCAGCGAAGAAGAGCTGAAAAAAGCTTATCGCAAAATGGCAATGAAGTATCACCCCGATCGCAACCCTGATAGCAAAACGGCTGAAGCCCAATTTAAAGAAGCTAAAGAAGCTTACGAAACACTCTCGGATCCAAACAAGCGCGCTGCTTATGATCAGTATGGTCATGCTGGTGTTGATCCTTCAATGGGCGGGGGATTTGGCGGTGGCGGTTTTGGCGGCGGCGGATTTGCAGATGCCTTTGGAGATATCTTTGGCGATATCTTTGGTCAAGGTGGCGGACGTCATTCTGGTCCACAGGTTTATAAGGGTGCCGATCTTCGTTACAACATGGATATCACCCTTGAGCAAGCGGCTGAAGGTTACACAACGCAGATTCGTGTGCCAAGTTGGAGTAACTGCAAGCCTTGCCACGGTACTGGTGCTGAGCCTGGTACAAAAGCAGAAACATGCTCTACCTGTGACGGTCATGGTCAAGTACGTGTCCAACAAGGCTTCTTCTCGATGCAGCAGACTTGCCCTAAGTGTCGCGGCACTGGGGAGTACATTCCGAAACCTTGCAAAACGTGTCATGGTTCCGGAAAACACAAAGAACAAAAAACCCTGGAAATCAAAATTCCAGCAGGCATTGACGATGGTATGCGGGTCCGCTCAGTTGGCAATGGCGAGCCTGGCATTAACGGTGGGCCGTCAGGCGACCTCTATGTAGAAGTTCGCGTTAAGCCACACCCAGTATTTGAGCGTGATGGCAGTGATTTACATGTACAAATGCCAATCTCATTTGCAACGGCAACTATTGGCGGTGAAATCGAAGTTCCAACCTTATCGGGTCGCGTTGAGTTTCCGATTCCGGAAGGCACTCAAACTGGTAAGACTTTCCGTTTACGTAACAAAGGTATCAAAGGATTGCGTTCCACTTTAGTGGGAGATCTTTTTGTGCACGTTTTAGTGGAGACCCCGGTGAAATTAACCGATGAGCAGAAAAAATTACTGCAGCAGTTTGATGAAAGCCTCAAATCTGGTGGTGATAAACACAGTCCGCAGCAAAAGGGCTGGTTTGATGGTGTAAAGAGCTTCTTTAGTTAAGTGCTGGCGACAAATCAGCCAGCAAAACCGTGCTCAAGTCCGGGAAACTTTCCGGATTTGACTTCGCGCACATAAGCTTTAACAGCTGCTTCGATTGATTGGTGACCATCCATAAAGTTTTTAACAAACTTGGGCGGTTTGCCAGGACTAATACCCAACATATCCTGTAGAACCAATACCTGACCAGAGCAATCCGGTCCTGCACCAATTCCGATAGTCGGAATATGGAGCTCCTCAGTAATTTTTTCTCCCAGCGAAGAGGGGATCGCCTCAAGCACTACCATTTGCGCGCCTGCTGCTTGGCAGGTGAGTGCTTGCTCGAGCATATGGCTTGCAGCATCCTTGGATTTACCTTGCACCTTGTAGCCACCCAACAAATGAACTGACTGTGGAAGCAGGCCAAGGTGTGCACAAACAGGAACGCTGCGCTCAACGAGGTATTGGATGATGTCCGCTTGCCAGTCTCCGCCTTCAAGCTTGACCATATCAGCGCCAGCGCGCATCAGTTCTGCTGCGGAATCTAATGCTTGTATTGGATCACCATAACTTGCAAATGGAAGATCGGATATCAAAAATGCATGTGTATTTGCACGCGCCACACATTCGGTGTGATAGACCATTTGTTCAACAGTCACTGGCGTTGTACTAGAGTGACCCTGAATCACATTGCCTAAGGAATCACCGATTAGAATGACCTCGACTCCGCAGCGATTAAGTAGTGCTGACATGGTCGAGTCATATGCAGTGAGCATAGTAATTTTTTCTCGCTCAGCATGCATAGCGAGAAGCTTTGTGATGGAGATTGGCTTATCGCCTTGTAAGTAACCCATGGCGAGAGTTTAATGAATTAATGCGCCGATTGGCTATAAACGGCTTTTTCCCAGCAATTACAGTTCCTGCAGGGTAGTTTTTCAATTCTTTGGTCAGCTACTTTGGGTAAATAAGTCTTCAGTTCGCCTAGATCTGGCAAGAAGAAATTAGGAGCTATTTCAAGAAGAGGGAGCAGGACAAATGAGCGCTCAATAATTCTGGGGTGAGGCAATATCAGCTCAGTTTCATTTTGGATAACACCCTCGAAAGATAGGATATCTAGGTCAAGCGTGCGTGGCGCATTTGAATAGGGACGCTCTCTACCAAACTCTTGCTCAATTGCTTGGCAGACATGGAGCAGGCTGTAGGGCGTGAGTTCAGTTTCAATTTCGATTACAGCATTGATGTAATCACCACCAGTAGCGTCAATAGGCGCGCTTTGATAAAAGCAGCTTTTAGCAAGAATTTGTAATTCAGAGCGTAGTGCTAGGCAAACAATCGCGTCAGTGATGAGCTGCCGTGTGTCGCCGATATTGCCGCCAAATCCGATAAATGCTCGTGCCATACGATTCCAAACTAGAGATGAAACTACTTTACTGAAATTTCTCTAAGTTTGCTTAGCCTGCTTCAGGTTCGGGGGATGAGGTAGATTTAGGCTTTCTACGGCGGCGCCTTTTGGCGGGAGAGCTGGCGCTACTACCCAGTTCAGTCTTGGCGCTAGTCATTAAGGCCTCTTGCCCAGCTGGATCAGCAGCAATGAAGTCGGTCCACCATTGCCCAATAGTAGGGTCTTGCTCGCCAGTTGCGCAGCGCAGGAGCATAAAGTCATAACCCGCCCTAAAGCGTGGAGATTCGATTAGGCGATAGGGGTAGCGCCCAACCCGCTTTTCAAAGCGGGGTTGCATAGACCAAATCTCGCGCATATCACTCTCAAAGCGCCGCTGAATCGTCATGCCGCTACTTTGGGTAGCAATCGTATCGTCCATGGCGTCATGTAGTGCGGGGATATTAGAAATTCCCTTGGCAATATTGGCTTTCCAGTTCTTAAGAAGGTCGGGCCAAAGTAGGGTGGCAAATAAGAATCCTGCCGAAACACTTTTGCCAGATTGAATACGCTGGTCGGTATTGGCTAATGCCAATTTCACGAAATCATTCGCACCCTTAGAGTCCTCACCACTATCCAGAATATGGTCGAGCAATGGGAGTAGGCCGTGATGAAGGCCGGCATCTTTTAAGCCTTGAATTGCAGCCCAAGAATATCCAGACATGAGTAACTTGAGGATTTCATCAAAAAGTCTGGCTGATGGAACATCTTGCAAAAGATTACTTAGCTTGGCAATCGGCGCGCGTGTTGCCGCATCCAAGGTAAATCCAGTTTTAGCAGCAAAGCGGATAGCTCTGAGCATGCGAACCGGATCTTCACGATAGCGTTTTGCAGGATCACCAATCATACGCAAGGTTTTCTTTTGCATGTCTGCCATGCCACCGTGATAGTCGAGCACAGTTTCGCTAGAGGGGTCGTAATACATTGCATTGATGGTGAAGTCTCGCCTTGCAGCATCTTCCCCTTGTGAGCCCCACACGTTATCACGCAATATGCGCCCACTTTCGGCAACATGATCGCCGGCATTATCTAGCAGAGCTCTAAAGGTAGAGACCTCAATGATTTCAGGATGGCCTTTACCAAAAAAGGTGACGTGCACAATCTGAAAGCGTCGACCAATGAGGCGTGCTTTACGAAACAGTCTTTGAACTTGGTCTGGAGTTGCATTGGTAGCAACGTCAAAATCTTTCGGGCCAATTCCTAGTGCGAGATCGCGTACTGCCCCACCAACAATGAAGGCTTCAAAGCCAGCCTGCTGAAGGGTGTCCGTTACTTTGACTGCATTCTTTGAGAGCAAATGGGGGTCAATCCGATGTGCTTTTTTAGGGATACGTTTTGGCGCCCCGGTATTGTTTGCTTGCGTATGCTTGACCATTGGGTCACGACGCAAGATGCGCTTGATGAATTTAGTAATCATGCAAACAACTCAAGAATGGGCCAGTTGCGTTTATTGGCCTCATTACGCAGACGTTCATCTGGATTGGTGGCAACAGGATTACTAACTTCTTCTAAGAGGGGCAGATCATTGATGGAGTCAGAGTAGAAATAGCTACGTGGCATCTTGTCGAAAGATAGCTTGTGAGCTGCCAGCCATTCATGTAGATTTTGAATCTTGCCTTCACGAAAATTCGGTATACCTTTTACTTCGCCAGTGAAGTTCGCTAAAGGGCTATCACCGATGGTAGCAGGCTCTGTTGCAATCAGGTGTTCGATGCCAAAGCTTTCCACAATTGGGCGTGTAACAAAGCTATTAGTAGCGGTGATGACGCAGCAAATATCTCCAGCATCTTGATGCCGTTTTACCAAATCAATTGCTGTTTGACGGAGATGGCCATTGATCACTTCCTTCATGAAGGCATCATGCCATTCCTTGAGTTGGGCGCGAGAATGTTCCGAAAGCGGCTTTAAGGAAAAACGGAGAAATGCATGAATATCGAGCTTGCCGTCTTTGTAGTCTTGATAAAAGCGCTCATTTTTTTTTGCGTAATCAATGCCATCGACTACGCCAATGCGTGCTAAAAATTGCCCCCACTCATAATCACTATCGCAAGGGAGGAGGGTGCTATCTAAGTCGAAAAGGGCTAACTGGGTCACAAATGGAATATTAAGTAAATTATTTTGGCTGCAAGAGCTCGCGTACGAGAGGTAAGGTTACAGCACGTTTCGTTTCTAATGAATACGCATCCAAAGCATCAATCAAGGCCATTAAATTCGGCATATCGCGATAAAAGCGATTTAGCAGCCAAGGCAATACGTCAGGTGATAAGACTAATCCTCGCGCTTTAGCGGCCTGCTCTAAGGCTTGTATTTTCTCATCATCATCCAAAAGCTGTGTTTGAAAGACCAAACCCCATCCTAGACGGGTCCGCAGATCCTCGCGTAAGTCCAAATTAACAGGCGCAGCCTTGCCGGCCATCAATATATGAATATTCTTGCTGGCTTGAACGCCATTCAGAATGCGAAACAGGGCGCCAACCAAACGCTCATCCAATGCATCTACATCATCAACGGTAATCACTGAGGGGGCATCACTTTGTGCCAGAGCACTCATTTTTTCTTCAAGGCGAACCCAGGAGATGGGCTCTCTAGGGTTAAGAGAAAAAGACTCAATCCCTGCATTCTCAGCAGCGTTTATCACCGCCTCTAAAAGATGGGTGCGTCCAGATCCTTCTGGGCCCCACCAATAAATCCAGCGATGATTGAGTGGATTGCTATTTTGAGCGATGGAATGATTTTGCCAAGCTTGGCAAAGCGTCTGCAAAGTAGAAATGAGTGCCCGGTCATTGCTAGGCAGGTAATTATCGAGACTAGCTTTGGGGGTATGACTAAGATCTAAAGCAAATTGTCTTGGAAGCGGAGGTGTATTCATTCCTGCTAAATTATTTTTGATACCAAGAGCTTTGTGTATACACAGACCAAAGATATTGAACCAATACCAAACTGACTGCGCTAATCGGTAGTGCAAGTAGTACGCCAAAAAAGCCGAAGAGTTTGCCAAAGAGTAGCAAGGCAAATAGCACTGCAACTGGGTGCAGGCCAATACGTTCGCCCACTAAGCGGGGAGTCAGCACAAAGCCTTCTAAAAATTGACCAAGACCATATAAAACAAGCACGGCAATCAGTTCTTGCTGAGGGCCAAATTGAAGCAAGGCGGACATTACTGCCAGTGAAAAACCCAGTGCAATACCAATGTAGGGAATCACGATCATGAGCGCTGTAAATACACCCAAAGCAACTGCACCTTTGATGCCAATCAGACTTAAGCCAATACTATAAAAAACAGACATGATCGAAATGACGATAACCATGCCACGTAAATATTGCGAGAGCAAACCGTCGGTGTGCATTGCTAAGTGATGAACAGTTTCTTGTGCACGTATAGGCAAGATTTTTTTGATCAGACCGAAGAAGTGATTCCAGTCAATCAGTAAATAGAACATCACAAAAATAATCAAAACAGAATTAACAAATGCTGCAATGACAGAGCTACCGGACATGAGTACAGTTTCAAATGTACTGGTCATGAGTGCATCAGCATTGTCGCTAATGTGTGTTGAAATTTTATGAGACGCTGATGTTTTTAAAGCGCCCCAGTCGACATTCAGGTGAAGTTCTGCCAATTTAGGGCCAAGCCAAGCTTGGGTATTGGCAATCCAGTCAGGTAGCTGCGCCTTAATAAGGGGGATTTCAGTTTTAAGTAGCCCAACAAAGAGGCTCAAAATCGCAATGACCACGCCCAACCCAAGAATGACACTTAACCCTGCCGCGACTGTTGCAGGCACGCGATGTCCTTCTAGCCATAGAAAAGCAGGCCTTAGGATGTAGGCCAGAATAAAAGCAGCCAGAAAAGGGGTAAAAATTTCAGCCATTACAAGTAATCCTCTAGAATTCAATGATTCTACTGACCAAGTGACATTTTTCACCAATATTCCGACTCTGACATGACTTCATCTACAAATTCCCCATCAAAAGGCCTTTCTTACCGCGATGCTGGTGTTGATATTGACGCTGGGGATGACTTGGTAGATCGCATTAAGCCGCTAGCTAAGAAGACCATGCGGGAGGGCGTCTTGGCTGGAATTGGCGGCTTTGGAGCCCTTTTTGAGGTTCCCAAGCGCTATAAAGAGCCTGTTTTGGTATCCGGTACTGATGGTGTAGGTACTAAGCTTCGCTTGGCTTTTGAGTGGAATCGCCACGACACGATTGGTCAAGACTTGGTTGCGATGAGCGTGAATGACATTTTGGTGCAAGGTGCAGAGCCTCTTTTCTTCTTGGACTACTTTGCTTGCGGCAAGCTGACTGTTGATACTGCGGCTACAGTAGTTGGTGGTATTGCTAAGGGTTGTGAGTTATCTGGTTGCGCACTCATCGGTGGTGAAACTGCAGAGATGCCAGGAATGTATCCGCCAGGTGAGTATGACTTAGCTGGATTTGCTGTTGGTGCAGTTGAGAAATCGAAAATTATTACTGGCAATACGATTGTTCCTGGAGATGTTGTCTTGGCAATCGGCTCGAGTGGTGCGCACTCTAACGGCTATTCATTAGTCCGCAAAATTATTGAACGTGCAGGCGCAAAGCCAAGCGATGATTTAGGCGGCCGCTCTCTTGGCGATGTAGTGATGGCTCCAACCGAGATTTATGTGAAGCCCCTCTTGAAACTCATTACTGAGATCGATGTGAAGGGAATGGCGCACATCACTGGCGGCGGTCTAGTGGATAACGTCCCACGCGTTCTTCCAGAAAATACTCAAGCAGTATTGCATCGCGATAGCTGGCAAATGCCAGAACTCTTCCGCTGGTTGCAAATGAAGGGTGGCGTTGCTGATGCGGAGATGGTCCGCGTATTTAACTGCGGTATTGGCATGGTCGTGATTGTTTCTCCAGGCCAAGCGGATGCTGCAATCAAATCATTGACAGCGCAAGGTCTCAAGGCTTGGACTGTTGGCGAGGTTGTAGAGCGTCCCAAAGATGCGCCACAAACTATTGTTATCTAAAACGAGCAGCGTTTATTTTTGTAAAGTGCTTTTACAGTAGTCCAATGCTGCTGCAAGCTCTTCTGGCTTGAAGGGGTCAAAGGTTTTTCTACCTGCGATTGCACGCAACCAAGTTAATTGTCTTTTACCTAATTGCCTTGTGGCTGCCAGAGCTTTATAGCGCATCTGATCAAGATCAATTTCTCCATTCAGAAACTCCCATGCCTGTCGGTAGCCCACTGAGCGAATTGCAGGAAGGTCTGCATGTAAGTTGAGATTATTACGCAGTGCTTTGACTTCATCCATAAATCCAGCCGCTAGCATTTCGTCAAAACGTTTTTCTAGGTTGGCATGCAGTCTTGCGCGATCACTGGGCTCAAGCGAAACTAAATGAATCCACGCAGGAATGCTTGAGCCTTCTCTACCATCTTCACTGGGCGAGTCGGCTAGTAAGCTAGACATTGATTTGCCGGTGATCTCAAACACTTCTAATGCGCGTTGTACCCGTTGTGAATCGTTAGGCTTTAAGCGCGCTGCCGTCTCTGGATCCACTAATTCAAGTTTGGCATGCATTGCTGGCCAACCAATCGCTTTACCTTCATCATCTAGACGAGCACGAATTTCTGGATTAGCAGGTGGTAGTGAAGAGAGCCCATGTGCCCAAGCTCGCCAATACAGCATCGTGCCACCAACAACAATCGGAATATTTCCTCTGCTGCGGATTTCTGCACAAAGGCGAGTGGCATCTTTGGCAAAGCGAGCGGCTGAATAAACCTCTGTGGGTTCCAAAATATCGATGAGATGATGAATCACTGCCGCTTGTTCTGCTTTTGTGGGCTTTGCGCTGCCAATATCTAGACCGCGATAGACCAATGCAGAATCCATGCTGATCAGTTCAATATTCAAGCCAATAGATTTAGCGTGCTCGGCAAGCAGCATGGCGAGATGGGTTTTGCCTGCGCCAGTGGGACCCACAATGCAAAGCACTGGAATGGTCTCTGGGGCATGCATAGGCTGAATGTAGGGTTCAGTTTGCATGCCTGATTATAGGAGCCTGTTAATATCCGCATCAAGCCAATATTTGGAGTGCCACTAGATGGATGCCCTTTTACAACTCAGCGATTTATTTCTGCACATTGACCGTCATCTAGATGTGGTGATTGCGCAATATGGCCCTTGGGCTTATGGGCTACTGTTTGCAATTGTGTTTGCTGAAACGGGTTTAGTAATTGCACCATTCTTGCCAGGTGACTCGCTCTTATTTATTGCCGGGGCTTATTGCGCTACCGAGCATTTCAATCTTTGGACCTTGTGCATTGGCTTGCTGATCGCTGCCATAGCAGGTAATACCGTCAACTATTTCATTGGCCGCTGGATTGGTAAAAGAATTTTTAGTAGTCAGTCGCGTTGGATCGATCAGCGTGCTTTATTGAAGACCCATGCATTTTATGAAAAGCATGGTGGCAAGACCATCATCTTGGCCCGTTTCTTGCCAATCATTCGTACCTTTGCGCCATTTATTGCAGGCGTCTCTGAGATGAACTTCTCACGTTTTCAGTTTTTCAACATCACTGGGGCCGTACTGTGGGTCTTTGGCTTAGTGATTGCCGGATACTTTTTCGGAAATATTCCGATCATTCGCCAAAACTTGAATGTGATTGTTTTGATCGGTATTGGTGCTGCATTAATTCCAGTTGTCTTGGCTGCTCTGTACAAAATATTTCAGCGTAAACAAAAGCAGTAGGCCAACGCTATCAAGCTAAGGTTCAATGAAACTTAGCTTGACTCTCTAGCGTCGCAATATGTTCACGAATATCACCAGCATCCTCTGCTTCTGGTGATTCGCTTAGGTAGCGATGCATATCCTCTAGGGCTGGTCGTAAATATTCTAATTGGGCAAAGATGAGCCCACGATCACGAACTTCTTCGATTGAATCTGGCAGCAGAATCACTAAGCGCTCTTGAATACCAAGTAAGCGTTCCCAGCGCTCATGTTCTGAATAGATCATTTTGAGGTTGCGTAGGAAGCGAGATAAGATTTCACGTGGGTTAGAGGCCCGCAGGAAGACATTGAGGGGTAGGCTCAATTCACCACGATAGCCCTTGGCGTCTAAGTAGGGATCAAGCATCTCTTGTAGTTGATTTTTAGAGAGCGATTCACCAGTAAGCGGATCCATGATGACCTCGCCTTGTTGCAAAGAGATGCGCATCATGAAATGGTTTGGAAATGAAACGCCGCGAATCTTTAAGCCAATTTGGTTTCCCAATTCAATCATAAGAATTGCTAGTGAAATCGGAATGCCCCTGCGATTTTCAAGTACGTAGTGCAAATAAGAATTTTCAGGCGCGTAGAAATCATTCGGATTGGGGCCAAAGCCTAACTCGGTATAAAAAAAGTGTTTCAGAATTTGCAAGCGCTGAATCGGTGATGTGTCAGGAGTGATTCGTGACTTCAACTTATTGCCAAGTTGATCAAGTTGATCAAGTACGCCTTGCACATCTAAATCCGGATATGCATGTTGTGCTACAGCGATTGCAGCCTCCGTTAGCGGAAGGTGGTCGTCTTCAGCAACTAAAGAGGTGAAATAGTCGAGTTGTTGTGTTGGCATAAGTCCTATTTTGCATGACGCAAGAATTTTTGCCAGCGAATTCCAACAAGACCCAGGGCGCTAAAGTAAACAATGGCAGCACCAGCTAGCCATGCCGCCAGCAAGCCAATCCGCGTCCAGGGCTCGGCCTGGAGTGCGATCCAATTATGGGCTCCTGCAGCATAAAAAAGCACTGCTGAAAAAGGCAGCAATGCTAAAAAAAGCTGCCCAAGGTATTTCGTCCAAGCAGAGCTAGGTAGCGCACCACGCTGATGCAGGCCAACCCATAGGAGGGCGGCATTGAGGCAGGCTCCAGCACCAACAGAGAGGGCTAGGCCTGCATGTCCTAGCCAAGGTACAAAAACAATATTTGCCAATTGGGTTGCAACAAGTACTAGTAGGCCAATTTTTACCGGAGTGCGTATGTCTTGGCGTGAATAAAAACCAGGCGCCAAAATTTTGACCAAAATTAAGCCAATCAAACCAACGCCATACGCAGCCAATGCCCTTTGTGTCATTAGGACATCTAGTGCATTAAATTTTCCATAGTGATATAACGCTGCTGCAAGAGGCTCCCCAAAAATAAAGAGTGCAATGGCGCAGGGGGCAGCCAATAAGAATGTGAGTTGCAATCCCCAGATCAGCAATTCACCGGCGTGCGCTAAATCATTTTTTGCATTCGCTTTGCTGAGGCTTGGAAGTAGAACGGTACCTAAAGCTACACCTAACAATGCCGTTGGAAACTCCATCAAGCGATCAGCGTAGGAGAGCCAGGAAACACTTCCGGTTTGTAGGCGCGAGGCAATATTGGTATTAATGATGAGGGAGATTTGCGCGACAGACACAGCAAAGACTGCTGGCCCCATCAACTTTAAAACTCGCTTTGCTTCAGGATTGGCGATGGCAGTTTTAATGGCGCCTGGTAATAAACCAATGCGTGGCAAAAGTCCTAGGCGAGAAAGTGCGGGAACCTGAATTACTAATTGCAAGACGCCACCCAAGAGCACACCAATACTCAAGGCATAGATTGGTTGCTCCAAATGAGGGGCTAAAAATAAGGCACTTCCGATTAAGGCCAGATTTAATAAAACGGGCGTAAATGCGGGAATAGCGAAACGCTGAAAAGTATTCAGAATTCCGGCGGATAGTGAAACCAGGGAAATCAGCCCGATATAGGGAAACATCATGCGGGTCATGACAACGCTGGCCTCATAAGCTGGACCACCACTAAATCCGGTAGCAATCACCAGAATGAGCAAGGGGGCGCCAATGACGCCCAGTAATACCGTGAGCAGTAAAGCCCAAAATAATAGGGTGGCGACCGCATTAACGAGGATTTGGGCCTGTTTTTGGTCCCCATCCTTGGATATTTCTCCCAAAATGGGAACAAAAGCCTGAGAAAAGGCCCCTTCGGCAAATAAACGACGCAGTAAATTGGGGATTCTGAATGCCACATTAAAGGCATCCGTCCACTCTGAAGCCCCGAAACTACGGGCAATCAGGGTTTCCCGGAGCAATCCCGTAATTCGGGACAACATGGTGAGGGAGCTGACCTTGGCGGCGGCAGAAAGCAGGTTCATGAGCCGATTTTCACCTATTTATGGGTCGACTGGGCTTTTTTGCCCCTTTAAGGTAAAATCTTGGGTTTTGGCGAGCTTGCTTATGAATTTGGCAAGACCGCAGGATTTTTAACTAATCGCATTTTGCAATTTATAGAGGCAAGGTTTAAAGATGGCCAATACAGCACAAGCGCGTAAGCGCGCACGCCAGGCAGTAAAACAGAACGAGCACAACTCCAGTTTGCGTTCAAAGCTCCGCACTTCCATTAAGGCAGTTCGTAAAGCGATCGAAACTGGTGATAAAGCTTCTGCAGCTAAGGTATTCGCAGCAGCTCAAGCAACAATCGACAAGATTGCTGACAAAAAGATTGCTCACAAAAATACTGCAGCTCGTCAGAAGTCACGTTTGTCCGCAGCTATTAAGGCGATGGCAGCGTAATACAGTATTAGTTTTAGGCTGGTCGAAGTAATTTCGACCTAAGCCCGCTCCTCATCAGAGCGGGTTTTTGTTTTTAGGACTGGGTTTGTGTTTTGGGTTCAAACTCACAAGCCTCTTCGATTGGAAGGTCGTTGTCTTTGGCAAAGTTCATGACAAAGTCGAGCGCCCTTGGATCAAGATCACCCAGTCTGGTATCGATAACAACGCATTTCACTTTTGCAATAAGCACTGGTCTGACATAGGGCGAATAAGTGAAGCGAGGGTCTCCAGAATCTCCTGGGGGGCGAAAGCTAGCCATAACCCCGCACAGACGCTCCGCCCAATCACTGGGTCGAAATGGTTTGCCAGAAGTGGTAATGCCTTGAATGAAAAGCTTTTTGTAGTTCAAGTTCGCGTCAAGAAGGTGGTAGGAATCAGTATTACTAAGCCCTCTAGCTTAACAGCCTGAGTTGGCCGTAAGATGACTTTAGGTTCTATTTTCGTGCAGTCGAATGTTTTAAGAAAAAAATGCAAGCCAAAACTTTAGTAGAAAGCTCAACTATGCCATCTCTGGCAAAGCCTCAAGCGCCCGGTCAGGTCAAGCACTACCTGCAGTTTGCTGATCTTACCCGTGAAGAATATGACTACCTGCTGAAAAGATCGGCATGGCTTAAGTCCAAGTTCAAGAGTTACGAAACCTGGCACCCGCTTCATGACCGCACTTTGGCAATGATTTTTGAGAAGCATTCCACGCGTACTCGTCTTTCTTTTGAGGCGGGCATACATCAGCTGGGTGGGCATGCCGTATACCTCAATACCCGTGATACTCAGTTAGGTCGTGGTGAGCCTGTAGAGGACGCTGCGCAGGTGATTTCCCGAATGACCGACATCATCATGATTCGTACCTTTGGCCAAGACATCATTGAGCGTTTTGCCGCTAACTCCAGAGTGCCGGTGATTAATGGCCTCACTAATGAATATCATCCTTGCCAAGTATTGGCTGACATCTTTACATTTGTGGAAGCTCGCGGCCCAATTCAAGGCAAGACAGTCGCTTGGGTTGGCGATGCAAACAATATGGCTTACACCTGGATTCAGGCTGCTGAGTGTTTAGACTTTCAGATCCGCTTCTCGGCTCCAGAGGGCTATCAGTTAGACGCTTCTCGTTTAACTAAAGCCGCTACCAAACATCTCACCATTTGTGCCGACCCAAAGGATGCATGCAAGGGCGCAGACTTGGTTACTACTGATGTGTGGACCAGTATGGGCTATGAGGCCGAAAATACTTCACGTATGAATGCTTTCCAAGACTGGATGGTCGATGAAGAATTGATGTCTCTTGCAAAGCCAGATGCATTATTTATGCATTGCTTGCCAGCGCACCGTGGCGAAGAAGTCTCTGCAGGCGTGATTGATGGTCCGCAAAGCATTGTTTGGGAAGAGGCAGAAAATCGTCTGCATGTGCAAAAGGCTTTGATGGAGTATTTGCTCTGTGGTCGCTTGGATTAATACGAAAATATTGAGTAATTTGTCGTTGTTGTTTGTTAAATAATTTTTGATTGAATAAAACATCATGTCTGATATTAAAAAAGCCGTACTAGCCTATTCTGGCGGACTCGACACCAGTGTCATCTTGAAGTGGCTTCAAGATACTTATGGTTGTGAGATCGTTACCTTTACTGCTGACCTCGGCCAGGGCGAAGAACTAGAGCCGGCGCGCGCCAAAGCTTTGCAATTTGGCATCAAGCCAGAAAACATTTTTATTGATGACTTACGTGAAGAGTTTGTCCGCGACTTTGTATTTCCAATGTTCCGCGCCAATACAATCTACGAAGGTGAATACCTCTTAGGCACTTCAATCGCCCGCCCATTAATTGCCAAACGTCAAATTGAAATCGCTCGCTTGACTGGCGCGGATGCTGTATCGCATGGTGCCACTGGAAAAGGTAATGACCAGGTGCGCTTTGAATTGGGTTACTTCGCTCTTGAGCCAGGAATTAAAGTGATTGCACCATGGCGCGAATGGGATTTACTTTCACGCGAGAAGTTAATGGCCTATGCAGAAAAGCATGGTATTCCGGTTGAGATGAAACATAAGCAGGGTGGCTCACCATATTCGATGGACGCTAATCTTTTGCATATCAGTTACGAAGGTCGTCATCTAGAGAATCCAAATGCAGAGGCGGAAGAGTCTATGTGGCGCTGGACGGTTTCTCCTGAAAAGGCCCCAGATGCTCCGGAAGTCATCGAAATTGAATTTAAAGCGGGTGATCCAGTTGCGATTAATGGCAAAGCTTATAAGCCGCATGAGTTATTGGCCGAGTTAAATCGCATCGGTGGCATGCATGGCATCGGTCGTCTTGATTTAGTAGAAAACCGTTTCGTTGGCATGAAGAGCCGTGGTTGCTATGAAACTCCAGGCGGCACCATTCTTCTCAAGGCACACCGTGGTATCGAGAGTATTACTCTTGATCGCGAAGTAGCCCACTTAAAAGATGACTTGATGCCACGCTACGCTAGCTTGATTTATAACGGTTTATGGTGGGCTCCAGAGCGTATCGCTTTGCAAACACTGATTGACCATACCCAACAGATGGTAAATGGCGTTGTCCGCTTAAAGCTCTACAAGGGCTCTGTATCTGTCATCTCACGTGATTCTGCAAATACCTTGTTTGATCAAAACATCGCAACCTTTGATGATGATGGTGGCGCCTATAACCAAGCTGACGCCGGTGGATTTATCAAACTCAATGCCTTGCGTATGCGAATTGCTGAAATAGCAAAACGTAAACGTGCAAAGAAATAATTCGTAATCATCAGATTAGAAAGAACCAAGATGCAATTTGATCAAGTTTCAGTAGGTAAAAAAGCCAATGTGTTTTTTGATGGTAAGTGCGTATCGCACACCGTGACTCTGCCAAATGGCGTACGTAAGTCAGTTGGCGTTGTTTTACCAAGTACCTTGCGTTTTGACCTCAGCACCAGAGAGGTAATGGAAGTAGTTGATGGCACCGCTTTTGTGAGCATCAATGGCGCTTCAGAGCAAGAGTTCAAGGCCGGTCAAAGCTGGGAAGTAGAGAAGGGCGGCTACTTCATTATCAGAGCCGAGCAGCCAGTGCACTATGTGTGCCACTTCGAATAAATAGCTTGCTTTAGCAAAGTAAAACGCAGACCCAGGTCTGCGTTTTTTATTTCCTGATAGTAAATGTCTTTACTATTTCTTCGGCAATCCGCTAATCACAGACCCGGGGCCAATGACTCGCTCCGAGAACCATTGTTTGTTCATCTCGAGTGCGTAACGCACTGCAGCTTTGGGGCAGTGGTTATTTGTTGTCCCGGCTTGCATCTCTTCAATATTCACAATCTTGCCATCGTCTGCAATGAAAGCAATGGCGAGAGGGATCTTGGTGTTAAACATCCAAAAACAATGCCCAGCCTTTTCTTCAAATACAAAGAGCATTCCGGAATTCACTGGCATGCCAGTACGGTTCATTAAACCAACCTGTCTTCTTTCTGGGGTGTCGGCTACTTCCGCTTGAATACGGTAGATACCGGTCTTTAGTTCAATAGTTGGCAAGCTAGCATTTACTTGCGCGAAGGCCAGGCTTGAGCCGAGCAAAAGAGCGGCAGGCAGAAGATGGCGAAAAAGATTGATTGATGTAAGCATGTGGTGCATTTTAAGTGAGTAAATTGCGGGCGAAAAAAAACCCAGGAACAAGTCCTGGGTTTTAGTAATGATCTAAAGCAGATTAAGCTGCTTGGATATTAGTAGCTTGCTTGCCTTTAGGGCCTTGGGTAATGTCAAACGTTACCTTTTGGTTTTCCTTAAGGGTTTTGAACCCAGGCATAGTAATTGCGCTGAAATGCGCGAATAACTCTTCTTCACCATCATCAGGTTTGATAAAGCCAAAACCTTTTGCATCATTGAACCACTTAACAATTCCGGTCGCCATGCGAACTCCATTACATAAACTTAAAACAACCGTGATGAGGGTAAATACTTTTTAATCAGTCTCGCTCCACAACACGCCTAAATAGAACCTCTTTTGAAGCCTACCCCCTGATTGTTTGCCCTTTTTGTAGGGGTGTCAAGGAGTTATATTCACTTACCCCCTAGTAATTACCCCTTTTTTTACCGAAAAATGCCCCAATATGGGTTTAAGAGGTGAATTTTGCAGGTTTTTAGCAACAAGACCCTAGTAAATTAAAGTTTGAATATCTGTGTTTAGAATGTTTCTCATGAGCCGTCCATCAAAAAACCCTACTACTGGCGTACCAACGAATCCCTATATTGAGGACACCATTCTTCTCGAAAAGCAGGCCGAGAAGGTTAAGGCGCCTTCGATGTATAAAGTTTTACTATTGAATGACGATTACACGCCAATGGAATTTGTAGTGATGGTGATTCAGGAGTATTTTAATAAAGATCATGAAACTGCTACACGCATCATGTTGCAAGTTCATTTGGTTGGCAAAGGTATTTGCGGGGTATTTACTCGCGATGTTGCTGCTACGAAGGTGCATCAAGTTATCGAACTCTCGCGTGAAGCGGGCCACCCACTACAGTGCACTATGGAGGAAGCATGATTGCCCAAGAATTAGAAGTTAGCTTGCATATGGCGTTTGTTGACGCGAGGGCATCACGACACGAGTTCATTACGGTCGAACATTTATTGGCCGCGCTCTTAGACAATGCAACCGCAGTCGAGGTTCTAAAAGCCTGCGCAGTCAATATCGCTGAGCTACGTGCGCAATTGAAAAACTTTATTAATGACAATACCCCGGTTGTGCCCGGTAATGATGAGGTTGATACCCAGCCTACGCTTGGATTTCAGCGTGTGATTCAACGCGCAATCATGCATGTGCAATCAACCTCGAATGGCAAGAAAGAAGTCACTGGTGCAAATGTCTTGGTGGCTATCTTCGGCGAAAAAGATTCGCATGCAGTGTATTTCTTGCAACAGCAAGGTGTGACCCGATTGGATGTGGTGAACTTTATTAGCCACGGTGTTCGTAAAGATCAAGCTGAGCACGTAAAACCTGCTGATGCTGCTCAAGAAACAGAAGAGTCTGCCTCATCTGGCAAAGAGAGTCCGCTTGATCAGTACACACAAAATCTCAATGCACTAGCTCGTCAAGGCAAGATTGATCCTCTGATTGGGCGTGAGAGCGAAGTAGAGCGCGTGATTCAGGTGCTTTGCCGTCGCCGTAAGAACAACCCACTATTAGTTGGTGAGGCCGGCGTTGGTAAAACCGCCATTGCAGAGGGCTTGGCCTGGCGCATCGTCAAGGGTGACGTACCTGAGATCTTGGCTAATGCAACTGTCTATTCTTTGGATATGGGTGCCTTGCTTGCTGGTACTAAATATCGCGGTGACTTTGAGCAACGCTTAAAAAGCGTTCTCAAATCTCTCAAGGATCATGCCCACGGCGTTTTATTTATTGATGAGATTCATACATTGATTGGTGCGGGTGCTGCATCAGGTGGAACATTGGACGCTAGCAATCTTTTAAAACCCGCTTTATCTAATGGGCAGCTCAAGTGCATTGGCGCAACAACCTTTACTGAGTATCGTGGCATTTTTGAAAAAGATGCTGCCTTGTCACGCCGCTTCCAGAAGGTGGATGTCGTTGAGCCAACCGTTGATCAGACTGTACAAATCTTGCGCGGTCTTAAGTCTCGCTTTGAAGAGCACCACAGCGTGAAGTATGCTGCTGGTGCCTTAGTAGCTGCAGCAGAACTTTCTGCTCGCTATATCAATGATCGCCATTTGCCAGATAAAGCAATCGATGTGATTGATGAGGCTGGCGCTGCTCAACGTATCTTGCCCAAGTCTAAGCAGAAGAAAACCATCGGCCGCCCAGAGATCGAAGAGATCGTTGCGAAGATTGCGCGTATACCGCCTCAGTCCGTTACCGTGGATGACCGTAGCAAATTACAAACCTTGGATCGAGATATTAAGAGCGTGGTCTTCGGCCAAGATCCTGCGATCGAAGCCCTGGCTAGCGCCATTAAGATGACGCGTGCCGGTCTTGGCAAGATCGATCGTCCAATTGGTTCATTTTTGTTCTCTGGTCCAACAGGTGTTGGTAAAACCGAGGTTGCAAAGCAGCTCGCCTATATCTTGGGCATCGAGTTGCTACGCTTTGATATGTCTGAGTACATGGAGCGTCATGCAGTAAGCCGTTTGATTGGAGCGCCTCCAGGTTATGTTGGCTTTGATCAGGGTGGTTTGCTGACTGAGGCCGTGAACAAGAAGCCGCATTGCGTGCTTTTGCTAGATGAGATTGAAAAAGCCCATCCGGATATTTTTAATATCCTTTTGCAGGTAATGGATCACGGCACGTTAACCGACAACAATGGTCGTAAGACGGATTTCCGAAATGTCATCATCATCATGACCACCAATGCTGGCGCTGAAGCGATGCAGAAATCCACTATCGGCTTTACCAATGCACGTGAGTCTGGTGATGAGATGGCAGACATTAAGAAGTTCTTCACACCAGAGTTCCGCAATCGCTTGGATGCCATCGTTTCCTTCAAGGCTCTTGATGAAACCATCATCATGCGCGTGGTTGATAAGTTCTTGATGCAGCTAGAAGAGCAGTTGCATGAGAAGAAAGTGGACGCTACTTTCAGTTCTGCATTGCGTGCTCACCTGGCCAAGCATGGATTTGACCCGCTCATGGGCGCCCGTCCAATGCAGCGCATTATTCAAGATACCGTGCGCAAAGCACTTGCTGATGAGTTGCTCTTTGGTAAGTTAGCGCAGGGTGGTCATGTAGATGTCGATATTGATGCTGATGGCAAGGTACAGTTGAATTTTGAGGCGCCCGTACTTCCTGGAAAGGCTGCAAAAGCCGATGTAGTTCCTGCTGAAGAAATTTAATTTACATAACAATCAAAGGAAAACATGTCCCATCACGATAAATTGCTAGATGCTTTTGAGGTTTACAAGGCAGAGCATGAAAAGTTTGAAGGTAAAGGAATTAAGGCTTCCGCTACTCGCGCACGTAAAGCTTTGCAAGAAATTGCAGGATCTTGCAAAGAGCGTCGTAAAGAAATTTCTGCCGAGAAAGAGTCTCGAGAAGGTGCCGGTGCCGGCATGTCGCAAGATGCAGCACGTAAAGCGCATATTCGTAAGTAAGCAGAGCTGCTCAAATAAAAAAGCCACCCAAGGGTGGCTTTTTTATTGGCGCTTTGACAGCTTAAGCTCTACCAGTGCTACCAAATCCGCCAGCGCCACGACTGCTCTCAGTAAACTCTTCAACTACTTTGAGTTCAACTTGCTGTACTGGCATCACCACTAATTGGGCTAGACGCTCCATTGGCTCAAGCTTAAACGGGGTTGAACCACGGTTCCAAGTGCTCACCATCAGTTGTCCTTGGTAGTCAGAATCAATCAAGCCCACTAAGTTGCCTAAAACGATCCCGTGCTTATGGCCTAAGCCTGAACGCGGCAGAATGAATGCGGCATAACGTGGATCTTCGACATAAATTGCTAGGCCCGTTGGCACCAAGACAGTTTGGCCTGGTGCAATCTCAATAGTTGCATCAATGCACGCACGCAAATCTAGACCTGCACTCCCTGGTGTGCCATAAGCTGGCAGTTGGTCGCGCATACGTTCATCGAGAATTTTGACTTGAAGGGATTGCATGGAATTTCCTAAAGCAGTGAATGTAAATAAAAAATGATTTAAATTTTCTTGGCAACTAGCGCAATCAGTTGACGTGCAAGCTGAAGCTTTTCAGCTTTAGCAATTTTCTTGCTACCAGTTTCGTCAATCACTAGTAATTGATTGAGGTCGCTACCAAAGGTTTCATGGCCGATATTGCCTACAACCATTGGGATCCCTTTGCGCTGACGTTTTTCGGCTGCATGCGCCTCGAGATCAGTAGATTCGGCTGCAAAACCAACGCAATATGGATGGGGTATTCCGCCTTTAATCTTCACGGTCTTTGCCACATCCAAAAGAATGTCAGGGTTAGCAATAAATTCAATGCTCGGGGCATCTTTACCTTGACGCTTGATCTTTTCCTTTGAGGGTCTTGCAATACCCCAATCGGCTACTGCAGCAACCGCAAAGAAGATGTCGTAATCAGTCTCTTTTAGCGCTGCTAGATGCATTTCCTTGGCGCTGGTGACGTTGGTGCGGGCAATCTGTCCTGTCGCCTCTAATGGTGTTGCCAAGTCACATGGGCCCGCGATAAGTTGTACTTGTGCACCCGCTTCGAGTGCTGCGCGCGCAATCGCAAATCCCATCTTGCCTGAGCTGTGATTGGTGATGCCGCGGACTGGATCAATAGCTTCAAAGGTTGGGCCAGCAGTAATCAACACTTTCTTGCCAGCCAAAGTTTTTTTCTGAAAGAAAGCGATTACTTGCTCTGCAATTTCAGATGGCTCAAGCATTCTGCCCATGCCAACTTCTCCACAGGCCTGAAAGCCGCTCGCTGGGCCAAGCAGGGTAACCTTATCTTGATTAAGGCGCTGCACGCTTCGTTGGGTGGCGGCATGCTCCCACATTTGTTTATTCATGGCTGGCGCAAGCAAGAGCGGGCAATCTCTTGCAAGACAAAGAGTGCTGAGTAGATCATCAGCTAAACCTAGGGAGAGTTTTGCCATTAAGTCAGCGCTTGCAGGTGCAATCACAATGGCATCAGCAGCGCGTGATAGCTCGATATGAGCCATATTGTTGCTAATACTGCTATCCCACTGACTGGTGTAAACCGGATTTCCTGTGAGTGCTTGCATCGTGACAGGTGTTACAAATTGCGTTGCAGCCTCAGTCATTACTACTTGTACAGAAGCACCTTCTTGCATCAACTGACGAGCAAGCTCAGGAGTCTTGTAAGCGGCAATACCACCAGAGATTCCGAGAACGATTTTCTTATTTAAAAGTGATTGCATGGCGCCAGCTTAATGGGATTGGGCGGATTTGCCAAATGACTTGCGTAATTCACCCCAAATAATGAGGCCGGCACCAATACAAATAGCGCTATCAGCAATATTAAAGGCGGGCCAATGCCAGTTTGAGTAATACAGATCAATAAAGTCAACAACGGCGCCATACATCACGCGATCTAAAACATTTCCAAGAGCGCCACCTAGAATCAAGCTGAGAGCCATGCACAGCATTTTTTCATTGAGACTTTTGCGCAATAGCCAAACGATATAAGCACACGCAACCAGACCAAGAATGGTGAAGAACCAGCGTTGCCAACCAGAGCCTTCTGCCAAAAAAGAAAATGCTGCTCCCGGATTAAAGAGGAGGAGCCAATTCATAAAAGGAAGGACTGGCTCTGGCACCCCCATTTGTAAATTACTTAATGCCGACCATTTACTCAATTGATCTAAGAGCAAAACAATCGTTGCAATTGCGAGAAACCGAAGATATGCCAGGCTCATGAATTTAGCGATTAAGCAAATAGGCGGTGATCACCATCACCAAAAAGATTGCTAATACAGCGGCCACAGAGTTCGGGATGATCAGCATTGCTACCGACATCTTTGGTGTGATGCCAGCAGCGACCACACTTCTTGTACTGGCTACCACGTACTAAGACCTCTAGACCCTCATTGCTGAGTTCAATGCTGGCACTCGAAGTAATCGTCACAAAGCGTAAGTCGTTCTCTAGTGAATGCAGGATTGCGAAGTCAACATCACCAACCTTAATGGTCAGTTCAGCCTGCAGTGATGAGCCAACATTGCCGGCTTCGCGCTCTACTTCAATTGCTTTGGTGACTTCAGAGCGGATTTCGCGGATACGGTTCCACTTATCGAGTAACTCATTTGCATTGGCAATTTCAGGGAAGCTGGCAAACTCTTCCATGAAGATCGACTCTGCCTTATTGCCTGCACCATGCGGAAAATCTTGCCATGCTTCTTCTGCGGTAAAGGAGAGGAATGGGGCAAGCCACTTCAGAAGATTACGGGTGATATGGAATAAAGCATTCTGTGCCGCACGACGATCAGGTGAATCAGGTGCGCTGGTATAGAGGCGATCTTTCAGAATGTCTAAATAGAATCCACCTAAATCTTCTGAGCAGAATGACAGCATGCGAGCTACTGCGGGATGAAATTCATATGCCTTGTAGTGCGCTTCAACATTACCCTGGATTTGATTTGCTAATGCGACGGCATAGCGATCAATTTCTAACCATTGATCGGCGGGCATCGCATGTTTGCTAGGATCAAAATCAGAGAGATTGGCTAACAAAAAGCGCAGTGTGTTACGCATACGGCGGTAACTTTCAGTAACGCGTTTGAGAATCTCATCTGAGATCGTCATCTCACCAGAGTAGTCGGTTGAGGCTACCCACAGGCGAATGATTTCAGCACCGAGTTTGTCAGCAACTTGCTGTGGAGCAATGACGTTACCAACAGACTTGCTCATCTTGCGACCTTGGCCGTCAACAGTAAAGCCATGCGTGAGGAGTGCTTTATAGGGAGGCTTACCATCAAGCATTGCACCAGTCAGCAAGGAGGAATGGAACCAGCCACGGTGTTGGTCTGAGCCTTCAAGATATAAATCGGCTAGGCGTCCGTTCGGGGTTTCTACATCAGCTGTCAGAAGCTCATTACGGTGCGAGCCGCGGATCACATGCCAGTGCGTTGTTCCAGAATCAAACCACACATCTAGAGTGTCACGATTCTTTTCGTATTGAGCAGCTTCATCACCGAGTAGTTCAGCGAGCTCTAATTTTTGCCAGGCTTCGATACCATCTTTTTCTACGCGCTTGGCTACTTCTTCTAATAGCTCAACGGTACGTGGGTGAGGTTCACCACTTTCTTTATGAACAAAGAAAGCCATGGGCACACCCCATTGGCGCTGACGTGACAAAGTCCAGTCAGGGCGATTGGCGATCATGCTGTGCAAACGTTGCTTGCCCCAGGCAGGGAAGAACTCAGTGCTATCAATGCCCGCTAATGCAGTCTCACGCAAGCTCGCCTTACCATCGGACGGTTTCTTATCCATGCTCGCAAACCACTGCGAAGTAGCGCGATAGATGATGGGTGACTTATGACGCCAGCAATGCATGTACGAGTGGGTATATGTTTTATCGCGGAGCAAACTACCGGCTTCGCGCATTGCCTCCACAATCTTGGGGTTTGCTTTCCAGATGTACTCATTAGCAAAGAGTGGCAACCATGATGCGTATACGCCATTACCCATGACTGGGTTGAGAATATCGCTATCAGCGAGTTTGTTTGCTTTGCATGACTTAAAGTCTTCCTCGCCATAAGCGGGTGCAGAGTGAACAATGCCGGTGCCAGTATCGAGAGTGACGTACTCAGCAGGATAGATTGGTGAAAGGCGTTTATAGCCTTCATGCAATGGTGCAAGTGGATGCCAGAAAGAAATATTCGCTAATTGAGCCCCGGTACAAGTTGCAATCACTTTGCCTTCGAGGCCGTAATCTTGTAGGCAGGTTTCAACCCGATCTTTTGCTAGGATCAATAACTTATCGCCAACATCTACTAATGCATAAGTCAGTTCTGGATGAACGTTCATTGCTTGGTTTGCAGGAATGGTCCAAGGGGTCGTTGTCCAGATCACAATCTGACCAGGCTTATTGGGAAGTTCTGATAGACCAAACGTTTTAGCAAGCTGTGGACGCTGAGCGTCATCAAAGGCAAAACCAACATCAACAGTCGGGTCTGTCTTATCTTGATACTCCACTTCAGCTTCCGCTAGGGCTGAGCCACAATCAAAACACCAGTTCACTGGCTTGAGGCCGCGGAAGACGTAACCCTTTTCCCAGATCTTGCCTAGGGCACGAATTTCATCAGCCTCATTGCGATAGTTCATGGTGAGATAAGGGTTGTTCCAATCCCCGAGAACGCCTAAGCGCTCAAAGTCTTTCTTCTGCTTGTCTACCTGCACTTGCGCATAGGCGCGCGCTTTGGATTGCACCTCTGCAGTCGGTAGGTTTTTGCCAAACTGCTTTTCAATCTGAATCTCAATTGGCATGCCATGGCAATCCCAGCCAGGAACATACACAGAGTCAAAACCCATTAACCAGCGAGATTTAACAATCATGTCTTTGAGAATCTTATTAACGGCGTGACCAATGTGAATATCACCGTTTGCATAAGGGGGGCCGTCATGCAAGATGAACTTCGGTTGGTTAGCATGTGCCGCACGAATTTTTTCGTAGAGTTTATTTTTTTGCCACTGAGCAACCCATTGCGGTTCGCGCTTCGCTAGATCTCCTCGCATTGGAAATGCGGTATCAAGAAGATTTACGGGATAAGAGTTTTCTTTTTCAGACATAAGCTTTTTTCTGGAAATAATTTCTGGCGTGCTTTGCATCTGCTGCAATCGCATTTGTAAGAGTGTCGAGGTCATCATACTTAGCCTCGTCACGAATTTTTTCTAAGAGCTCTACGGTAATAATTTTTCCGTAGACATCTTGTTGGTAATCAAAAATATGGGTCTCTAGTAGTACACGACCTTCGTCCTCTACCGTCGGCCTGACACCCAGACTGGCCACGGCTGGGAGGGGTTTGTCGCTGAGGCCTAATACTTGTGCAGTAAAAATCCCGGTAGTTGCTGGCTTACGGTGATGCAAGTGATTGGCAACTGCAAGATTTAAAGTGGGGAAGCCAAGTTTGCGGCCTAATTTCTGACCATGCATGACATGACCAGAAATTCCATAGGGACGACCTAATAATTTTTCGGCTAGGTTCATATCGCCGTTGGCAAGTGCAGCGCGTAATGCGGAACTCGAAATACGCTCACCATCCTCCAAAATAGTTTGAATACTAGAAACTTCAAAACCATATTTTTCGCCGGCAGCCTTAAGGCTGGAAAAATTACCTGCACGTTTTGCGCCGTAGCAAAAATCATCGCCGATCAAAATCCATTTGGCGTTCAGGCGTTTCACAATAATTTCTGAAACAAATTCTTCTGGAGTGAGACGAGCAAATGCTGCATTGAAATGCTCCACCATGACGCGGTCAATGCCAATTTCAGCTAGGGCTGCAAGTTTGTCGCGTAAATTCAGAATGCGCGGTGGCGCTTGTTCTGGAGAGAAGAATTCTTTTGGATGTGGCTCGAAGGTCATGACGCAACTCACTAAACCTCGTTCCTTGGCGCCATCCACGAGCTGTTTCAGTAGGGCGCGATGACCCCTGTGCACGCCATCGAAATTACCGATGCTGAGGGCACAAGCAGGTCCTGCAGAAAACTGGGTCGGGCCACGGAATACGTTCACAAAATCGCTTTCAGGGTAGCCATCAATTATATTGTGGGCATGCTTTCTATCGTTACCTTAATCTCAGGCCGCGGATCCAATTTCGAGGCCATCGTTAAAACTGCCCAAAAAGAGCAGTGGCCCGTCAAATTTGCTGGCGTTATAGCCAATCACTCAGCGGCTAAGGGCCTTGATTTTGCTCGCTCCCAGGGTATTCCAGCCTTGGTTATAGAGCACAAAGAGCACGCCTCTCGAGAAGCCTTTGATGCCGCCTTAATCGAGCAAATTGATGCTTTAGGGGCTGATTTGGTGGTGCTGGCTGGCTTTATGAGAATTCTCACCCCAGGCTTTATTCGCCATTTTGAGGGGCGACTGGTCAATATTCATCCAGCTCTCTTGCCTGCATTCCCAGGTTTACATACCCATGAGCGTGCTTTAGAGGCTGGCGTCAAGGAACATGGCGCTACAGTCCACTTTGTCACCGAAGGGGTTGATGAGGGGCCGATTATTTGCCAAGCCTCCGTTCCGGTTCTAGATGGTGATGATCCTGATACCTTGGCCGCCCGTGTTTTAACTGCCGAGCATCAGATTTACCCACGGGTCGTAAAATGGTTCCTTGATGGACGATTGCGAATAGAAGGTAATCAAGTGAAGTTACAACCCCCAGAGTCGCAATTCTTTAAATTATGAGCGCAGAACGTCCACCCCGTAAATCTGGAAACAGATTAGCTCCGCATAAAAGTTACGCTGCTAAATCTAAAGATCCGCTTCGTCGACCAGAGCGACGCAATGCTAGCGGTAATTTAATTGCGCCAGAAGGCCAAAAGAATTTCTCAAATGCCAAAGCATTGCCGCAGCATGCAATTCATTTAGAAAGATTGTTGCCCGAGTTACTCAGTTTTGAGCAGCCAGCGGATCGCGTAGTAAGTCGTTATTTTCGCGCTGAGCCACAACTCGGAAATCGTGATCGCGCATTAATTGCAGAAAGTGCATTTGCAATTTTGCGCCGTAAAAATGAGTTCTCACAATTTGCTTCCAGTGGCGAAGGCTCTCAGGCCAGACGCTTAGCCCTATTGGGTTTGCTGTCCGCTCTGTCTGAGGGCGGGCTCGGCTCTGCGAATCGTGCGGAGAGTGCGATTGCCGATTTAGCCCACGTTCTCAAGCCTGGTGAATATGAATGGTTGCAGCGCTTTGCTACAGTAGACCCTGCCGCATTAAATCCCTTGGTTCGCAATAATTTGCCAGAGTGGTTATGGGATGCATTTGGAAAATATCCTGGTGAAGAAGCTCGTGAAGAGTTAGCCAAGTCATTAATGCACCCAGCACTTCTGGATTTACGTGCAAACACGATGAAAACGAATCGCGAAGAATTGCTCGTGCAGATGAATGCATTAGGCGGTCGTTATCAAGCTATTCCAACTCCATATGCACCAGATGGTGTGCGCATTATGGGTAAGCCTGCTTTGCAAAATACTGCTGGATTTAAAGCGGGCATGTTTGAAGTTCAGGATGAAGGTAGTCAACTCTTGGCTTATTTGCTTGCTCCTAAGCGTGGTGAGATGGTTGTCGACTTTTGCGCCGGCGCTGGTGGCAAGACTTTGGCGATTGGTGCCCTGATGCGTTCTACAGGACGTCTTTATGCATTTGATACATCTGAGCGCCGCCTAGCGAATTTGAAGCCACGGCAAGCCCGTAGCGGCCTCTCTAACGTTCATCCAGTATGGATTGATAGCGAGAATGACGCCAAGATTAAGCGTTTAGCCGGAAAGATCGATCGGGTCTTGGTGGATGCCCCTTGCAGTGGAATGGGCACCTTAAGACGTAATCCAGATCTCAAATGGCGCCAAACTCCAGCAGGGGTTTTGGAGCTCAACCAAAAGCAAATGAATATTTTGGCTTCAGCGGCCCGCCTACTAAAACCCGGCGGCCGCTTGGTTTATGCCACTTGCAGTCTTTTACCCCAAGAAAATCAAGGAATTGCAGAAGATTTTCTTGCCAAACACCCGGATTTCGAGGTTGTACCAGCCGTAGAGGTTCTTAAGCCATTGTTTCCAAAGGAAAAATTGCCTTTAGGATGCTCACCAGATAATCCCTGGTGGCAGTTATGGCCACATATTCATGGGGCGGATGGCTTTTTTGGGGCTGTTTTCCAGAAAAAAGGCACTAAGCCTGAGAAGGCTGAAAAGCCAAAATCTAAAGAGTTAACGAAAGATAAGCAAAAAAAGACCTAAAAAGCTCTAAAATAAGAGCTAATACTTAAATAGGATTCAATTTTGAATACAGTTTCAAGCTCAGGTTTTGATTTATTCCTCAATTGGCTAGCAAATGGCTATTTGGATTGGTCTTGGTGGCAGATTACCCTGTTCACCTTGGCTGCAACCCACATCACAATCGCTGCCGTCACAATCTTTTTGCATCGCTGCCAAGCTCATCGCGCGCTGGACTTGCATCCGATTGTTTCTCATTTTTTCCGGTTTTGGCTCTGGTTAACCACCGGTATGGTGACGAAAGAGTGGGCCTCGATTCATCGCAAGCATCACGCCAAATGCGAAACCATTGACGACCCCCATAGCCCGCAGGTTTTAGGAATTGGCACCGTACTTTCTCGTGGCGCTGAGCTTTATAAAAATGAAGCCAAAAACCAGGAGACGATGGAGAAGTTTGGCCATGGCACTCCAGATGATTGGCTTGAGCGCAATATTTATTCCAAGTTTTCTTGGCAGGGCGTTGCCATCATGCTCATCATTGATGTGTTTTTGTTTGGCGGCATTGGGCTAACAGTTTGGGCTGTGCAAATGTTGTGGATCCCAATCACTGCGGCTGGTGTGATTAACGGTATCGGCCACTTCTGGGGCTACCGTAATTTTGATTGCGAGGATGCATCTACCAACATTCTTCCCTGGGGAATTTTGATTGGTGGTGAGGAGTTGCATAACAATCACCACACCTTTGCCACTAGTGCTAAGTTATCAAACAAATGGTACGAGTTTGATATTGGCTGGTTATATATTCAGATGATGAGTGCTGTTGGTTTGGCAACAGTGAAAAAGACTTCACCTAAACCAGTGCTGAGTGATTTACGTCCTGCTGATCAAAATACATTAGAAGCCATCATTGCAAATCGTTATGAAATCATGGCGCGCTACAGTAAAACTTTGCGCAATTTCTTTAGTAATGAAGTGCAGCACATGCAAGTTCTGGCATCTCATTTGAGTGATGCTCGCACTTGGTTATCCAAGGATGAATCTCGCTTGAGCGAGGATGAAAGGGCAAAGCTTGAAGAGCTCATGGCTAGCAATGCACAACTGCGTAAGATGATTGAGATGCGTCGCGATCTGCAAGCTATCTGGGGTCGTTCAAGCGCTACGAGAGAGCAGTTGGTCTTACAGTTGCACGCATGGTGCCAGCGTGCTGAAGATAGCGGCTTAACCAGTCTGCGCGAGTTCTCATTGAGATTGCGTCGTTATGCTTAAGTAGTTATGAGCAAGCGTAAAGAGCCATAATATTTAGGCAATAAAAAACCCGCAACTAAGCGGGTTTTTTATTTGCTCGAAGTAAATTACTTCAGCTTTGTTTCTTTGTAAGCAACGTGCTTGCGAATAGTAGGATCGAACTTCATGATCTCCATTTTCTCAGGCTTAGTACGCTTGTTTTTTGAAGTAGTGTAGAAGTGACCAGTACCAGCTGATGACTCTAACTTGATTTTTTCTCTGCCGCCTTTAGCCATTTGTGCGCTCCTTAAATTTCGCCACGTGCACGAAGATCAGACAACACAGCATCAATGCCGTTCTTGTCGATAACGCGCAAACCAGCATTGGTTAAGCGCAAGCTAATCCAGCGGTTTTCAGATTCAACCCAGAAACGACGGTTTTGCAAATTCGGCAAAAAGCGACGCTTCGTTTTATTGTTTGCATGGGATACATTGTTGCCAACCATCGGCTTCTTCCCAGTGACTTGGCAAACTTTTGCCATGACATAACTCCATTAATTGCGAAAAAAGAAGATTGTATCAGTCCTAGCCTATTTTGGGCTAGCTCTAAATGGCTTTGGCTTTGGTCTTTAGGCTGCAAAATGGGTTATAAATCACGTAAATCTTTAATAAGTTAGTAATTACTACCATTAATTGCTAATATTCATAAGGCCTGAGTCAGAAAAAGAGAAAAAACCACTGCCACTAACAATACAGTGGTCAAGTAATGCAATATCGACTAATTGCAGGGCATTTTGGAGGGTCTTGGTCAGGTCTTGATCGGACTTACTTGGCAATGGGTTGCCGCTAGGATGGTTGTGGGCCACGATGAGGGCGCTGGCATTTCTAGACAGGGCTTCCTTTAGGATTTCTCGTGGATAGACCGCTGTATGGGTAATAGACCCTCTAAATAGCTCCTGACATTCAATTAGATGTAGACGTGAGTCTAGGTAGAGGCAAAGGAAGACCTCATGCGGCAAACGACCAATTTTGGCCTGCAAGAACTCTCTGACATTGCTTGGTGAGGAAAAGATAGAGTCCTGTGCCAGTCCCTCCTCAAGACTGCGCTTCACCAGCTCATAAGCCGCTTGAATTTGGGACCATTTAGATAGGCCCATGCCATGAATACGGGTCAATTCTTGGCGACTGCAGCCTAATAGGCGGGGTAGGCTTCCAAAATGGTGGAGTAGATCTTTTGCTAAGGCCACTGCGCTTTTACCCCTCACGCCAACCCGCAAAAAAATGGCGAGCAGTTCTGCATCCGAGAGTGCAGCAGCACCATGAATCCTGAGCTTCTCACGAGGCTGCTCATTTTTGGGCCAATCAGTAATCGGGGAGTGCACAGCTTTCCCCGGCCTAGATACAATCACCTTATGACCAAGCTTACCGTTTTGCCGAATTCCTACCTGACCCTCAATTACCGGCTCACTTTGCCTAACGGGGAGGATTACATCAATACTTTTGTTGATCGTCCTGCGACGGTTCTGATGGGTTCTGGACAATTTGCACCTTGTTTTGAAAAAGTGTTGTTAGGGCTTGAAGTTGGTGAAAAGAAAAGCGCCTTACTTCCGCCGGAAGAAAGTTTTGGCGAGCGTAAAGAAGATTTGGTGCAATGGGTTTCTTTGAATGCTTTGAAGGAAGGTCGTGATGACGATGCAGAATTCAATCCAGGTGATGTAATTGAATTCAACGCACCAGGCGGCGCTCAATATGCTGGTGTTTTGCAATCGATTGATGATGAAGGTGCGTGGTTTGACTTCAACCATCCTTTGGCGGGTAGGCCCGTGACTTTTGAAGCAGAAATCGTGGCGATTCTCTAAAACATGACCAATCCAGACAAACTTGAAATTTTGATGGCCCAGCCCCGAGGTTTTTGTGCGGGCGTTGATCGCGCTATCAATATCGTTAATGAAGCCCTCACCCGTTTTGGGGCACCAATTTATGTGCGCCATGAAATTGTTCATAACGCTTATGTGGTGAATGAATTGCGCGAGAAGGGCGCTGTGTTTGTGGAAGAACTGCATGAGGTTCCCAAAGGTGGAATCGTGGTGTTCAGTGCCCATGGAGTCTCTCAAGAGGTGCGCAAAGATGCTCAAGATCGTGGCTTGCAGGTGTATGACGCGACCTGCCCATTGGTGACTAAGGTGCATTTTGAAGTGGTCAAGATGTGCAAAGAAGGTTTTACTGTTTTGATGATCGGTCACGCGGGGCACCCTGAAGTTGAGGGAACCATGGGGCAAGTGAAAGAGGGCGTTTTTCTGGTTGAGAATGTCGCTGATGTCGAGGCTTTATCTTTTTCAGGCGATGAAAAGATTGCTTTCGTTACCCAAACTACATTATCTGTAGATGAAACCAAAGAAATTGTTGGGGCACTCACGAAAAAATTTCCTAATATTGTGCAGCCACGTAAACAAGATATTTGTTATGCCACCCAGAACCGTCAAGATGCAGTGAAATTCATGGCTCCGCAGGTAGAGGTAGTTATTGTGGTGGGAAGTGCAGCGAGTTCGAACTCGAATCGCTTGCGAGAATTGTCAGAAAAATTAGGCGTACCTTCTTACATGGTCGACGCCCCCGAGCAACTGAAACCAGAGTGGTTTGTAGGTAAAAAGCGTATTGGATTAACTGCTGGCGCATCCGCACCTGAAAGCCTTGCGCAATCCATCGTGGCGCGTATTCAAGAGTTTGGTCCGCGACATGTTCGCGCCTTAGATGGCGTGGTTGAGGACGTTACATTTTCATTGCCAAAAAATTTAGTTGACTGAAGTATCTATAACAGAGGAGCTGCGCATGATTTATTCAAAAGCGTCAAAAGTGATTTTTGTGAAAAGTACTATTGCAGTAGCGGCGGCAACCGTCATCTTGTTGGGTTGTGGCAAGGGTGGCGACAAGGCTGCAGCAGATGGCACTGAGGTCAAAATCGGGCATGTGGCTCCTTTGACTGGCCCAATCGCCCACTTAGGTAAAGATAATGAAAATGGCGCACGCTTGGCTATTGAAGAGATTAATAAATCTGGTCTCACCATCGATGGCAAGAAAGTAGTTCTGACATTAGTCCCTGAGGATGACGCTGAAGATCCGAAGACTGCTACTCAAGTAGCGCAGAAATTAGTAGATGCTAAGGTTGCTGGCGTAGTAGGCCATCCGAATTCTGGAACCAGTATTCCTGCATCAAAAATCTATAGTGATGCGGGGATTACTCAAATCTCTCCATCAGCCACTAATCCTGATTACACCAAGCAAGGTTTTAAAACAACTTATCGCTTAGTGGCAACAGATGCGCAGCAAGGCCCGGCATTGGCTAACTATGTTGTAGGTACTTTGAAGGCGAAAACAGTAGCCATCATTGATGACTCGACGCAGTATGGCAAAGGTTTGGCTGATGAATTTGAAAAAACAATCAAAGCTGCTGGTGTCAAAGTCGTTACTCGGGAAGCAAGTAATAACAAGGCAACCGATTTCAAGGCCATTCTTACTAAGATTAAAGGTAGCAAGCCTGATGTCATTATGTATGGCGGCATGGATGCTACTGGTGGTCCATTAACAAAGCAGGCTGCTGAGCTTGGTATTAAGGCTAAAGTAGTTGGCGGTGACGGTATGTGTACAGAGAAGCTGGCGGAATTGGCTGGCGATGCTGTGGTGAATGTTACTTGCTCAGAGGCCGGCATGGCTTTATCAAAAATGGCGCAGGGAGCCGACTTCCAGAAACGATACAAGGAGCGTTTTAAGTCCGATGTTCAGATTTATGCACCATTTACCTATGATGCAGTCTATGTCTTGGTTGATGCCATGAAGCGGGCTAATTCAACTGATCCAGCTAAGATTTTGGTTGTAATGCCGGATACAAAAATGACGGGTTTGGTTGGCAATATCGCGTTTGATAATCAAGGCGATATGAAAGAAGGCGTCATTACTTTGTATGACTTCAAAGACAAGAAGAAAACAGTTCTTGACGTGATTAAGATGTAATTCACTCTGATAAAAATAGCGCCGCTGATGCGGTGCTATTTTTTTGTAGAGCGCAATTTTCTCAATGGATATTCTCCTTCAGCAAATCATCAATGGCTTAGTGCTCGGTAGCATCTATGCCTTGATTGCCTTGGGTTACACCATGGTTTATGGGGTCTTGGGGATTATTAATTTTGCCCATGGCGAAGTGCTGATGATTGGTGCCATGGTCTCGCTTTCCTTGTTGCGATTGATTCTGGGTTTAACCAGCGACTTACCAGGTTGGCTGACACTCTTAATTGTTCTACCAGTGACGATGGCGGTATGCGCGGGCCTAAGTTATTGGGTAGAGCGTATTGCATATCGCCCTTTGCGCAATGCTCCACGCTTGGCCCCTTTGATTTCAGCAATTGGTATGTCAATCTTGCTGCAAACCATTGCCATGATGATTTGGTCGCGCAATCCAATGACCTACCCACAGTTATTGCCGTCAATTCCGATTGAGTTATGGGGAAGTGGCTCAACCATTACTGGCAAAGAGATCGTGATCATCCTAGTTGCTCTAGCTGTAATGTGTGGCTTATTGTTTTTGGTTGAAAAAACTAAATTAGGTCGAGCAATGCGAGCCACAGCCGAGAATACTCAAATTGCTGGGTTGATGGGCGTTAATCCCAATCGCGTAATCTCCATCACCTTCATGCTGGGTGGCGCTCTTGCAGGTTTAGCTGGCGTGATGATTGCAAGCAACTATGGCAACGTCCATTTTTATATGGGGTTCATCCCGGGTCTGAAAGCATTTACAGCGGCTGTACTTGGGGGCATTGGCAATTTAAAAGGCGCGATGTTGGGCGGTCTTCTTTTGGGCTTAATTGAGTCTTTAGGTGCGGGCTACATAGGTGAATTGACTGGCGGTGTTTTTGGTTCCAACTATCAAGACATCTTTGCTTTCTTGGTGCTAATCCTGGTACTAGTCTTGCGTCCCACCGGTCTCTTGGGGGAAAGGGTTTCTGATCGTGCCTAAGGGAGCGCTATTTCATCGCTTACCAAAATCCGCTTACTGGTGGATTGGTGTTGTTGCGCTTATTCTCTTGCCTTGGGTAGTGGGCGCTAGTGGCGGAAATTACTGGGTACGAGTACTTGATTTTGCGTTGCTCTATATCGTTCTTGCACTGGGACTCAATGTCGTTGTGGGTTTTGCTGGCCTACTCGATTTAGGTTACATCGCTTTTTATGCTCTTGGTGCTTATAGCTTTGCATTACTGGCATCTCCCCATTTGCCGCAGCAATTTGCAACTATTGCAGCAGCCTTTCCGGAAGGAATGCATTTTTCACCATGGATGGTTGCCATATTTTCAATCATTCTGGCCGCGCTATTTGGAATCATTTTAGGTTTTCCAACATTACAGTTACGTGGTGATTACTTGGCCATTGTGACCTTGGGTTTCGGAGAAATTATTCGTATCTTTATGAATAATCTGGATCGCCCACTCAATCTCACCAATGGACCGAAAGGTATCACTGCAATAGATCCAATCCAGCTCTTTGGAATTTCATTCGCAAAGCCTTTAGATCTCGGTTTTGTCCAAATTCCTGGTCTGTATTTAGTGTTTTATTTATTTCTGACCTTAGCGATTGCTGTAGCGATCGTTTGCATTCACTTGCAAGATTCACGTATTGGTAGGGCATGGGTTGCAATTCGTGAAGATGAGATTGCCGCTAAAGCGATGGGCATTAATACGCGCAATATGAAGTTGCTGGCGTTTGCGATTGGAGCATCATTTGCCGGTGTTGCAGGCGTTCTTTTTTCTGCTTTTCAGGGCTTTGTTTCTCCTGAATCATTTACGCTTTGGGAGTCGATTGTCGTCTTAGCAATGGTGGTGCTAGGAGGTATTGGTCATATCCCTGGCGTCATTCTTGGCGCAGTTCTCTTGGCAATATTTCCGGAAGTATTGCGCGCCATTGCACAGCCTCTTCAACAAGCTTTATTTGGGCATCTTGTTGTGGATGTGGAAGTTCTTCGCCAGCTCATTTATGGCTTAGCTCTTATTTTGATCATGCTGTATCGCCCAGGCGGCATTTGGCAAAAGAGTGAGGCTAAGTGATGTCAGCCCGCTTACTTCTGGATGTTGCAGACGTCTCTAAGCGTTTTGGTGGAGTGCGCGCGCTTGAAGCAGTTGGGTTACAAGTACCGCATGGATCGATTGTGGGCTTGATTGGGCCTAATGGAGCAGGCAAGACCACTTTCTTTAACGTGATTACCGGTTTATATCCAGCAGACTCAGGTGTTTTTTTATTCGATGGAAAGTCTTACTTTCCGGAGTCGGTCTCGGAGGTAACAAAGTCGGGTTTAGCTAGAACCTTTCAGAACATTCGTCTCTTTGGTGAAATGTCAGCTCTTGAGAACGTGATGGTGGGTTGCCATTGCCGCTCAAAGGCTGGAATCCTAGGGGCAATCTTTCGATTTCCGGGAACTCAGCGTGAAGAGCAATCTATCCGCGATAAATCACTGGCCTTACTTGCTTATGTTGGGCTCACTGAGTTTGCCAATATGGAGGCACGCAATCTTTCCTATGGCCATCAACGTCGCCTAGAGATTGCAAGGGCTTTAGCTACTGAACCTAAGCTCTTGGCTTTAGATGAGCCAGCTGCAGGTATGAATGCCACTGAAAAATTAGAGCTACGCGAGTTATTACTGCGTATTAAAACGGATGGTAAAACAATTCTATTGATTGAGCATGATGTGAGTTTAGTCATGGGTATTTGCGACAGCTTGACAGTACTTGATTACGGCAAAGTGATTGCCTCTGGTAAGCCTGCAGATGTGCGCGTACATCCAGAAGTGATCAAAGCCTATCTTGGCCAGGGGGCAGTGTAATGAGCGCCCTGCTGAATGTAAAAAATCTCAAAGTTTCTTATGGCGGCATTAATGCCGTCAAAGGAATTGATTTGCATGTTGATCAAGGCGAGCTAGTCGCTTTAATTGGTGCCAATGGCGCTGGTAAGAGCTCAAGCTTGAAGGCGATTTCTGGTGTACTGACTCCTTCGGCAGGCGAAATTCAGTTTTTAGATCACCGTGCAGAGAGGCTGCCAGCATATGAGTTGGTCCAGCTGGGCTTAGGAATGGTTCCAGAGGGTCGGGGCGTGTTTAAGCGCATGACTATTTTGGAAAACTTGCAGATGGGGGCCTTTTTGAAAAAAGATGCCCTTGCTATTAAGCAAAAGTTAGAGGAGGTCTACTCCTATTTCCCGAGATTGAAGGAGCGTTTATCGCAATTGGCGGGCACGCTTTCCGGTGGCGAGCAGCAAATGGTAGCGATGGGCAGGGCAATGATGGCAGAACCAAAGCTCTTGCTGCTCGATGAGCCTTCCATGGGTTTATCGCCCATCATGGTCGAAACTATTTTTGATGTTATCCGCAATCTATCGGCCAATGGCATGACGATTCTCTTGGTAGAGCAAAACGCACGATTGGCTTTACAAATGGCTAATCGTGCTTATGTCATGGAAAGCGGATTAATTACCTTGAGTGGCTGTGGAAAAGAATTGCTAGAAGACTCTAGAGTGAGAACAGCCTACTTAGGTGAATAGACTTAAGCAGTTTGCTTGAGTAATTCACGCAGCATGCCGCACATCTGAAGAATCTCATCATCACTGACATTCAGAGCAGGCATAAAGCGTAATAAGTTTGGTCTTGGTGAGTTGATTAATAGACCTTCAGGGCTGCGATCGCGAGCAAGTTCAACCAATTTTCCACCAGTATCTTTGCCGAGCATGAGGGCACGCAATAAACCTTCACCACGCTCACCCTCAAGATTGAATTCTGCAACTAGCTTTAGCAGTTCTGATTTTAGTAATTCGCCTTTAGCTTTGACGCTATCTAAAAATCCTGGGGCCAGTAGTTGCTCAATCACACTGATGCCAACAGCAGTCATCAGTGGGTTACCGTTATAGGTACCACCTTGGTCGCCCGGCACAAAGCAAGCTGCTGCATTAGTGGCCATCAGTGCTGCCAGCGGAACGCCACCACCAATACCTTTGCCTAAGGTCATGATGTCCGGCTCAATTCCGTATTGCTGATAGGCAAAGAGGGTGCCCGTACGGCCACAGCCCGCCTGCACTTCATCGGCAATCAGAAGGATGTTGTTTTCTTTGGTGAACTTACGTAGTTCAAGCATAAATTCTTTAGTGCTGGGGATCACGCCACCTTCACCCTGAACTGGCTCAAGCATGACTGCAACAGTTTTATCAGTCACCAATTTTTTGACAGACTCCAAGTCGTTCAAATCTGCTTTTGGAAATCCAGCTACTTGTGGGGCAAACATCGTATCCCAGCCTGGCTTTCCAGAGGCGCTCATAGTAGCGATGGTGCGACCATGAAAACTATGATCAAAAGTAATGATTTCAAAAGCGCCATTCTTGTGGAGTTGACCCCATTTGCGCGTAAGTTTGATCGCACCTTCATTTGCTTCGGCACCGCTGTTAGCAAAGAACACCTTGTCAAAGCAACTATTGGCAGTCAGCAGATTAGATAAGCCAATCATTGGCTCGTTATAAAACGCTGGACTTGGATTAATGAGCTTTTTTGCTTGCGCGTTCAGCGCTTCAATCATTCCAGGATTGCTGTGGCCTAAACAATTAACTGCCCAACCTTGCAAGAAATCTAAATACCGTTTGCCATTGTTGTCGGTTAACCATGAACCCTTACCCTCGACCATGATGACCTCTGGGCGTTGGGTGATGAACATCACTGAATTGGTGTCGATCGCTTGGGCTGGCTTATTCATACTGAACTTGGGTAATTGGGGCTAATGAG
Source organism: Polynucleobacter sp. MWH-Berg-3C6 (assembly GCF_018881855.1). Taxonomy (GTDB): domain Bacteria; phylum Pseudomonadota; class Gammaproteobacteria; order Burkholderiales; family Burkholderiaceae; genus Polynucleobacter. Next base: position 166,451 of record NZ_JACVPN010000002.1, on the reverse strand, counting down.
GTTTCTATTATCTAACTTTATCGGAGTTTAGTTGGTAGCTAAATCTGCGGCACTGGTAAATGAGTCCGCGAAGAATTCTTCCTCAGGCAGGTGACATTTAGATGAAAAGTCGTCTCTTGCGGCATTTACCATGACCGGTGCGCCACAAGCATAGACCTGAAGGCCTTTCATATCAGGATGGTCTGACATAACGGCCTGGTGCACAAAGCCGGTTCGGCCAGTCCAGACATCTTCTGCGAGGGCATCTGAGATCACCGGAATGTACTGGAAGTTGGGAATGTCTTTTTGCCAGGCCCTGCATAAATCATCTAGGTACAGGTCGCTAGGGCGACGTCCGCCCCAATAGAGCTCAATAGGTCTTTGAATCTTTTTGGCCTGCATTTGCTCGATGATCGATTTGATCGGGGCAAAGCCAGTACCTGCAGCTACAAAGATGATGGGCTTTTTGGAGTCTTCCCTGAGAAAGAAGCTACCTAAAGGACCTTCAAAGCGCAGGATATCTTTTTCTTTCAGTGCCGGACTTGCCGCTCCAAACACAAAGTCGGTAAACACGCCGCCAGGTAAATGGCGGATGTGTAGCTCAAGCGGACCTTCTTGGTCTGGCGCATTGGCAATAGAGTAGGCGCGGCGCTGGCCATCCTTGAGGAGGAACTCCAGATACTGGCCTGCCAGGAACTGAAAGCGTTCAGCAGCGGGAAGTTGAAGTTTCAGAATTGCTACATCATGGCTAGGTCGCTCAATCGTGTTGACTCGACACGGAACTTTCCGAATGGCAATATCACCGGCACCCTGAACTTCACGGGCCTCTATCAATAGATCAGATTGCGGATGGGCACAACAAAATAAAGTGCCGCCAGTAGTTTCATCTGCCTTACTTAAGGCGCCCTCGCTGTGCTGGCCATGGGTTACCTGACCTTCTACGATCTTGCCCTTACAGGATCCGCAGGCACCGTTTTTGCAGCCATAGGGTAGCTTGATGCCTTGACGAAGGGCGGCTTCCAGGAGTGTTTCATCCTGGTTAACAGTAAATTGTTTGCCGCTCGTTTTGAGCGTGACCTGATAAGACACTCTCATTCCTTTCAATAAATCGTTACGATGTTACTTATGCAATCTTTTGGTAAACCTTCAATCCTGATTATTGGCTGCGGTGACATTGGTCTTCGGGTGGCAAAACAGCTTTCCCGGAGTCATCGAGTTTTTGCTTTAACTTCTCAACAAAGTCGTTTTCAGGAGTTGAGGGAGGTTGGCGCGACTCCACTATTGGGCAATCTGGATCAGCCAGAAACTTTGTGGCGCCTATCCGGTTTAGCTCAAACCGTTATTCATTTAGCGCCACCCCAAAACCAAGGAAATCGTGATTGCCGAACCCGCAACCTAATCCGAATTTTAGCCCAAGGATCCAATGCCGTCAGGCGCTTGATCTATATCAGCACTACAGGCGTCTATGGGGATCACGGGGGCGCCAAGGTGAGCGAAGTCACCCCAGTTAGCCCTCAGAGTGAGCGCGCCCAAAGAAGGGTGGATGCTGAGCGCGAATTACGTTTATGGGCGCCAGCTCATGGGGTGGCTTTAACCATTTTGCGGGTACCCGGAATTTATGCTGCTAACCGTCTTCCAATTGAGCGCTTGCACTCTAAAACCCCAGCATTAATTTCTGAAGAGGACGCTTATTCCAATCACATTCATAGCGATGATTTAGCAAGCTTGATTTGTGCTGCGGTTTATCACGGCAGGCCACAGAGAGTCATTAACACGTGTGATGGCGGTGAAACCAAAATGGGCGATTACTTTGATGAGGTGGCTGATGCTTTTGGTCTGGATCGACCGCCCAGAATGCCGGCTGCTGAGTTGCAAAAAATGGTTAACCCAATGTTGTGGTCTTTTATGCGCGAGTCAAGAAGAGTCACGAACACTCGCCTGCATGAATTAAAAAGACCACTACGCTATCCGAGCGTAGCCCATTTTCTGAAAACTATTTCCAAGAATCCTTAAGGCCAACGGTGCGGTTAAATACTGGCTTGCCAGGTTTGGAATCGGATTCATCAGCAACAAAGTAGCCATGACGTTCAAACTGGAAGCGCTCTCCAGCTTTGACCTCTTTCATGCAAGGCTCTAGGTAGGCAGCAATGGTTTGCTTAGAGTTCGGATTAATAGCGTCCAGGAAATTCTTATCACCGCTATCAGGGTGTGGATCGCTAAAGAGGTGATCGTATAGCCGTACCTCAGTTGGAATGGCTTCAGCAGCACTGATCCAGTGAATATTGCCCTTCACCTTATAGTTATTAGAGCCAGGAGTACCACTCTTACTATCGGGGAAATGGGTTGCATTCACCTGAATCACATTGCCGTTAGCATCAGTCTCAAAGCCGGTGCATTCAATCACAAAGCCATGGCGTAAACGTACGCGACTTCCAGGCTGATCACCAATGGGTGGAAATAATCTGAAGAAACCTTTGATGGGTTCTTTCATGAAGTCATCTTCTTCAATCCACAATTCACGGGTGAAATTAAATTCACGATTGCCCCAATCGGGATGTTGTGGATGACGTGGGGCTGAGCATGGCTCTTTGCCAGTAGCATCAAAGTTTTCAATCACCAGCTTCAGTGGTTTGAGCACTGCTGTGGCACGTGGTGCTCTGACTTCAAGATCATCCCGCAGTGCTTGATCCAAGGTGCTCATGTCAATCCAGCTATCGGCTTTGGATACACCAATGCGCTCGCAGAACAGGCGAATGCTTTCTGGGGTGTAGCCACGACGACGGATACCGACAATGGTCGGCATGCGGGGATCATCCCAGCCATCAACATGCTTTTCTTCTACAAGTTGCAACAACTTGCGTTTACTGGTGATGGTGTATGTCAAATTCAGACGTGCAAACTCATATTGATGTGGCACAGGATCTTTAAACACACCTAATTCTTTGAGGGAATTGACGATCCAATCGTAAAGAGGACGATTGTTTTCAAACTCAAGAGTACAAATAGAGTGAGAGACATTCTCTAGCGCGTCAGAAATACAGTGCGTGAAGTCATATAAGGGGTAAATGCACCACTTGCTACCCGTACGATGGTGATCAGTGTGGCGAATACGGTAGACCACTGGGTCACGCATCACAATATTAGGATGCGCCATATCAATCTTTAGGCGTAGAACGTGTTCACCATCTTTGAACTTACCATCCCGCATCTCACGGAACAGAGAGAGGTTTTCTTCGGGGCTGCGATTGCGATAAGGACTATTTTTTCCAGCTTGACCAAAGTTGCCACGATTGGCGTGAATGTCATCAGCACTTTGGCTATCAACATAGGCCTTGCCATTCTGAATCAGAATTTCAGCAAACTCGTAGAGGCGATCAAAGTAGTCGCTCGCATGATAAAGGTGGGTACCCCAATCAAAACCTAGCCATTTAACTGCATCCAAAATACTGTCGGCATACTCAACATCTTCTTTGACTGGGTTAGTGTCATCAAGCCGCATATTGCAGCGCGCACCACCAGGCTGATTGTTGTAGTCAGCAGCCAGACCAAAGTTCAAGCAAATACTTTTTGCATGACCAATATGTAAATAGCCATTTGGTTCGGGTGGAAAACGGGTAATGATCGACGGAATTGACTCGCCGGCTAAATTGGTTCTGTGTGAAAAAGCACCACTTGCTAAGTCATGATCAATGATCTGACGTAAAAAGTTGGAGGGCTCGGCCACAGGACCTGTATTAGCTTTAGAGGGTTTGCTATCTTGGGACATAGCCACATTGTAGAGAAAACCCTGACCCATAAAGAAAAAGCCCGCAAACTGCTGCGGGCTCGTTTCTGGATGGGTAGAAGGAATTACTCTTCTACGAATGCCTCTTCGCGAGTCTTCTTCACCGCTGGTAAGGCCACTATCACGACCAATAGGGCAGCTGCAATTAGCAACCCTAGGGAAAGTGGGCGGGTCAGGAAGGTAGTGAAGTCGCCGCGGGACAGCAATAGTGCACGACGGAAGTTCTCTTCCATCATTGGTCCGAGCACGAAGCCCAAAAGCAATGGAGGAGGTTCGCAACCGAGTTTGAAGAACAGGTAACCAATCAAGCCAAAGCCTGCAGTTACATATACGTCAAACACAGTGTTGTTCACGGTATATACGCCGATACAGCAGAAGACCAAAATTGCTGGATAAAGGAAGCGATAAGGAATCTTCAAGAGCTTTACCCAGATACCAATCAGTGGCAAGTTCAAGAGAATCAGCATCACGTTACCAATCCACATGGAAGCAATTAAGCCCCAGAATAATGCTGGGTTGCTGGTCATCACTTGCGGACCTGGCTGAATGTTATGAATAGTCATCGCACCAACCATCAGCGCCATCACGGCATTTGGTGGGATACCTAAAGTCAGCAATGGAATGAATGAGGTTTGTGCTGCCGCATTATTCGCCGCTTCAGGACCTGCAACACCTTCAATCGCACCCTTACCGAATTCATGACTGTACTTAGATGATTTCTTCTCTACTGAGTAGGCGCCAAAGGCTGCTAATGCTGCGCCGCCGCCAGGCAGAATACCCAGGATGGAGCCAATAGTGGTACCGCGCAAGATCGATGGAATCATGCGCTTTACATCGGTCTTGCTTGGAACCATGCTGGTGAGTTTATTGAGGAAGCCCTCATCGTCACTAGTCTTCTCTAGATTGCTCATAATCTCAGCAAATCCAAAAACACCCATCGCAACTGCAACGAAGCCGATACCATCGCTGAGCTCAGGAATGTCAAACGCGTAACGTGAGACACCGGAGTTCACGTCGGTACCAATCAAGCCCATTAGCAGACCTAGGATGATCATGCCGATCGCTTTGATCAAAGAGCCGGACGCTAGAACAACTGCACCAATCAAGCCTAAGACCATGAGTGAGAAATACTCAGCAGGACCAAACTTAAACGCGAGCTGCGAGAGTGGGGCGGCAAAAGCAGCCAAGACCAAAGTCGCTACGCAACCTGCAAAAAAGGATGCAGAGCCAGCAGTGAATAAGGCAACACCAGCACGGCCATTACGAGCCATTTGATAGCCATCAATTGCAGTCACCACCGACGACGTCTCCCCTGGAATGTTGAGGAGAATCGCTGTTGTAGATCCGCCGTACTGTGAGCCGTAGTAAATACCAGCCAACATAATCAAAGCAGCAATTGGAGGTAATGCATACGTTGCTGGCAAAAGCATCGCGATAGTAGCGATTGGGCCCAGGCCAGGCAATACGCCGATGAGGGTTCCCAAGATACAGCCGATCAGGCAGTATAAGAGATTCTGTAGGGTAAATGCGGTTTCGAAACCGAGACCTAAATTAGCAAATAAATCCATTTTGTAGTGTCCCGGTTCTTTATTGTTGTAGGAATGCTGGCAGGAGTGGGAACTGAAGTTTCAGACCCAACACAAAAACTGAGTAAGTAAATGTCACTAAGAAGGCAGCATTAATCAGGGTGCCTTTCCAGGTGAACTCTCTACTTGCACTTGCCGCTACGAAAACTAGAACAACTACTGCGATCAAGAAACCGAGCCTTGGCAGTAAAAGTCCGTAGAGAACTACTGAACCAGTAATTTGGGCAATGATCCGCCAGTTAAATTTAGGAATTGACTCGATGGCTGCCTTGGCACCAAATGCCTTAACGGCTACCAGTAAGCCAAGCAAGAACATGAGAATGCCTAGATAGAATGGGAAATAGCCAGGACCCATTTTGGCAGCGGTACCCATTGGGTATTGGGTTGCCATGGCGGCAAAGAAGACGCCAATGACCATATACATGATCCCAGCCCCTAGATCCCGTTGATTGCGAACTTTCAAGATGCGCTCCTTAATTACCGACTTAAGTGTCGATCTATTTATTGGTGTTGTGGGATTGTAAGCCAGGATGGGCCTATCTGGCTAAGCGTTTGCCCTATGCTAGTGCCAATGCGATAATTATTGCCATGAAAGTCTCCCAAATTCGCCAGGCATACCTGGATTTCTTTGCCAAAAAAGGCCATCAAATTGTTCCGTCCAGTCCGGTAGTGCCGGGGGATGACCCAACCCTGCTCTTTACGAATGCGGGTATGAACCAGTTCAAGGACGTGTTTTTGGGCTTTGATAAGCGCCCATATAACCGTGCCACGACTGCTCAAAAGTGCATTCGGGCGGGTGGTAAGCACAATGACTTAGATAACGTTGGCTATACCGCACGTCACCATACCTTTTTTGAGATGTTGGGTAATTTTTCGTTTGGGGATTACTTTAAGAAAGATGCGATTCAGCTTGCATGGGATTTATTGACGCAAGAATTTAAGTTACCTAAAGAAAAGCTGTTAGTCACTGTATATGCCGAAGATGATGAGGCTTATGAGATCTGGAATAAGCAAATCGGTATTCCAGCGGAGCGCATTATTCGTATCGGGGACAACAAAGGTGCGCGTTACGCTTCTGACAATTTCTGGATGATGGGTGACACAGGTCCATGCGGTCCTTGTACAGAAATTTTCTATGATCATGGTGATCATATTCCTGGCGGTCCTCCTGGTAGTCCAGATGAAGATGGCGATCGCTATATCGAAATTTGGAATAACGTCTTTATGCAGTTCAACCGCGATGAAGCGGGTGTCATGCATTTATTGCCTAAGCCTAGCGTTGATACTGGCATGGGTCTGGAGCGCATTGCTGCTGTTTTGCAGCATGTGAACTCTAACTATGAGATTGATCTCTTCGTTAATCTCATCAAGGCTTCCAAGGATGCGGTGGATGCTGCTGGTGGCCAAAATTGCGATGCGCAAAGCCCATCACTAAAAGTGATTGCTGACCATATTCGTGCTTGTAGCTTTATCGTTGTCGATGGGGTGATTCCCGGAAATGCTGGGCGCGGTTATGTATTGCGCCGTATTGCCCGTCGTGCAATTCGACATGGCTATAAGCTCGGTGCCCGCAAACCATTCTTTTACCAATTGGTGCCTGCTTTAGTAAAAGAAATGGGTGATGCCTATCCAGAGTTGCGAGCTGCCCAAGATAAAGTGGGTGAAGTGCTAAAACAAGAAGAAGAGCGCTTCTTCCAAACGATTGCCAATGGCATGGAAATTTTAGATGGTGCATTAGCGGGTGGCGCAAAAGTAGTTGATGGTGAAACTGCTTTCCGTTTACATGACACTTTTGGTTTCCCATTAGATTTAACTGCCGACGTTTGTCGTGAGCGTGGTGTGACAGTTGATGCCGCAGGTTTTGAGGTAGCGATGCAAAAGCAGCGCGATCAAGCTAGAGCAGCAGGCAAGTTCAAAGTTGCCCAAGGCTTAGATTACAAAGGCCAGCCAACCCAGTTTCATGGTTATGACACCTTAAAACATGAGGGCGCCAAGGTAACTGCTTTATATCTAGATGGATCTGCCGTGACTTCAGTAAAGGCTGGCGATGCTGCAGTGATTGTTTTGGATAACACTCCTTTCTACGCTGAGTCTGGTGGCCAGGTTGGTGATAAAGGCGAGCTTCGCAATGAGACTGTTCGCTTCGCAGTGGAAGACACCTTCAAGATCCAGGCCGATGTCTTTGGGCATCAAGGTGAGTTGCTTGAGGGTGAACTCAAAGTAGGAGATGTGCTGAATGCTTTAGTTGATGTTCAACAAAGAGCTGACACTATGCGCAATCACAGTGCTACCCATATCCTGCATAAAGCTTTACGTGAAGTGCTGGGTGATCATGTGCAGCAAAAAGGTTCATTGGTAGATGCTTCTAAGACCCGTTTTGACTTTACGCACAACGCCCCAATTACTGCTGAGCAAATTCGCAAAATAGAAGATATTGTGAACCAAGAGATTCTTGAAAACACCGCCACTTCAGGCAAAGTCATGTCTTTGGATGATGCTCAAAAGACTGGTGCCATGATGCTTTTTGGCGAGAAGTATGGCGAAGAAGTACGCGTTCTAGAAATTGGTAGTTCTAAAGAGTTGTGTGGCGGTACACACGTCTCCCGCACCGGTGATATTGGTAGTCTCAAGATTGTTTCTGAAGGTGGCGTGGCTGCTGGTATTCGTCGTGTTGAGGCGGTTACTGGCAATAATGCACTTCACTTCCTGCAAAGCATGGAAGATAAGATTAATGAGGCTGCAGCTATTCTGAAGACCCATCCAGGTGATTTAGTAAACCGCGTTACTCAATTGCAAGAGAGCTTGCGCCAGGCTGAACGTGAGTTAGAGAAAGTGAATTCGAAGTTGGCTGCAAGTCAAGGTGACGAGTTGGCTGGTCAAGCAATTGACGTCAATGGTCTCAAGGTATTAGCTGCTCGTTTAGATGGAGCTGATGCAGGGGTCTTGCGTGAAACGATGGATGCACTCAAAGCTAAACTCAAAACCGCAGCAATTGTGCTGGCATCTGTCCAGGGCGATAAGGTTAGCTTGATTGCAGGCGTGACCGCAGACTCTATCGGAAAAGTAAAGGCAGGTGATCTCGTGAACTTTGTTGCCCTGCAAGTAGGTGGCAAGGGTGGCGGTAAGCCAGAAATGGCAATGGCCGGTGGTAATGACCCAAGCAAGTTGGGTGCAGCACTAGAAGGCGTGAAAGATTGGGTGGCCAGTAAATGAGTGATCAAAATATTGCTTTTACCGCAGAGGTAGATGCGATTGGGATGAATTGCCCATTGCCAATTTTGCGCACGAAGAAAGCTTTAGCGACTATGCAATCTGGCGAGGTTCTTAAGGTCAAGGCAACCGATGCAGGTGCTGCTCATGATTTCCCAGCTTTCGCCAAGCAAACTGGAAATGAACTCATTGCCAGCACTACTGAAGGCGATGTCTTAGTTTTCTTCCTCAAAAGAAGATAAGCACAGCTAAGAGTCTTAAGTTAAAGAGCGACTCTTTAGGTAGGCTGCAAAATCAGTCGCTACTTCTGGGTGGCGTAAAGCAAATTCCACTGAAGCTTTGAGATAGCCAAGCTTGCTACCGCAGTCGTAGCGAACGCCATCATATTCATAAGCAAATACCGGCTCCTCTTTGAGTAAAGAAGCAATTGCATCGGTCAATTGAATCTCGCCACCAGCACCGGGTTTGAGATTGCGAATGTGGCTAAAAATGTCAGAAGACAAAACATAGCGCCCCACAACAGCTAAGTTGGAAGGAGCATCTTTGGGTTGTGGCTTTTCTACAATCCCGTTAAGGCGATAGATGCCCTTAGCCACTTCCGCTCCAGATACGATGCCATATGAACCACTTTTAGCGGGATCAATTTTCTCTACGGCAATCACAGAACCATTTTGCTCATCAAATACCTTGAGCATTTGCTTGAGCACTGGTGGTTGTCCATCTAATAAGTCATCCGCGAGGATGATGGCGAAAGGCTCATCACGAACTAGCTTTTCTGCACATAAAACGGCATGTCCTAGACCTAGGGCTTCAGGTTGGCGGACGTAGACACAATCCACGTGACTGGGTTTAACACTGCGAACGATCTCTAGTAAAGCAGTTTTATTTTTAGCTTCAAGCTCGGCTTCAAGCTCATATGCTTTATCAAAGTGATCCTCAATCGCACGCTTACTGCGACCGGTAACAAAAATCATTTCAGTAATACCTGCTGCAATAGCTTCTTCAACAGCATATTGAATGAGGGGCTTATCAACTACATTGAGCATCTCTTTCGGGCTTGCTTTAGTGGCAGGCAAGAAACGAGTGCCTAAACCGGCAACAGGGAAAACAGCTTTAGTAACGGCTTTAGTGGCTAATGGCATAAGGATTCCGATCGCTCTGGATTTGCTGCTGTTTTATTTCAGACGCTCTAATTGTGCAACAAGCTTCTCATGATTTTGCTCAAAACCAGCCAGGCGTTGCTTCTCTTGGGCCACAACCTCAGCTGGGGCAAGAGCCACAAAGCTTTCATTCGTTAATTTGCCCTTGGCTTTATTGATCTCATTTGCCAGACGCTCAATTTCTTTGCCCAGACGAGCGCGTTCAGCGGCAACATCCACCTCAATCTTGAGCAAGAGTTTGATGTCACCTACCAGAGCAATTGGCGCTCCAGGGGCATCTTTCTCTAGAGCAGACTCATCACTATAGATTTTGACTTCAGTTAATTTAGCGAGGGCTGTCAAATAAGGAGTAGCTCTTGCCAGGAATTCCTCTGGGCCATAAATCCAAAGTGGTACTTTTTGGCCAGGAGGAACTTGCATCTCACCGCGCAAGTTTCTGCAGGCATCCACAATCGCTTTAATCTGTGCTACCCAGGCTTCACTTTTCTCATCGATTTTTTCTGGCTGAGAAACAGGATAGGGCTGGAGTGCAATGGTTTGCTTCGCTTGTTTAGCCAAATCTTTTCCAGATTTTGGACCAACGGTTTGCCAAAGAGTCTCGGTAATAAATGGAATCAATGGATGCGCCATGCGTAAGATGGTTTCGAGTACACGCAACAAAGTACGACGGGTCGCACGCTGTTGTGCCGGAGTTCCCGTTTGCAGTTGGACCTTAGCAAGTTCTAGATACCAGTCGCAGTACTCATCCCAAACAAATTGATAGATGCTGCTAGCAATGTTGTCAAAGCGATAGTTCTCAAAGCCTTTGGCAACTTCAGTCTCAGTTCTTTGTAATTGAGAAACAATCCATTTGTCTGCTGGCGAGAAATCTAAATAACCTTCCGGTCCACATTGATTGTCACAAGGTGCCAAGCCATTCTCTTCGTCGTTACCTGGGCAGTTCATCAAAACAAAGCGGGTTGCATTCCAAAGCTTGTTACAGAAATTGCGATAGCCCTCACAACGCTTCTGGTCAAAATTAATATTGCGACCAAGAGAAGCTAGGGAGGCGAAGGTAAAACGCAAGGCATCGGTTCCAAACGCAGGAATGCCGTCCGGGAACTCTTTCTTAGTTTTCTTGCTAATGCTCTCTGCTTGCTTGGGATTCATCAAGCCCGTGGTGCGTTTTCCGACCAACTCTTCAATTTTGATGCCATCGATCAAATCAATGGGGTCTAAGGTATTGCCTTTGGACTTACTCATCTTTTGACCTTCGGCATCACGCACGAGGCCATGGACGTAGACAGTATGAAACGGCACTTTGCCAGTGAAGTGGCAGGTCATCATGACCATGCGCGCTACCCAGAAGAAAATAATGTCAAAGCCGGTCACTAAAACTGAGGAAGGCAAGAAGTGATTTAAAGCGGGCGTTTCTTCAGGCCAACCTAAAGAGCTAAATGGTACGAGGGCGGAGCTAAACCAGGTATCTAGAACATCAGGGTCGCGATTGAGTTTGCCGGTATAACCAGCAGTAGCAGCTTTCGCTCTAGCTTCTTCTTCAGAACGTGCAACAAAGATCTCTCCACCATCGCCATACCAAGCGGGGATTTGATGGCCCCACCAGAGTTGACGAGAGATACACCAGTCTTGAATGTTTGCTAGCCACTGCGTATAAGTATTAATCCAGTTTTCTGGAACGAGCTTAATGTCACCCTTGGTGACTGCATCTAAAGCGGCACCAGCGATGGATGAGCCGGGTTGATATTTGTTATCAGGACTTGGCTTAGACATTGCTACAAACCATTGGTCTGTGAGCATAGGTTCAATGATGGTTTGGGTGCGGTCACCCCGTGGCACCATGAGCTTGTGTGGCTGAACTTTTTCTAATAGGCCTGCTGCATCTAAATCAGAAACAATTTGTTTGCGAGCAGCAAAGCGCTCCATACCTTGATAAGCAGCTGGAGCATGCTCATTAATCTTGGCATCTAAAGTCAAAATGTTAATGAGTGGTAATTGGTGACGTTGTCCCACTGCGTAGTCATTAAAGTCATGCGCAGGAGTCACCTTTACTACGCCAGTGCCAAAGTTCAAATCAACATAGTCATCTGCAATGATTGGAATTTGGCGATTGCATAAAGGCAGATTGACTGATTTACCAATGAGATGTTTATAGCGTTCATCTTCTGGGTTCACCATCACTGCAACGTCACCCAGTAGGGTTTCTGGGCGGGTGGTAGCAACGGTTAAGTGGCCCGAGCCATCGGCTAGTGGATAGCGGATATGCCACATCGAACCATCTTCTTCTTCGCTGACTACTTCCAAATCAGAAACAGCTGTTCCCAAAACAGGATCCCAGTTAACTAAACGTTTACCGCGATAAATCAAGCCTTGTTCGTGAAGGCGCACAAATACTTCCACCACTGCCTTGGACATCTTGCTGTCCATTGTGAAATATTCTTTATTCCAATCAATCGACGCACCTAGGCGACGAATCTGACGGGTGATAGTGTTGCCGGAAGTTTCTTTCCACTCCCACACTTTTTCTAAAAACTTCTCACGACCTAAGTCATGGCGAGAAACTTTTTGGGCATCGAGCTGGCGCTCAACAACGATTTGGGTGGCGATGCCTGCGTGGTCAGTTCCTGGAACCCACAAAGTATTTTTGCCAGACATACGGGCATGACGCACCAAGCCATCCATGATGGTTTGATTAAAAGCATGACCCATATGTAAGGTGCCGGTGACATTAGGTGGTGGCAGTTGAATCGAAAAGTCACCTTTACCTTCGTCCATGCTGGCATCAGCAATACCCCTGCGCTCCCACTCAGTACCCCAATAGGCTTCGATCGGGGCGGGTTCATAGGATTTGGCGAGTTCGTCTGCAGAACTGGCCGCTGGTGAATTAGGGGTATTTGAGGCATTTGGCATAAGAGGCAAATTATAATTGGGGCGATGTACTCTGACTTGCTCGCGAACCTCAATCCAGAACAGCGCGAGGCAGTGACCCTCCCGCCTGTCAATGAAAACGGCCAAGCCCAATCCGCCTTGATTTTGGCTGGGGCTGGTAGCGGTAAGACCCGCGTCCTCACCACCCGTATAGCCTGGTTGATTCAGACCGGCCAGGTATCCCCTATTGGCGTCCTAGCGGTGACTTTTACCAATAAGGCTGCTAAAGAGATGATGGTGCGTTTAAGCGCCATGTTGCCCATCAATACTCGGGGAATGTGGATCGGCACCTTCCACGGCCTTTGTAATCGTTTATTACGGGCTCACCACAAAGAAGCTGGTTTGCCATCCACTTTTCAGATTTTGGATACCCAAGATCAACTTTCTGCCATTAAACGTCTTTTGAAGGGTTTGAAGGTTGATGATGAAAAGTACCCCCCAAAACAGTTACAGTACTTTATTGCTCATGCCAAAGAGCGCGGACAGCGTGCTAAAGATTTATCAGTTGGCGATGACTTTCAGGCGAAGATGGCGCAACTGTATGCTGCCTATGACGAACAATGTCAGCGTGAAGGCGTAGTCGATTTTGCCGAGCTCCTTCTGCGGAGTTATGAATTACTGAAACATAGTGAGGCGATTCGTACTCATTATCAAGAGCGCTTTCGTCATATCTTGATTGATGAGTTTCAGGACACCAATGCCTTGCAATATGCCTGGCTCAAATTATTATCAGGCCATGATGCGAGTCGCATCAATGTGAGTGGCGCTGGAAGCAGTGCCGTCTTTGCGGTGGGCGATGACGATCAAAGTATTTATGCTTTCCGCGGCGCTGACGTTGAAAATATGCGCCTTTACGAAAAGCAGTTTCACCCAATGATGGTGAAGTTGGAGCAAAACTATCGCTCACATGGGCATATTCTGGATACAGCAAATCATTTGATTGCGAATAACTCAGAACGTCTTGGTAAAAACCTCAGAACTGATGCGGGTCATGGCGAGCCAGTCAGAATTTATGAGGCACCAAGTGATCATGCTGAAGCTGCTTGGTTGGTTGATGAAATTAAAGCGCTAATCAATAGTGGAATCAAACGTACTGAAGTAGCCTTGCTTTATAGAAGCAATGCACAGTCCCGCATCATTGAGCATGCCTTGTTCTCTGCTGCCATCCCATATCGCGTATATGGTGGATTGCGATTCTTTGAGCGCGCTGAAATTAAACATGCGCTTGCCTACTTGCGTTTGCTTGAGAATCCAAACGATGACACTTCATTTTCAAGGGTAGTAAATTTCCCGACCCGGGGTATTGGTGCAAGATCCATTGAGGCCTTGCAGGATGCTGCTAGAAGTCAGCAATCCTCTTTGTATACAGCTGCCTCCTCTTTGGAGGGTAAGGCCGGTGCTGCACTTGGAGGTTTTGTGCGTCTTGTAGATCATATGCGTGAAGCCACGCGTCACAATACGCTTCCTGAAACTGTAGAGTTTGTCATTCAGCACAGTGGTTTGATTCAGCATTATTTGTCAGAGCGTGAAGGTCAAGATCGCGTAGAGAACTTGCAAGAATTAATTAATGCTGCCACTGCCTTTATCGCAGAAGAGGGTTATGGGCAGGATGCTGCGGCAGCGATGCTACCTGGCGAAAATGCGCCTGGTGTTGTTGAGGTGTCTCCATTGGCGGCTTTCTTATCGCACGCCTCCTTGGAGGCTGGGGATAACCAAGCCCAAGCGGGGCAAGATGCAGTGCAATTAATGACAGTGCACTCCGCCAAAGGTTTGGAGTTCACCTCGGTATTTATTACAGGCCTTGAAGAGGGTTTGTTCCCTCATGAAAACAGCATCAATGAGCAAAATGGTCTCGAAGAAGAGCGGCGCTTAATGTATGTCGCAATCACGCGTGCCAAAGAACGTTTGTATTTGTCGCACACCCAGTCACGCATGCTGCATGGCCAAGTGCGCTACAACATGCCCTCCCGTTTCTTAGAAGAATTACCTTCTGAATCTTTGAAGTGGTTGACGCCTAAAGCAAAAGATGCGCGTTGGGGTGGTAGCACTAGATCAGGATCTACCTGGCAAGATGGCTATACCCGCCAACGCGAGTATGAGTCGAATGACTTCTTTGACTCCGGTAGTGAACGTCAACGACCAACTAAGCGAGTGGGATCTGCTTCAATGGAGGTAAAGCGATTAGCTTCTCCTCCACGGGGAAATTATCCATTTACGATTGGTCAGAATGTATTTCACACCAAGTTTGGTGAGGGCCGCGTTACAGGCTTAGAAGGTGTTGATGCTGATGCCCGCGCTCAAGTGAGTTTCAAGCGTCACGGTGTGAAGTGGTTACAACTCAGTATTGCTAAGCTTGCAGCTATTGACTGAGAGCATCAAAAAACTTAAGAGGCTAGTACTTCTTCCTCAGTAAAGCAGGCCTTCCAAGTCGCGTAGAAAGAACAGTGCATTACTGTTAAGCCAGCCATGGAGAGGGGCGCAATGATGAAGGAGGCTGCTTGACCCAAATCGAGTGCATCAAAAATCATGCCCACTGTTAGTGGGATGGCAATTAGAATCACGCTCCAAATCGACAGATACAAAAAGAACGCCGCCTTATTGGCCCAACAAGCTAGCCAGCTCGAGAAGAGTGCTTGAGCAACCGACATGTCTATCCAAGCTATTAATACTGGCGAGAACCACATCAGCATTGCTATCGGAATGTACAGAATGGCCCCAAAAAATAGTACTAAATAAATTTGGCGGAGCCCTTCAGGTGTGATGGCTTTATCACTAGTCATTAATGGAATCAATAATTCAAAATCAACTAAAAGACTTAATGCAAAACTCATCAGCAAAATGAGGACTGCATATACCAAGCCTAATTGCAAAATACGTTTGCGAACGAGTGCACTAGACCTGAGGGCAATTAAATACACCATTGGGCTGATACGCTCTTTCTGAATTGCTTGACGACAGGCAGTCATAAAGCCAGCCGACAATGTTGGTGTTAGCAATAGGACAGCAAATACACCAATCACGGGAACAATGACTGCTAATTGAGCGGCAAAGATGTATAGGAAGACCAGCATCAAGAACCCAAGAGGATTCTGTTTGAATAGCCAAATACCCTGTCTGATCCAGGTATAGCCTTCTTTGGGGGCGACGGAATTGAGTTTCATAGGGATCTACGGCTTAGAAGAATGCGCTCAAAGTGAGTCGGGTCATGAGGTGTCAACATTTGTGCGTCTCTCGGTAAATAAAAGTCCCAAAGGCGAGACACCCAGAAACGAAGTGCTGCTGCACGTAGCATGAGAGTCCAGCTGGCTTGTTCTTCTTTAGTCAGGGGGCGTACTGATTGATAAGCATTCATGAGTGCATCAAGACGTGCAGGATCTAAATCTTGTTTGTTTTCCGCAAGACACCAATCGTTTGCGGTTACTGCAAGATCAAATAACCACTTGTCAGTACCGGCAAAATAAAAGTCAAAGAAACCACCCAATTGATCTTGTAAGGTGTCGGTAGATCCTTGTGTGTCAAACAAGACATTGTCACGAAAGAGATCGCAGTGGCTAGCCCCTTGGGGAAGAGTGTCATAAGCCGCTGAGCTGAAAAATGCTTCTTGAGAAGCTAGCTCATGAGTGAGTAAATCTTTTTGTGGTGTATTGAGGTGCGGCAATACCAAGGGAATGGTTTTTTGCCACCAGCCCAAACTACGCAAATTTTCTTGAGTCTTTGAAAAATCTTTTCCAGCCAAATGCATCTTAGCGAGCATCTCGCCAACCATGGCGCAGTGCTTTGCTTCTGGCTGAAGTCTAGATATACCGGGCAACTTGCTAACGATGGCCGCTGGCTTACCCTTGAGTGAAAACAGGATTTCACCTTTATGATTCTCAATTGGTTTTGGAACAGGGATGCCCTTGTTTGCCAGGTGGCGCATCAACTCAAGGTAGTAGGGCAGTTGTTGTGCGGATAGTCTTTCGAAAATGGTTAAAACGTATTCCTGTTTTTTACCATCCTGCATGGTGTCGAGAAAAAAATTCGAGTTCTCAATGCCGCCATGAATGCCACGAATCTCGTTTGCTTGACCAATATTGAAGTCTTCAGAAATCCATTTAGAAATATCATCGAGGTCAATCGGGGTAAAGACAGCCATATAGCAGCAAATATTCTGTTAATTCTTTACTGAATCGGAATGCTGATGCTGGGTACGCTTAGCAAGTTACCTTCACCAGATTGCGCTCCAGGTTTCACAGAATCAGGCGGAGACATTTCATAGGTGGTGTACTTTGTTTTCACTTGAACTTGCGTTGGACTGTTGGTGTCTTTGTATTCCGTGATTTCGGTGCCATTTGCATCTTTGTACTTATAGCTAGGATTGCGGCTTTGAGGGGAATTCAGGGCACCAGAAGGTGTTGCAACTGGCGCAAGAGGCTGATTATTGATCCGGTTCAGTTCTGAGGGGCTTAGGGCCTGACTGTTATTCTGAGCCTGTACTGAGGCAGATCCTAGCAGTCCAAAAACCACCAAAATGCTCATCAGGGCTTGGTTTTGATTGAGGATGTGGCTAGTTAAGTTAGTAAGAACATGCATCATTTTTCACCTTTTTAAGCCTACTCTAGGGCGGTTCCTTAACCAGACCTGTAGGCAATTCACAACTAGATTGTACGATTGCGGTATGACTAAACATAGACTCTTGTTGGTAGACGGTTCTAGCTACCTCTATCGCGCCTTCCATGCCATGCCAGACCTCAGAAATGGGGCTGGAGAGCCCACTGGGGCCATTTATGGCATGGTCAATATGATGCGCCGGGCTCGGTCTGAGCTCAAGGCTGACCATATTGCCTGCGTTTTTGATGCCAAGGGCAAGACCTTCCGGGATGAAATGTATTCCGAGTACAAGGCCCATCGCTCCCCGATGCCCGAGGATTTAGTCAAACAAATTGAGCCAATCCACGCCATTGTGAAAGCGTTGGGTTGGCCAGTATTAATGGTTTCTGGAGTGGAGGCTGATGATGTGATTGGCACATTGGCTTGTCAGGCGACTCAAGCCGGTTGGGAAACCATCATCTCCACCGGAGATAAAGATTTAGCGCAATTAGTAAATCCATCAGTCACTTTGATTAATACGATGACTAATGAAAAGTTAGATATTGATGGCGTGATTGAAAAATTTGGAGTGCCACCAGAGCGCATAGTCGACTACTTATCCATTATTGGTGATGCAGTCGACAATGTTCCCGGTGTTCCAAAAGCGGGGCCTAAGACAGCCAATAAGTGGTTAGCAGAATTTGGCGATCTTGATAATTTAATGGCCAATGCCGACCAAGTAAAAGGCGTCGTTGGGGAAAATCTACGTGCCTCATTAGAGTGGTTGCCTCAAGCGCGTCAACTCATTACCGTTAAAACCGATTGTGATTTATCCCCGCATTTACCAGGCCTAGATGATCTCCATGCGAAATCTGAAGATGCCGCTTTGCTGCGTGAACTTTTTGAGCGTTATGCCTTTAAGACTTGGCTACGAGATGTTGAAAAACAGCTGACAAGCCCACCCCATGAGGCTCCTGAGTCTGCCTTTGACTTGGCGGGCACGCCAATCGCCAATCAAGCAGTCGATCAAAGCCCCTCGTCTAAAAAATCTGCGGTGATTGCAAGCTCACCCACGAAAGATTTATCGCAGGACACAAAAGATTTACAAGACGCCATCGTCAAAAACTATGAATGCATTACTGATGAAGTAGGTTTTGAGAAGTGGTTAAAGAAAATTGAAGCTGCAGAGCTCACGGCAGTCGATACCGAAACTACTAGCCTTGATGCTCTGGCTGCAGAGTTGGTGGGTATTTCACTATCAGTCAAACCAGGTGAAGCCTGCTACATTCCGGTCGCACATCGAAACGGTGAAGTGCAACTCAATCGTGATGCTGTACTTAAAAAATTGAAGCCTTGGTTGGAAAGTCAGACACATCTGAAGCTTGGGCAAAACCTCAAGTACGACGCACATATCTTTGCCAATTACGGAATCACATTAAACGGTATTGCATTTGATACCTTGCTCGAGTCTTACGTATTGGAATCCCATCTTCCGCACAATATGGATAGCCTAGCTGAGCGTCACCTAGGCATGAAGACTATTCGCTATGAGGAGGTCTGCGGCAAAGGTGTCCATCAAATTGGTTTTGATCAAGTCGACCTCAAGATCGCTACAGACTATGCCGCAGAGGATGCAGACATTACTCTCCGCCTCCATTTGGAGCTCTGGCCACAGATTCAGGAAAGCCCTGGATTGTTATATGTGTATGAAAAGATTGAAATGCCAGCTATGCGGGTACTCGGCATCATGGAGCGCAACGGCATTCGGATTGATTCTGCATTATTGGCTCAGCAAGGCCAGCAGGTTGGCAAACGTCTTCTCGAGTTAGAGGGTGAGATTCATAAACTTGCTGGACAACCTTTCAATATTCAGTCGCCCAAACAGATTGCTGAAATCTTATTTGGTCAGCTGGAATTGCCAGTCATTAAGAAGACGCCTTCTGGCGCGCCTTCTACCGATGAAGAAGTATTGCAAAAGCTGGCTGAAGACTATCCATTGCCAGCACGCATCTTGGACTATCGCAGTTTGGCTAAATTAATGTCTACCTATATTGAGAAACTTCCGCGTATGGCTGATCCGAAAACGGGTCGTGTGCATACCAATTTCTCGCAAGCCACAGCGGTGACTGGCCGCCTAGCTTCTAGCGATCCCAATTTACAGAACATTCCCGTGCGGACCGAAGAGGGTCGTCGGATTCGTGAAGCATTTGTGCCGGCCGAGGGTTGTAAATTGCTTTCAGCAGACTATTCTCAAATTGAGTTACGCATCATGGCGCATATTGCTGAAGATGATAATTTATTGGCTGCTTTTAGGAATGGCAAGGATGTCCACCAAGCAACCGCTGCAGAGATTTTTGGTATTCCATTAGATGAAGTGAGCTCTGAGCAACGCCGCTATGCCAAGGTCATTAATTTTGGTTTGATCTATGGCATGAGTGCATTTGGCTTGGCTGGTAATTTAGGTATTGAGCGCTCTGCAGCGCAAAACTATATTGCCAAATACTTTGATCGCTACCCTGGGGTTGCTCAGTATATGGAGCACACCCGTTTAGAGGCTAGAGAAAATGGTTATGTGGAAACGGTCTTTGGACGCCGTCTTTGGTTGCCAGAGATCAAAGGTTCGAATGGTCCGCGTCGCCAAGGGGCTGAACGTGCTGCAATTAATGCCCCGATGCAGGGTACTGCCGCAGATCTCATTAAATTAGCGATGATTGCAGTGGAGGATTGGCTTGAAAAAGAACAATTGAAAACAAAATTACTCCTGCAGGTGCATGACGAATTGGTGTTTGACGTCCCGCTGGACGAAATCGAACTCCTGCAGGCTAAATTACCCGGTTTGATGTGTAATGTTGCCGAACTGAAGGTGCCTTTAGTAGTTAGTATTGGCATTGGCGATAATTGGGAAGAAGCGCATTAGAAATAGAGATGAGGAGACAGAAATGACTGAAAAAATACAAAACAGTAGAAGAGGCTTCATTAAGACGTCGGCGATAGGGGCCCTTGGGGTTGGATTTGTAGCAGCATCCGAGCCTGTGCTTGCCGCTGCCATTGAGACAGATTTCACTGGCCTTAAGGCTGGCGAGCAAATGATTCCAGTAGGCAGCTTTCAGATGCCTGCTTATGTATCGCGTCCTGAAAAATCCAAAGGATCTTTACCCATCGTTATTGTGGTGAGTGAAATCTTTGGTGTACATGAATACATTGCTGACGTCACAAGACGTTTTGCAAAGCTGGGTTATCTCGCGATTGCTCCAGAATTTTTCACTCGCGCCGGTGATCCCAATACTTATGGCACTACTGCAGAAATCTTTGCCA
This sequence comes from Polynucleobacter sp. MWH-Berg-3C6, assembly GCF_018881855.1. Taxonomy (GTDB): domain Bacteria; phylum Pseudomonadota; class Gammaproteobacteria; order Burkholderiales; family Burkholderiaceae; genus Polynucleobacter. The sequence continues at coordinate 145,923 of NZ_JACVPN010000002.1, read as the reverse complement.
ACATCGTTTCTAAAACTCCAGATGCCCAAGTCTTAAATGATTTACAGGCCGCTTTGGTATGGGCTGGTAAAAATGGTGGCGATCTTAAAAGAGTGGGTGTAACAGGCTTCTGTTGGGGTGGTCGCATCACTTGGCTCTCTGCAACTTTGCCGCAAGTACGTGCTGGTGTTGCTTGGTACGGTCGTTTAATTGGCGAGAAGACTGAAGGTAATCCCCGTCATCCAGTAGATATTGCTGCTGACTTAAAAGCGCCAGTGTTGGGCTTGTATGGCGGTGCTGACGCTGGCATTTCATTAGAGAGCGTTGATCAGATGAAAGCGGCATTAGCGCAAGCTGCTGCTAAGAATCCAGCTGCTAAAGCATCTCAATTTGAGGTGTATCCAGATACTCCACATGCATTCCACGCCGACTATCGCGCAACCTATCGTGAAGGCCCTGCTAAAGATGGTTGGGAGAAGTGCATTGCTTGGTTTAAGAAAAATGGAGTAGCTTAATCCGCATGACTGTTCTACAAACAATTCTCTTAGTCACCGCACTAGCAGGCACTGCCAGTGTGATGGTGGCTGCTAGCTTTTCTGTAGCGCTACTGTCTAAGATGGTCAACAACATGGTGAGTTTGTCGGTGGGTATTTTGTTAGCTACGGCTTTACTGCATTCATTGCCAGAGGCCTTCAGTATGGAGGGCACAAGTCCACAGCTTTTGTTCGGCACCTTGCTCGCTGGCCTTTTAGGTTTCTTCTTGCTTGAGAAGATTGCCCTACTACGCCATGACCATCATCATGAAGGTGATGGTCATCACCACCATCACGGGCATGATGCTGAGAATGCAGGCCGCAGCGGTTGGATGATTTTAGTAGGCGATGGTATTCATAATTTTGTTGATGGCATTTTGATCGCTGCTGCATTTATGGCCGACTATCAGGTTGGCATCTTTACTGCAATTGCCATTATTGCCCATGAGATTCCCCAAGAGATTGGTGATTTCATTGTGTTGCTCAATGCGGGATTCTCTAGGGCTCGCGCATTGTTGTACAACTTTATTTGCGGCTTATCAGCTGTAGTAGGAGGCGTACTAGCCTATTTCTTCTTGGAGAAGGCTCATGCAGCAATGCCATATTTGCTAGTCATTGCATCCAGTAGTTTCATCTACATCGCGGTCAGTGATTTAATTCCGCAAATGCACCGCCGCCCTCATTGGGCAGAGTCATTGCGTCAAACAGTTTTGATTGCGTGCGGCGTAGGATTTGTGATTCTGTTATCGCTGCTGCATAAATAACTTAATCAGTTGCAACCGGTCTCTTAGGATCGGCACACCATTCACTCCAACTGCCTGCATAAAGACGAGAGCCTTTTAGTCCAGCAACCTCCATGGCTAAGAGATTGTGGCAAGCAGTAACACCTGAACCACACTGATGAATCACTTCAGAAGGCTTCTTAGATCCTAGTTGATCGACAAACTCTTTAAATAGTAGCTCTGGTGCTTTAAAGGCTGTTGCAGAAAGATTCTCTTTAAAGAATCGATTCACTGCGCCTGGGATATGTCCACCAATCGGGTCCAAGGTTTCGTTCTGACCATGAAAGCGATCGTTTGCTCGGGCATCAAGTACTAGATTTTTCTGAGACTGAAGGTTTCCAACCACTTCATCTACTAGGGCTAGGCCAACATAGGACATAGGCTCAATTGCTTGTGATGTTGGTGTTGGTTTACGGGGCATGGTTCCCATTGGGCCATTCCAAGCATCTAGGCCACCATCCAAAACCCGAACATTTGCGTGCCCAGTCGCTTTGAGCATCCACCAAAGGCGGCTAGCGTATACCGATCCCTGTTTATCGTAGGCCACTAGTAGAGTATTTGTACTCATACCTAAACGTGCTTTGGTTTTTGCCCACGCTTCAGGTGAGGGAAGTGGGTGTCGACCATTGCTCCCAGTTTTGCTGCCAGACATATCTTGATCAAGATCAACATAGATGGCGCCAGGAATATGACTCTCTTCGTAGGCTTTTCTGCCAGCCTCTGGATTCGCTAAATCAAAACGGCAATCGCAGAGTAAAACATTCTCACCACTATTAAGGATTTCTTCTAACTGGTTGGCGGTAATAAGAGGAGTCATATTGCTTCCTATATTGAAGAACGTTTCTGAATTATGCGCCCTGAAAGTTCATGACGCGACGGTACCATTCATGAAAATGCTGCATACCGTCTTCCATCGGACTTTGATAAGGGCCAACCTCATTGATACCACGAGCATAGAGGGCTGCACGACCTTGGTCCATGCGTTCGCCAATCTCATCATCCTCAATGCAGGTTTCCATATAGGCAGCGCGCTCTGCTTCCACAAACTCGCGCTCAAATAAGGCAATTTCTTCTGGGTAGTAGAACTCAACAATATTGCGGGTTTTGTTTGGGCCCATTGGGTGCAGTGTAGAAACGCAGAGAACACCTGGGTACCATTCCACCATGACATTGGGATAGTAAGTTAGCCAGATTGCCCCGTGGCGTGGAGCTTTGCCGCCAAATTGCCGCAAGACTGCATCGTGCCAGTTGCGATAGGTAGGTGAGCCTGGAGTTTGGAGGTCTTTATGAATACCAACAGTTTGCACGCTATGCCAATCACCAAACTCCCAATGCAAGTCTTCGCAAGAAACAAACTTGCCTAAGCCAGGATGAAACGGCACAACATGGTAGTCCTCGAGATAAACCTCAATGAAAGTCTTCCAGTTGTAATTGCAATCGTGTACCTCAACATGATCAAGAATATAACCATCAAATTTGAGATCGTCAGCTACACCGAGTTTTGCTAGATCGGCGCGGACATCACGCGGACCTTCAAAGAGAAGTCCTTGCCAATTTTGCAAAGGTGACTTCCCCAGATTTAAACAAGGCTTGTCTTCAAAGTGTGGCGCACCTAATAAATTTCCACCTAAGTCATAAGTCCAGCGGTGGAGTGGGCAAACAATATTGTCTGCTTTACCTTTGCCATTGAGCATGAGTGCTTGGCGATGACGGCAGACATTCGAAAGTAGTTCTACACCAGATTCATTGCGAAGCAGGATGCGACCTTCGTTTTCTGCGCTTAGAGTTTGATAGGAGCCAATTTCAGGCACCATGAGTTCGTGGCCAACATAGCCAGGACCCTGCTTAAAAAGCAGTTCAATTTCCCGCTGATACAGGTCAGCGTCAAAATATGCCGAAACCGGCAGTTGTAGATTGGACGGCGCAAGCTTCTGCGCGGTAGCCAGATTAGTCATTCTCCCCACCCCCGAAAACGTCAGCCGAAGCTAAGCGGAATAACCAATCCAACCATCGACGGATCGATATTGGAAAGGAAGGGGTGGATTATACCCATCCGAGGTGGTTCTCGCTTTAAGATGTAGGGCTATTAGTACGGGAAATAAGAAAGAATTAGCTTATGCCAGCCAAAAAGTCAGAAACTCAAAAACCAGGTCTTGAGGTCCAAATAGACCCAGATCTCCGCTACGAGCAAGCTGTGAAAGAGCTCGAAAAGCTCATTTCGGATATGGAGTCAGGCAAATTTTCTTTGGAAGAGACCCTTTTAGCCTATCAACGCGGTGCTGCTTTGTTAAAGCATTGTCAGGGCGTCCTTGCTCAAGTTGAGCAACAAGTTCGAGTGTTTGAGGCTTAATGACTTCCGCTTTTCAATTTCAGGAGTGGCTTAGCCATCACTCAGAGCAAGCCGAAGCAGTATTAGATTGTCTGCTCGATTCTGCTAGCACTACTCCAAATCGTTTGCACGAAGCGATGCGTTATGCAGCGCAAGGTGGTGGCAAACGTATTCGTCCTTTATTGGTTTATGCAGCAGGTTCTCTTGGTGATGCGAAGACTGAGGCATTAGATGCGGCAGCAGTCGCGATTGAATGTATTCATGCTTATTCCTTGGTGCACGATGATTTACCTTGCATGGATGATGATGATTTGCGTCGTGGGCGCCCAACAGTACATAAGGCATTTGATGAGGCTACTGCATTGCTTGTTGGTGATGCACTACAAACCCGCGCCTTTGAAGTTCTTGCAAATGCACCGTGTGATGCGGATGCGCGTTTGAAAATGATTGCCGCTTTAGCTGCCGCCTCTGGCTCGCGCGGTATGGCTGGCGGCCAGGCAATTGATTTAGAGAGTGTTGGCAAAAAGTTGGATCTTGCTGGGCTAAAACAAATGCATGCCATGAAAACAGGTGCTTTACTTTCTTGCGCGGTTGAGTTGGGCGGTATTGCAGCCCATCTTAATGCTGCTCAGTTGGCTCAACTACAGAAATATTCAACAGCCCTAGGCCTAGCTTTTCAGATTGTTGATGATGTTCTGGATGCAACAGCCGATAGCCAAACCCTTGGAAAAACAGCTGGCAAAGATGCAGCAGCCAACAAGCCTACCTATGTGACCTTGATGGGTTTAGACTATGCCCAAAAGCAGGCTAAAGAATTGCAAGAAATGGCGATTGCTAGCCTAGTAGATTTTGGTAGCAGGGCAGATGCCTTAAAAGATTTAGCGCTCTTAGTAGTTAATAGGGCGAAATAAATACAGATTAAATCAATTTAATGACCTTAGATTCCATCAACTCTCCTGAAGATTTAAAAAAACTGACTCGCGAAGAATTGCCTGCGCTTGCTGATGAGTTGCGTCAGTTTGTATTGGATTCTGTATCCAAAACGGGTGGACACCTCTCATCCAACTTAGGGACGGTGGAATTATCGATTGCATTGCACTATGTTTTTGATACTCCAGACGATCGTATTGTCTGGGATGTGGGACACCAAAGTTATCCCCACAAAATTTTGACTGGCCGGCGTGAGCGCATGAGCACCTTGCGTCAGTTCAAAGGATTGTCGGGCTTTCCGCATCGTTCTGAAAGCCAATTCGATGCCTTTGGTACTGGGCACTCATCCACGAGTATTTCTGCAGCAATGGGTATGGCACGCGCATTTCAAACCAAGGGTGAGCGTCATGTAGCTGTGGCCGTCATTGGCGATAGCGCAATGACCGGTGGCATGGCATTTGAAGCTATGAACAATGCTGGTGTGTATGAAGACCTGCCATTAGTAGTTATTCTGAATGACAACGACATGTCAATTTCTCCAGCGGTGGGCGCGCTCAATCGCCACCTAGCCAGATTGCTGAGCGGCAATATTTACTCAGCTACTAAAAAAGGAATTGATAGCGTTTTATCTATTGCGCCACCACTGCGTGAGTTTGCAAAACGACTTGAGGATCATGCTAAGGGCATGGTTTCACCTTCAACTATTTTTGAAGAGTTTGGTTTTAATTACTTTGGCCCAATCGATGGCCATGATTTAGATGCCTTAATTCCGATGTTGCAGAACGTACGCCGCTTAGCTTTGGAAGGTCGTGGCCCGCAGTTCCTCCATGTGGTGACTAGAAAGGGCCAGGGCTACGAGTTGGCTGAAGCCGATCCTGTGCTCTATCACGGCCCTAGTAAATTTAACCCTGAGGAGGGCGTTAAAAAAACTGTTGCCAGTAAGAAAACCTTCACTCAAGTATTTGGTGAGTGGTTGTGCGATATGGCAAATGCAGATCCCCTCTTAGTTGGTATTACACCCGCAATGCGTGAAGGCTCTGGCCTAGTTGAGTTTGAGAAAAACTTTCCAAAGCGTTACTACGATGTCGGTATTGCTGAGCAGCATGCGGTCACTTTCGCTGCTGGTATGGCGTGCGAGGGTATGAAGCCAGTAGTAGCAATCTATTCCACTTTCTTGCAGCGTGCTTACGATCAACTGATTCATGATGTGGCCATACAAGATTTACCAGTTTTGTTTGCATTAGATCGAGCTGGCTTAGTTGGCGCCGATGGCGCAACCCATGCCGGCGCTTATGACATTCCATACTTACGCTGTATTCCAAATATGTTGGTGATGACGCCAGCGGATGAAGCAGAGTGCCGTGATCTTTTGACGACTGCATTTCATCAGCCGCATCCAAGTGCTGTGCGCTATCCAAGAGGCGCAGGTGTAGGCACTATTCCTTCTAAAGAGTTGCGCACCTTGCCATTTGGAAAAGGGGAGATTCGTCGCAAATCGAATGCTCCTTCTGGACATCGCGTAGCCATCTTGGCGTTTGGTACTTTGCTATACCCAGCGCTTGAAGTTGCTGAAGGGATCGATGCAAGCGTTGCCAATATGCGCTTTGTAAAACCGCTCGATATTGATTTACTCAAAACTCTAGCCGCAGAGCATGATTATTTTGTGACGATTGAGGATGGCGCTATTCAAGGTGGTGCAGGTAGCGCTTGCTTGGAAGCGCTCTCAAATCTGGGAATCAATAAACCCCTTTTACAGTTAGGTCTTCCGGATCAATTCATTGAGCACGGCGACTATAACTTGCTCATGTCCAAGTGTGGCCTGGATGCAGAAGGCATCGCCAATTCGATTAAGCAGCGTTTTCCTGCAGTATTAATGGCAAATTCAGTAATTTCAGGCAAATAAGCCCGTTTTGCTTGAAAATAGAGTTATGAATGACATGAACCCCGCCTTTCTCAAAGCCAGTGCGATGCCCGATGTGCAATCCACATTGGATGAGCGCGCTTTGCCGATTGAGCAGGTTGGTATTCGCGGTGTCCGTCACCCGCTAACGATTCGCAGCACCTATGGAGACTTTCCATCTGTTGGTCAGTTCGAAATGGATGTAGCTTTGCCTGCGCATGTGAAGGGAACGCATATGTCGCGTTTCATGGCGCTCTTGCAAAAACAAGAAATGGCTATTGACAGTACAACAGTAGTTGCAATGGTGTGCGATATGCTGCCTTTGCTGGATGCTAAAGAAGGTCATGTGCAATTTACTTACACCCACTTCGTCAAAAAAGCTGCGCCAGTATCAGGTGTAGAAAGCCTAATGGATTACGAAGTAACTTGGATGGCAAGAGCCAAACAAAATTCCGCAGGTAAGTTAGATGTTGAGTTGGGATTACGCGCTCAAGTGCCAGTGATGAGTTTATGTCCTTGCTCTAAAGAGATTTCAGAGTTTGGTGCGCATAACCAACGCTCTCATGTAACGATGGATGTCATGCTTGATTCGCAAACGAAAATGACGGTTGAGGATTTAATCACTGCTGCAGAGAGCGAAGCTTCTAGTGAGTTGTGGGGATTACTCAAGCGCCCTGATGAGAAGTGGGTGACTGAGCACTCCTACAGCAATCCTAAATTTGTTGAAGATTTAGTGCGCGATGTAGCTGGCAACCTCAAGGCTGATGAGCGTATCCGGTCTTTTGTGGTGGAAGCTGAGAACTTTGAATCGATTCATAATCACAGCGCTTTTGCCAGAATTAGTCATCAAAAATAAGCTACTATGGCAAACTAAATCAAATTATTGCTTTGCAAATCCCAACGGGGTTTGATATCGAAGGCTCCTGATGTTGTGGAGCCATTATTTTTAGCAAGCATACGCAGCGCCCCCGCAAATGCAATCATCACGCCATTATCGGTACAGAGCTCTAGTGGTGGATAGTGCACTTCAAAACCATTTTTCTTGGCTTTGTCATTGAGCGCATTACGTAATTGTCTATTTGCGCCTACACCGCCAGCTAGCACTAAATGTTTGCAGCCAGTTTGCTTGAGCGCTTTCTCTGACTTACTCACCAACACCGCAACAATGGAGTCAACAAAGCTGTGTGCAAGGTCTGCATGAAATTGCGCCACCTCAGAAGGATCTGCAATCTTTTTTTCTTCAAACTTTTTCACTTGATTGAGAACTGCCGTCTTAAGTCCCGAGAAAGAAAAATCCAAATCGCCAGAGTGCAGCATCGGTTTAGGTAAATCAAAAATACCAATACGACCCTTCTCAGCCAATTTGGAAATCGCAGCGCCGCCTGGGTAATCTAAGCCCAATAATTTGGCTGTTTTATCAAAGGCTTCGCCGGCAGCATCATCTAAGGTTTCGCCTAAAAGTTCGTATTGGCCAATGCCGGACACTTTCATGAGTTGGGTATGACCTCCTGAGACTAAAAGTGCAATAAAGGGAAATAGAGGGGTGGTCTGACCCAATAGTGGGGAAAGTAGGTGTCCTTCAAGGTGGTGAACCCCGATTGAAGGCAAATTGAGACCCTGGGCTAGGGATTTGGCAAAAGCACTGCCCACCAGCAGGGCTCCAGCAAGACCTGGGCCTTGGGTGAAGGCTATCGCGTCAATATCGGCCAATTTGAGGCCCGATTGGGCTAAAGATTGGTCTAAAAGGGGTAAAACACGCCGAATATGGTCTCTTGAGGCCAACTCTGGGACAACACCCCCGTAATCCCGGTGCATAGCGATCTGGGAGTGCAAACCCTGGCCCAGAATGCCCTGGAATGCAGGTTTGCCCTCTTCCCAGGGGGTGGTGTTGTATAAAGCCACCCCGGTCTCGTCACAAGAAGTTTCTATTCCTAAAACAATCATTTTTTGGCTTGGTCGTGCTAGAATCGCAATTCAGTTAATTTTTCGATATTTATCGAGCATATACGAGTTAAATAAGTATGACTACAGTCCGCCTCCGCGAAAACGAACCATTTGAAGTGGCATTGCGCCGTTTCAAGCGCACCATTGAAAAAAATGGTCTTTTGACAGACTTGCGTGCACGCGAGTTTTACGAGAAGCCAACGGCTGAGCGTAAGCGTAAAAAGGCTGCTGCTGCAAAACGCCATTACAAGCGTATTCGCAGCCAAATGTTGCCTAAGAAGCTTTACTAATAGAATTTAAAAGCTCTCTTCACCGAGAAGCTTTGAAACCCGCTGACGGTGAAACGCAGCGGGTTTTTGCTTTTTGAATTGCTAAACACAGCTAGAGATATTCAACATCAGGAAAATGCCATGAGTCTAAAAGATCAAATAACTGAAGATATGAAAAATGCAATGCGTGCAAAAGAAACTGCACGCCTTGGAGCAATTCGGTTACTGCTAGCCGCTATCAAGCAACGTGAGGTGGATGACCGGATTGTTTTGGATGATGCGGCAGTAATTGCTACTGTTGAAAAAATGATTAAGCAGCGTAAAGACTCGATCTCTCAGTTCGAAAAAGCCAATCGTGATGATTTGGTAGCAATCGAAGCTGCTGAGATGGCGATTTTGCAAGCCTATCTACCTGCACAAATGTCAGATGCTGAAGTAGAGGCTGCAGTAGCTACGGCAGTGGCTTCTACCGGTGCTGCTGGGCCGCAAGATATGGGCAAAGTGATTGGCGCCCTCAAAGGTCAATTGGCTGGTAAGGCTGATATGGGTAAGGTTTCTGCTTTAGTAAAAGCCGCACTCGCTAAATAAGTAATTAAGAGACTAGCTAAGTCAATAAAACAGTTTCATACTGCTAGCCTGATGGCGCTCATTCCACAATCCTTCATTGCCGATCTTTTAAATCGGGTTGACATCGTTGATGTGGTTGGGCAGCACGTGAAGTTAAAAAAGGCCGGCGCAAACTATCAAGGTTTGTGCCCCTTCCATTCAGAGAAATCCCCTTCATTCTCCGTTTCGCCAAATAAACAGTTCTACCACTGCTTTGGTTGCGGTGCCCATGGATCGGCCATTAGTTTCTTAATGGAGTATTCCGGTCTTGGATATGTGGATGCGATTGAGGATCTAGCAAGATCTGCGGGTTTAGATGTGCCGCGTGAAGAGCGCACTGCTAATGATGTTGCAAGACAACAGCAGGCAATGGCTTTAAGTGAGGTAATGAGTTCGGCTGCAGATTGGTATCGCCAGCAACTCAAAGGTAATACCAGGGCGGTGGAATATTTAAAGGGTCGGGGCCTCACCGGTGAGATCGCAAAACGTTATGCCTTGGGATATGCCCCAGATGGCTGGCAAGGTCTTGAGGCGGTATTTGGTCCTTACACCAATGATGAAGTGGCCAAGACCTTGGTAGAAGGTGGTTTAGTGATTCAGGGTGAGCAGTCTGAGGGCTCTCCAGTCAAGCGCTACGATCGTTTCCGCGATCGTGTCATGTTCCCGATTCGTAACCCTAAAGGTCAAACGATTGGCTTTGGTGGCCGTATCTTGGATCAAGGCGAGCCCAAGTATTTAAATTCTCCGGAGACGCCACTGTTTTCTAAGGGCAATACGCTCTACGGATTATTTGAAGCAAGACAAGCGATTCGTGCGCAAGAATATGTTTTAGTGTGCGAAGGCTATATGGATGTTGTGGCACTTGCGCAATTGGGTTTCCCAAATGCAGTAGCAACCTTGGGTACCGCTTGTACAGCAAACCATGTGAGGATGTTGCTGCGCCAAACCGATAAAGTGGTTTTCTCATTTGATGGTGACTCTGCCGGTCAACGAGCAGCACAGCGTGCACTAGAGGCTTGTTTGCCGCTCATGTCTGACGATAAAGAAATTCGTTTCTTATTCTTGCCAACCGAACATGATCCCGACAGTTATGTTCGCGCTTACGGTGCCCCTGCTTTTGAAAAAGTCATCAAAGAGGCGATGTCTATCTCTAGCTTCTTCTTTAAGGTTGTGAGCGAGGGCCATGAGCTAACAACCCCAGAGGGCAGAGCACATACGCATCATGCGGCCAAGCCCTTACTACTTTCAATGCCACCGATTGCATTGCGCACTCAGATTTTGCGTGAACTGGCAATTCGTACCAACACAACGCCAGCAGAACTTGAAGCATTTTGTGGCTTAACGGTAGTACCGGTTCCTGAACAGCAATCCTCATATCAAACTGCCCCTGCAAGATCACAGAGTAATCAAAATAATTTTACGAATAGCAATCGGCAGGGTGCGCCTTGGCAAGCTTCTAAAGGTTCTGCAAAAAGAGTTTCGACACAAAATATCGAGCCACCAAAAGCGCCAACAGACTTGGCAGAGCAAATGTTGCGCGTGCTCATTCAGTTCCCTCATTTAGGTAAAGCGCTCAATAGCGATCAGCGGGCGCTCGCTCTCAAAGCAGCAGAGCAACGATCAGCAAAAGCACTTTCCCTCATGCAAGATCTGTTATCACAATGCGATTTAATTGAATTGATTCCGGGTGAGGATGGAAAGTCTGCAACAGTCGGCGCCGGAGCTTTTGCCATGTTCCAAGATCAACTCTCTCGAAGTGAGCTTGCCCCTTTATACGAAGTACTCAGAAATCGGGTGATGGGTTCTGATCTAGATCTTGATGGCGCTAAAGCAGATTTAGAGGGCGCCTTTAAAAAGCTTGAGCTGACTCACCTAAAGCAAGAAATGACTGCTATTGCCCAAAAGATTGCCGGGGGTACCGCCAATGACCAAGATCGGGCTAGATATCGAGAATTGGGCGAGAAACTGAAGTTCTCCTAAGAATTTACCCAAACAGCCCCAGAAATACCTGAAATTAGCCCTTATTTTTAGGCAAATTAGGGCTAAAAAAGTCGCAATCGACTATAATCCTCTGTTCCCAAGAAAAAAATGAATTAATTCAGCTACTTGCGCTTTATTTTGATGAAATTTTGGGCAAGTGGACTACGGGGCTGTACTTAATCAGTCGATATCAATAACAGTAATGTGAGTAAGTGCTAATAAATGCCTAATACTAAGATCAAAAAACCAGCTAAGCCAGCAAGTAAACCAGCAGCTAAGTCCAAAGCGAAAGCCCTAGCTAAACCAGTGGTGAAGACCAAACCTAAAGCCCCAGCGAAGCCTGTTGCAAAAAAAGTCGCCAAACCAGTGAAGGCTGCTAAACCAGCGCCTAAAGCAAAGACTCCAGTTAAACCGGTTGCAAAAAAGGCTGTTACTAAACCAGTAGCTAAAAAAGTAGCAGCCAAACCCGTGAAGGCTGCTAAACCAGCGCCTAAATCAGCACCTAAATCAGCATCTAAGGCTGTTGCAAAACCAGTAGCGAAAAAGGTAGTTGCTAAACCAGTTAAGGCTCCAGTTAAGACTCCAACTAAGGCAGCAGCAAAGCCAGTGAAAGTTGCTGCAAAGTCTGCTCCTGCAAAAACAGTTAAGGTTGAGCCACCAAAAAAAGGTAAAGCGACAGCGGCACCAAAAGTAGAAGAGATCAAAGGCAAAAAAGCGAAGGTAGTTGAAGTTGCTGCTCCAGTGGTTGAGGAAGAGAAAAAGCGTGGTCGCAAGGCCAAGGCTGAAGTTCCTGCTGATGGCGCTGAGCCAGTCTTAACGGATCGTCAAAAAGCACGTGAGCGCAAAGCAAAAGAGAAGGCGCTCTTAAAAGAGTTTGCTGCTCAGCAATTAGGTACTGAAGAGCAACAAGAATTACGTCGTGCGCGCTTGAAGACCTTGATCAAGATGGGTATGTCTAAGGGTTACTTGACCCATGGCGAGATGAATGACGTCATGTCTGATGAGTTATCTGATGCTGATGCATTAGAAACCTTGATCAGCTTGTTAAATGACATTGGTATTACTGTTTATGAGCAGGCGCCAGATGCAGAGACACTAATTCTGTCTGACAACACTGCCGCAGCAGCTTCAGAAGAAGAGGCTGAGGAAGAGGCTGAAGCAGCACTTTCTACGGTTGATTCAGAATTCGGTCGTACTACCGATCCAGTCCGCATGTATATGCGTGAGATGGGTACTGTAGATTTGCTGACTCGCGAAGGCGAGATCGTTATTGCGAAGAAGATTGAAGCGGGTCTCAAGGATATGGTGATGGCCTTGGCTGCTTGCCCAGTCACTATCGCTGAAATTCTTGCTAACGTAGACAAGATTGCTAGTGGCGAGATGGAGATCGACCAGTTTGTGGATGGTTTAGTAGATCCAAACGCAGAAGATATTAAGTTGGGCCCTGATGAGCCAGAGATTGATCCCGATGCAGAAGAGGGTGATGAAGAAGGTGAAGATGAAGGTGGTGGCGGTGGTGGTGCTGCAACAGCGAATGCGAAGCAGCTTGAAGAACTAAAACAAATCTCTCTCGAGAAATTTGCCATTGTTCGTACCCAAGCCGACAAAATGCGCCGTGCCTTTGATAAAGACGGCTATAACTGCCCAGCGTATATCAAGGCACAAGATCTGATTCGTGGCGAGTTACTCGGTTTCCGCTTAACCGCGAAAAGTGTTGAGAAGTTATGCGACACCATGCGTTCCCAAGTTGACCAAGTATGGAAGCTTGAGCGCGGTATCGTGAGCTTATTGGTAGACAAAGTTGGCGTTAATCGTGGTGAAGTATTAAAAGAGTTTCCTAAGATGTCCATGAATTTGACTTGGACTGATAAGTTACTCAAAGAGAACAAGCCATATAGCGCGCTTTTGCAACGTAACGTACCTGCGATTCAGGAACTTCAGCAGAAATTGATCGATATTCAGAAGAATGTCGTCATTCCGTTGCCTGAGTTAAAAGAAGTCAATAAGCAGATGATCGCTGGCGAGAAGCGTGCCCGCGAGGCAAAGCGCGAGATGACTGTAGCCAACTTGCGCCTAGTAATCTCTATTGCCAAGAAATACACCAACCGTGGTTTGCAGTTCTTGGATTTGATTCAAGAAGGCAATATCGGTTTGATGAAGGCGGTAGATAAGTTTGAATACCGTCGTGGCTATAAGTTCTCTACCTATGCAACTTGGTGGATCCGTCAGGCAATTACCCGTTCTATTGCTGACCAAGCACGTACGATCCGTATTCCAGTTCATATGATTGAGACGATCAACAAGATGAACCGTATCAGCCGTCAGATCTTGCAAGAAACTGGTCATGAGCCAGATGCTGCAACTTTGGCGCTGAAGATGGAGATTCCGGAGGATAAGATTCGTAAGATCATGAAGATTGCTAAAGAGCCAATCTCCATGGAGACGCCAATCGGTGACGATGAAGATTCTCATTTAGGTGATTTCATTGAAGACGGCAATACCTTGGCCCCAGCTGAAGCAGCCTTACATGAATCGATGCGTGACGTTGTTAAAGATGTTCTGGACTCATTAACACCACGTGAAGCAAAAGTACTGCGCATGCGCTTTGGTGTTGAAATGAGCACAGACCATACTCTCGAAGAAGTGGGTAAACAGTTTGACGTAACACGTGAGCGTATTCGTCAGATTGAAGCCAAAGCCTTGAGAAAGATGCGTCATCCAAGCCGCAGCGACAAACTCAAGACCTTCCTTGAGGAGGATTGATCGAAGGATTAGCGGGCCCATAGCTCAGTTGGTTAGAGCAGAGGACTCATAATCCTTTGGTCCCAGGTTCAAGTCCTGGTGGGCCCACCAGAAAAGAAAACCCTCATCAGAAATGGTGAGGGTTTTGTCATTTGGGGCTTGCTTGATCGGACGCGCGGGTAAACGCCTAGAGCAATTGACATGGGGTATCTCTATTATTAGTTCATGTCTCAGCTAATTGAACTAACTTATGTGAGTGAGCCAGCTCAAAATATGTCGTTCTTGGGCTTGATGAGGCTCTTATACCACTCCTATTCTAATAACCAGGCCTTAGGGATTACTGGCGCGCTTATTTATGAGAACAATAAGTTTGGGCAAGTTATTGAGGGGCTCGAAAAGGATATCAATGCCTTGTGGCAAAAAATCCAAAAGGATGACCGCCATAAAAATGTTCACTTAATAGAGTCAAAACAAATCAGTGAGCGAAGCTTTAGTAAGTGGACAATGGTGTTTCAGGGAAGTGAAGAGATGGCTGAAACCCTGCCAGAAGTTAGCGCTGCAATTGAAGATGTGGAGTTTCCGAAGGACCACCCTTTACTAATCGCATTAAGGGATAGCCAGTAAAACCGGCCCTTAAAATCATGATTGATGAAATTCTTTAAAACGCTTAGGCAGCTCTACGATGATATTTTGAGTCTCATTAGGGCTTATTTACGATGAAAGCTTAGAGGCTCTTAAATTATTCAAAGTAGTTTGATTCACTGAGAGTCTGACGCCGAGTGAGCCAGAGCCCGCGCTGACTGGTGATTTTCTGAGGTTGATTTCAAGAGATTGAATTTCAGGATATTGTGAGCAAGCCTGAATGATACGGGTCATGAGTCTTTCTTGAGTTTCATAGTGGCCATCACCTGCAATTCGGTTGATGTCGACGACTAATGGGTCATAGTCAAACACACTCTCCATGACATCTTTTGTAATTAAGACGAGTTTTTCGTCAATCCACAGGGTTAAATCCAATAAGTGTTGCTTGGGAATGATTGCGCCGGGTCCATAGGTTCCAATTTGTGTCTGGAGCTTAAGATCTTTTAGTTCAATACATGCGTTAGTTGTCATAGTGATGATTAATTTTTCTAAAAGTTAAATTAATACGAGCTGTGTGAATGGCTGTTGTTTTGAGCAAGGCATGCTGCCAAAATTGCTGAGTTGGTGCATTCATCACAAGGGCGCTACCATTTTCTAAGGGCAGGGAGATGGTTGTTTTATCAGTCTTGTGTCTAAATGCGAATTTGCGGGTGGCACCAAGACTTAGCGAGGCAATGGGGCTGTTCGCGTCTAACTCTTTTTCATTATCGCTGTGCCAACCCATTCCATCTTTTCCATCATGATAAAGATTAAGTAAGCAGGAATTAAATTCTGCTTGGGCAAGCTTCTCCATTTGCGCTTTCACTGCTAGTAACTCTGGAATCCACGGCTGAGCATGTTTTTTGACGCCAGAGTAGGTATAAGTGCAGTTTGCATCTC
This sequence comes from Polynucleobacter sp. MWH-Berg-3C6, assembly GCF_018881855.1. Classification (GTDB taxonomy): domain Bacteria; phylum Pseudomonadota; class Gammaproteobacteria; order Burkholderiales; family Burkholderiaceae; genus Polynucleobacter. Next base: position 130,408 of record NZ_JACVPN010000002.1, on the reverse strand, counting down.
CAACCCAAGCCACTTGACGGCGTGTAACCACTTGCTTGCCGAACATGAATAGCTGATCTGCTTCCCATTGCAGTGAATTCTTGAGTTGATTCATCAAGTTAGCGCTATCTGGCCCACTCATCCATTCTGCATGGTAGTAAGCAGACCCATCCTTAGGTAAATAGTTTTGCCTATATTGGGATGGAATTGTTTCAAATAAAGAGGTTTGCTTCATGATGCAAATGATAGGTCAACACTGAATCAATAAAAACTCTAGAATAGCCTTAATATCCAATCTTGAATTGATAAGGGCTTAATTATGAAATCCCCAGATAAACGCTGCTGTGGATCTGGTGTCTGCATCATTAATGATGCTGGTGAGTGTTGGTGCGGCCAAGTTTGGGATGGTGAAAAAATGGCGGCACCTGCTTTAAATTTAAAGCCAAGCGTCCTCAAGAATGTAGAGCAAGATCCTGACAAAACTAAGCCTGAGTCTTAGTCTTTGCTCTCAGCCAGGCTTTCTTGGCTAAATCTTCTGCAAATGAAAATTACTTCGAGAGCCGATTAATTTCTCAAGCTTATCCGTAAACTCTCCGTAAGGAGTGGGCGGCCACCCCATTTTTAAGAGCCTCACGCACCGGGATTGCAATTAAATCAATACTTTTTTTGACTGCCATGCGCTCAAAGTAACTTGGCGTGGACTTACCAATCATCGGGTATGCCCAGTCGGGAAGATTGAGAAAACCGGCACGACTAATGAGTTTGATAAATGGCTTGGCTGTTAAATTGCTCGGGAAGTTGTCAAGTAAATCAATAATGCTCTTAGCACGCTCCCCAAAATAGAGCTCTGGTATATAAGCTTGAATGGCTTTCTCGGTAGCGGCATAAGTGCTTGGAAGGTTCGTAGCACCCATTCTTTCTCCTAGGGAGCTCATCTCTAAAAAATATTGATCTTTCTCTTTTGGGCTGATTGTTTCTTTGCGATAGTCTTCAAATGAGTTGATGAAGCTGCGCGTCTCCGTGAGATGGACCCAAGCAAGCAAATGAGGATCTGTAGCTGAATACGGTTTACCAAATTCATCGAAGCCGGTGATTTTGGTATGAATCTGATTGACCTTAGTGATGATGTTATTTGCCATCTCAGTGGGGCCGTAGGTCGTTGCCGCAATAAAAAACGCAGTTCTACCAAGGCGACCCTTTAGATCTTCTCTGAAAGTGGAGTGATCCCATACCCCAGCTAAAGCTTGTGGGTGTAAGGCCTGCAAAATCAGCGAACTTATGCCGCCAATCATCATGGAAATAAAATCTGCATGAATTTTCCAGGCAACTGACTCAGGGCCGAATAATCCTCGATCTCCTGGTGGAGTTAAGAAGGCAACTGGTGGACCGCTGCCCCCAACCATTTCTCGAATTGTTTTACGGATCAACTCATCAAGCATGGCTTCAATGCATCATAAGATTTCTTAAATCGTCATCTTCGATAATTTCAGTAATCAGATCCAGTCTAATGCGCGGATTGGTTTGGGCTAGCAAATGATTTTTTTGGGCAAGAGAGATCGGTAGTAGCTCTGCTAGGCGATTGGATACCCATCCACAATCATCTACCTTAAAGGGCTTCTTAAAAGGCGCCTCTCCTAATAAATCTTCACTTTGAATGACGGAAATAATTTGATCGAGTAATTTAGCCACGCCTTGATGTTCTTGCGGAATGGGCATGAGTGGATCGTTTTCCAAAAGCTCGACTTCGCCGATCCAAAGACCGCTAGCTTCCTGACTGGAGCTTAATAGCTTAAAGCGCTGCGTACCAAATGACTTGGTCATATAAAGTGCTGGCTGAACAGGGTCAAAATCCTCAATTTGAGCTAGCGTGCCGATCTTGGAAAATGATTGAGAAATGTCTTCATCACTAGTGTCGGTATTTTTAATGATGCTCACGATGCCAAATTCTGTCTTTTCACGTAGGCATTGCTTAATCATGTCGAGATAGCGTGCTTCAAAAATCTTGAGAGCGATAACGCCATCTGGAAAAAGTACGGTACCCAGTGGGAATAAAGGCAATTTACGAGTGATGGAGGTCGAATTAGTCATGTATTCAATGTAATGGATTTATCCCATCTTTGCTGACACCAAATCAGTGCTAAATGCCCCACTTTTATGCTTTCGGCCAGCACCAAACCCCATTTGCGTTTACATTTAAAGCTCAATACTAGGAGATGTAAATGATTCAAAAATTTCGTGTGAAGCTTGCTCGCTGGATTCTAGGGAAACATTGCCCTTGCTACCAAATGGGTTATCACAGTATGGTCGATTTCCAGCAAAGAAGTGCTGATCAGTTGGCCAAATCCCAAGAGCGCAAAAGCACTCATTAATTTATAGGTAAACGGGTTTGGCATGAAGACTTGGCAAATGCGTAGAAACTGTGCGCTGACACCGAAGCAACTGCTCCAGTTTTATATTGCCCTAGTATGTCTCTCCTTAATAGTGGGGGTAGGCTTCTTTTTAGCTGGAGTCTGGATGATTCCGATTTTCACAACTCTGGAATTAACCGCAGTAACCATTGGATTTTTAATCTACTGTAGACATGCCTTAGATTGTGAAACGATTGAAATTGAAGGCAAGCGTCTTTTGGTCAAAAAATTCATAGGCTATAGAGAAAAGGTTTATGAATTTAATGCCCAATGGGCGAAGATCGAGCCGCCCATTGAGGGTTCAAAAACCTTCTTTATTGCTCAATCTGATTTACGAGTTGAGCTTGGACAGTTTGTCAGGCCTGAACAACAGATTCCATTGATTGCTTCAGTTAGACGCCACTTGGGTTAATTGAGTATCGCTTAAGCGCCACGCTATGATGGCACTAAAAATAATCTGGGTAGTCAGTAGTAGCAGCGTAATCGCATTGAGTATTGCAAAGTAATTTGCAAAAGGAGAGAGTAAGACTGGCATACCATCTATTAGGGCAGTTTCTCGTAAGTAATCCATACGGGGTATCAGTAGAAAGCTTGTAGTAGCAATTGCTAAAAATACAGTGAGCGATGGAAAGCGGATCACTCTTAAATGGGATACACCCCTTTTAATGAGAATATTGGAAACGCTTATAATGACAAATATGCCTCCTAAGAAAAAATAAGAGAGATGTTGAATCATCATGTGGGCTAGCATGCCTGCCGCTTGAGAGTCATAAATTAAAAAATAGATAAGACCACAACTGAAGGCTTGCGCGAGAATGCCGCCTGCCAAAAGGTAGGCGATTAGCCTAAGTAGTCGATACGCAAGGGGGTGGTGAGTTTGGGTGGCTTCAACCATGTGATAAAGAGGGTTAAGTAGTGCGCTGCAGCAAGATATTGGATTCGGTTTCATACTAGTCCCAATCTAATTTTTTCGCTAAAAGAGCCATGGAAATTACAAAAGCAGTCAAAACAGCACTCAATACCTTGGTTGATATAGCTAGTCATTCAGGCAATGGTCAGCTTGTGCCGGTCCCTGAGATAGCCAAGAGGCAGCATTTGTCCATTAGCCGTATTGAGCTCCTATTACGCCCCTTGAGGGAGTCTGGGATCGTCTTTGCGGTGAAGGGGCGAACAGGCGGTTATCAACTCTCTAAAGACCCTCGCATCATCACCATTAAAGACATCGTGCTTGCAATGAATTTAATCAAAAAGCGCAAGGTTGAGCTATCGGATATTGCTAAAGATCTTTATCAGTCTCTTGAAGCTTATATGTTGAGTTGCATGGAAAACGTATCCCTTGCATCGACCATTAAAGATTATGTTCCAAGTTTTAGTGAGGCTAAAAAAGCACCAGAACGTAAGTCATATATTCCCTTGGATCCAAAGAAAGAGAAGAAACAACGAGGCGAGATTCAGTATGTTGTGAAGGCTGAATTTAAGAAAGTAGCGGAAGTTCCACGTGGGCCTAACTCCGTATTTGACTTTGCTAACTACTTGCATCGTAACCCTAGCTAAAATCAGGCAATGATTGCAATTGTGCCCACGTAGCCGGCCTGATTGCTCATCAATATTGAATTTTTATGAATCAGCAAACCATTCAATATCCCAAGCTTGCTTTTGTTGATATTGAAACTACAGGATCCCATTTCGAGCGGGATCGTATTACTGAGATTGGGATTAAAACGCTTGCAGATAATCAGATTAGCGTTTGGGAAAGATTAATTAATCCCCAGGTCTACATTCCTCAAAATATCCAAAGGCTAACTGGCATATCCCCGAAAATGGTAGCTGGTCAGCCGACTTTTGAGGAGCTTGCTAGAGAAATTAAAGAAGAGCTCGAAGGTAAAATCTTTGTAGCGCATAACGCAAGATTTGATTATGGCTTCATCAAAGCATCTCTCAAAAGGCTTGGAATTGATTTCAAGCCCAAGGTCTTATGTACAGTAAAACTATCAAGATTATTGTTTCCGAATCAAGCGCGTCATAGCCTCGATACCATTATTCAGTCTCATGACCTAGTTGTCAGTGCAAGGCATAGGGCGCTTGGCGATGCTGATTTATTACTTCAATTTTGGCAAGTATGTGAAAAAACAGTTGGTAGAGAGCGATTAGTTGAAGCCGTCAATCAATTAATTGGTAATGCAAGCTTGCCGTCCAATATTGATCAGGAATTGATTGACTCAATCCCAGATGCGCCAGGCTGCTATATTTTTTATGGCGAAAACAAGAGCCCTTTGTATATTGGAAAAAGTATTTCTTTGCGAAGCAGGGTGATGGGCCATTTTCAGGGTTCGCTTACACAGCGCAAAGAAATGAAACTCTCTTTACAGGTCAGGGACATTGACTGGATAGAAACCAGTGGCGAGCTGGGAGCCTTAATTCTGGAGTCTCAGCTCATTAAAGAGCGCATGCCCAGTATGAATATCAAGCTTCGTCGCTCTAAGGATCTGTGTGCCTGGAGTCTAGAACAAAACTCTGCAGGAATGCTAGTGCCAGCACTAGTTAATCAGAAAGATTTGCTACCTGGCCTTCAAGATAACTTATATGGCCTGTTTTATAGCAAAAGAGAGGCGCACTCTTATCTCAAAGCAGTTGCTAAAAAGTATCGCTTATGCGAAGTGCTGTTGGGGCTAGAAAAGGGCGCAGAAGGAAAGCCCTGTTTTGGATATCAGTTAAAGCAATGTAGCGGAGCATGTATTGGCGCCATGTCTGCCAAGATGTATAACCTGCAGCTTCAAACTGCAATGAATCTGTATAAGGTGCAAGTTTGGCCTTATGAGGGTCCAATTGCGATTGATGATGGTGGCGAAATGATTGTCCTGGATAAGTGGTGCTACCTAGGGACTGCTATTAACGCAGATGAGTTATCTGAACTGAAAAGCACCGGTGATGTCGAATTTGATTTAGATATCTATAAGATCGTTAAAAAAGCGCTAGCAGGACGATATAAAAACCAAGTGATTCATATCAATTAGCGATCAGTTTGTTACCAAGGTAGCTTTTCACCTGAATACGATATAAAGCTTCCTGAATCTTCTTTCTGGAGATTTTCAATTACCTTAAACATATCGGTTACCGCTTGGTCTGCAGGCCTGCCAATTTGCTCTCCACGAAAGGGTTTGGAGAGTCTAGAGTTCACTGTGCCAGGATGCATTGCGATTAAGGCAGTATTCGGTTTTGTGCGAGCCCACTCGATAGATGCCGTTTTCAAAAGCATATTCAGAGCTGCCTTTGAGCTGCGATAGCTGTACCACCCGCCAAGACGGTTATCTTCAATGCTGCCAACTTTAGCTGATAGGGTCACCATAATGCTATTTTTGGGATCCAGTAATTTGGAGAAATGACGAATGGTTAGCGCCGGACCAATGGCATTAATGCTCATAAGCTCCATCAGTTGTTCGGCATTGAGATCATCTAGCCTCTTTTCTGGCATCCAGTTGCTCGTATGCAAAACCCCAACGGCATTGATAATCAGTTGAAAAGGTGCCATCTGAGCAAGCGCATTAGCACTAGATTCAATGGATTCAAAATGTTGATAGTCAATTGGGAACTCTGATTGACGATGAATGCCTATTACCTCTGAGCAGGCAGGATTCTTTTTCAGCAGATCTACAAAAGCCATTCCGATAGTTCCGGAAGAGCCAATGACTAGAGCGCGAAAAGGAGTTGGCAGTAATTGCATAAAGATCTTTTGAGTAGTGTGGTCATGGATTACAGTGACTTCTAAGTGTAAGCCCACTGCACATTTACCCATGTAACGCTAATGACTGCCCGTAGCCTCTTGCCTTAGGGGTCTAGTTGGAAGCTTTTCTCTCCCAATCCTTTGGTCCTAGGCCTAAGTCCTGGTGTGCCCACCAGAAATAAAAATGCCAACCCTTAGGTTGGCATTTTTACATTAGCAGCATGATTAATAAGTGCTAAAAAGCCTTCCTAAATTATTTGTCGAAGGCTTGTTGTAAAGATTTTTGATCCTTGGTGCCTTGCTGTAACAATAACATCAAGAGAATTCGGGCTTTTTGAGCGCGGAGATCATCTGCCATTACTGCACCTGCATCAACAGTGGTTTTGCCTCCACCCACAAACCCATAACTTCCCATAACTCTACCGTTAAGAACTCGAGTGGAAATAACAACGGGAATATTTTTTGAGATGGCATATTTAACGCCCTCATACATTGACTCATTCATATTGCCCATCCCTAGAGCCTGAACTACGATGCCATCAGCTCCGCGATCTACAGATGCTTTTAGCGCAACCCCATCGGCGCCACCATACATTGGAACGATGTCTACAGTTGGCATTTTGTCAGTCTTCAGTTTTATGTGCTGACGTCTAATAGGGTTGTAAGCATAAAAAATGCGATCAGGATATACCTCGCCAATAATTCCAAAGATTCCAGAGTTAAATGTTTCTACATTGGCGGTATGAGTTTTAGTAACGTATCTAGCTGAATTAATTTGGTTATTCATTGCCAGTAACACGCCTTTACCTTCAGACTGTTTATCGACGACGATACGGACGGCGTTTGTGAGATTTCTTGGACCATCAAAATCTGACACTGATGCATTTCTTTGGGCTCCAATTAAGACAACTGGCTTATTGGACTTAATTGTTAAATCGAGCCAAAACGCGGTCTCTTCTAATGTATCTGTGCCGTGAGAAACAATGACGCCAGCTACATCAGAGCGTTCAAGAGCCTCTTGAACTGCTTTTGTAAGGCTCACCCATCGCTCAGGATTCATGTAGTCTGAAGGAACGTTGGAAATATTGCTTACTTCAATTTTGGCGTATTTGCCGACCTCTGGAGCGGCAGCAAGTAAGTCATCCCCATTAATTGCAGGAACCGGTGCATTTTTGATTGGGTCAATTTTCATTGCAATTGTGCCGCCAGTAGCAATGAATTTAACTGTTGGAAGATTTTGTGCGATGGCAGCCTTAAGCGGCATTGCACAAAATAGACTGATTACTATCAGATGCTTAATTTTCACTTGTGTCCCCTATGATATTTTTAGAATTATTAGCAAACTTCATAAATACAGGTGTGAATTTATTCCATGCTCTCTTAATCTAGGGTTTTCACTAACTTCCGAATAGAGTCGGCATCAAGTCCATCAACTCTTAAATGAAAAAAGTAAGCTTCAGTAATCGAATTCTAGAAGTTCTAATTTTTATTGCCCCCTCAACTTCTCTTGTAAGTACTTTCCATTAATTCTGCACTAAATTGGGGCCCCCTGCTTTAGGATGGGTTTGCAGTTATTCAAATAAAAAAATATGGGGACAAGCAATGACAAATAAGAAACTTAATCCATCTTCGCAAATGCGCCGTGGCTTTATTCAGGCTTCGAGCATGGCGGCAATAGCACCTTTAATACCCAACTTTGCATTAGCTCAGTCCACATCAAAAAGTGCGCTAGCTACTTCCAGCAAGGGAATGGTGACCAGCCCCCATGAGTTGGCAACAGAAGCGGGCCTGAAAGTACTTCAATCAGGGGGAAATGCAATTGAAGCGGTTATTGCGATTTCATCCTGCCTATCAGTTACCTATCCACATTTTTCAGGATATGGCGGCGATGCATTCATGATTATTAGCGATGCCAATGGAAAGGCACAAACAATTTCAGGCATCGGGCAGGCGCCGCAAGACATCAGCTCTTACTCGGGAAGTATTCCAGTTCGCGGGCCAAAATCAATGCTGACAAGTGCCGCCTATGTCGACACCTTAGGTAAAGCCTATGAAATTAGTAAAAAAGATCTCAGGGGTAATAAATCTTGGGCCTCATTGTTGTCACCTGCTATTAAGCTAGCAAAAGATGGGTTCCCCGTTTCTGCTTCAGAAGTCTTTTGGCTCAATTTTCGTCTAAAAGAAATGGGATCATTGCCCGGAGTTGAGTCTGGATATTTGATTGATGGAAAGGTGCCAACAGTCGGTCAGATATTTAAGCAGCCCAAACTTGCTAAGACCATTGAAATGATTGCTGAGCGAGGACATCGTGATTTTTATGAAGGAAAGCTAGCAGCCATCTTGGCTAAAGGTTTAAAAGATGCGGGATCGCCATTAACGGCACAAGACCTTGCATTAACTCAGGCCCAAATAGAACCACCTTTAAGTGTTGCGTATCGTGGCGGAACCCTATTGGGCAATCAACCTCCAACCCAGGCGATCACTACTTTAGAGATTATGGGAATTTTAGAGAGATTTGATCTTTCAAAAATTCCTGAGGGAAGCCCTGATTACTATCATCTATTAGTTGAAGCCGTTAAATTAGCATTCATCGATCGCAATAAATATGTAGCTGATCCAAAATTTGTAGATGTTCCAACTCAAAGACTGCTATCTAATGCTTACCTAGATCAGCAAGCCAAGAAGATTCAAATGGAAACTGCTATGCCCTGGCCATATGTTTACAAAAACGGCGATACGGTATTTTTGGCAGCAGTAGACAGCAAGGGTAACTGTGCTTCTATGCTCACTACTGTTTATTTCGACTGGGGTAGCGGGGTGCAAGTTGGGGATACTGGAATGCTTTGGCACAATCGTGGTGCCTCTTTTAACTTGGATCCAAAATCACCGAATCGTCTTGAGTCTGGCAAGCGTCCATTCCATACCTTAAACCCGGGAATGTATATCAAAGATGGAAAGCCAGCGATTCTTTATGGCACGCAAGGAGCGGATGGTCAACCGCAGACATTAGCAGCTGTATTAACTAGATTGATTGACTATAAGATGGATCCATTAACAGCGCTGGCAAAACCACGCTTCTTATTGGGGAAAACTTTCTCAGATACTAGGGATTCTTTAAAGCTTGAAAAAGATGCTGGGCAAGAAGTATTTGTCGAGCTTGGAAAACGTGGTCATGAAATGAGTGAAATTGCAGCGCAAAGCCCATTAGCAGGACACCCAGGCGCAATTGTGATTGACTACCAAGCTAAAAAAATTACTGGTGCACATGATCCAAGGAGTGATGGCAGAGCTCTGGGCGTATAGTTTATTGAATTGATTTGGCACCTCTTTGCTATAAGCAAAGAGGTCTTATCTTTCGATGCATTTATTCAACTCAAAATTAGAAAACTAGCAAATGTGGAAAATTAAATTTTTGGCGATAGTTTTAGTCACATCTTTTTGTACAGGACTAAATGCTCAACCCAGTACTGCAGATATTGGCGGCGCAAGGGATATCTACGATGGCTCTCTTTATCCAGATAAAGCCGTTCGTACCTATAGTCAAACTGAGAAAATTTTCCCTACGCGCGTTATTAAGGCTGGCGGTAAACCATCACCCTTACTTCAAAGTCCCCAACAATTGACTTCATTGAAATTTACCTCGGAAGGTAAAACATATGATTTGCCCGATTATGTCGCGCTGAATCGAATGGTGGGCTTATTGGTTCTAAAAGATGGCAAGATTGCGTATGAGCATTACGACTTTGGTGTAACAGTAAATACTCGCTGGATGTCAATGTCAGTAGCCAAGTCATTTGTGTCCACGCTGGTTGGCGCTGCCATTAAGGATGGTTACATCACTAGCCTCAATGATCCTGTAACTAAGTACCTCCCCCAATTGGCCGGAAGTGCATACGAGGGTGTATCGGTACGGGATTTGCTAATGATGGCTTCGGGTGTGAAGTGGAACGAGACCTATACCGATCCATCATCTGATCGTCGCAAGTTATTAGAGCTTCAGATTGCTAGCAATAAGCAAGGTGCAATCTTTGATGTGATGAAAACGCTTTCAAAGGCATCTGAGCCCGGTAAAAACTTTAACTACAGCACGGGTGAGACAGTTTTAATTGGTGAGGTCGTGCAGGCTGCTACCAAGATACCGCTTGCAGATTATTTATCGAAAAAAATCTGGATACCCGTTGGTATGCAAGCGAATGGTTTGTGGTGGCTAGATTCTCCTGGGGGGCATGAGGTTGGTGGCAGTGGAATTTTGGCGGTGTTACGTGACTTTGGCCGCTTTGGTCAATTCATTTTAGATGGAGCAAAAGTCAATGGTCAGAGTATTGTTCCTGATGGGTGGCTTGCCGATGCTGGAAGTGCTAAACCTATTACGGGAGTTACTGGTAAAAATGGATATGGTTATCAGTGGTGGACTGTAAAGCCTGAGGCTGGAAAAGTTCACGAGAGTGTTTTTATGGGTAGAGGTATTCACGGCCAATATCTCTATATCAATCCAGCAAATAATATCGTGATTGTGGGCTTAGGTGCTCGCTCAAAACCTGTTGGTAAACAAGCAATTGATGACTTGGATTTCTTGGCAGCAGTTGTCGATAATTTGAAAATAGCCCAATAATTTTTTGGTGAGGGTAAAAGTTATTTTTTGAGCAACGAGCTGTTATATGGTTGCTCAAAAAATCCCTTGGCCCTAGGCTCAAGTCCTGATGGGTTTATCGGGGTGACCGGTGTTTTGTCTTTTGGGATGCCGATTTCATTCCATTGGTATTCTTATGTAAAACTATGAATAACAATCAATACCTGCCCAATGAACATTAATTCTGACTACAGTCAGCGTGTAGTCCTTAACCACCATGATCTTCCCTGGATCTCTAGCCCCTCATTAGGTGTTGAGAGACGCATGCTTGATCGTATGGGTGATGAAATCGCTAAGGCAACCTCGATTGTTCGCTATCAAGCAGGCGCAAGATTTGCGCCACATCTTCATGAATACGGTGAGGAAATTTTTGTTTTAGATGGTGTATTTAGTGATGAGACTGGAAGCTATCCTGCGGGTACCTACCTCATGAATCCTCCTGGCTCGTCTCATGCGCCTTTTAGTGAAGAGGGCTGCACTCTCTTTGTAAAGTTGCGGCATCTTGGATCAGAGCAAATGGAGCGAGAGATTGTAGATACTCACTCCGCAGAGTGGTTTCAGGGAATGGTTCCTGGTTTGACGGTAATGCCCTTGATGCGACAAGGAACGGGATCCACCCTAGTGAGGTGGGCGCCTCAGACTTACTTTAATCCGCACAAGCATTATGGGGGCGAGGAAATTTTTGTAGTGGACGGGGTCTTTGAGGATGAGCACGGACGCTATCCTGCTGGATCATGGATTAGAAGCCCGCACCTCAGTCTTCATCAGCCTTTTAGTAAAGAGGGCTGTACTATTTTTGTGAAGACTGGCCACTTATTAAGTGACGAGAGCTAGATTTGTCTTTTTAGCTCTTTTGCATGAGTTGCTCAAATGCCTCTATGAATGATTCAGGAGGTTGGGCGCCCTGTAGAAGATATTGATCATTCAGAATGATTGAGGGAACAGAGTTGATCCCGGCATTTGTATAGGTGACTTCTTCCTGCCGTACTTCATTAGCAAATTCAGCCCCATTTAAAATCTCTCTTGCTCTTTCGGCATCTAGGCCAGCTCGAGCTACGGCATCTAGTAAGTTTTTCTGATCATCTAAATTGACTGCAAGACAAAAGTAGGTGTTCAGCAATTCCACTTTTAAGGCTGCTTGCTGCTTTAGACCATATTCTTTTGCGGCCCAAGATAAAAGCCGATGAGAATGAAAGGTGTTGTAAACCCGTTTACGACCTTCTGGATGAAATGCAAACCCTGCTTCTAATGCTTTAGCGCGAATATTAGCTTGATTGGCTTTGACCTGCTCCTCAGTTAAGCCGTATTTTTGCGTGAGATGTTCAATTGCATCTTGGCCCCCATAAGGCATAGAGGGATTGAGCTCAAAAGGGCGGAAGTGCACCTCAAAATTGGCTTTGTCACTCAGCTGTGCAATTGCTTGATTGAGATTGCCTAGCCCTACGGCACACCAGGGGCAGGCAATATCGGATACAAAGTCAATTTTGATAGTTGGTTTCATATGCTGATACTTATTTAATCCAGCTAATAAAATTCTCTTTAGCTCTTCTAACTTTTTTCAGATTAAGCAACCAATCTTCATCAGCTTTTCTATATCCCAATGGTAGTAAGACCACGCTACGCAAACCTTTATCTTTGAGGTTCAGAATGGTGTCGAGTGCTTGTGGATCAAATCCCTCCATTGGCGTGCTATCGACTTGTTCATAGGCTGCCGCAATGAGTGCAGTGCCAAGGCCAATATAGGCTTGTTTTGCAGCATGTGTGAAATTAACTTCCGCATCTCTAGCTGGGTAAGCCTTCAATAGCATTTGGCGATAAGCTGTTCCGGATTCGCTAGTGAAGTTACGGTTTTTTTCTGTCATATCAAAGGCGTTGTTAATGCGCTCTGCGGTGTAAGTATCCCAGGCTGCAAAAACAAGCAGGTGCGAGCAGTCAGTAATTTGAGATTGGCCGTTAGCAATCGGCTTGATTTGCTCCCGGACCTCTTTATTGGTGATCACTAGCACTTCATATGGCTGTAAACCACTAGAGCTAGCTGTCAAACGAATTGCTTCCAGAATTTGATCCACTTTTTCTGGGGGAACCGCTTTTGCTGGATCCATTTTTTTAGTGGCATAGCGCCACTGCAGCTTATCAATCAAACTCATTTATATTCCTTCGAATTGGGATAGAAGATGGTATTGATTTTATTGCAAGTTAAAATAAATCATTGAGGTATCAGTGCGATAGATGTCTATAGCATTCTAAGGGGGGCATTTGAGTAAGAATTCGAGATCTTGGATTTTAGGGGTTGGCGTACTGTGCATTGTTGCCGCCTGTATTTTTTCCTACATCACCACCAGGCCCGATGAAGCAAATGTCTCGTTCATTGGCGAACCTATTACTTTTGCTATTGCCTAGGCATTCAGCTGGATAATATTTGAGGTCTACCCCTGTTTCTACTGGTATTCCTCTATAGAAAGCTCCTATAAGCAGAGTAGATTGATATTAGTGATCACTACTTAAGGGGTTGATATGAGCAAAAATCCATTTGATATGAGTGCTATGCCTGGTCAGCAAAGGGCTATCGATGCCACCAAGGCTGCAGGGCGTGTGGCCACTGAAAGCGCCCAAGCCATAGCAAAAATTAACCAACAGGCAGCACAGGAATTAGCTGAGCTAGTTCAAAAAAGAGTGTCTGAGCTCATGCAGACTCAAGATCCTCGTGCTGCGTTTGAATATGTGCATGCAGAAGTGTTGCAAGATGCCGCCAAAGAAGTAATTCAGTATCAACAGCAACTGATGCAGGTTCTGAAGAGCGGTAATCAAGAATTGGCTGCGATCGCAGAAGGTTTAATTCAGGAATCTAAAGCCGATCTAATTCATTTTGTAAATGATGCAACCAATAATGCGCCAATGGGTACTGAGGCTTATGTGTCGGTATTCAAGACTTCATTTAATAATGCCCTGCAAAATTTTGAATTGATACGTGCTGCAATGAACGATTCCTATGCAAGTTTTGAGAAGGGCATAGAAAGCATGAGCAAGCTCCCAACCCCAAAGGTGAGTCCTAGCAAGAAGTAAGTAGCTAGCTAGTTGCACTGCTGTTGAAACTGCAGAGCGGTTCTAATGGTTTGAAAATGGATATCAACAGTAGATTCAATTTCTTTTCCATAGCCGCCTGCCATTGACATAGCGAGAGGTAGATTTCTATCTAGGGCATATTGAAAAACAGTTTCATCTCTTAAGCGCATGCCATCTGTACTAATCTTCAGCCTTCCTAGGCGATCACCTTCGTGAGGGTCGGCTCCTGCAAGATAAATCAGACAGTCTGCTTTAAAGCGAGAGCTCAGCTCATCAAGACACTGCTCTAACGAGCTTAAGTAAGTTTCGTCATTGCATCCATCAGCAAGTCCTAAATCAAGATCACTTTGCTCTTTTTTAAAAGGGAAATTATTCTCACCATGAATCGATAATGTGAAAATTGAGGAATCATTTTGCAAAATAGAGGCTGTGCCATTGCCCTGGTGGACATCCAAATCAATAATGGCAATCTTTAACTTGGGATTGATTTCTTTTTGAAGGGTGCGTGCTGCAATAGCAGAGTCATTAAACACGCAAAATCCGCTACCCATATCACGATAGGCATGATGAGTGCCTCCAGCTAAATTGACGGCAATTCCTTCTGTAAGTGCAGTTTTTGCAGCAGCGACAGTGGCGCCTGCGGAGCGGCGTGAGCGCTCAACCATTTTTTCACTCCAAGGAAAACCAATTTCTCTTTGCTCCTGAGGGCTTAGCTTTCCTTCAATGATATTGATCAGGTAGTTGGGGTCATGGGCATACAGAATTTGGGTATCACTAGCAGCTGGTGCTTCAAGCAACTCGATGTCAGCGATGGTATTGACTAGATCTCTGAGTCGAGAGTATTTCTCCATCGGGAAGCGGTGCCCTGCCGGCAGGGGTAATACAAAATGATCTGTATAAAAAGCCTTCACACTTCACTCGCGTACTGCTGCAAGACATCTAAGGAAACCGTTTCGAGAGCATTGATATGCGTGCTCTCCAACTTGATGAGCGGGGCGCATTGAGCATTGGCGGCCTCTACCCAGCGAGTAATGCACAGGCACCATTGATCTCCGGCAACCAGCCCTGGGAATTGGTACTCTGGCCTTGGGGTTATTAGATCATTTCCTTTTTCAAGGCTAAATTGTAAAAACTCTTTTGTTACAACCGCACAGACTAAGTGGCTACCCACATCTTCTTCATTGGTTTTACAGCATCCATCTCTAAAGAAGCCTGTGAGTGGATCAAAGGAACAGGGGATTAATGGCTCTCCAAATACGTTTAAGGCAACTTCTTTTTGCATGAGATCCCTTAATAGTGTTGTTATCAGCCAGTTTATTCAATAAGGCTTAAACTTGCTGAGCCATGAATGCACTAGAAAAACTAACTCTCTTTTACGATGGCGCCTGTCCTTTATGCCAGGCTGAAATTCTGTTTTTATCCAGAAGAAATCAAGCCGGTCTACTCGACTTTGTGGACATCAATTCTGAACGTTTTGACTCTGACAGAATTGGCATCTCCTGTGAGCAAGCTTTGGCTGCTATGTATGGGCAGTATGCCAATGGGGTCCTGATTCAAGGGGTGACTGTTTTCCCTGAAGCATATCGTAGGGCAAATCTCCCATTCTTAGCATGGATGTTCTCTAGAAAGTTATTGCAACCCATATTGCAAGTGGGATATCGATTCTTTGCTAAAAACCGGCATGCTATATCTAATGTATTTGGTCCAGTAGCCCTCTATTTAGTGAAAGCTACTTCCACAAAGAGCGCATCTTGAATATGCTGAAGAAACTTTTCATTTTCTGCGGAGCTATTTTTCTCTTAGCCTCCAATAGCTTTGCGCGAGATATTTCTTATATTGATAGCGTATTAAACCCTGCAAAGCTTCAGGGTAGCGGTAGATTAAATTGGTTGGGTTTTCATATTTATGATGCATCCTTTTATCGCTCAGGTGTGCCGTCTTCCCCGGAGTTTGCTCTTAACATTCGCTATCAAAAATCATTTACTGGCGTCTCTATTGCCAATCGCACTGCTGACGAGATGAAAAAAATGGGCGTTCCTGATGCCCAGGTAACAACATGGGGTAAGGAGCTTGCCACTATTTTGCCCAATATTGAGTCAGGCCAAACCTTGACGGCAATCTATACGCCTAAACAGGGGACGATTTTTTATCACGATGGCAAACGTGTTGCTCAGATACCCGGAGTCGAGTTTTCAAAAGCATTCTTTGGCATTTGGTTAGATCCCAAAACGAGCGCTCCTAAGTTGCGCAATGAATTGCTAGGGCAAGGTTGCCCGCCACCACTTTTTAATGAGGCCTGCTAAGTGAAACACTATTTTTCTCTGAAGTCTTTTGCGGCGCTAATAAGTGCACTCTTATTGCTTGCTTGTTCAGGCCCGAGTGTTAGGCAATATGCCAATGAGAAACCGGCATTAGATTTGAGCGAGTACTTTTCTGGAACCATCGATGCCTATGGAATCTTTACTGATCGCAGTGGTGAAGTGAAGAAGCGCTTTACCGTCCTCATAAAAGCAGATTGGAAGGTAGTTGATGGTAAAAAAGTTGGCACTCTGGATGAGAGTTTTGATTACTCAGATGGCACTAAACAAAAACGTATTTGGACTTTGATAGAGCAGTCTCCTGGAAAATATATTGGTAGAGCAGATGACGTCGTAGGCGATGCCCAGGGTGATCTGGCTGGTAACGCACTGAATTGGGCCTATACCCTGGCCTTGTCCGTTGACGGCACGATTTACCATGTGCAATTTAATGACTGGATGTACCTTGTAAGCCCTAAGGTGATGTTGAATAAGGCCAAAATGAGCAAGTTCGGCATTGAGCTCGGAGAGGTTACTTTAAGCTTTTATAAGCGCTAAGCAGATACCCCGGATTTGTGTCACACTTTCCAACAAGTGTCACAAAGAGAGGGGTCGCAGAACTCCAGGAAAATCTAAAAACCCATGGAGAAAATGATGAATACAAAATTAAAACTAGTGGCGATCGGTTTATCGGTAGCGGGAATGTTGACTTTGGTTGCCTGCCAATCAATGGAACAAGGTACGGGTCAAAAAGCAACTGCAAATTTAGAGTCCAGATCTGGATCGAATACAAAGGGTGAAGTTACTTTTACCTGGCAAGGCAGCAATGTTTTGGTCAACGGCAAATTTTCTGGCTTGAAGCCAAATTCTGAGCAAGGCTTTCATGTTCATGAAAAAGGGGATTGTTCTGCGCCAGATGCTACAAGTGCAGGCGGCCACTTTAATCCAGAAACTAAAGCTCATGGCATGCCTAATAGTGGTATGAATCATGCTGGTGATATGCCCAATATCAAGTCTGACGCAAACGGCAACGCAACTTACTCAGCAACAATGCATGGTTTTGCAGTCAACACAGGTCCGACTGGAGTTGTGGGTCGTTCAGTTGTAGTGCATCGCGATCCAGATGACTATAAGTCTCAGCCAGCAGGAAATTCAGGGCCACGCATTGCTTGTGGCTTGATCAAGTAAATCATCACCTAGGGATAAGCAGGGGTTTTAATGAGAATAGAAGATGCTGATCCAGCAAGACATGCTGGGATTGAATATCCAATGGAAGTTGGAGCCCCTGTATTTGCCCCTATCAAGGTAGTTGAAGAAAAAGATAAAGCGGTTAATGTTGCACGCCAAAATGCAAAGCTAGAGTACGACCGCATTATGGAGCAGGCAGAAGTTTTAATGAAGCAGGCGCGTGCTTTGCAAGCAAGACTCGATGCTACCGAGATGGTCCACAGCGCAAAATTTAGCTTCAATCCCATTCATGGAAAAATTTATCACTTGTATTACGACAGCAGAAATGCAGTCAACGTACTGATTCAGAATGGTCCTAAAGAGTGGAGCTGTGGCATTCCAGATGGCTGGACTTATTCAATGGCCGTGAAGAAGTTAGGTGACAGTACCTGGGCCGTGATTGAAGAAGATGCTCTTACTGTATGATTTTCTGTTGAACAATAATAAATAAGGTGAAACGTGACAAAAGCTCGTGTTGTTAGTCTTTCTGAACTAGGTGGTGCCGAGGTAATCAAGGTGATTGATAAAGAGTTGCCTCCTCCAGCCAAAGGTGAGGTCCAAATTCGTCAGACCGCCATTGGTTTTAACTTCATTGATGTGTATCAGCGTTCTGGCTACTATCCGCTCGATCTTCCTACAGGCCTCGGTCATGAGGCAGTGGGTGTGGTGGAGGCCTTGGGCGATGGTGTGACGGGCCTCAAAGTGGGTGACCGTGTGATGTATATGAATGCTGGTATCGGCGCATATGCAAGCGCTCGAAACGTCGCCGCAGATAAGCTGGTACCTGTACCAAGCAACGTATCTGACGAGGTTGCAGCCGCAGTATTTTTTAAAGCAATGACCGCTCAGTACCTTATTCAAAAAACCTACAAAGTTAAAGCAGGCGATATTGTTGTAGTTCATGCTGCTGCTGGTGGTGTTGGTCAAATTTTGGCGGGTTGGGCAAAAGCGCTTGGCGCATTTGTAGTGGGTACGGTTGGTTCACAGGCGAAGATGGCTGCAGCCAAAGAGGCTGGATGTGATGCGGTAGTCGACTACTCCCAGCCAAACTGGGTTGAAGAGATATTGAAAGCGACAGGTGGCAAGAAGGCAAATGTGGTTTATGACTCTGTTGCTAAAACAACTTTTATGGGTTCATTAGATTGCGTTGCGCCTTTTGGAACATTGGCTTTATTTGGCGCTGCTTCAGGACCTGCTCCTGAAATTCAGCCAGAGATTTTGAATAAGAAGGGCTGCCTATTTTTAACTAGACCTTCTGTGTTTCCTCATAATGCAACGCATGCATTGTTGCAAGAGAATGCAAAGGCGGTGTTTGATGCTATTGCTAAGGGCTACGTTAAAGTGCAAATCGGTGCGAAGTTTCCTTTGGAGCAGGCTGCTGATGCGCACCGTGCTGCTGAGGGCAGAAAGGTCTCTGGCGCCATTGTGATGATTCCTTAGTATTGCAAGTTTTGTCGATGAAAGCCCCGCTAGTACGGGGCTTTTTCATTTTTGGAGCTCGAAAAATTCACGGTGCTTGGCCTGAGCATCTTATTAACCCTAAAGACGCAATGTCTTTGTTCTTGCAACTCCTTTATAATTCCCTAAGCATCTGAATTAAAAGGGATTATTCCTAAAAATCCATTTCTGCTGGTTTGACAGCCACTCTGGGCTCTTGGACAATGCATGCGGTGGTTTGATTCGAGCCGCAACCTCACATGACAGCCAATATTTCCACAACTTCTAGTAAAAATACCCTAGTGCTTGAAGGCCGTGGACTTCGATGTATCCGAGGTGAAAAGCAATTATTTGCAGATCTCAATGTTCGGATTACATCCGGAAATTGTTTGCATGTACGCGGTGAGAATGGCATAGGCAAAACAAGCCTGTTGCGACTCTTAACGGGTTTATCAAAACCAGATTCTGGTGAAGTTCTTTGGGGCGATCATTCAATTGCTCTTGAGCCAAGTGCTTATCATCGCGAGCTCTTATTTCTGGGCCATCGAGATGCTTTAAAAGAAGATCTCACCGCCTTAGAAAATTTACAAATGTACGCGGCACTTGATGATGTTTCTCTTTCTCAAGAACAAGCCTTAGCTGCTTTATGGCGGTTTGGTTTGCGAGGCCGAGAAAATTTATCCGTCAACTGTTTATCTGCAGGGCAAAAGCGACGTGTTCTGATGGCTCGCATGCTAACGCGCCAAGCGAAGCTGTGGATTTTGGATGAGCCCTTTAATGCCTTGGATATGCAAGCAGTTCATGAGCTTGAGAATCTGATTGCTGAGCACATCTCTGGCGGGGGCCTTGTTGTATTAACAAGCCATCAAGAAGTCAATATCCCGAATGTACAGGTTCTAGAGTTATGAGAGCTCTTCTGGCCATCATTCGCCGTGACTTACTTTTGGTGATGCGCCGAAAGAGTGAAGTCCTTACTGCATTATTTTTCTTTGTAGTAGTGACAAGCTTATTTCCACTGGGCATTGGTGCTGATGCCGCTTTATTGCGAAAAATTGCTCCAGGTGTAATCTGGGTGGCAGCTTTACTGGCTACCTTATTAGGCTTGCATCGTATGTTCGCTGCTGACTATCAGGATGGCGCTTTAGAGCAGATGGCTTTATCACCGCAACCTATGGTGCTATTGGTTGCGGGAAAAATTATTGCACACTGGCTGGTATGTGGCTTGCCCTTGGTGCTTTTGGCTCCAATTATTGGTATTCAGTTTGATTTGGATGCCAATTCTTTATCTGTATTGATGGCCACCCTCTTGCTTGGAACTCCAGTACTATCTTTGTTGGGTTCTATTGGCGCGGCATTAACCCTGGGGGTCCGGGGAGGCAGCGTATTGATGAGCTTGTTAATTTTGCCTTTGTATATTCCGGTATTAATTTTCGGTGCTGGTGCGGTCTATGCAAATAGCGTTGGTTTGGATACATCTGGCCATTTTTCCTTGCTCAGCGCTTTATTGATTTTGGCTTTAGCATTTGTACCTTGGGTTAGTGCCGCTGCCGTAAAGATTGCGATTGAATGAATCAGGTAAATAATTCTTCTTTTTCTAATAGCCGCTTGATGAATTGGTTTAAGTTATCAAGCCCTAGTACTTTTTATCCGCTCGCCGGAAAATTGATTCCTATTTTTTGGGCGCTTGCTGCCATCTTCGGATTGGCTGGTTTGTGGATCAGCTTTTTTGTTGCCCCAGTAGATGCAGTTCAAGGTCAGGGTTATCGCATTATTTTTGTCCATGTACCGGCTTCGTGGATGTCCATGTTTTTATATCTTGTCATGGCTGCATGGGCTGGACTCGGCTTAATTTTTAATACCCGCTTATCCGCCATGATGGCCCAAGCTTTAGCTCCGATTGGAGCATGGATGGCGTTCCTATCTTTATGGACCGGAGCATTTTGGGGTAAGCCAATGTGGGGCGCTTGGTGGGTTTGGGATGCGCGCCTGACTTCCGAATTAATCCTACTGTTTTTATATTTGGGCTTTATTGCCTTGCAGGCATCTATTGATAATCCCCGCCGTGCTGATAAAGCGGGTGCTATTTTGGCTTTAGTAGGGGTGGTAAATGTGCCGATTATTTATTTCTCAGTCAAATGGTGGAATACCTTGCATCAGGGTGCTTCGGTTTCTTTAACAAAAGCGCCTGCAATGGCACAGACGATGTTATGGGGCATGCTTTTAATGGCCCTGTGTTTCTGGATGTATTCCATTGCCGTAGGTTTGATGCGGGTACGAGCAATCATTTTGGAGCGTGAGGCTCATACTGATTGGGTGAGACAATTGAGCGAGGTCAAGAACTAATGTGGAATAGTCCAGCAGAATTCTTTGCAATGGGTGGCTATGCACTATATGTGTGGAGCAGCTTTGGTGCCTGTGCCCTGGTTTTATTGCTTGAGCCCTTGGCAGTGCGTGCTCGTTTTAAGGTGATTGTAAAAAGACTCAAGCAAGAACATTTAGCTGAGCAGTTTGATAGAGAAGGTAGTCAGTGAAGCCTAGACATAAACGTGCGTTAATCATTATTGCTGCTCTAGTAGTCATTGGAGTTGCTGCGCTATTGATTCTCAATGCACTCAATAGCAATATCGCTTTATATGTGACCCCTAGTGAAGTTGCTGCGGGTAAGGCACCACAGGGTCAAGCCTTTCGTATTGGCGGGATGGTTAAAGATGGCTCTGTAAAGCGTGATGGCTTGACAGTCCATTTTGTGATTACTGATCTTGCAAAAGATATTCCAGTAGCTTACACAGGCATTCTTCCCGATTTGTTTAAAGAAGGTAAGGGCGCCGTGATTCAAGGTCGCATGAATGCAAGCGGAGAATTTATTGCTAGCGAGGTTTTAGCTAAGCATGATGAAAACTATATGCCGCCTGAAGCCAAACATGCTCTAGAGCAAGCTCAAAAAAATGGAAACAATAAATGATTCCTGAGTTTGGCCATTACGCATTAATTCTCGCGCTTTGTGTGGCCCTGATTCAAGGGGTGCTTCCGCTTGTTGGTGCGCACCAAGGTCGTAGCGAGTGGTTAGTGTTAGCAAGACCTGCCGCTCAAACCGTCTTCTTACTTCTGGCTATTGCCTTTGTAATCTTAGCCTGGAGTTTTTATAGCAATGATTTTTCAGTACTCTATGTCGCTGAGCACTCTAATTCTCTGATGCCTGTGATGTATCGCTTGGGTGCTGTCTGGGGCGGACATGAAGGTTCATTGCTCTTGTGGGTTTTCTTATTAAGCACCTGGACGATTTTGGTGGCTCAGCTCTCTAAGGCTTTAGATGAGTTTATGGTTGCTAGAGTGATTGGTGTTTTAGGTTTGGTGACAAGTGGACTCCTGCTTTTTGTACTCACAACCTCAAATCCATTTATGCGTTTGCTTCCTGCAGCGCAAGATGGCCGCTCTTTAAATCCACTCTTACAAGATCCTGGTTTGGTGTTTCATCCACCGATGTTGTATATGGGGTATGTTGGTTTCTCAGTCGCTTTTGCTTTTGCAATCGCATCCTTGCTTTCTGGAAGATTAGATGCTGCTTGGGCGCGCTGGTCGCGTCCTTGGACAACCGCTGCTTGGGTATTTCTGACTCTTGGTATTGCTCTGGGTTCTTGGTGGGCTTACTACGAGCTAGGCTGGGGTGGATGGTGGTTCTGGGATCCAGTAGAGAATGCATCCTTTATCCCTTGGCTAGTCGGCACTGCTCTATTACATTCATTGGCAGTTACAGAAAAGCGCGGTGGCTTTAAGAGTTGGACCGTGCTCTTGGCAATTACTGCATTCTCACTATCTTTATTGGGAACTTTCTTGGTTCGCTCAGGCGTGCTGACATCAGTGCATGCCTTTGCCACTGACCCTAGGCGCGGCATTTTCATTCTCATTTTCTTAGTTGTCGTAGTTGGCTCTTCTTTAACTCTCTATGCATGGCGTGCACCAAAGAGCTCCCTAGGCGGTAAATTTAGCTTTAGCTCCAGAGAGACTTTTATTCTCTTAGGAAACGTCTTCTTGGTTGTATCTGCTGGCTCTGTTCTGCTTGGGACCTTATATCCTTTGTTAATAGATGCTCTTCACTTAGGAAAGATTTCAGTAGGACCTCCTTATTTCAATAGCGTGTTTGTGCCCATCATGATTCCTTTGTTGGTCCTAATGGGTATTGGCCCTTGGACAAGCTGGAAAAATTCAGATCTGCCAGCAGTAATTAAGCGCTTGTGGATTGCAGGATTGGTCGCTGTTGTTGCTGGCATTACTATTCCTCTGATGATGGGCGAGTTCACTTGGCTTGCTGGTATCGGTTTCTTATTGGCCTTCTGGGTAATTGCTTCTGGGTGTTTGCAGATTATTCGTCAGGCCAAAGCAGGCAAGCCAACGCGTTCATTTATTGGTATGCAGCTAGCCCACCTTGGAATTGCGGTATTTGTGATTGGCGTCACTATGGTTGGCGCGTATCAAGAAGAAAAAGATGTTCGTATGTCTGCCGGGGAGACGGTTTCGGTAGGTGGATATCAAATTCAGTTGCAAGGCGTCAATCTCGTGCCAGGGCCAAACTATCAAGCCATGCGTGGAACTTTCTTACTCAGTAAGAATGGAGGTTCCCAGACTTCCTTGTATCCAGAGAAGCGGAATTATTTCTCCTCAACCATGCCAATGACCGAAGCTGCGATTGATGTTGGTTTGACACGAGACATCTATGTTTCGCTTGGTGAAGAGTTGCCTGATAAATCCTGGGCGGTACGTGTGTATTACAAGCCTTTTGTGGATTGGATCTGGGGCGGCTGTTTGTTGATGGCTCTTGGCGGGGTTCTGGCAATCTCTGATAAGCGCTATCGCATGAAATTGAAAAGACAAGTTTCATGAAAGCTAAGTTTCTAATTCCTCTAGTGCTATTTTTGGTCTTGGCAGTTTTTCTGGCGATTGGCCTCAATCGGGATCCACATGAAGTGCCGTCGCCATTAATCAATAAGCTGGCACCAGCATTTGAGATTCCACAACTATCAGAGTCCAATCAATCTTTTTCACCTGCCAGCATGAAGGGCCAGGTCTGGGTATTGAATGTTTGGGCGTCTTGGTGTGTAGCTTGTCGTGAAGAGCACCCAGTATTGGTGGAGCTTGGCAAGTCAAAGATAGCACCCATCATTGGTTTGGACTACAAAGATAAGCGTGAGGACGCTCTCGCAATGCTAGCTAAGCAAGGTAACCCTTACCAACTATCCGCTTTTGATTCCAATGGGCGGGTTGGGATTGATTACGGGGTCTATGGCGTGCCTGAAACCTATGTGATTGATAAGGCCGGCATCATCCGCTTTAAGCATATTGGCCCGATCACGATGGATTTACTCAATAAAAAGATTTATCCATTAATCAGTGAGCTACAGAAATCATGAAGATATTTTTACTCATGATTCTCTGTGTGCTCAGCTTTAGCTCGCCATTCGCTAAAGATGCCACCCCTTTGGCGGATGATCCTGTGACTGAGCAACGCTTAATCAGTATCTCTGAAGAAATGCGTTGCCTGGTTTGTCAAAATGAATCATTAGCTGGATCACGCTCTGATTTAGCCAATGACCTGCGGCGAGAAATTCGGACCCTAATTAAAGAAGGTAAGAGCGACGATCAAATTAGAAACTTCATGGTCGAGCGCTATGGGGACTTTGTGCTCTATCGGCCACCTGTTAAGCCAATTACCTGGCTGCTTTGGATTGGCCCCTTCATTATTTTATTAATTGGTATAGCGGTGCTATTTACTTATTTGCGCCGCAGAAATAATGCTGTTACTACCATCACCTTGTCAGATGATGACAATAAGAGAATTGACGCCTTGCTCAATGCCAAAGATGAGAAGGGGCTGCTATGACCAGTTTTCTGATTGCCGCTTTTCTATTATTAGTTCTAGTGCTGCTCCTGTTATTGCGTCCATTTATATTTCCGGCAAAAGTAGAAGCAACCTCTCGCCGTCAAATGAATGCCGCAATTTATCGTGAAGAGCTTGAAAAACTAGAGGCAGAGCGTAGTGCAGGCTCTATCAATGGCGCTGATTATGAAATTGCCCATGCCGAAATGCGTCAGCGCCTCTATCAGGATACGAACGAAGAGGATGATCGCTCTGTAATGGGTTCAAGCAAGATCACGGTCATTGGTCTATGTATATTCGTATCGGTGCTTTCGGCAGGCTTTTATTTCTCATTAGGAGATGCTACTCGTATTGCCGAGCAGGGTACTCAGCAGCCTATGACTCAAGAAGGTGTTGAGAAAATGGTTACTGAATTTGCTGCAAAGATGGAAAAGGACCCAACGAATTTGAAGGGTTGGGTAATGCTGGCTCGTTCGTATCGCATCTTGGGTCGCAATGAGGATGCTGCAAAAGCATATGAGCGCGCAGGAAATTTTATTGATACTGACCCCCAGCTCTTAGCTGATTATGCTGATGTGCTGGCCGCTAATGCAAATGGCAACTTTGCCGGTAAACCTCTCAAACTCATTAATCAAGCACTCAGCTTAGATCCCAATAATCTCATGGCGCTATGGCTCTCCGGGACTGCTTCCTACACCACTGGAAATTACAAAGCGGCTGTACAAACTTGGGAGAAGCTTGCGCAACAGTTACCACCAGGCTCTGAAGAAGCGCGCTCCATTGCCGAGTCTATTGCTGATGCGCGTACTAAGGGCGGCCTCTCATCTAAGGCTGTTGTCAGTAATAAAGGAATCAGCGGCAAGATTGAGATTTCTGCTGATCTGAAATCGAAAGTGAAATCTAGCGATATTGTGATGGTCATTGCACGTAAGCCAGGCGAACGTATGCCAGTTGCAGTGCTGAAGACTTCTATCTCAGAGTTTCCGATGAATTTTGCTTTAACGGATGCTTTGGCGATGAATCCAAATGCACCACTCTCTCAAATTGCGGAAGCCTCCATTGAGGTCAGAATCTCTAAAACGGGGATGGCTAAACCCGAGATAGGAGATTTGATGTCTTCCCCGCAAACGGTGAAGGTCGGGGCGGGCAATGTGCGGCTAGTCATTGACCAGGTGCGCCAGTAAGTCCTAGTTAGCCCCCCAATTAGGCAGACATTTGCCTATTTTTATCAGCGGGGCATAATGCAAAAAACATTAGAGACTTCTATGAAATCCCTCAAAAAACATCTTTTCAATCCCGTTACCGTATTGGCATCCTTTCTTGTGGCGATGGTCGCCATTTTCAGTGTTTTGTGGATCCTCATTCCACCTCCGCCAAAGGTCATAGAGATGGCGGCCGGATTGCCGACTGGGCTTTATTACCAGTTTGGAGAGCGTCTAAAGGCCGAGCTTGTGGAGGACAGAATCAAGCTTGATGTCATAGAAACTGGTGGGACAGTTGACAATCTGAAGTTGCTGGGAGATTCAAAGTCAGAGGTAGATTTTGCAATCGTGCAAGGTGGTGTTGCTGAGATTTCCCAATACCCTAAACTTGTTTCGATTGCTGGCATGTTTTATGAACCAATCTGGGTCTGGTATCGAGAGGAAGCATTTAAGAGCGAGGGCGGACTGAGGGTTCTGAAGCAATTAAAGGGCAAACGTGTTTCACTTGGTAATGAGGGCAGCGGTACTTTAGCGCTTAGCAATGCTTTACTGAAAATCAGCGGCATATCCGAGAGTGAATTACGTGCAGAAAAGCTAAAACCTGATCAGGCTGTAGAAAAGCTCAATCGTGGTGAATTGGATGTGGCATTCATTGTGGTGGCTGCTGAAGCACCTGTTATTAAAAAATTCTATGAAGTTCCTGGTATTCGGTTAATGAACTTTGAACAAGCAGACGCTTACACACGGAACCTGCCATACCTTTCCAAGGTTAATGTCCCTAGAGGTTTGCTAAGTATTGAGCATGACTTACCGCGCCAGGATATACAGGTCATTGCACCTACGGCCACACTAGTTGCCCGGGAGGATATCAGCCCTGCCTTGGTTTCCCTTTTGCTAGGTGCTTCATACGATATTCTGAAGTCGTACTCACGCCTGCAAAAAGTAGGTGAGTTCCCCTCTAGTGTTGGATTGGATTTTCCTTTGCATGTGGATGCAGAGATTTATTTAAAAGATGGACCTTCTTTCTTGCACCGTCATCTACCGTTCTGGACTGCAGTTTGGATAGGGCGCTTTGTAAAAATCGTGATTCCGCTTTTGGTGATTTTTATTCCTTTATTTACCTATGTTCCAGCGGTAAAAAACTTTTTCTTAAAACTCAAGCTTGCGCAGGTGTATGAAGAGCTCAAAGTGATTGAGAAAAATGCCTTAAATCCTGAGCTCAAGGAGAAGAATTTAAGAGACCTAGAGTCAATCGAAAATCGGGTTGGGGCTATGAAGGTTTCAATGATGGATGCTAAAGAGTGGTATGACCTTAAGGGTCATATAGGTGATGTTAGAACACGCTTAAATCTATATAGTTAATTGGAGACAAAATGTATAAAAAAATATGCGCGCTACTGACATTCATTTTTGGATTAAGCATTTCTGTATCGGTACTGGCTCAGCCTTATCCTAATAAGCCAATATCCCTGGTAGTCCCCCAGGCGGCGGGCGGAACCAATGATATTGTTGCTCGCTTGATTGCACCTGCTTATGGCGAAGCAATTGGTAGCTCTATCGTCGTTGAAAATAGACCTGGTGCAGGCGGCAATATTGGCACGCAAAGTGTGGCGCGCTCTCCTAAAGATGGCTACACCCTACTGTTAACAATTAATAGCGCACAAGCAATTAATCCTTCTCTATATAAGAACCCAGGATTTGATCCTGTTAATGACTTTGTGCCCCTGTATTACATCGGCGCCACACCATATGTATTGGTTTCACCACCAGGATCTCCTTATAAAACGCTTGCTGATGTAGTTGCAGCAGCGAAAAAGAAGCCTGGTGAACTTTCATATGCGTCTGCTGGGAACGGCACAATCAGCCATCTGCTGGGTGCCATGCTGAACACCAGCGCTGGTATTGAAATGCAGCATATCCCTTACAAAGGCGTTGCTCCTGCAATTAATGATGTATTAGGCGGACAAGTACCACTTGCTTTTGCGAGTCTGCCCTCAGCAATTAATTACATCAAGGCGGGTAAGCTGCAGGCGATTGCTATTAGCTCTGCTAAGCGTTCTAGCGCAGCACCAGAAATCCCAGCGATTGCAGAAACCTATCCTGATTGTGTGGGTGAGGTTTGGGTTGCGACCTTTGCTCCAATCGGTGTGAGCGCTGATGTCATTAAGAAAAATCAAGTTGCAATGGAAAAGGTGATGGCAAGAGCAGACGTGCGTGAGAAGTTAACTGCTCAGGGTTTAGATCTCAATCCAGTTCCCTCTGCAAAGCTAGGAACTTTGCTCAAGGATGAGTTGGCTAAATGGGCAAAAATTGTGAAAGCATCCGGCGCGCAGTTGGATTGATGCTATTTTGATGATTGCCATAAAATAGACCTATGACTAATGCCACTCTAGCGCCAGAACTGACTTCGGCCAAAGAGCTTGCTCAGGCTTTACGCTCCCAGGGATATGTGGTGGCGTCAGCCGAAACCGTTGCTGAAATGAGCAAGGTCACGCTAGCGAATTTGCTGAACTTAGGCCAGTACTGGGAAGGTTTGCCTCGCGATCCATATTTAAAGGATGGCGGCCGTTATCGTTTTCGTCGTCATGCAAGTTATGAGATTAAAGGCGATCATCTCAACTTAGTGCCGCATCGTGCCCATTGGCAGTCTGTCAATTACAACGCTTTGCATGGTGGTATTGAGCGCTGGTTTGAGCCTGTTCAAGCAACGCTATTAAATGACCCTGCTTGGCAGTCTCTTTTACTAGGTCTTGCTCAGGTCTTGAGTGGATTAAAGCCAGCTAAAACTTGGTTTGTAGAAGCGCATCAATTTCGGATTGATACTACTGACGGTATTGGTCGACCAACACCTGAGGGTGCGCACCGCGACGGCGTCGATTTTGTAGCAGTATTTTTGTTAAACCGTGTGGGCATTAAAGGTGGAGAAACCAGAATTTTTGATACCTCTGGTTCTGCTGGCTTACGCTTTACCTTAGCTCAACCTTGGTCGGTGTTGCTCATGAATGATGAGCGGATGATTCATGAATCAACCCCGATTCAGCCGCTTGGGGATTACGGCTATCGTGACACCTTAGTGCTCACCTTTAGATCTAACGGCTTTCAGGATTCACCAAATCGAAGCCAGCAGTAAAGAAGTCCTTATTCTGGTTGAATACCCGCTTCTCTGATGGCCTTGCCCCATTTTGCAGTCTCAATTTTAATTTTCTGACCCAGGGCTTCTGGTGTTATTGCTTGAGTTTCAAAACCCATTGCAGAAAATCGCTCAGTAACCTCTTTTGACTTCGATGCCTCGTTAATCGCTTTATTCAGTTTGAGGACGGCATCTTTTGGCATATCGGCTGGGCCGAATGCAGCAAAGAAAGAAATGAGTTCATAGCCTTTGATCCCTAAAGCTTCATTGACTGTAGGTAACTCTGGAATGGCGGGTGAGCGTTTAAGAGATGTCACTGCTAAGCCGCGGATTTTTCCTGCTTGTACTTGCGGTAAGCTCACTCCAAAGTCAGAGGTAAACATATTGACTTGGCCACCTATGACATCTGTCATGGCATTCGGACCGCTCTTATAAGATACGCCAGTCATTTTGATATCAGCGGCAGTTGCCAGCATTTCTGAGGATACCCTTTGCGATGTGCTTGCATAGGCAAAGGTCATTTTTCCGGGATTCGCTTTAGCAAGCGATACAAATCCATTCAGTGATTTAGCAGGCACATCATTATTGATAGCAATGATGAGTGGTGCTGAACCAAAGAATCCAATAGGAGTAAAAGCAGTATCTTGGTTATAGGGTAGATTTTTGACTAAGCTTTTGAGTGCAGCATTGGTGCTATTAGTTCCAATCAGAATGGTGTAGCCATCTGCTGGAGCTTTAGCAACAAAATCAGCGCCAATGAGTCCATTGGCTCCAGGGCGATTCTCAATGACTACTGGCTGACCTAAGAGTTCAGACATCTTGGCTGCAAAAGCTCGGCCAATCTGATCGGTGGTGCTACCTGGAGCAAATGGAACAATGGCCTTAATAGGCTTTGAAGGGTAGTTATCTGCCAGCACTAAGGCGCTAGCAAGGCTAATGGTTAGTGCGGTTCCCAGTTTGATTAAATTAGCCAAAATACGATTATTTTTCATGCTGTCTCCATCTGTTTTTTCTTAGTGTAGCGGGTCTTTGCTCTTAGGGCGAGTAGAATGGATTCACGTTTTTACTGATACTTTATGCGCTTTCGATCGGTTGGCTATACCCCTCTCATGCTCATGGCACAAACCTGTGCTTTATTGGGCTTTGCATGCTACGCAGTAGTTCTGACTACTTTGCAGGAGGAGTGGCATTTAAGCAATCTAGAATCTGGGTTAATTGCTAGTGCATTTTTCTTTGGCTATATGTTGGCAGTGCCTTTAGCTACTGCAATAACTGATCGAGTCGATGCTCGTAAGATTTATTTAATCGGCGGCCTCTCTGCAACCTTTGGACTCTTAGGTATGAGTCTATTGGCATTCAATTTTTGGACTGCATTATTTTTCATGGCAATCAATGGTGCTGGTCTTGCTGGTACTTATATGCCTGGCCTCAAAATTTTGTCGGACCGAATTCAGTCCGGTGAACTGACGCGTCACATTGCCTTCTATACCGCCTTCTTTGGCATTGGCACTGGATTTTCTTATTTATGTTCAGGTTGGATTTTAAGTGGACTTGGTTGGCATTATGTCTTTGGCATCATTGCCCTTGGACCTTTTACAGCATTTTTAATTGTATTGCTTCTCATTCCTCCGCTGCAGCATGAGAAGTGGAAGAGGTCAATCCAAATTCGTTTGCATGATATTTTTCCAGTTGAGAAGTGGAAATTAGTATTACAAGACAAAAAAGCATCTGGATTTATTTTTGGCTATACCGCGCATTCCTTAGAGCTATTTGCATCTAGAAGCTGGCTCGTAGCCTTCTTTGTATTTTGTGCTGCGGTATCGGGAGAGCCATTTCTATTGGGCGCAACAACACTGGCGGGCGTCATTAATTTCTTTGGCGTGCCTGCCTCTATTCTAGGTAATGAGATTGCTCTTCGAATTGGACGTCAAAAGTGGGTATGTATTGTGATGCTAAGTAGTGCAGTTTTGGGAATTGCGCTAGCGTGCTCGACAGGTCAATCTTGGTGGCTGATTGTTGCTTTGGCTGTTGGGCATGCCATCTTTATCATGGCTGACTCTGCGACCTTAACTGCGGGCTTAGTCATTAGCGCCAAAGAAAATATCAAAGGCGCTGCTATGGGCCTACATTCCCTCATGGGCTTTGGTGGAGGTATGTTGGGCCCCGCAATTTTTGGTTTTGTATTGGATATTTCTGGCTCACGTTCATCACAGGCTGCATGGGTTTGGGCTTACGTTGCTATAGTGATATGGGGCGTTCTATTTGTTTTGTATGAGCGTCGCAATGGTTGGGTGGGCAAAACAGCTCAATGAGTAAGACACTTACTTGTTATCACTGCTCCAGCACAATTTCGTCTAGCGAATTAATAGAATCAGATTTAGCTGGCGTGCGTCGTGCGTTTTGTTGCCCTGGCTGCATGGCAATTGCCCAAACAATTCATGGTGAAGGCTTGGAAGTTTTTTATGCAAGGCGTGTGCAATCTAGTGAAAAGCCTGCCGCGTATCTTGCTCTTAATGAAATCCCAAAAAAGCTCAAGCCTTACGATGATCCTTCTTTGCTAGGGCGCTTTACGAGACCTGATGGCGATACAGGCGATCTAGAAACAACTCTACGATTAGAGAAAATTCGGTGTGCAGCATGCGTCTGGTTGTGCGAGCAACACTTACGACGTCTCGATGGTGTGAACGATGTACAAATTAATTACGTCACACAAAAAGTGATTGTGCGATTCTCACCAGGTAAAACGAGCCTAGCAAGATTGCTTTTTGAAATCGAGCGAGTGGGTTATGAAGCCTGGCCTTTTGAACCTTCTTTAGTTTTGGACCGGGCAAAACAAGAGAGGCGTCAACTGTTGACCCGTCTGGGTGTGGCCATGCTGGGTATGATGCAAGTCATGATGTATGCCTGGCCTACGTATGTTGGCGCAGATATAACACCAGAGTTTGACTTGTTATTAGGTTGGACAAGTTGGGCTCTCACAGTGCCAGTGATAGTGTATTCCGCAGGACCTATCTTTCAGGCTGCATGGCGCAGCGTGCGGTCATTTGCGCAAACGCATCTGTTGGGTATGGATGTGCCTATTGCTATTGCGTTAGCCTTGGCATTTACAGCGGGCACACTCAATTTAATTACAGGTTCTGGCCAGAGCTATTTTGATTCAATCACTATGTTTGTAGCATTCATTTTGGCCGCGCGCTATGTTGAGTTGCTAGCAAGACAAGATGCCCAAGGTGGTGCTGAAGCACTCGCTAAACAATTGCCTGCAACTTGTGAGCGTTTGATTAATTTTCCAGTATCCCAAGAAATCGAAGTGGTGCCGGTAGTCAACTGTAAGCCTGGTGAAGTACTGCGTGTATCACCTGGTGAAGTGGTCCCTGCCGATGGAATTTTGATCGATCACCCAAGTGCCCTAGATGAATCTTTACTCACTGGAGAATCTAAGCCAGTAGAGAAAAAGATTGGCGATCACCTATATGCTGGCACACATAACATTCTCAATCCTTTGTTTATGAGAATCGATGCGGTTGGACAATCTACCCGTATTGCAGGCATTGCATCATTATTAGATCAAGCATTACTTGCTAAGCCAGTCATGGTAAGCCTGGCTGAAAAGTGGGCAGCATACTTTGTTGCCTTCTTGTTACTAAGTGCATTTATCTCGTCAGCAATTTGGCTATATTTTGATCCGAGCCAAGCTTGGACCGTATTGGTTTCTTTCTTAGTAGCAAGTTGCCCCTGCGCTCTATCGCTAGCTATTCCAACTGCTATGGCATCGGCACAAGGCGCAGTGACGAAGCAGGGTTTACTGATTGTGCGTGCCCATGTTCTTGAGGGCCTAGTTAAGGCGACCGATCTTGTATTAGATAAGACTGGCACTTTAACTATGGGTCAGCCAGAGCTACAAGAAATTATTCATTTACGAGTTGGTTATCGTCGTGAAGATGCCCTTGCTCTAGCAGCGGCATTAGAAGCGGGTCAAAGACATCCTCTAGCCCTGTCTTTATTGCGTGCAGCCCAGCTGGAGAGCTTGGTACTGCCAAGCTTGAATGATCCTGTGACGAATCAATTGGGTAAGGGTTTGAGTTCAGGCCCATATCGCTTGGGGAGTGCGGCTTGGCTCGGAGTAAGACTGGATGGAAGTGTAGGGCAATACGGCCAAGTGCATTTAGTGGATGAGCAAGGACTGATTGCGAGCTTTATTTTCTTGGATACACCTAGACCGGGACTGGAACAATTTCTTAAGACTGTCAAAACTCGAAAGATTACCGTGCACTTAGTATCCGGAGATGATCCGACAACAGTGGCTTGGTGGGCACATCATGTTGGCATTGAAAATTATCAAGGTGTTTGTACTCCTGAGGACAAGTATGACTATATCGAGCGCTTGCAAAAAGATAATCATTTTGTGTGGGCAATTGGCGATGGCGTGAACGATGCACCGCTATTAGCACGCGCTGATATTTCAATTGCGGTTGGTGCCGGCGCTCCTTTAGCTGCTGCTGGTGCAGATGCCATTCTGA
The DNA here is from genome assembly GCF_018881855.1 of Polynucleobacter sp. MWH-Berg-3C6. Lineage (GTDB taxonomy): Bacteria > Pseudomonadota > Gammaproteobacteria > Burkholderiales > Burkholderiaceae > Polynucleobacter. The sequence continues at coordinate 96,922 of NZ_JACVPN010000002.1, read as the reverse complement.
CAGCTGTCTCTTTGGAGTCTTTAGCAAAAATCTTGCGATTAGCTGATAAGACTCAAGCGATCATCAAGCAAAATTTATTGTGGGCACTCATTTATAACTTGCTTGCTATTCCGGCTGCGATGCTGGGCTTAGTCAATCCGTGGGTAGCCGGCATTGGAATGTCTCTATCTTCACTTGCGGTCACTTTAAATGCCTGGCGTTTGCGAAAAGCTTAGACTATAGAGATGGAAAGCTTATTTCTTTTAATCCCCTTGTCCTTGGTTTTGGTAGGTCTCTTGGCGTGGATTCTGCACTGGTCTATCAAGAGTGGTCAGTTTGATGATTTAGATGGTCCGGGACAGTCTATTTTGATGGATGATGACGCTCCAGGGCATCATAAAGTTAGTGAAAACTCTCCAAAATAGCGATATAGAAATTCAATCTCCCTGCATTCTCCAATCTGTTCTTCGGTTGGTCAGTATTTTGACCCATCCTTTTTGATATAGATCAAAACCCCCTTAAAGCCTTACTTTGATAATCAATCCAGTCTATTTGGATTATGTCGCTGTTTGGTCACAAAAAAGGAGAAACCATGGGACTTACCGTGGGGAGCAATCAAGATACCTTCAATTACAAGGTTGTCAGCCAATTTGCCATTGTTACTGTGCTCTGGGGAATTGTTGGCATGCTCGTGGGGGTCATCCTCGCAGCTCAGCTGATCTGGCCTGAAATCACTTTTAATATTCCATGGCTTAGCTATGGTCGTTTGCGTCCTTTGCATACCAATGCAGTGATTTTCGCCTTTGGTGGTTCCGCCTTATTTGCAACTTCCTACTACATCGTACAGCGTACTTGTCAGGTGAGGCTGTTCAGTGACAAGTTGGCGGCATTTACCTTTTGGGGTTGGCAAGCGGTCATCGTTGCTGCAGCCATCACTTTGCCATTGGGTATTACGAGCTCTAAAGAGTACGCAGAACTTGAGTGGCCAATTGACTTATTAATTACGGTAGTTTGGGTTGCCTATGCAATCGTGTTCTTTGGTACGATCCTTAAGCGTAAGACTAAACATATTTACGTTTCAAACTGGTTCTTCGGCGCATACATTTTGACAATTGCTGTTTTGCATATTGTGAACAATATCGAGATGCCAGCAAGCCTATTCAAGTCTTATTCAGCATATGCGGGTGCGCAAGATGCCATGATTCAGTGGTGGTATGGACATAATGCAGTGGGCTTCTTCTTGACCACTAGCTTCTTAGGCATGATGTACTACTTCATTCCGAAGCAAGCAGAGCGTCCAATCTACTCCTATCGCCTATCTATCGTTCACTTCTGGGCTTTGAACTTTACCTATATGTGGGCAGGCCCTCATCATCTACAGCACACTTCGTTGCCAGACTGGACTCAGTCGTTAGGTATGGTGTTCTCACTGATTTTATTGGCTCCATCATGGGGCGGCATGATCAACGGCATCATGACCCTGTCAGGCGCTTGGTATAAATTACGTCGCGATCCCATCTTGAAGTTCTTAGTAGTGGCCTTGTCCTTCTACGGCATGTCTACCTTTGAGGGTTCGATGATGTCGATTAAGACTGTCAACAGCCTATCCCACTACACAGACTGGACTATTGGTCACGTACACTCTGGCGCTCTTGGTTGGGTCGCCATGATCACCATTGGCTCTTTGTACTACTTGATTCCGCGTTTAGTGGGCCAACGGAATATGTATAGTACTAAGTTAATCGAAGTGCATTTCTGGATTGCAACCATTGGTGTGGTGATTTACATCGCTGCTATGTGGATTGCTGGCGTGATGCAAGGTTTAATGTGGAGAGCCTTTGAACCGGACGGAACTTTGACTTATAGCTTTGTTGAATCAGTTAAAGCCACCTATCCCTTCTATGTCATTCGTTTGTTGGGCGGCTTGTGCTACTTAAGCGGCATGTTGCTCATGGCCTACAACGTCTATAAGACAGTGGCTGGTAAGAAATTTATTGATGCTGTAATTCCTCAAGCGTCTATAGCTGCTCATTAAGGATAAGAACATGTCAGAACAACGTCGATTTTTTTCCCACGATACGCTTGAGCGCAATGTTGGCTGGTTGATTATCGCCACCATTGCGGCAATCTCGGTTGCTGGTTTGGTGCAGATCGTTCCATTATTTTTCCAACACTCCACTACTGAGCCAAGCCCTGGAATCGAGCCTTACTCAGCATTGCGTTTAGCGGGTCGCGATATCTATCAGCGCGAAGGTTGCTTAGGTTGCCATTCACAGCAGATTCGTACGCTACGTTCAGAGGTAGAGCGTTATGGCCCTTACTCTTTGGCTGGTGAGTCAGTATTTGACCATCCATTTTTGTGGGGTAGTAAGCGTACTGGACCAGATTTAGCTCGTGTGGGGGGTCGTTATTCTGATGACTGGCATCGTATCCACTTGCGTAATCCACGCGACGTGGTGCCTGAGTCCAATATGCCGGCTTATCCATATTTGCAAAAGCCAGCTGCTGCCGACACTATTGCCGATCATATGACTGCAATGCGTCGCTTAGGCGTTCCATACACTGATGAGCAGATCGCAAATGCTCCGAAAGAGTTAGAGGGTAAAACCGAAGAAGATGCTTTGATTGCCTACCTGCAGGGCCTTGGTGTTAATCGTAGATACATCATTGTTGACGAGGTAGTTGCTAAGTAATTCTTAGTAAGGAAGAAATTATGCAAAATATCGCCCCCTATCTCTCAGCAATCTCTACCGTGCTTGGCTTGGTATTTTTTATAGGAATCATTTGGTGGGCTTGGTCTGCAAAAAGACAGCCTGCTAATCAAGAATCTGCCGAACTTCCGTTCGATCTTCCCGATGAATTCAGTAAGGATAAATCATGAGTGACTTTCTTGGTGCCGGTTGGAGTGCCTATATCGCCTTAGTAACGCTGGTCGGTATTATTTGGTGCGTTTGGCTATTATTTTCTCAACGTAAGGCCAAGGTTATTCACACAGCTGACGGTGCAGTAGCTGACACCGGGCATGTTTGGGATGATGACCTTCGTGAGTTAAATAATCCATTACCACGCTGGTGGATGTGGATGTTCCTACTATCCTGCATCTTTGCATTGGTTTATCTTGTGCTGTATCCAGGCTTAGGCTCTTACCCTGGTGTTTTGGGTTACAGCACAGATGGTGCTTTGATGCAGTCAATGACAACAGCAAACGATGAGCTGAAGCCTGTCTACGCAAAGTATATGAAGATGGACGTTGAGCAAGTTGCCGCCGATCCCAAAGCGCGCGAGATGGGTCAGCGCTTGTTCTTGAACTCTTGCGCACAGTGTCATGGCTCTGATGCTGGTGGCTCAAAGGGCTTCCCCAATTTGACAGATCGTGATTGGCTGTATGGTGGCTCACCAGAAAACATTAAGGCTACGATTGTGAATGGTCGTGGCGGTGTAATGCCTCCATTCCCACAGCTAGACAGTAAGCAGATTGAGGATGTAGCTAATTACGTTCGCAGTCTTTCTGGATTGCCAGCCAATGATCTCAAAGCAGCTAGCGGGGCAGAGCTATTTAAATCAAACTGCGCAGCTTGTCATGGTGCTGATGGTAAGGGCAATATTGTTTTAGGTGCGCCAAACTTAACCGATAAGACTTGGTTATATGGCGGTTCAGAAGCAACCATTATTGAAACGGTTACTAAGGGTCGTATGGCGATGATGCCTGCTCAGGATAAAGTGTTGAGTCCTGAGAAGATTCACTTGCTGACGGCCTACGTTTGGGGCTTATCCAACAATAAGCAACCAGCAGACTCAAAGTAAGTGGTGCCAAGTAATACGCCGGGTGGAAAGCCTATTCCGATTGAAGTGATTGAGGAATCTCTTTATGAGGTCCGGCGAAAGATTTACCCACGCTCGGTAAGCGGACTATTTGCACGTTGGCGCCTCATTCTAGTGATTGCTACGCAATTACTGTTTTATGGTTTGCCATGGCTTAGTTGGAATGATCGCCAAGCGGTTCTCTTTGATTTAATTCAGCGCAAGTTTTATATATTTGGCCTGGTGCTTTGGCCGCAAGACGTGATCTACCTCACGCTCTTATTAATTCTATCTGCACTAGCTTTATTTCTCTTTACTGCAGTGGCTGGCCGTCTATTCTGCGGCTACGCTTGTCCGCAAACGGTTTATACCGAGATCTTTATGTGGATCGAGCGTAAGGTTGAGGGCGATCGTTTTGCGCGCATTCGTTTAGATGGCGAAGAGTGGCCTTGGGGGTTGAGAAAATGGCGTCTGAAGCTCACTAAACATTTTCTTTGGTTGATCATCGCATTCTGGACTGGCTTTACCTTTATTGGTTACTTCACACCCATTGAAACCTTAGGGTCTGCTTTAGTGCATTTATCACTTGGCCCATGGCAAACCTTCTGGCTCTGTTTTTATAGCTTTGCTACCTGGGGCAATGCAGGCTTTATGCGTGAGCAAGTCTGCAAATACATGTGTCCATATGCACGTTTCCAAAGCGTGATGGTAGATAAAGACACTTTCTTAGTTACCTACGACAAGGTGCGTGGCGAGCCGAGAGGTAGTCGGAATAAATCGGCCGATCACGGCTCTATGGGCTTAGGTGATTGTGTGGACTGCAGTATTTGTGTGCAAGTTTGTCCAACTGGAATTGATATTCGTGATGGTATGCAATACATGTGCATCGGTTGTGGTGCTTGTATTGACGCTTGTGATCAAGTGATGGATAAAGTGGATTATCCAAAGGGGTTGATCCGCTATACGACTGAACGTGCGATTGAAGATCAAGAATCCAATCAGAGTGCAATCAAGCATATCTTGCGCCCAAGGGTTTTGATCTATACCGCCTTCATAACCGTTCTTGCTTCTGCATTCTTAATTTCTCTAGTGACACGTAATCCCTTGAGGGTTGATGTGATGCGGGATCGTGGCGCCTTAGCTCGAGAAGTTGAAGGTGTAAGGATTGAGAATATTTACCGTATTCAGATCATGAATGCCTCCGAGCATCCCATGAAAGTTCAGATCAAGGCGACAGGCTTAGATGATTTACGAATTTTGAACTCTCAAGGCAAAGAAATCACCGAGATTAATGTGGGCCCAGCTAGCAATCAGTTGCTCCCAGTGAAGGTTAGCAGCACAATTGGTCGGAATAATGCTGGTAATTACCCCATTCATTTTGATGTAGTAGCAAAAGAACTTTCAGGTGATAAGGCAATCACCAGAACTCGCGAAGAGAAGTCTACTTTTATTATTCCCCGTTAAGCATAGAGGCAATGGAGAGGATGCATATGACAGAACAGCAAACTACAAAACCTTGGTGGAAGCAGTTGTGGCCTTGGTTACTCATTAGTGGACCAGCAGTAGCAATGGTTGGTTGCATTATTACTATTTGGCTTGCAGTCAATATGTATAGCGATAAACCATTGCGCGATGGTGTAGTGAAGCAAGGCTTAAAGGTGGAGCAACTTAAAGACGCGCAGGTAAACAAATGAAGTACCGCTTGCTGATCTGGATCTTGTGGCCATCCTTTTTAGTGGCTGGGATGGCAGAGGGTCTGTTATTTACAGTGATTCATCCACAAGACCTTTTATTCTTTGGGCATCATCCAGAAATCTCGGATGAAGGTATTTACACCATTGGATTTTTTGCGATCTGGCTATTCTGTGCAGTTTCTAGCGGTTTAACCGCTTACATTCTGCCTGGTATTGAGGCACCTGATACTAAAGGAATTGATCGCGGCTTGCTTTAAACCTGCTTAAGAGGAGCCTCGGTGTGGCAGCTTTGCCTATCAGGATTCGGAACGCCGGCTAATTCGTACAAGCCATCCATATCAATGAGTTTAATGTGACGTTGCTTAATTTGAATCAAGCCAGATTCGGCAAAACGCGAGAGCATCCGACTCACAGTTTCAATTTGAATGCCAAGATAGCTGCCAATCTCAACACGACTCATACGTAAATCAAATTCATTATTGAGGTAACCGCGTGCCGCTAAACGTTGTGAGAGGCTAAGTAAAAATGCTGCCAATCTTTCTTCGGCTCTCATGGTGCCAAGAGAAAGTAAATGGCGTTGATCTTGGGTCAGCTCGCGACTCATGATCTTATGAAACTGATTTTGTAGTATTGGAATCTGACGGGCTAAATCTTCAAAAGCATCATAGCGAATAATGCAGACTTCACTTTCCTCTAATGCAATCGCATCTGATTGATAGTGACCCTCGCCGATACCATCTAAGCCCAGGATTTCGCCAGGAAGATGAAAGCCGATCACTTGCTGACGACCATCTTGAAGGGAGTATTCTGTTTTGAGTGTGCCAAAGCGTACGCTGTAGACTGAGCTTAAGGTTTCGCCATGCCGGTAGAGACTTTCCCCTTTTTGGAGGTGGACACGCTCTTTGATCAAGCTATCTACTTTAGAAACATCGCTGCTACTGAGTCCAACGGGAAGACAAAACTGACCCAGTACGCAGACTGAGCATTTGCTGGTTGGGGAGTCAGTGGGTTTGTAATTCATCTTGGAGCTAATTATCAAGCAGTTTATTCTATTAATATGAAAATCAGCACTTTCACCTACTCTTACTGGAATCGATGCTAACTACCAGCCTTCTTTTGGCAGTCTTCCTAGGGGCCTTAGTTAGTGGCTGGCATTGCGCTTTGATGTGCGGAGGTATCGCGGCTGCCATTGAGCGACCGATTGCCTTAGAGAGCCCATTAAGGTCAAAATCTGAGCTTTTTTATCTACAGCTAGTCATGCATCTAGGACGCGTAACAACCTACGTCATTTTGGGGGCGATTGCTGCGTGGGTAGGGGTTGTGGTTTGGCAACAAAACATCATTCCGATTCAGCGCCCTTTATTCGCTTTTACTTCTCTCATCTTGATCTGGATGGGCTTACGTCTCTTCCGTTTAGGTAAGTCAGAAGGGCTTTTGGGCGCTAAGTGGTTAAGCACCAAAATTGCAGCTTATTGGGCAAAGTATTTAGGGCAAATGGCAAGCGGACCTTCACGGTGGTTTAGCGGCATGCTTTGGGGCTTAGTTCCCTGCGGTCTGGTCTACAGTGTTTTACCACTGGCATTTCTCTCTGGTGATGTGACAACGGGTGCAGCCTTGATGCTTGCATTTGGTTTGGGAACGCTACCCAACTTATTATTGATCTCTAAATTTTCTGCAGCTCTCACGCAGTTTGGTCAATATATTTGGGTGCGCTATTGCGCAGCTGGATTGCTATTTGCTGCCGGAGGATTTGGTTTGTACCGCGCCTGGACTTTGCCAGAAGCTTTATTAAAAGATGGCTTCTGTATTTCTTGAGTAGAGCGCTTAAGAATGTAATGCTGCTTCTATTCCAGAAATCAAGTCGGGGTAGAGAGATCCCTGTGGTAGTTTCTCAATAAAGCCACTACGCTGCGCCATTTCATATGGCTGATGATCAAGACCACAAATAATGATGCGGATATTACGTACTTTACAAAGATGCGCTAATTCAGAAATCGTATCCATGCCCGAGGTATCAACATAAATCACGTTCTTGAGATCTAGTAGCAGAGTTTGAGACGGTAAGTTTTCCTCAATCTTCTCTAAGAGTTTGACCGCTCCAAAGAAGATTGCTCCATAGATGCGATAGGCATCAATACGACCTTGCTGGTTCTCAAGTGTGGGAAAATTTTTAGCTTCCGCAATTTCGCAGCGAGAAAGGCTAGAGATTCTGTAAATAAAGGTGATGAATGCGAATAATAGGCCGACTTGAACGGCCACAGTCAGATCCATTACTACTGTTAATAGAAAAACACTCAAGATCGTGATGCGATAGGGTAGACGGAATTGGTTTAGTTCTATGAATTTTTTCCATTCACCCATATTCCAGGCAACATACATCAAGATCGCAGCAAGGCCTGCTAAAGGAATATTTTTTGCCAGGGGTGCTGCAAATAAAACAATCATGAGTAAGGTGAGTGCATGTACGATTCCAGCAATCGGGGTACTCGCACCACTTTCAATATTAGTGACAGTCCTTGCAATAGTTCCTGTGGCGGGCATGCCGCCAAAGAAAGGGGTCACTAGATTAGCAAGGCCTTGCGCCATTAGTTCTTGATTGGAGTTATGGCGATCATGAATCAAGCTATCAGCAATACGAGCGCATAGTAGAGACTCAATTGCGCCAAGTAAGGCAAGGGTAAGTGCTGGGGCAAGCATGAACTGAGCGTTATCCCAGCTAATTGGGATCCATTCAAAGCTGGGGAGTTCAGAAGGGATGCCACCAAAGCGACTGCCAATCGTATCGATAGGTAAATCAAATAGCGTAGTGATGATGGTTGCCGCTACCATTGCAATAACGGTGCCTGGAATGTGGCGTAAATGGCCCAAGTATTTTCGAAGCAGTTTCCAAAAAATAATGATGGCAAGGCTACCGAGGGCAATGGTAAGCGCAATGGGATTGAAGGTATCCGCTGCTTGATAAAGTGTTTGTAGGGCCGGGAAAAATTGCGCAGGCATTTTTTCAATACTGAGGCCGAAGAAATCCTTGATTTGCGATAAGCCAATCAAAAAAGCAATCCCATTGGTAAAACCAATAATGACGGCGACAGGGATAAAGCGTACCAGCGTTCCCAAGCGGAAAGCACCCATCAACACCAGAAACACTCCGGACATGACTGTCGCTAGCAATAAATTAGAGACGCCATAGCGCTCAACAATGCCGTACACAATCACAATGAATGCGCCTGCTGGGCCGCCGATTTGAACTCGACTGCCACCTAGAAGAGAAATAAGTCCACCGGCAATAATGGCGGTAAAAATACCGGCTTCTGGTTTGAGTCCGCTGGCGATAGCAAATGCCATTGCCAAAGGCAGCGCCACGATACCGACAGTAATTCCTGCTAATACATCTTTTGCAAATAGCGTTTTGTTATACCCAGCAAAGGCTGTCAGGATCTTAGGTTGAATGAACATGGTGATGTTCGCTGCGCACTATTTAGGACAGGCGGTTGCCAATCCAATATGCAATCCCAGCAGATAGCGCAGTAACAAAACTTCCCCAAGCAATATCAATAAATGCTAATCGTGTTGGAAAGTCTCTAATGACAGCAAGATTAGTGAGGTCGTAAGTCATGTAGCAAAACAGACCAAACAAAGCGCCATATTGCAGCGCATATACCAATGATTGTTTTGATAGAGCTGGAAGGGTGACAAAAATAGTCGCACCCAATGCATAGAGTAGGTAAAAGGCAAGTCCTGCGATGAGTTTGGGTTCACTGGCCATCAAGTCGCCCATTTCATCTCGATAGAGGCTTTTAGCAATCCCTAGAAGCCATATGAGATCAATGGCAAGCATGGTGAATAAAAATGAACCGTAGATAGCGAAATACTTGAGCAATTAAGTTACCCTTTCAAGCTGTTATAGCCTAATAATAAGCATTATGATGGAAAGTGTAGATCAGAAGTTCAATTTAAAGGAGGTCGAATATGTTTAAGCATTTATTGGTGCCAGTTGATGGATCGGATGTCAGCAAAAAGTCTTTAAAGAAGGTGGCTGAGCTTGCAAAGGCTGACGGTGCGGCAGTAACCTTGGTTTACGTATCTGACCCTTTGCCTCCAATGGTGTACTCCGATAGCACTATGGGTTATGGCATTACCCAAAAAGATCATCAGAAAGTATGCGAGGCTTACGCAAAAGATGTGTTTAAAAAAGCTGCTACTGCACTTGGAGCGGGTATCAAGCCAAAAACATTGCATATTTCCGATAGCAATTTATCTGAAGGCATTTTGAATGGCGCTAAAAAAGCGAAAGCGGATGTCATTGTGATGGCTTCCCACAAGCGCACGGGCATTAAGGGAATTTTGCTTGGTAGTGAAACACATGAGGTGATTGTGCATTCTAAGTTACCGGTATTAGTGCTGGGTTAATTCAGTCACTGAGGTGGCATTAAAGAGAAAGGGTCCATGTGGACCCTTTTTATTTCTGATTAATTATGTTTGATGGGGCTTCCCAGCAATAGAATTTCTCTCGTGAGTTGACCGCTCTCGTTATCACGCATAGACCATAAATCTAGCTGAGTCTTTAATCCGTATGGATCAATGTACACACCATTTTTTCTGAGCTCAAAATGAAGATGTGGACCAGTAGATCTTCCAGTAGATCCAACATAACCAATCTCTAAACCACGACGCACTTCATTGCCCACTTGAAGCTCAACGTTGTAGTTGCTTAAGTGAGCATAGTAGGTGTGATAGTTGCCAGGGTGCTCTAAGATAATTAAATTTCCAAAAGCACCGCTATAGCCAAGATGGACAACTTTCCCATTGGCTACGCTAAAGATAGGCGTACCAGTAGGGGCTGCATAATCAATGCCCATATGAGTGCGGTAGCGTTGTTTAGGAGGGGCTGCTTGGGCCGTAGCAGTTTTATTATTTGGGCGCTTGCTTGATGCGCGTACACTGCCAACGCCCCGTGAAATTCGGCGATAGCTCAGTGGATTAGTCCAAAAAGATCTCTCTAATGATTCACCACTGCCGGTAAAGAATCCTCCGGGGATGTCATTGCGGTCGACCCAGTAGGCGCTTGCAAATACTTCTTTATTTGTAGGGTCAATAATCTCAGCGGCCCAGATTTGCGCCCATCGCTCGCGATCACCAAAATCAACAATTAAGCGCACTACGCTATTAGTATTTTCTAGTGAGCTATTTTCTTCGGGGTAGATCTGTTTAATGAGAGAATTTAATTCCCAAACTAACTCGACCGGAAGAATGTCCCCAACTTTACGCGGATCATACAAAACATCTCGCAATGGAATCCGTATCTCAGTGAGATTTTTTGATTCATTCCTCAGATAGTCCTGTTGAACTAAGAATCCTCCAAAAGCCGACGGAGTGAATGTCCATACTTCGGTTTTGTTGTCCTGAATGGGGCCATTCATAATGCTGAGGGAGTCAAAGCGATTGCGACTTCCAAATGCGGCGGCATACGGAATGCAGTCTCCGCGCATCCGATCAAAGAAGGTCTTAGTTTGATTTTTGAAAAACTCTGAAAATGCTTGGTTATTGATGCCGATACTAGCGGGCAAATTATCTTCATTCAAATTACGTCGTAGACAACCCTGGATGACTCGATAGTCAAGGTTGCTGGCACTATCCAGGTCTGCTTCATTTGGATCTTTGCGTTGAAATAAAGCAGGATTAAGACTGTTTGTTTTTGAAGATCCTCTCGCAGCACTATCTTTAAATCCAACAGGTTTTGTATTTTGGACGGTAACCTTTTTGTTGCTTTGGTTTGATTGCGCGTTAGCTGAAGATATAAACCCGGGCAGCAGGCTTAGGCAGGTATATCCAATCAGAATGAGTGCCCCTCTCGACAGGAGTGAGCTGCAAGTTACTTTTTTGTTCACCACGTAATTATCTAATAATGTGAGCCAGTACTTCGATAATGATGTTGTGGTGCAGCAAATTCGACTTAGTCCTGATCTGGAGCAATCTTGAGCACTGCAAATGCAGCTTTGAGGCGCTCTTCGTAATTCTGCTTCAAGATTGCCGCCTCTTCGGGACTCCAGCGCCGAAAGCCCTCACCCTTTTTAATGCCAGTTTTGCCATTTTTGACCAAGTTGGTGACGCAAGATGGGGGCGCGGTGATATTGGATAGGGATGGGTATATCAGCTCTGCAGCCAGAGTCATGCCTTCCCATCCAGAAATTTCTTTTTGTGTCATTGGTCCGACAGCGGCATAGCGAAAGCCAAAGCTATAACGAACAGCAGTATCGATATCCTCTGGCGTTGCAATTCCATCTTGCACTAGAGAAAGTGCTTCACGCATCAAAGCGTGTTGAATACGATTGGCCAGGAATCCCGGAATATCCTTTTTAACTAGCACTGGTTTTTTACCATGCGCTCGGTAGAATTCACAAACTTGATTTGCGATCTCTGGATCAGAGTCTTTCCCCAATACAATTTCTACTAAGGGCACGATATGTGCCGGCATAAAATAGTGGGTATTGAGCATACGATGGGCAGTCTTGAGATCTATCGCAATTTCACTAATTGGAAAGCCAGAGCTATTGCTACCAATTGGTACATGTGATGGTACGCGTTGATCAAGATCAGAAAAAATTGCCTTTTTAAGATCTAGACGTTCGGAAATGGTCTCAATCACTAATTCAGTATCTTGCCAGTCACTCCATTCGGCAATACTGCCGGCGAATAGGCTTGCTCCAAGCTTTTCCCATTGAGCATTAATTGAGTTAGCGCAAGCCCGAATTGCCTCAAAGCACTTTTCAGCTTTCTCTGGGGTCCGCCCCAGAATGACAGTATCAGTCCCATAAGCTAAAAATCCTGCTGCTATGCCTACGCCCATAGTCCCTGTTCCAATGACAACCACTTTACCCATAGCCCACTCACCAGTTAGTTTCGTAATAGTTGAATTATTCCCTATTCAGGGCGATACCAAGCAATTAAATTATCGATACAATCATTTTTTCAAATAGGGAGTCCAGATGCCGATTATTGAATCCATTCAGGTTGCTTCAGTAGCCGTTCCGCTAGATAAAGTTACCTCTTTTTCCACCCGTACTGTTTCTGAGCGCCACTATTGCCTGGTCAAAGTGCGTGGTAAGGATGGCAATGAGGGTATTGGTTTTTGTTATGTCGGTAGTGCTGGTGGAGATATTGCCAAAATTGCTGTCGAGCAGCTCTTGGCACCAAAGCTGATTGGCCAAAACAGTCATCGCAGTGAAGGTCTGTGGATGGAGATGTATAACGAATCCATTTTGCAGGGGCGTACTGGCGCAGTCATGCGTGGCATCTCAATTTTAGATACTGCCCTTTGGGATCTTAATGCGCGTTCTGTGGGCCTGCCTTTGCACCAGTATCTGGGCTCTGTAGTAGACGATCGAGTCCCTGCATATGCAAGTGGCGGCTATTACCTTGAAGGTAAAACTCCAGCCAAGCTTGGTAAGGAAATGGAGTCTTACGTTAAGCAGGGATTCAAGGCCGTCAAGATGAAGGTGGGTCGTCTATCGCCTGCTGAAGAAGAAGCTCGCGTGGCAGCAGCTCGCAAGGCGATTGGTGATGATATTTTGCTGACTCTGGATGCTAATAATGCTTGGCGCGACTTACCTACCGCACTAGAGTATGTGCGCCGCTTTGAAGCCTACAACCCTTATTGGATTGAGGAGCCGTTTTCACCAGATGCAATTGATTTGCATGCAGCCCTTGCTCGCTTGACGACAATTAACGTTGCTACCGGCGAGATGGAAGCGGGTCGCTGGCGTTTTAGAGAATTGATTGATGCAGGTGGCGCAATGATTTTGCAATCGGATGCTGCGGTCTGTGGCGGTATTACAGAATGGCGCAGGATTTCGGCATACGCAGATCTAAAAGGGGTTATTGTTTGCCCTCATTGGATGCATGATCTGCATGCGCCATTGGTTGCTGCAACCCCAAATGCGCGCTTTGTAGAATTCTTCTTAGATGATCAGGTGCTAAATTTCCGTAGATTAATTAATAAGCAATTGACTTTCAAGAATGGCGATCTTATCTTGCACAAAACACCAGGATTGGGTTTTGAGTTTGACGAGACTGCAGTCAAAAAGTACGCCGGTAAGGCGGCTTGGACCAAGATTGCTTAAGCAAAGCAATACCAGTTAGCAAAATAATAAAGCCCGCATTTGCGGGCTTTATTATTGGTATCGCACTAGCGACTATTTTGTAAAGGGTCCTTGCCTTAAGAAGCCTTACGATTGAGTTTGAAATACGTCAATGATTGGGTAATCAATACAAGGCCAAAACCAATGAAACCAATGAGGTCAGCCTCAGTGGATGGATAGGCTAAGGCAACGCCTGACACGATCATGATGACACGCTCAAAGATTTTAGTTTTCTCAATAAACCAGCCTTGAAGGCCCCCAGCTAAGCAGATGATTCCAATCACTGCAGTAAAGGAGATCCAGGCAATCTGCATCCAATCTGCTTGTTCTAGAGCGCTGCTAGATCCCATCAAGAGGAGGCTAACTCCAGACTTATCCAGCACAAACATAAATGGCACCAAAATCGCAGGCGCTACATATTTCCAAGTTTGTAAGGTTGTCTTATACGGATTTCCTTTACAAATCGCAGCAGCTGCAAAAGGAGAGAGAGCGGTTGGAGGCGATACTTCGGAAAGAACGGCGTAATAAAAGATAAACATGTGGGCTGCAAATGCTGGCACCCCTAAATTAATGAGGGCTGGCGCTGCAATCACTGCGCAGATAATGTATGAAGCCGTAACTGGAACAGCAAGACCCACAATCCAAACAATTAAGGCGGTAAAGATCGCAGTAAGCAGGAGTGAGCCACCTGCATACTGAATCACGATAGAGCTAAATTTCAATCCAAGGCCAGTGAGGGTAACTGTGCCAACAATTAAGCCAGCGCCAGCACAAGTTGCAGCAATCGCTAAAACACCAGTGGATCCTGAAGCAAGGGCTTTAGTGAGATTGGAGTTGTAGAGCCCTGACAAAATCGGTTCCTTGCCCTTGAACCAGGCCCAAGGAATGATCGCAGTATCTTCACGCAACATGCTAGAGAAGGCTGACACTACCGTAGCCCAAAAGACGGACATCACAGGTGAGAAGCCGAACATCATGAACACTACGATAGAAATCAGCGAGAAGAAATGGAACCAGTACTTTTTAGTGAGTGACCATGCGCTCTCGGCAGATTCAAAATGAATGTTCTTCATGCCATATTTGCGCACATCAATCTCAACCATGACAAATAAGCCAAGATAAAACAAGATAGTTGGGATAGTTGCCATGAGCAACACATCTAAATAAGAAATCTTTAGAAAGTCAGCAATCAAGAATGCCGCCGCACCTAAAACAGGCGGAGAAATAATGGCGCCAAGACCTCCGGCAGCTAAGAGACCTCCAGCAGCATTCTTTTCATAGCCAACCTTATCAAGCATGGGTGCGGCAACTGAGCCTACAGTCACAGTGGTAGCAACGCCCGAGCCAGAGGGGCCGCCCATGAGGAATGAAGACAGCACAATGGTTCTACCGACACCCGAAGACTTGCCACCCATTGCGGCAAAAGAGAAGTCGATAAAGAATTTACCGGCACCGGTAAATTGCAAGAAAGCGCCAAAGATCGTGAACAAAATAATGAGGGTTGCCGAGACATCAACTGCTGTGCCGTAGACCCCTTCAAGCGTCATATACATGTAACCAACTAAGCGGTCTAGTCCATAGCCTTTATGTGTCCATGGCGCTGGCAGGTAGTTACCAAAGAGGGCATAAAGCAAGAAGAGCACCGTGACGGTCACTAAGACCATGCCATTAGTTCTTCTAACACTTTCAAGAATGAGTAGGATGAGGCCAATCCCAATCATCACATCGGTCGAGTTTGGAGCAGTATTTCTGTCCATGAAATCATCGCCACCGGAAAGAATGTGATACGCAATGGCAACGGACCCTATTGCAAACAGTACATCCCAAATCATCAACTTGTTTTTAAAGCGTGCAGCAATCGGAAAGCTTAAGAAGACTAAAAACAAAACCAGGGCAACGTGGACTACACGTAGTTGCTGTGTAGGAACAATCGAATAAGCGGCATAGAGATGAAATAAAGACATACCAACGGCAACTAAGGTAATGAATTTGGCTAGTAAGCCCTTGTAGTCATTAGAGTCACCTTCTTCCTGCTTAATGAAGGCATCTAATTTTTCTTGGGTTTCACTGTCAATGGCGTTCTGATTCATCTCTCAACCTGTTTTATTTATATTTATGTACCGCATTAAAGCAGAAGGGGTGAGATTAACTCACCCCGATGTAGCTTAGTTTACTTTGATCCCTTTTTCCTTGAAGTACTTGAGAGCTCCAGGATGGTAGGCGACTGGTGTCGCATTCGCTTTCTGAGCCTCTAGCTTCACATTTCTATATTCAGCATGTGAGCGAACAAGTTCTAGTTGATTGTCAAAGATGGCTTTCACAATCTTGTATGCCTCAGCATCAGACATGGTGGCGTTAACTACTAATAAGTTTGCAACAGCGGCAACGTTATTGTCTTTAGCCATACCGCTATAAGTCTGCTTTGTAATTACAGAAGGGAAATACAAGTTACCGTATTTCTTATTCATTGCAGGTACTTCAGCAGATGTATCAATCATGACAATTTTCATGCCTGGGCTGTTAGCTAAATCGGTTACTGCTGCAGTTGGTAAACCACCAACCCAGAAGAATGCATCAATCTTGCGGTCTTTTACGGCATTCACAGATTCGGCAACGCTTAAGCGTTCACGCTTAACATCTTTGTCCTTATCAAGGCCTGCAGCCTCGAGCAAGCGGAATGCCATCACTTCAGTAGCGCTTCCGGGTGCACCTGTGCTGATGCGCTTGCCTTTTAAATCCTTCATCGTTTTAATACCGGTTGATTCAACGGTAGCAACGTGCATGAGGTTTGGATACAGGATGAGCAGGGTGCGCAAATCTACTGGCTTGTCTTTAAATTTATCGTCACCAACGGATGCATCTTTAGCGGCGTCAGCCATTGAAAAGCCAACATATGGCTTACCAGTGCCTACCAACTTGAGGTTATCAACAGATCCACCGGTCACTTCAGCAGTAGCTGACATTCCAGGCACCTTGCTTGAGAGAACAGCAGCAAGACCGCCACCCATTGGGTAGTAAACACCACCAGTACCACCTGTTGCAATGGAAATATTTTGCGCTTGAGCGCTCACCCATAAGAAGCTAAGTGATAGTGCAACAACTTTAAGTAGTTTCATTTTGTCTCCTAATAATTTTGTACTGTTATGAATTAAAGGCCTGGCATGCTGAAATTAATTGCTTTGAGTTCACTCAACAATTGAGCCTGTTGATCAGCGCTTAATTGCATGAGTGGTGGACGTACCCTTAACCACTCTGGATCTTTACTGTAATGGGCTACTGCTGTTTTCATACCAGCAATCATTTGGTATTTAGCAAAGATGCTGCGTACTTTATCTAGGCCTGCTTGACGTTCATCAGCATCGGATTCTTTCCAATGGGCTGCTAATTCAGCGATTGCTTTTGGATTAACGTTTGCGGTAGCGGAGATGCAGCCAACACCGCCAGCACGAAGCGCACGCATCAAGAACACTTCACTGCCTGCGTAGACTCGGAAGCCATGTGGCGCTAATAACTTGATGACAGACTCTGTGTACTCCCAATCACCAGAGCTATCTTTCATACCCACTACAGTTTTTGGATACTCTTTGATCAAACGCTCTAACAATGAAAGGCTTAAGTTGATTTTCGTGACAGGAGGAATGTTGTAAATATAAATTTGTAATGCTGGGTTGCCTATTTTCTGAATCACTTCAGAAAAGTAAGCGAATAGGCCATCATCGGTAATATCTTTATAGTAGAAAGGTGGCAACATCAATACGCCAGCACATTGATGACTCAAGGCATGAGCAGTCATCCGATATGTACTCTCGATGGAAGTAGAGCCAGTACCCGGCATCATGTGCTTTGGATTTAAGCCGCCTTCAATCAGCGCGGTAAGCGTATTCATTTTTTGCGTGGCAGACATCGAGTTCGCTTCGGAGTTTGTGCCAAAAATTGCTTGACCAACGCCACTAGACTCTAACCATTTGCATTGCTTGAGTAATTTTTGTTCATCTGGATAACCATCCGCTTTAAAGGGTGTCAATACTGGTGACAACACCGCTGGCAAGGTTGAGGGATGTAAAGAAATGGTCATGCTGACTCCGTTTTAATTATGTACTTCTGACAGAAGTGGTTGTTTTGCAAAAAATGCCTCTAAATTATCTACAGCTAAATTGGTCATGGCTATCCGTGTTTCTGTGGTGGCGCTACCAATATGGGGTGTAAGTAAAACATTATCTAGATTTAAAAAGACCTTATTGGGATTTGGTTCATTTTCAAAAACATCTAGAGCGGCCCCAGCGATCTTTTTATGTTGCAGTGCATATAAAAGGTCGCTCTCGTCCACCACGCTACCGCGAGCAATATTGACTAGAAAACCAGTGGGCCCTAAAGCCTCTAGAACCTGAGCATTCACCATTTTGTCGGTCTCAGGGGTGGCTGGGCATGCCAGAAACAAAACATCGCAATTCTGGGCCAAATCTTTGACATTCCGGTGGAAGGTGTATGGCACCGGCTTTTGGCTAGGGCCGGTATAGGCAATCTCAACCTTAAAAGGCTCAAGGCGCTTGGCTAAATCTTGGCCTATTCGTCCCATGCCGGCAATACCTACGCGCTTTCCAGCCAGAGTGGTTGTTAACTTAAAAGGAGCTTTTGTCCAGGCGCCGCTTTTGACATAGGCCTCAGATTCAGGGATACGGCGCATCAGCCCAAGCATCATGCCAATGGCAAGCTCACAGACGGCGTCATTCAACACCCCTGGGGTGTTTGTGGCCTTGATGCCATGCTGCTTGAGGTATGCCAATGGTAGGTTGTCGTAGCCAACCCCGCAGGTGGCAACCATCCTAATGCTGGGAATTTGTTTGACCAAGGCCTCAGGCAGCTTGGTATTCGAACGAATCAAAATAGCCTCAAAGTCTCCGGCAGGGGCAGGAGCTTGGGGGTCTGGATGGTAAGTAGGAGTAAAGCGTCGATCTATTTCCGCCTGCATTAACTCAGGGAAATGGCCGACCTGCAGCACCGAATTGACGGGGATCATGTCTCACTATGTTTTTTATTGAAATAATGACCCCATTGTATGTGGATTTTGGATGAAAAGTCTGCCCCTTTAGGAGAATATGTGATGTTGTTTACCCCAGCTGAAACCAAGGTAGTGATCGTCGGAGGTGGCACGATGGGTGCGGATGTTGCTGCGGTCTGTGCTCGGGGTGGCTGCGCTGTCCAAGTGGTAGAGCCAACCACAGAGCGCCGAGCTCTTTTGCCGGACTACTTTATCAACACCATGACTGAGCTTGGTTATGAAAATCGCATTCACTTATTAACCGTAGCAGGCTCTCTTGAAGAAGTGGATTGGTCTGAGATTGATTTGGTGATTGAGTGCGTACCAGAACGCTTGGATATCAAGCGAGAATTATTTGCAAAGCTAGAAAAATATGCAAAGCCTGAGGCGGTATTGGCTAGTAATAGTACTAGCTATCCAATTAGTGAGATTGCAGAGGGTTTAAAAACAGCAGCCCGCATGATTGGCCTCCATTTTTTTATGCCTGCTCATTTAGTTCCTTGTGTGGAAGTAGTTTATGGAGCAAAGACTTCTTCAATGGTCGGTGATAGCTTATCCAGATTGATGACGGCGTGCGGCATGGTTCCGGTGACTGTTAAAAAAGATTTACCAGGATTTTTGGCAAATCGCCTGCAACATGCTTTATCACGCGAAGCTTTTTCAATGGTTGATGAAGGTGTTTGTAGTCTTGAGGATATTGATAAGGCGGTGCGTTTTGGCTTTGGGTTTCGTTACATTGCCGCTGGCCCTGCCATGCAACGGGATCACGCAGGTCTAGAGGTTCATGCTGCTGGAGGAGCAAAGATTTATCCAAGTTTAAATAACTCTCCCAATATTGCCAAGTGCTTGAGTGATCGTGTCGCTAGTGGAAAGTTTGGCATGAAGACTGGAGAGGGCTTTTTCCCTTGGACTGCGGAAACGATTAAGGCTGAACGAGAGCGCTATCAAGAGGCTTTACGAGCAGGATTGAAAATAATCCAAAAAGACTTGCCCCAGATCAAATAAACGGAATTTTTATGGCTTATCCTAAGGGCATGAAGAAAATTATTCGTGTCTGGGATTTGCCGGTTCGTGTATTTCACTGGTTATTAGTGCTTTGCATTATCGGTAGCATCATCAGCGTCAATCTTGGTGGCAATGCAATTGAATGGCACGCCTACTTTGGTTACAGCGTGTTGACCTTGCTCATATTCCGAATTACTTGGGGTTTTGTAGGCTCTACACATGCCCGCTTTACATCATTCTTTCCAAATCGTGACAAGATTCTGAATTATCTTCAAGGCAATGCGCCAAAAGTACTGGGCCATAACCCAGTGGGGGCGCTCTCTGTATTTGCTCTGTTGTTTGTTTTGAGTGTGCAAGTCATCACGGGTTTGTTTGTTGATGATGAGATTGCCTTCCAGGGGCCGTTAGCGAAATACGTACCAAACTGGGTAGTCTCTTTTTTGTCCGAGATTCATGAAGGCAATCAAGTGGTGATCTACACCTTAATTGCTATTCATATTGCCGCCATCATCTACTACAAAAAAATGAAGGGCGAGGATCTGATTAAGCCAATGATCAGTGGCGATAAAGAAATTGACCCAAGTGAGGAAGCAAATTATTTGCCTTCTGACTTGGGTCGTGCATCCAAGGATGGAGCTCTACAGCGCGGTATCGCTCTCGTGCTTTTGAGTCTAATCGCAGTAGTGGTGGGCTACCTCATTACTAAGTAAGGAGCTCTTTCAAGAATTATTTTTTCCTGAAATCATCATGACAACCTTTGCAAGTTGTACCTACTGCACCAAAGGCTTTCTTGATGCTGTCAAGGTCGCCTGATTGAGCGGCTTTATTGAGATCAATGGCAGCCAATTGCATCTTGTCTGACGCTGCTTTGAATTTAGCATTATCGGACCATATGTCAGATTGTGCCTTACCACCTTCAGTGCCAGGACCAAATGCTTGCCATGGCAGAGTAGAAATCATAGCAACTACAGCAGCGTTTTTGGCAACCTCATCTTTGTTATAGGGAGCCTCACCTTTCACTATTGCGCCAATTTTTGAAAAGGAGTTAGCCATTACTGTAAATGCGCTCTGACGATACTTAATAGCATCTTCAGGTTTTTGGAATTGGGCAAATGCAAAGCCTGTGCTGATAGCTAAAACTGTTGCAGTGCTTGCTAAAACAATCTTCTGTAATTTCATATCAAACCTCTCATGAATAGTTGAGTAAGGGTTATTGGATCGTTGAATACTAAGAAATCAGCATACTCCAGAATGATGTCTTTTGTTTGACTTAGCGAGTATTTGACCTAAAAGAGCATTTGTAGGGGGAGAGTCAGAAAGTAGACCACTGATTTGAAGAAAGCCATTAAGGGCTCCATCCATAAGTTGCCGATGATTCCGGTAAAGACTAAGGCAAGCACAATGAAAAAGCCCCAGGACTCTAATTTTCCAAGTGCAATCGATTGCCGAGCAGGAAGCAAGCTGGAAAGAATGCGACCGCCATCAAGAGGGGGAAGTGGAAAGAGATTGAAAACTAACAATCCAATATTCCAGAGAATGCCGGCTTGAGACATCGAGATTAAAAACTTTTCATCGATCCCAAATCCCAGGAGAACAATCAGCAAGCTTGCCCAGATCAATGCTTGGATAAAGTTCGACCCTGGTCCTGCCAGAGCAACCCAGATTGAATCAATTCTGGGGTTTCGCAGGCGCCCAAAGTTCACCGGCACGGGTTTGGCGTATCCCACCAAAAACGGGGATCCGGTGAGTATTAGCAAGAGGGGAATCAAGATTGTGCCTACGGGATCGATGTGTTTTGCGGGATTAAGACTGACTCTGCCCATCAGATAGGCTGTGTTATCACCAAATTTACGGGCAGCGTAGCCATGGGCTGCCTCATGGATGGTGATGGCAAAAATGAGGGGAATCGCATTAATGGCGACGGCTTGGATAGAATAGTCAGTAATCATGGCAATATGATATCTATAGGAGCTAAAAGTGACTGACGATAAGAAACCCGACCCAAAAACCCCGGCAAAGCCTGTAATTGCAAAGCCGCCAGCACGTCCACCGGTACCTAAAGGCCCATCCGGCCCAGCGGGAAGGCCTCAAGCAGGCTTTGGAGGTGGAAAAGGCATGATGCGTAAGGCCGGCCGCGGGCGATAGTGGATAATTGCACCACTAATTAATGTATTTACAGAGGATTTAGCATGAACGAATGGCATAACGAATCGAAAGAAGAAGTTAACAAAAAGATCATTACTTTGGTTGTGATGTTGGCCGCGGCTACTAGCTTGGCGATCTTGTTTGCATTGGTTGCTGCTCATACTGGTTACGTATTCGGTTAACCGGTATTAATGACTAGCCATCGCCAACCTGCAGTATTTGCTGGCCATGGCAGTCCGATGTATGCCATTGAGCCCAATCGCTACACAACAGCATGGGCATCTCTCGGTAAAACATTAAAACGCCCAGACGCAATCTTAGTGATCTCGGCGCATTGGGTAACTCGAGGGGTTTGGGTTACCGCAATGCCTAAACCCAAAACCATTCACGACTTTGGTGGCTTTCCGCAAGAGTTATTTGAGATTGAGTATCCCGCTCCAGGAAGTCCTGCCCTAGCGGATCGTATTCAAGAGTTGCTGAACGTGCCGATTGTCATGGAAGAGAATGAATGGGGTATTGATCACGGTGCCTGGTCGGTTCTCAAATACATGTATCCAAATGCAGATGTGCCGGTAGTGCAGTTAAGTCTAGACGGTTCCAAATCAGCTCGTGAGCACTATGAATTAGCAAAGCAACTGCGGCCTTTGCGGGATGAAAATATTCTGATTATTGCTAGTGGTAACGTGGTTCATAACTTGCGGACCATTCATTGGCAAGCGGATGCACAACCTTATCCGTGGGCTAAAGACTTTAATGATTTTTTTGTCTCAGGGATTCAGGCTAATCATCATGATTCCCTAGTCGATTGGGAAAAGTATGGTGAAGCTGCTCATATGTCTATTCCCACTGCAGAGCATTACTGGCCCGCACTATACACTTTAGCTTTACAAGAACAGGGCGAGCATGCCAAAGTCTATATCGACGGCATCGAGATGAGTTCTATCAGCATGCTGGGTTTTTCAATTCAATAAATACCGACTATGTGGCTATCTATCTTTGCGATTTTCTTCGGTGCAGGCTTTGGCGCCTTGCTAAGGGCAGGATTTAATTTCTTAACTGTAGGTTCGGCATCCATCATTCCTTTAGGTACCTTGCTATCAAATATGGTTGGTGGCTATCTGATTGGTATTGCGATTGCCTTCTTTGGCAACAATCCAAATCTCTCTCCTGAGTGGAGACTGTTTGTGATCACCGGCTTTCTTGGTGGCTTAACTACCTTCTCAAGTTTTTCTGCTGAAGTCGTTACTCTGATGCAGCGCGGAGAAATAACCTGGGCGCTAGGTACAGCGCTCCTTCATTTAGTTGGATCTCTGGTTTTAACCTTCTTAGGTATTCTGACCTATCAAGCTCTCAAGTAAAGATTTATTGCATTTACTCCGGCTTGATGTTGGCCGCCTTAACTACAGCCCCCCATTTTGTAGATTCTGATTTAATCAGTGCAGCAAACTCTGCTGGACTGCCACCACCAATTTCATTTCCTTGAGAGAGCATGATCTCCCGTATTCCTGGATCTTTCAGGGCTTCATTTGCAGCAGCATTTAATTTATCAATAATCGCCTTAGGTGTTCCTTTAGGAGCAATGAGTCCTTGCCAATTGAGCACCTCGACCTTGGGGTAGCCAAGCTCTGAAAAACTAGGCACATTTGGCAACAGTGGAGAACGTTTTTTACTGGTAATCGCAATTGGACGAAGCTTATCCGCTTTGATGCTCGGTACAGCAGAATACATTTGATCAAACATGAGGTCGACATTGCCAGCCATCAAATCCGTTAAGGCAGCAGAGCCGCTTTTATACGGAACATGAATCATACTGATGCCAGCATTGAGCTCAAAGAGTTCAGCAGAAAGCTGGTGGCTTCCACCGATACCGCCGGAGGAGAATGTGAGTGTGCCAGGCTTCGCTTTGGCTGCAGCCACTATGTCGCCAATCGTTTTGTATGAGGAGTTGGGGTTGACTACCAATACCAGTGGACCCTTTTCAATTAGCATGACAGGGCTCAAATCAGTCTCAGGGTCATAACGTAAATTACCAAATAGTGTTTTATTCACTGCCATTGGCGCAAAGTTACCCATACCAATCGTGTAACCATCTGGGGTTGCACGGGCAATAAACTCAGTTCCGATATTGCCGCCTGCACCAGGCTTGTTATCAATCACGATCGGCTGCTTGAGGATGAGGCTCATTTTTTGCGCGATCTGTCGGCTACGAGAGTCTGCACTTCCACCAGCGCCGTAAGGCACAATGAAATTAATTGGTTTACTTGGATAGTTATTCTGCGCAAAAGCAGCTGAGGCGAAAAGTGCTCCAAGACTGAGCGCGTAAACAAAAAGTTTTTGAATGAATCGCATACGTATATCCCAATTCAAATTTAAATAAAGTCTAAAACTCCGAGTGCTCCACCAAGTGCAATTAGATATAGCGGATGCCAACGTGTAAAGAAGGTAATGGCGATTGTACTGATCGTCAATAGGTACGCTGTCAGACCCTGGTGAATTTGTAAAGAAATTTCCCATGCGGAAGAGAGGACTAGGCCAATTGCAAGCGCTGCTGCAGCATATTGAATCGTTTTTTTACTTAATGGGTTTTTCATTCCCATGATGAAGCGTTGTAAGAAAAAAATCAGAATTGATGATGGCCAGGCTATTGCAACTGTAGCAATAAGCGCCCCAATCACGCCATCAACATGCCAACCAATGAGGGTGACAGTCATAAAGTTGGGGCCTGGTGCAGCCTGGGCTATCGCAAAGTAGTCAGAAAATGTCTGGACATCAATCCATTGCTCCTGCTTAACAGCCAGATTAAATAAGACGGGCAATAAAGCATTGACGCCACCAAAGGCAACTAGCGAAAAGGCGGATAGTTTTAGGAAAAGGCTTAGCAAGATACTCATAGGGCTTGAGCCCTTTTTCTCGCCAAGAAGATAGCAATGGGGGAAACCAGCAGGACAACATAACCCAAACCAAGATGAAATACTGTGGCCGCAATGATGGTGAGGATCACAACCAGCAGCATTGCTGGGTAACGGAATTCATCCCGTAGCATCTTGAAGCCAGTCGAGGCTATTAAGCCAACTCCTACCGCTGAAATACCGCGCAGGAGTCCTTTAACGGATTCGAGGTAACTGAAGTGCTCATAGAGGGCTGCTAAACATAATACGATTGCAATAGGTCCTAAAGATAGGCCGAGAGTGGCGGCTAAGGCACCTCTTGCACCAGCAAATCTAGATCCAACACACACCGCTAGATTCATGATGTTTGGTCCTGGAACAATTTGGCATATTCCTAAAATTGCACTGAATTCTTCAGAGGTTAGAACTTTGTCGCGCTCTACTAAAGTTCGTCTAGCCCAGGGAAGGACGCCCCCAAAGCCAGACATTCCGATCTTGCTAAAGCTGATGAAAAGCTGTTTGGGCGTGAGTGTTTTCAAAATGAGCGAAGTTTACTGAGGCTTAAATGGATGAGGCACTGGTTTTTGTTCTAACCATGCCTCTAAAGTTTCAGTAATCCCTTTAGAGAAGGCGGCAAAAATAGGCTCAGCGATAAAACCGAGGTGCGGCGTCACGAGTAAGTTGGGTGTGTTGCGCAGTGGATCTTTTTCAGGCAACGGCTCAATATCAAATACATCTACTGCAGCCTGGCCAGGTCTACCTGCGGCAAGAGCTTTTTGTAAATCTGTCATATTGATGAGTGCGGAGCGTGATGTATTTACCAGGATAGAATCTGGACGCATTAGGGCCAATTGATCGGCGCTGATCAAGCCTTTAGTTCCGGGCCCTGCTACCAAGTGCATGGTGACAACTTTGGAAGTTTTAAGTAACTCTTCCATGCTGACGGATTTAGCATTCTCGACAGCAGCGCGTTCTGCTGTCATACGTGGACTCCAGGTAACCACTTCCATGCCAAAGGCTGCACCTACGCGAGCTACACGACTACCAATCGCACCAAGCCCCATGACGCCCAATCGCTCTCCAGAAAGCATCGGTAGTACTGAGAGTGAATCGCGCCAACCGCCAGAGGCGATGAGTTTGTTTTGTTCAATTAGACGTTTAGAGGCTCCCAAAATTAAACCCCAAGTAAGTTCTGCAGTGGTTTCTTTAGAAGGGCCGCCTGGTGTACAAGCCATCGG
Organism: Polynucleobacter sp. MWH-Berg-3C6; assembly: GCF_018881855.1. Lineage (GTDB taxonomy): Bacteria > Pseudomonadota > Gammaproteobacteria > Burkholderiales > Burkholderiaceae > Polynucleobacter. Next base: position 70,999 of record NZ_JACVPN010000002.1, on the reverse strand, counting down.
AATATTGCGAGATACCAGGGCAGCTGCATCAAGCGTGCCATTGCGCTCCCCAGTAAACATTAAAAATTTAAGCTTTGGTAGGCGCGCAATCATGGCTTCATTGATTGGCGCGCGATCGCGCACAATCGCAATTGCATCCGCATCTTTAATCACTTCATACAAAGCCTCTTCACGCATAGGTTCATGATGAATGGTCAACTTTGCTTTTTGTTCCAGATGATCCCAGCTTGAAAAGCGACGCAGGGCGCGTTCGTAATCTCCTAGGATGACAATATTTGGTAATGAAGCCATAGCAATGCTTTCTGGTGAATTAATTTGGGGTGCAGAGATTGATAATCTGCTTGAGATCGGATGTTTGACCTAATTTCCAGAGTGCAGAAATAAGTTGACGAGTCTTTTCTGCGCCAATGACTGGCTCAGCAAGGCTTGTGAACTTCTGCTCTAAATTTTCATCGGTCATTGGGTTCTCTACTGAACCAATCGCATTCTTCACAAAGATATGCACTTCTTTTCCGTTCTTCAGGAAAGCCTTGACATCAACAGAAGCTTCGTCGATTGAAGTATCTGTAGTGGCGTTGACCTTGGCACGCAAGGCCACAACATCAGCGCGATTGACGATGTCGTCAGCATACTCACCTTCACCAGCTTGACCAAAGATCAAACCAACGGCGCAACCGTGGTACACACTGAACTTACCTTCTAGGCCATCCTTAGGTGTTTTCTTGCCAGTTAACTCTAATACGAGTGGATGGGCACGTAATTCAATGCGCTCTACATCTTCTGCTTTAACCCCTTGAGCACGTAATTGTGCGCAAGCATCAATTGCTGGGTGAATCACGATACCGCAAGCAAAAGGTTTATAGGTATTTAATGAAATCTCAAAGGATTTGCCTAATGCGCGATCAATTTCTGCCCAGTCACATTTAGTGGAAACGGTTTGCATATAGCCGCGACCTGCTTCGAGTGCTTTTGGACTGGCAGTAAAGCCGTGCTTGGCTAATAGTGCGGAGAGTTGACCTGCACGCGCAGCGCCACCTGGGTGAAAGGGTTTGGTCATAGTGCCAAATTGTTCACGCATACCAACCGGTTGTGAAGCAGCGATACCGAGGGCCATAGTAGTTTTATGAGCGTCTAAGCCCAGCAGGCGTGAACATGCTGCTGCAGAGCCCAACATTCCGGTAGAGCCGGTGATGTGCCAACCACGATGGTAGTGATCTGGATACATTGCATTGCCAACGCGGCAGGCAACGTCAATACCTAGGACAAGCGAATCAATGATCTGGCGGCCATTGGCATTGATATGCTCACCCAATGCCAAGATCGCAGAAGCGACTGGACCTGCAGGATGAATCACCGTCTTGAGGTGAGTGTCATCAAAGTCAAAGGTATGGGAACTAATGCCGTTAATTAAAGCGGCACCGCCCATATCTACCTTGTCCTTGCGCCCTAAGATGCTTGCTTGTGCAGCCGGCTGAAATTCTCGAATAGCTGCTAAAGAGGATTCGACGCTCTCATGGTTTGCGGCACCAATAGCGCAACCTAACCAGTTCAAGAAAGTGCGATGTGCCTCATGATCAACTTCAGGCGTCCACCCTTGGCTTGGATGAGAGGTAACAAATTCCGCCAGAATTTTAGTAACTGGCGGTGCATTGAGATCAGCTGCAGCAGCAATAGCGTGAGACATATTATTTCCTATAAATAGTGAGATTGATTGGGTATGTATCGAATTAGTCAATTTCAATATGGCGATCTTTAGCCACTTTGGCCCAGCGCGCGATATCCTCTTTGATGTAATTTCCAAACTGCGAAGGAGTCATTGGCATTAATGTCATTGCCTCACTCGTCATTTTTTCTGAGAAGTCAGGTAAAGCGAGTACCTGATTGAGTTCGGTATTTAATTTTGCGACGATTGCAGGCGGTAGATTCGCTGGACCAACTAAGCCATACCATTGTTGACCATCAAAGCCGTTATAGCCTAACTCCTTAAAGGTTGGAATCGTTGGTGCCGCTGAACTACGCTTAGAGCCAGTAATTGCCAGGCCTCTAACTCGATTGGTATTGATATAAGGTAGCGCTGCAAATAGGGTGGGGAACATCGCTTGAGTTTGACCTGCAAGTAAATCAGTATAGGCAGGACCTACACCACGGTAGGGTACGTGAACCATAAATATTCCTGCGGCGAGTTTCAACTGTTCCATACCTAGATGGGTGAGAGTGCCAGGACCTGCTGAACCGTAACTTAATTTAGTGGGATTCTTCTTGGCGTAATCCACGAACTCTTTAAAGTTTTTGATCGCTAGCTCTGGGTTAATGATCAAGACATTAGGGGTTGCGCCAATCATGCCAATTGGCGTGAAGTCTTTAAGAGCGTCGTAAGGGAGTCTGCGAACTGCAGGGTTAGTTCCATGGGTGCCGACGTAGGCGATCATCAGTGTGTAACCATCGGCCGGCGCTTTAGCAGTTGCCTGAGATGCGATCGAGCCACCACCGCCACCCATGTTTTCCACTACGACAGTCTGACCAAGTGAGCGAGAGAGTTTTTCTGCTACAGCTCGTGCAATGTTATCCAGTCCTCCGCCAGCTGCAACAGGAGCAATGAGCTTGATCGGTTTAACAGGGTAGGCAGTAGCGCTTTGTGCTTGAGCCCCCAGGCATATACACAAGCCCACAATGGCGGTAATGAAGGATAAAAAAATCGGCATTGGCCGATTAATAGCGTTAGACATGTCTTAAATCCGGATTATTGTTGCGTATGAATACAATCTGATGGAGTAAGTTTACTATTGATAAGACATCTCTTTTATGAAGGAAACCATATGATTTTGGAGCATTGCGACCTAGAAATTGACCCATCCAAGCAGAAAGACTTCGAGGAAGCCATTGTGCGGGGAGTGGAGACCGTGATTTCGAAGGCAAAGGGCTTTCAGGGCTATAAAGTAAATCACAGCATAGAAACCCCATCCCGCTACTTGTTAATGATTTATTGGGACACTCTGGAGAACCATACAGTGGATTTTCGGGGGTCTGCAGCCTTCGCTGATTGGCGCGCCATTGTTGGTCCCTACTTTGCTAAGCCACCCCATGTCGAACATATGACTTTGGTTGGAAAGTCAGCTTAGGTTATTTAGCCTACTTTTAGCTTCTTCCTGACCGAGTGCTCGATGGGGATAGAGTCTAGGTTAGGCTCAAGGGCTTCGCGTTCATCAAAGACAAAGCAACTTCCTTGGTAGTGCGCGGAGCCAACTTCCTCAAAATATTTGAGAATGCCGCCTTCGAGTTGGTAACTATGTTCCATACCAATCTCACGCATATAAAGTCCTGACTTTTCACAACGAATTCCGCCAGTACAAAAACTCACTAAGGTTTTATCTGCAAGCTCATCTTTGTGGGCCGCAATTGCTTGCGGAAACTCTGTGAACTTTTCAATATTGAAGTGCAGTGCATTTTCAAAGGTGCCATAGTCAACTTCAAATGCATTGCGAGTGTCGACCATTACCACCGGACGCCCCAGGTCATCAGTACCGCGATCTAACCACTCTTGTAGTTTCTTTGGGGTAATGAAATTGGCGCGACCTTCTTCAGGACGAATCGCAGGGTGGTTCATCCGAATAATTTCATTCTTCAGCTTGATCAGCATCTTTTTAAACGGCTGCTCATCTGACCAACTTTCTTTTGCTTGAAGCGGTTGAAAGCGTGGATCTTCACGTAACCAATCCAAAAAGCCACGCAACTCCATCTCTTTGCCGGCTAGAAACATATTGATACCCTCGCCCGTAAGCAAAATGGTGCCTTTCAGCCCACGGCTGTTGCATTCGTTCAGCATTTTGGTGCGCAAGTCTGGCAGGCCATCAAGGCTGACAAATAAATATGCGGCAATATTCAAAATCAACTTCATTTTTTCTCTCTTCAAGCTACCCCGATATTATCGAGCAAATAGGCCTTAGGGGTGGTAATCTTGAGGCCTTATTCAAAGGAGACAACCCATGCTGTATCTAGCCAAAATGGCCAAAAGAGCCCTATTTTCAGCCTTCTTCGCCTTGGGGGCGGTCAGCGTAGCAGTTGCCCAGACGACCGGAGTGGGGTCTTGGCCTACCCAAAAACCCATTCGGATGATTGCAGTATTCCCGCCCGGTGGTTCGGTTGACCAAGTGGCTCGTGTGTTAGCTCCAGCTTTGCAAGCTGAATTAAAACAAAACGTCATTGTGGAAAATATTGGTGGCGCTTCTGGGGTCATTGGGACAGCAGCTTTGACAAGGGCTGATGCAGATGGTTATACCTTTGCCGTGGTATTTGATACGCACGGCGTTAATCCAAGTCTGAAAGATAAGCTTCCCTACGATACGATTAAAGATATCGCGCCTGTTATTTTGGTGGGCACTTCACCAATGGTTTTAGTGGCAAGTAAAAACTCAGGCATCACCAGTTTCAAACAGCTCACAGAGATGTCTAAGGCGGGTAAGCCATTTAGTTATGGCTCGATTGGTATTGGTAGCTTAGGCCATTTATCAATGGCGCGTCTTGCCAAGCAAGCAGGCTTTGACTGGAATCACATTCCTTATCGTGGCGGCGGCCCTTTGATGCAAGATGCTTTAGGCGGACAAGTACAGTTAGCAGTTGGTTCAGAGTTTTTGGTTAAGCCCCATGTGGATAGTGGCGGTGTGATTCCCTTGGTAATCACTACAGCCAAGCGAGTACCGGGCTTACCTAATGTGCCTACGGTTTCTGAAAGTGGCTTCCCAGGCTTTAGCGCACCAGCATGGTGGGCAGTATTAGCACCAGGAAAAACGCCAACTGCAATTGTGGATGCGATGAATAAGGCTTTAAACAAAGCTTTGAAAACCCCAGCAGTTGCTGAGAAATTTAAATCCCAAGGGATTGAGATTATTGGCGGCACTCCTGAAACTGCCCGTGAATTTATCGGCAAACAAATTGGTATCTGGGGCAAGTTCGTGATTGAGAACAACATTAAAGAAACTGCTCAGTAGAAAGAAGATATGTCTGAACGTTTAATTCCTTATCAACCAATGGATTTAGCAGAGCCGGCTGAGCTGGTTGCTGCTATTCGCAAAAGACGTGGCGGCCAGTTTATTAATTTGGACCGAATGCTTCTTCATAGCGTTCCAATTGCAGAGGGTTGGAATCATTTCATTGGTGAAATTCGCAACAACCTTTCATTGGACCCTAAGCTGCGAGAGCTAGCAATGTGTGGTGTAGCCGTTCTCAATGGCGCTGAGTACGAGTTCTTTCATCATGCACCTCCTTTTAAGAAGGCTGGCGGTACCGAAGAGCAAGTACAAGGACTTCGACTGATTGGTCAAGCAAGCTTCCCCAGAAATCTGTTTACCCAAGTTGAAAATGATGCTGCTGATTTAACTTTTCAGATGACTCGCAATATCAAAGTGGATTCTGAATTAATGAAACGTCTGCAAAAAGAATTGGGAAGCACTGATACGGTTGAGTTGGTAACAGTAATTGCCGCTTACAACATGGTCTCACGTTTCTTGATTGCATTAGATGTTAATCCTGAAGGCCATCCTCCTGCTTAATTGAATATCTAAGAGATGATCCGTAACATTCAAACCATTATTCCTGGTGTTGCCACTTCAGATGGCGCAGGCGTTAAACTGCGCCGCAGTCTGGGTGGTCAGCAACAAGTCAGATTAGATCCATTTTTGATGCTCGATGAGTTTTCATCTAATGATCCAAATGACTATGTTGCGGGCTTTCCGGCTCATCCACATCGTGGGTTTGAGACTGTGACCTATATGCTGGAAGGCCATATGCTGCATGAGGATCATTTAGGCAATCAAGGCCATTTAAAAACGGGTGGCGTGCAGTGGATGACAGCCGGACGCGGCATTATTCATTCAGAGATGCCGCAACAAGTGAGCGGTGCAATGCGTGGCTTTCAGTTGTGGATTAATTTACCCGCAGTAGAAAAGATGAAGCCTGCTGGATACAAAGATATCCAAGTAGAAGATATTCCCAGCGTATCTTTGGCTAATAGTGGATCTGTCAAAGTGATTGCAGGCTCTTATGAACATGAAGGCAACGAAGTTCACGGCCCAATTCAGGGGATTACAACTGCACCATTATTCCTGGATGTCCATCTACCCCCAAATGCAGAGTTCGAGCATCGCATTCCTCAAGAGCTCAATGCATTTGTCTATGTGTATGAAGGCGATCTTGAGGTGGGTGAACCTATACAGATGGTTCCCAAGCAAGCAGCCATTGTTCTTGGTGATGGGGATCGCTTCAAAGCCAAGGCGGGAGATTCGGGCGCTGAATTTATCGTACTAGCAGCATTGCCTTTGCACGAACCGATTGTGCAATACGGCCCTTTTGTGATGAACACCCGCGCTGAGATTGAACAGGCGATCAGTGATTATCAAAATAATCGCTTTGTATTTGCCTAGGTGCCACTCAAGTGATGATCCAATGGGATGATGGTGGTCAAATCCACTTAGCAAAGTGGCATTCAGAAAATGGCATCGCACCACATCAAAAGATCCAAATCGCTGACGACACCTTAACCGCTGACATTGCTTATCGTTTAGCTTGTGAAGGCACTGCAATGCTGTACAAGGGCGACTTTCAGAATGCTAGGCAGCTTTTACAAGCTTTGGTGAGAAGGGTTGATAAGCCATCGAAGAAATCTACTCGAGCCGATAGAGTCGCAAAAGAGAAAACTAAAACCCCCTTAGATATTTTCAATTTGCATCGTTTAGCGCAATCTCAAAGAGCACGTATTTTAGGCATGGTACTGATTCCGATTAACGCTGATCACAGCATTTCATTAAGACGTGCACCTGATGTTGCCAAGGCATGTTTTGAGGCTTATGGGGAGCAGACTGAACCGTATCTTGTCTCCTTAAGGGAATTACTTGGTGTTATCAGTGCTCATGAGTGGCGCAAGAAGGGTGTACCAGTTCTTGCAAGAGATGAGGAGGAGATTCGTATTCATCCGCATTACGGTGTGTTCTCGCCAATTCGTGGAGAATATATTGAGCTAGTTCTCAAGGCGCCACTACCTACCGCTATCCAGAAAAATTCAATGGCGTTTGATATTGGTGTCGGTACTGGCGTACTCTCAGTGGTGCTAGCAATGCGAGAAATCAAAAAGATTATTGCAACCGATCAGGATGATCGTGCGATTGCTTGTGCTAAAGAAAACATTGAGCGGCTGCGCTTAAGTGATCAGATTGAAATTCAGAAAACCAATTTATTCCCAGCAGAAAAAGCAGCGCTGATTGTTTGTAACCCACCCTGGTTACCAGCTAGGCCTAGCTCCTCTCTCGAGCATGCGGTATATGACCCAGAAAGCCAGATGCTGAAAGGATTTCTGAGTAAATTAAAAGATCATTTATTGCCTGGCGGTGAAGGCTGGCTCATTCTTTCAGATTTAGCTGAACATTTAGGCTTGAGATCGAGAGAAGAATTACTCTCCTGGTTTGAAGCTGCTGACTTAAAAGTTATTGCTCGTTTGGATACCAAGCCGCAGCACAAAAAAGTGTTTGATAAAGCGGATGCGCTCTATGCTGCGAGATCGAAAGAAACTACCTCACTGTGGCGTTTGAGCGCCAAATAAAATGAAGTAATAAAAGATCAAAAGCAAAAGATCAAAAACAAAACCCCTCCAAAATTCAGAGGGGTTTGCTTTATATGGTGGAGTCGGCGGGAATCGAACCCGCGTCCGCAAATCCTCCACAACAAGTTCTACATACTTAGTCATATCATTTAATTTAATCAGTTAGGCACAGATTGACACGTTCCTCGCTGACGATTCACTAAGTTTTCGTACTATCCCTCGTGACACGAAATAGTCTTATCTCTTGTATATGACCCTGATGTAGCTTGCGCTACCTGACCCAAGAGAGAATCAGTTCAGGGGCAACCGCAATTAAGCGGCTAGTGCGTAACGTTCGTCGTTAGCAGTTATTACATTCCCATTGATTTACGAGATAACGGGTCCTCGGTATGCCCTTGATGCTTTGTAATCCACGTCGAAACCATGTCGACCCCGGAGTTCATGCATAGGAATCTCTATTTTAAAGCCGCCAGCCTTAAATTGCCCAATATCTTTTGGAAGTGTTGTTATCCCCTATTGGGGAAGATGATTTGCAATAAATCGAGAGGATGGTTAATGATGTAATCCGCTCCCCAGAGCGCAGGAGGCTCTTTACAGCCGCAATAACCGTATGCGGCAGCAACTGTGAGCATGCCCGCAGCTTTGCCTGCAAGCACATCGCGAATGTCATCGCCTACATAAACTGATTTTGTGGGATCAATATTAGCAATTCTGGCGGCGTGCAAAATTGGTTCTGGATGTGGTTTTGAATGTGGTGTTGTATCGCCAGAAACCGTTGAAACGGCTCTTTGTCGCAAACCCATCAGATCAGTGAGTGGATTTGTGAAACGCTCGCTTTTGTTAGTAACGATTCCCCAGGGAAGGCTGGCTTTTTCCATTTGCTCTAACAAATGTTCTGTTCCATCAAATAATTTGCTGTGGACAAGAATTGCTTTTTCATAGTTTTCATAAAACTCATCCCGTAGTGAGATGAAGTCAGGGTGATCAGGGGTGATCCCAAAAGCACCCTCTAGAAGACCACGCGCTCCAGCGGAGGCATGGGGGCGCAGAAGTTCATAAGGCTTGGGCGCGAGATTGCGGGCCACCAGTAGTTGATTGGTGGCAGCAACCAAATCAGGTGCCGTATCGGCTAAGGTGCCATCTAAGTCAAAAAAGACGCCGTGATAGGGGCTAGATGTGTTGCTCACACTTAGGGTCACTTCCGAACGGCAATCATGTAATTGACGGTGACATCATCACTGAGGCTATAGACCTGGGTAAGTGGGTTGTAACCAAGGCCTTTAATGCCGATCATCTCTAGACCTGCATTGCGGGTAAAAGCAACAAGTTCTGATGGCTTAATGAATTTGGCGTATTCGTGAGTGCCTTTGGGGAGCAGCCTGAGGATATATTCCGCCCCAATAATGGCAAATAAGTAGGACTTCGGATTGCGATTTAGGGTGCTGAAAAAAAGAGTGCCGCCTGGTTTGCAAAGCTTAGCGCAGGCACGAACTACCGACATGGGGTCTGGTACATGCTCAAGCATCTCCATGCAAGTGACCACATCGTATTGCTCTGGCTGTTCTTCAGCTAATTCTTCAGCAGAGATAGATCGGTAAGTTAGGTTTGCACCTACTTCTAATGCATGCAACTCAGCTACCTTGAGTGCTTTTTCAGAGAGATCGATACCAGTAGTGTCAGCACCGGATTGAGAAATGGATTCGGCAAGGATGCCACCGCCGCAACCAATATCCACTACTTTTTTACCTTCTAGATTCACGAAGGATTTAATCCAATTGAGGCGCAATGGATTGATAGCATGAAGTGGCTTGAATTCGCTATTAGGATCCCACCAACGATGGGCTAGGGCGCTAAATTTAGCAATTTCAGATTGGTCGACGTTCATGGTGGATGGACTTTGTATAAGGCTATTGAAGGATTCTACGAATATAGCGGAAATAAAAAAGCCCGCAAGAAGCGGGCTTTTTTACAAGTAAGGAGAATTACTTAGCAGCTGTACCAACAACTTCGATGTCGGTACGGCGGTTCTTAGCGCGGCCTTCAGCAGTTGCATTGCTTGCAACTGGATTGCTCTTGCCTTTTGATTCTGTGTAGATGCGGCTACCGTCAACACCCTTGCTTACCAAGTATGCTTTTACGGATTGCGCACGACGCTGACCGAGGGCCATGTTGTATGCATCTGAACCAACGCTGTCGGTGTTACCAACAGCAATAATTACTTCTAATTTGATCTTGCTTAAATCTCTAGCGATCTTGTCCAAAGTAGCTTGGCCTTCTGGCTTCAATGTAGCTTTGTCAAAGTCATAGAGTGTGTCAGCTTGCAAAGTGATCTTGCTTTGGCTAACGCCAGAAGCAGCAGGAGCAGCAGCAGTCAATGCGCCGTCGCAACCTTTAGCAGCTGTTGCAGGAGTCCAGCTAGCATCACGCCAGCACAATGTGCCGTCGCCGTTTTTCCATGCTGTACCAGAACCGTTGGTCCAGTTGTCAACGTTTTGAGCAGAAGCAGCAGAAGCAGCAACAGTAATTACACCAGCAAGCATCAGTTTTAGGGTTTTGTTCATTTTTAGTCCTCAAAAATCTCTTTTTTAATTAAAGTCAAACTTAAATGTAATTCGCCCTACTTTGAAGCAAAAAACCGCAAAGCGACACATCTCAATTTCGTACAAACTGACAGAATCTTAGCATAGGGGCTACCTGTCATCAAAATGATATTATTTATGGATGGAACAAGCCGCTAAAGAAACACTACCAATATCCCTCGAAGACGAAATGCGGCGGTCCTATTTGGACTACGCAATGAGCGTGATCGTCGGCAGAGCCCTGCCAGACGTGCGTGACGGTCTCAAGCCGGTTCACCGCCGGGTCTTATTCGCGATGTATGAATTAAACAACGATTGGAACCGAGCTTACAAAAAATCTGCCCGTATAGTTGGCGATGTAATCGGTAAATACCATCCGCACGGTGATTCTGCGGTCTATGACACCATTGTTCGTATGGCCCAGGATTTCTCCCTGCGCTATATGCTTGTTGACGGCCAGGGCAACTTTGGCTCCGTAGACGGCGATAACGCTGCTGCAATGCGGTATACCGAAATCCGCCTGCGCAAGATAGCTCATGAGCTACTGGCTGATTTGGACAAGGAAACCGTCGATTTTGGGCCAAATTACGACGGTAGCGAGAAAGAACCCCTGATTCTGCCTGCCAAAGTGCCTAATTTGCTGATTAATGGCAGTTCTGGCATCGCTGTAGGCATGGCGACCAATATCCCCCCTCATAACCTAGATGAGGTAGTTACAGCCTGTTTACACGTCCTCCACAACCCAGAATGCTCGATTGACGAGCTCATTGAGATCATTCCGGCGCCTGATTTCCCGACTGCCGGCATTATTTACGGCGTTCAAGGTGTTCGCGAGGGCTACCGCACTGGTCGTGGTCGCGTTGTGATGCGCGCCAAGACTCACTTTGAAGATATCGACAAGGGTGCGCGTCAAGCGATCATCGTTGATGAGTTGCCATATCAAGTTAACAAAAAGAACTTACTCGAGCGTATTGCTGAGTTGGTGAATGAGAAAAAAGTAGAGGGCATTTCTGATTTGCGTGATGAATCAGATAAATCCGGTATGCGCGTTGTGATTGAATTGAAACGCGGCGAAGTGCCAGAAGTCGTTTTGAATAATTTGTATAAGAGCACTCAGCTACAAGATAACTTCGGTATGAACATGGTGGCATTGGTCGATAACCAACCACGCTTGCTCAATTTGAAGCAAATGCTCGAGTACTTCTTGCAGCATCGTCGTGAAGTAGTGACACGTCGCACCATTTTTGAATTGCGTAAAGCACGTGAGCGTGGCCACGTCTTAGAAGGCTTGGCTGTTGCACTAGCAAACATCGATGAGTTCATCGCGATTATTAAAGCTGCCGCAAATCCTGTGATCGCTAAGCAAGAGTTGATGGGCAAGGCTTGGGATTCCTCGATGGTGCGTGAGATGTTGGCGCGTGCTGAGACGGATACACCGGGTGGCCGAAATGCTTACCGCCCTGAGGGCTTACTGCCTGAGTACGGCATGCAGACTACTGGCTTGTATCGTCTCTCCGATAGTCAAGCGCAAGAAATTTTGCAAATGCGTTTGCAACGTTTGACAGGTCTTGAACAAGACAAGATTGTTAACGAATACAAAGAAGTGATGGCAGAAATTTCTGACTTGTTAGATTTGCTAGCAAAGCCAGAGCGCGTCACTCAAGTGATCGAAAGCGAGCTCAAAGAAGTTCAAGCAGAGTTTGGCAAAGCTGGCGGTGATAGTGGCCGTCGCTCATTCATTGAAATGAATGCTACTGAACTCTTTACGGAAGATTTGATTACGCCGCAAGATATGGTGGTGACACTTTCTCACACTGGTTACATGAAGAGTCAACCGCTCAGCGAATACCGTGCGCAAAAACGCGGTGGTCGTGGCAAGCAAGCAGCTGCTACTAAGGATGAAGATTGGATTGACACTTTATTCGTAGCAAATACGCACGATACGATTCTGTGCTTCTCTGACCGTGGCCGCATGTATTGGCTCAAAGTTTGGGAAGTGCCACAAGGTAGTCGTACTTCACGCGGTAAGCCAATCGTCAATATGTTCCCATTGATTGAAGGCGAAAAGATCACTGTGATTCTCCCGATTAAGGGATACCAAGATGATCATTACGTCTTTATGGCAACCAGCCTGGGTACAGTGAAGAAGACCCGTTTGTCTGACTTCTCTAATCCACGTAAGGCCGGCATTATTGCTGTTGATCTCAATGAGAATGACTTCCTAGTTGGTGCAGCGATTACCGATGGTCAGCACGATGTGATGCTTTTCTCGGATGCTGGTAAAGCAGTTCGTTTTGATGAGAACGATGTTCGTCCAATGGGCCGTACTGCACGCGGTGTCCGCGGTATGAATCTTGGCGATGGTCATCAGGTCATTGCGATGTTGGTTGCTCCAGCAGAAGCTGCTGAGGGCGCTGAAGCTGCAGTCGTTGATGCGAATGGCATTGCAATTCCAAGTAGCGTCTTAACCGCAACTGAAAATGGTTACGGTAAGCGTACGCCAATTACTGAGTACACCCGTCATGGTCGTGGCACCAAAGGAATGATTGCGATTCAAACCTCTGAGCGTAATGGCAAAGTAGTTGCTGCTGCATTGGTATCTCCAGAAGATCAAATCATGTTGATCACCACTGGTGGTGTCTTGGTGCGTACCCGTGTATCCGAAATTCGTGAGATGGGTCGCGCAACGCAAGGTGTTACCTTGATTAACGTTGATGAAGGTACTCGTTTATCTGGCTTGCAACGAATTGCTGAGAGTGATTCGGATGATGAGGGCGATGAGGTAGAAGAGGGAGACGTATCTTCCGATTCAGCGACTGATGCAACTCCTGATGCGGCAGGTGACGCGTAAGGCGTCACCATTAATGAGCTAAGACTATGAGCTTCGACCGCCGCATCTTTAATTTCGCTGCGGGGCCGGCTACTTTGCCTGAAGAGGTATTGAAGCAAGCTGCTGATGAAATGCTCAATTGGCGGGGACTCGGCACAAGTGTGATGGAGATTAGCCATCGCAGCAAAGAATTCATGGAAGTTTACGAAGAGGTGGTGCAGGATCTGCGCACCTTGATGAATATTCCGAGTAACTACGAAATTTTGCTCTTGCAAGGCGGTGGTCTTGGACAAAATGCAGCTATCCCAATGAATCTCATGCCTTTGGCTAAGAACGGCCCGAAGGCGGATTACATTGTTACTGGCATATGGTCAGAGAAATCATATAAAGAAGCGCAAAAGTACGGCACAGCTAATTTGGCGGCTACGTCTGCTGCAGAAAAGTTCAATACCATTCCCCCAAGAAACACTTGGGAGCTATCGAATGATGCGGCATATGTTCTTTACTGTGCCAATGAGACTATCGGTGGCGTTGAGTTTCCAGATGTGCCCGATGTTGGCAATGTTCCATTGGTCGCAGATATTTCTAGCAACATCCTTTCCAAGGAAATGGATATCACGGAGTGTGGCGTCTGGTTCGGCGGTGCTCAGAAAAACATTGGTCCATCCGGCGTGACGATTGTGATCGTCCGTAAAGACTTGATAGGCCACTCTATGGGGATCACCCCCTTGATTTGGGACTGGTCTGTCCAGGCCGGCACTCAATCGATGATCAATACACCGCCGACTTTCTCAATTTACATGGCTGGCTTAGGATTTAAGTGGCTTCTTAAGCAGGGCGGTGTTAAGGTTATTGAAAAGCGCAACCAAGAAAAATCTGACTTGCTCTATCAGTTTTTAGATCAAAGCAGTTTGTATGAGAATCGTGTTGAAAAACAATATCGCTCTCGTATGAATGTCACCTTCTTCTTAAAAGATGAATCTTTGAATGCGGAATTCTTGGCGCAATCAAATGCTGCTGGTTTGGTTGCATTGCGTGGGCATAAGGCAGCAGGTGGTATGCGTGCAAGTATTTACAATGCGATGCCCATCGAAGGTGTCAAGGCTTTAATTGAATTTATGCGTGATTTTGAAAGGCGGGCTTAATGAGTACTGAAGAACAGCGCTTAGCTCCCCTGCGAGAAAAAATCGATGCATTAGATGCAGAGATTTTAGATTTGCTGACGCAGCGTGCTAAAGCAGCGCAAGAAGTTGGTCATGTCAAAGGTGGTTTCTCATCGCCAGTGTTTCGTCCTGAGCGTGAGCGCCAGGTTGTTGCTCGTCTTCAAGAAATCAATGCTGGACCTTTATTGCCTGATGGCATTGCAGCCATTTGGCGTGAGGTCATGTCCGCCTGCAGGGCTTTAGAGGCTCGTCAAACGATTGCTTATCTTGGACCAGCAGGCACATTCTCTGAGCAGGCTGCCCAAACTTATTTCGGTCACTCGATTGCTGGCTTACCTTGCGCAAGTCTTGATGAGGTCTTTAAATCAGTAGAGAAGGGCGCGGCGCAATTTGGTGTTGTGCCGGTTGAGAACTCTAGTGAAGGCGCTATTTCACGTACATTGGATTTGTTATTAGATTCTTCAATGCGTATTAGCGGCGAGGTAGTGCTGCCGATTCGTCATCATCTCTTAACGAAGAGTGGAAATCTGGATGGCGTGACAACAGTGTGTGCTCATGCACAAGCTTTGGCACAGTGCCAACAATGGTTGAGCGTGCATGCACCACATTTAAAGCGTCAGGCCGTCAGTAGCAATGCTGAGGCAGCCCGCTTAGCTGCCAGTGATCCAACTTTGGCTGCAATTGCTGGTGATCCCGCACAAGAGACTTATGGTTTGCAGGCAGTAGCGGCTCAGATTCAGGATGATCCGCATAACCGTACTCGCTTTGTTGTCGTTGGTGCTTATGAATGTCAGCCAACCGGTAAAGATCAGACATCTTTAGTTCTCTCTGTTGATAACCAACCAGGTGCCGTACACCGTCTATTAGCTCCTTTGGCAAAGCATGGTGTCTCGATGAACCGTTTTGAGTCTCGTCCTGCACGCAAAGGTACTTGGGAATATCACTTTTACATTGACATAGCTGGCCATGCAGATGATGCCAAAGTGGTGAAGGCCCTAGAGGAGTTAAAAGAAACTGCAGCGTTCTATAAGAACTTGGGATCTTATCCGCACTCTGCTTAAGTAATTTTGAAAATTAGTAAACACATTAGCAAAGCCAAATGACATCTAAGATTGGTCTAAAACACATTCACGACATTGCGCCTTATGTTGGTGGACGCCCCATCAGCGAGGTAGCTCGTGAGTATGGTTTGGACGAAAACAAGATTGTGAAATTGGCTTCCAATGAAAATCCATTGGGTATGCCAAAGTCTGCCCAAGATGCGATGCTCAAAGCAGCAGGGGATTTAGGCCGTTATCCAGACTCCAATGGTTTTGAGCTTAAGAATGTGCTTGCCGACTCCTTGGGCGTTCCAACTGATTGGATTACGCTCGGTAATGGTAGTAATGACATTCTGGAATTAGCGGCACGTGCTGTTGCGCAAGCGGGCGACGAAGTGTTCTTTTCTAAACATGCATTTGCCGTTTATCCCCTAGCAACCCAAGCGGTGGGGGCTAAGGCAGTTGAAGTTAATGCTACCGAGAGTTATGGCCATGATTTGCCGGCAATGCTAGCGGCGATTAAGGCTGCTGGAGATAAAGCAAAATTAGCTTTCATTGCTAACCCCAATAATCCCACTGGTAGTTATCTCAATGCAAAAGAGATTGAAGATTTTCTGATGGGAGTGCCATCACATGTTGTGGTTGTGTTGGATGAGGCCTATAACGAATACCTCACACCAGAGCAGCGTTATGACGCGCTTGCTTGGGTGAAGCGCTTCCCAAATATGATCTTGTCGCGAAGCTTCTCTAAAGCCTATGGTCTTGCTGGCCTTCGGATTGGATATGGTGTTGCTCAGCCTCATTTAACGGATTTACTTAATCGTATTCGCCAGCCATTCAATGTCAATAGTCTTGCCCAAGCTGCAGCAATTGCAGCATTTCAGGACAAAGCATTTTTGCAAGAAGGTTTTGAATTAAATCGTGCTGGTTACCTGCAGCTCACTAAAGCATTTGAGCAATTCAATCTCACCTACCTACCATCTGCGGGAAACTTTGTTTTAGTTAAAGTGGGTGATGATGATCAAGCAGGCGCGCGGATTAATTTGGAATTGCTCAAACGCGGCATCATCGTTCGGCCAGTGGGTAATTACGGTTTACCACAATGGTTGCGCATCTCAATTGGCTTACCTCAAGAGAATGCAGCTTTCATTGAGGCACTTAAGGCCATCTTGGCGTAAAAAGATATTCATCTATGACCATTATTAATCCAGCTAGCAATTACGGCACAGTCACCATTGTTGGTGTTGGCCTGATTGGCGCATCTTTAGGTTTAGCTCTCAAGAAAGCGGGGGTGGTAACTAAGGTCTTGGGTGTTGGTCGTAGTAAAGCAAATTTAGAGCAAGCGCAAAAGATGGGTGCGATTGATGGTGTAGTGGATTTAGTAGAAGCAGCAAAACAATCGGATGTGATTGTGCTTTGCGTGCCAGTTGCCCAAATGCGTGCTGCCTTTGAAGTGATGGAGCCGCATCTTGAGCCGCGCACCATGATTACTGATGCAGGCAGCACCAAGGGTGATGTCATCTTGGCTGCAAAAGAGGTGTTGGGTAAAAGAGCTTGTCAGTTTGTGCCAGCTCACCCGATTGCTGGTGGAGCGCAGCATGGAGCTAGTGCTGCAAAGGTAGATTTATTTCAGGGCAAGCAAACGATTGTTTGCCCTTTGCAAGAGAACTCCCCTGAAGACACGGCCTTGATTGTGGGTTTCTGGGAGTCAGTTGGTTCGGTGGTGAAAAAAATTGGCAGTGTGCAGCATGATGCTATTTATGCAGCTGTATCCCATCTTCCACACCTGCTTTCCTATGCCCTAATGGCCAGTGTTGTGAACTCAGAAGATGCTGATCAAAAGTTAGATCATGTGGGCGCTGGCTTTAAAGACTTCACCCGTATTGCTGCCTCTAGCCCAGAAATGTGGCGTGATATTTGTTTGGGTAACCGGACCGCCATTCTCAAAGAGTTGGATCAGTATTTATTGATCGTTAATCATCTACGTAAATTGGTTTCCGAAAATGATGGCGCAGGTCTAGAAAAGTTGTTCAATAAAGCTAGCAAAGCACGACAAAACTTGGATGAGGCTTGATGGGTCATTTGCCTAGCCTTCAGATTGGCCCATTTACGCGAGCTCAGGGCTCGATTGTTTTGCCTGGTTCCAAAAGTATTTCTAATCGTGCACTCTTACTAGCAGCGCTTTCTTCAGGCACTACAACACTCACCAACTTGCTAGATGCAGATGACACACAGGTCATGCGCAATGCTTTGCGCCAGCTAGGCCTATCGGTCACCGACCAAGCTGACAAGGTTTGTGTAGTGGAGGGTTGTAATGGCCGCTTTCCGGTGCGTGAAGCAGATCTATTTATGGGGAATGCTGGTACAGCTATTCGTCCCTTGACGGCAGCACTGGCAATGCAAGGAGGTAACTATCGCCTATCTGGTGTTGCTCGCATGCATGAAAGACCGATTCGCGATTTGGTTGATGGTTTGCGTCAAGTAGGCGCCAAAATTGAATATGAATTACAAGAAGGCTACCCACCGATTCAGATTTCTGCAGCAAATATTCAGATTCAAGATGTAGTGAAAGTGCGTGGTGATGTATCAAGCCAATTCTTAACAGCATTGCTCATGGCTTTGCCATTAGTGGCAAACGATCCTGTTCGTATTGAAGTGATTGGCGAACTCATTTCACGTCCCTACATCGATATCACTCTCAAGTTGATGGCACGTTTCGGGGTTCATGTTGCTTGTCCTGATGCGCAGTCATTTGTGATTCCAGAAAAAACATCGGATGCAGTTTATAAGAGTCCTGGTCAACTATCAGTTGAAGGCGATGCTTCTTCTGCCTCTTACTTCTTAGCCCTAGGCGCTATAGGCGGCGGCCCTGTAAGAGTGCTGGGTGTCGGGGATAACAGCATTCAGGGTGATGTGGCATTTGCTGATGCACTTGCATTGATGGGCGCTAAGATTTCTGCTGGCGAGGATTGGATTGAAGTATCTGGCGTAAAAAATGCCAATGGCAAACTCAATGGCATCACAATGGATTGCACAGAAATTCCGGATGCGGCAATGACTCTTGCGATTGCAGCCTTGTTTGCCGAAGGTCCTACACGCTTAAATAATATTGCGAGTTGGCGCGTGAAAGAAACTGATCGCATTGCTGCCATGGCAACAGAATTAAGAAAAGTTGGTGCAACGGTTGAAGAGGGTGCTGACTATATCGTTGTGAATGCGCCATCACATAGCGAATGGAAGTCACCAAACGAAGGTATTGATACTTATGATGACCATCGCATGGCAATGTGTTTCTCGCTTGCAGCTTTTGGCCCCAATACTTTGAAAATTAACGATCCCAATTGCGTCGCTAAAACTTTCCCAACGTACTTTGCCGAATTTGCAAAGGTAGTGAGTTGATCTCATGAGTGCTTACCCAGTCATTGCAATCGATGGACCGACTGCATCAGGTAAAGGTACGGTTGCTTCTTTGGTGGCAGAAAAGTTGGGGTTTCATTATCTGGATAGCGGGGCACTTTATCGCTTGGTGGCTCTGGCCAGCGAAAAACAGGGAATCGACGTTAAAAATGGCCCAGAATTAGGCCTTTTAGTCCCTAAGTTATTGATTTCATTCAAAAACTCGAAGATTTTCTTGGATGGCGAGGATGTTACAGACGCCATACGCACTGAGAACATCGGCCTCAGGGCCTCAACCTTGGCGGTTCACCCTGAGGTGCGGTCGGCTTTAGTGGGTCTACAGCGTAGTTTTCGGCAGTCTCCGGGCTTGGTGGCTGATGGCAGGGATATGGCCAGCGTGATATTCCCAGACGCAGTTTTGAAGGTTTTTTTGACTGCAACTGCCGCTGCCAGAGCTGAACGTCGCTATAAGCAATTGATAGCTAAGGGAATTTCTGCTAAACTTACTGACTTACTGCAAGATTTGCAGGAGCGCGATGCCAGAGACAGTAGTCGAGGTACCGCACCCTTGTTAGTTGCAGATGGTGCAAAAGTGCTTGAAACATCAGATTTATCGATAGATCAAGCGGTTAAGACGGTTTTGGATTGGTACCAATCTGCGATTGTTTAGTTTTGTAGGTAGTAAAAGCAGTGAGTTGTAGAAGTAGTTTTGGCGTCTTAAGAAACTCCACAACGCGATTATTTCATTAGCGTGTTTCTTAAAGACTTTTTTAACCTAACCCGTCGGGCCTTCTGGCGGCACAAAGTGAATACACATGTCTGAATCATTTGCAGAATTATTTGAAGAATCATTAACCCGATCGAATATGAAGACCGGCCAAGTTATTTCGGCTGAAGTTCTTCGCATCGACCATAACTTCGTCGTTGTTAACGCTGGCTTAAAGTCTGAAGCGTTTATTCCTGTTGAAGAATTCCATAACGACGCTGGCGAGATTGAAGTAGCGCCTGGCGATTTCGTTTCTGTTGCTATCGATGCCCTTGAAAACGGCTATGGCGACACCATCCTCTCCCGTGATAAAGCGAAGCGCTTGGCATCATGGATGAATTTGGAAAAAGCTCTCGAGCAAGCTGAGATCGTTACCGGTACTGTTACTGGTAAGGTTAAAGGCGGCTTGACTGTGATGGTAAACGGTATCCGCGCATTCTTGCCTGGATCACTCGTTGACACACGTCCAATTAAAGACACCAGCCCTTACGAAGGTAAGACGATGGAGTTCAAGGTTATCAAGCTTGATCGTAAGCGTAACAACGTAGTGTTGTCACGTCGTGCGGTGGTTGAAGCTAGCCAAGGTGAAGAGCGTGCTAAGTTGATGTCTAACCTTAAAGAAGGCGCAGTGGTTACTGGCCTCGTTAAGAACATCACTGATTACGGCGCGTTCGTTGACCTCGGTGGTATCGATGGCCTCTTGCACATTACTGATTTGGCATGGCGTCGCGTACGTCACCCAAGCGAGATGTTAACTGTTGGTCAAGAAGTTACCGCGAAGATTTTGAAGTTCGATCAAGAGAAGAACCGTGTTTCACTCGGCGTGAAGCAACTTGGTGATGATCCATGGGTTGGTATCGCTCGTCGTTACCCACCGAACACCCGTTTATTCGGCAAAGTAACCAACTTGACTGATTACGGCGCATTCGTTGAAATCGAATCTGGTATCGAAGGTTTGGTACACGTTTCTGAAATGGATTGGACTAACAAGAACGTTGCTCCAAGCAAAGCTACAGCATTAGGAACCGAAGTTGAAGTGATGGTTCTGGATATTGATGAAGACAAGCGTCGTATCAGCTTGGGCATCAAGCAGTGCAAAGCAAATCCATGGGAAGAATTCTCACGTGCTCAGCAAAAAGGTGACAAGCTTACTGGCGCAATCAAGTCTATTACTGACTTTGGTGTGTTCATTGGCTTGCCTGGCGGCATCGATGGTTTGGTTCATCTCTCTGATATCTCTTGGAATGAACCAGGCGAAGAAGCTGTTAAGAAATACAAAAAAGGTGATGAAGTTGAAGCCACTGTATTGGCAATTGATGTTGAGAAAGAGCGTATCTCTCTTGGTATCAAGCAATTGTCTGGCGACCCATTCAATAACTACACGTCCGTAAGCGACAAGGGTAGCCTTGTTACTGGTACTGTGAAGGCCGTTGATGCTAAGGGTGCAACAATTCACCTCGCTGATGAAGTTGAAGCTTACTTGCGTGCTTCTGAGATCTCAACCGATCGCGTTGAAGATGCACGTAATGTATTGAAAGAAGGCGATAGCGTAACTGCAATGATCATTAATATTGATCGTAAGTCACGTGTAATCAATCTTTCAATCAAAGCAAAAGACAGTTCTGATCAACAAGATGCAATGAGCAAGCTCCAAGGTGATGCGCAGTCTGGCACAACCAATTTGGGTGCTTTGTTAAAAGCAAAAATGGACAATCAGGGTTAAAGCAATATCGCCGCTTTCCACTAGGAAGGCGGCGATCTTTTTTGATAGATCATGACAGATCAAGAGCAACAAGCCATTACTCGCTCCGAACTCGTGGAGAGCCTCGCGGAACAATTTCCGCAGCTTTTGCCTAGGGATGTGGAGTTAGCAGTAAAAACTTTGCTGGACACAATGACTCATGCTTTGGCTGAGGGTAAGCGTATTGAGTTGCGCGGCGTAGGAAGTTTTGTACTTCATCATCGTCCTGCGCGTACTGGTCGCAATCCCAAGTCTGGCGATAAGGTGTTGATTCCAGAAAAACGCGTTCCGCATTTCAAGCCTGGCAAAGAGCTGCGTGAACGAGTGGATTACAAGCCACTAAAACAGGCGGGCCCCAAAGAGGGTTCTGGTGCCTAACATTCAGGCTCATCCTCAGTGGTCCATTCGGGCCATTTTTTTATTTAATTTCTGCACGCCATGATTCAGATAGCGACATCTTGGCTATTGCTGCTACCAGTCATGTTTGGTATTGGGTGGCTAGCATCACGCTGGGATTTGCGTCTTGAGAATCGGATGGATGAGCGCGAACGTATGCGTCAGCAGCGTTCAACCTTCAAGGGTCTGAGCCTGCTATTAAATGAACAGCCTGATCAGGCGATTGAAACGCTCGTCAAAATTGCGCAATTAGATCCTGAAACAGTTGAGTTACATTTTTCTTTAGGTAATTTATTTCGTCGCCGCGGTGAAACTGAGCGGGCCATTAGAGTTCACCAGCACTTAGCTAATCGTGATGACTTAAAGCCGCGCGATCGAGACCATGCCGCCTATGAGTTAGGCCGTGATTTTCTGCGGGCTGGTTTATTGGATCGTGCTGAGGCTTCCTTAAATCGTGTGGGTGAAGGTAAGTTTGCAGTTCCAGCAAAAGAAAGCTTGCTTGAGATGTATCAAGTTGAGCGTGACTGGAAAAAAGCCATCATTGCCGCCCATGAGCTAGAGACGCTACAAGGTAAAACACATCAGACTGAGATTGCCCAGTTTCATTGTGAGTTGGGGCAAGAAGCACTGCGTCGCAAAGATCTACAGGAAGCTGAGCAGTCGATACAGAGAGCTTTGCAAGCAGTTCCAAATCATGCTCGTGCATTGATTTTGCAAGGCGATTACTTAATGGCTATGGAGCGTCCCTCGCAAGCAATTGATGCTTGGAGTTTGGTGGCTGCATCTCACCCAGCTTATATGCATTTATTAGCAGATCGCTGGATGACTGCCCATACCGCAGTTAACCAGGTTGATGCAGGCTTGGATCTTCTGTGCGATTTATTGAAGACCCAAGCTTCTGGTGAGCTATTGGATCTGGTTCATAAGCAACTCATGAAAATTCGGGGGCCTCAAGCGGCAAACATCATGCTTGCTGATGTCATGCAGCATTCCCCTAGTTTGAGTGCTCTATCGAAGTTGGCCGAAACCCGACTTGCATTAGAAGAGGGTAGCGCTAATCCGGAGAGAGTTTTGGAATTGCAATCCATTCTGAACCTCTTGCGTCAGCGTACTACGAGTCTAGCTAGATATACTTGCGGCAATTGTGGTTTTAGGGCTCGTAGATTCTATTGGCAGTGTCCTGGTTGTAATAATTGGGAGGCATACTCCCCAAGACGTACTGAAGGAGCTGCACCCAGCGGCCCCTCAATGTGACATCTTGAATAGATTAGAGATTGATTAGGAGCTCGTTTGAAAGTCACCATCATCGGCAGCGGTTACGTAGGTTTAGTTACTGGCGCTTGCTTGGCTGAGCAGGGTAATAACGTTTTCTGCTTGGATCTAGATCCTAAAAAAATCGATATTCTCAATTCTGGCGGCGTACCGATTTATGAGCCAGGATTGAAAGAAATGATTGAGCGCAATCGCGCTGCGGGTAGATTGCAGTTCTCTACTGATATTGCAGCATCTGTTGCCCACGGAGATATTCAATTTATTGCAGTGGGCACACCTCCTGATGAAGATGGTTCCGCTGATCTCCAATATGTTGTGGCTGCTGCTCGCAATATTGGTCGTTATGTGACAACCCCCAAAGTCATTGTTGATAAATCAACCGTGCCAGTAGGCACTGCAGACAAAGTATCTGCCGCTATTAGAGAAGAGTTGGACAAAAGAGGTCAGCCAGCTGACTTGTGTTCAGTGGTTTCTAATCCAGAGTTTTTAAAAGAAGGTGCAGCGGTTGAAGACTTCATGCGCCCCGACCGAATCGTCATTGGCACAGAAAATACGCCAGCAGGCTTGCGAGCTAAAGAGCAGATGCGCAAACTCTATGCGCCATTTAATCGTCACCATGAACGTACCTATTACATGGATGTGAAGAGTGCAGAGTTAACGAAGTATGCTGCGAATGCCATGTTAGCTACCCGTATCTCTTTTATGAATGAGTTGGCAAACTTGGCAGACTTAGTTGGCGCAGACATTGAAGCAGTACGCCAAGGTATTGGCTCTGACTCACGTATTGGTTATGGATTTTTATATTCAGGAACTGGTTACGGTGGCTCTTGTTTTCCAAAGGACGTTTCAGCCCTTTCCAAAACAGCCAGGGAGCATGGCAGAGATCTCAAGATTTTAGATGCTGTAGAAGCGGTGAATGAGCTCCAGAAATATATCTTGGTTGAAAAGATCGAAAAACGCTTTGGTAAAGATCTGAACGGTATGAAGTTTGCGCTTTGGGGATTAGCCTTTAAGCCCAATACCGACGATATGCGTGAAGCTCCAAGTCGTGTAATCATTCAAGAATTAGTAAAACGTGGTGCCTCCGTGGTTGCCCACGATCCCGTGGCAATGATTGAAGCCCAACATTCTTTTGAGGCAGACTTCAAGGGTAATTCAGAGGGTCTCAAGAAAGTCTCCATGGTAGACAACCCAATGGCAGCATTAGATGGATGCGATGCCCTGGTGATTGTTACTGAGTGGAAAGCTTTCCGCAGTCCGGATTTTGAGCAAGTGATGCAAAAACTGACACGCCCGATCATTTTTGATGGCCGTAATCTCTATGAACCAAGCGCTATGCGGGAATTGGGTATTGAGTACTACGGTATTGGGCGACATAATTAAGTAAATACAAATATAGTCCTATGGAAAAAGCGAACCGAGACCAGTTTTCTAAAACCCGTTTACTAGTGGTTGGCGATGTCATGCTTGATCGCTACTGGTTTGGTGATACCAATCGGATTTCACCTGAAGCTCCTGTACCAGTAGTGCAGGTTGGCAAGATTGATGAGCGTTTGGGTGGCGCAGCAAACGTTGCTCGTAACGTGGCAGCCTTGGGTGCTAACACAACTATTCTAGGTATTGTTGGTAATGATGAGCCCGGTAAGCGCGTCGTCGAGTTGCTAAAGTCAGGTGGTGTTGATAGTCAGTTAGAAATTGATGCAGATGTACCAACGATTGTGAAGTTGCGTGTGATTGCACGTCAGCAACAATTAATCCGTCTTGACTTTGAAGAGGCTCCAAGTGAAAAGGCCTTGGCTCATAAGTTAGAGCGTTTTGAAAAATTGGTTGGCAGTGCTGATGTCGTGATTCTGTCGGATTACGGCAAGGGCGCCTTAGGCCAGGTAGCCCATATGATTGAGCAGGCAAGAGCGCAAAATAAAGTGATCTTGGTTGATCCTAAGGGCGAAGACTATGAAAAGTATCGCGGTGCTACTGTCTTAACCCCTAACCGGAGTGAGCTGCGTCAGGTTGTTGGGAAGTGGACTAGCGAAGAGGATCTCACCAACAAGGCTCAAGCCCTCAGAAAGTCATTGGACCTACAGGCATTGCTGCTGACCCGCTCAGAAGAGGGGATGAGTTTATATACCGAGGCTGGTGTTAGCCACGTCAAGGCACAGGCCCGCGAAGTTTTTGATGTATCTGGTGCTGGCGATACCGTGATTGCCACTTTAGCCGTTGCATTAGCTGCTCAGTGGCCTTTAGAGAAAGCAATGGCTTTGGCAAATCGCGCTGGTGGTATTGTGGTTGGTAAGCTTGGAACTGCAACTGTTACTTCAGAGGAATTACAGTGACTATTATCGTAACTGGCGCCGCTGGTTTTATTGGTGCAAATATTGTTCAAGCGCTCAATGCGCGTGGTGAAAAAAATATCATTGCAGTTGATGATCTTCGTCCCGCCGATAAGTATCGCAATCTTGCTGATCTCGACATCATTGATTACTTAGATAAAGATGAGTTTCTGGAAGCATTTAGAAGCGGCAAGTTTGGCAAGGTAAAGGCCGTTTTTCATGAGGGCGCTTGCTCTGACACTATGGAGACAGATGGCATTTTCATGATGGCGAATAACTATCGTTACACCATGGACTTGCTGGACATCTGTACTGCACAAAAAGTACAGCTTCTATATGCTTCATCAGCAGCCACCTATGGCGGTTCTGATGTGTTTGTAGAGAGTCGTGAGCATGAGAAGCCGCTCAACATCTACGGCTACTCTAAGTTCTTATTTGACCAAGTGATGCGTAAGCGTTTTGCAGAAAAAGCAAATACTGCCCAGGTAGTTGGTTTCCGATATTTCAATGTATATGGCCCACGCGAATCTCATAAAGGCCGCATGGCATCGGTAGCCTTTCATCAATATCATCAGTACAAGGCCAATGGCCATGTAAAACTCTTTGGCGAGTATGGTGGTTATGGTCCGGGCGAGCAAAGTCGTGACTTTGTCTCGGTTGAAGATGTTGTCAAAGCAAACCTCTACTTTTTGGATCACCCAGAAATCAGCGGTATCTTTAATTTGGGTAGTGGTCGCGCTCAACCGTTTAATGATGTTGCCCATGCGGTAGCCAATGCAATGCGTAAGTTGGATAAGGCAAAACCTGCCAGCCTACAAGAGCTCGTAAAAGAAAAAGCGATTGAGTACATTCCATTTCCAGATGCGCTTAGAGGAAAGTATCAGTGCTTTACTCAAGCTGACCTAACTAAACTTCGTGCAGCGGGCTACACAGCACCCTTTCTTGACGTTGAGCAGGGCGTAGGAAGATATATTGAGTGGTTAGAGGCTAACTCAGGCTTTTTAGCCAATCCTCTTTAGGTTGTAAAAAGTATCTTTAGTCGGCTTTGATTCTCAGGAGTATCCAAGTCCATCCATCAAAGGGTGCTGATATGAAGAATTTCTCGCTCTATCCATTGTTCTGGACTCCATTTTTTGGGGGTTAGAGATTGAGTTAAGATTTAACTGAAAGATTGTTTTAATTACATGAGGTTTTATGAAATCAAGCCACCTATTATTTGCTGCATTATTAGCTATATTTACCCGGCTGGGTTTTGCAACCCCCCTTATTAGCGCAAAAGAGGCAGCTCTTCCGCCGGCTACTGGTGCGGTTGCTACTCGAGGCATTTCGCGAGGGCCAGCAATTAAACTGGCATCTCCGGAGGTGGGCACACCAGTAGTTGCACCTTTTGATTTCAAGGTGAACTTTGAGACCCGCGGTGACGCCAAGATTAATCCAAGCTCTGTCAAAGTGATTTATATGAAATCTCCTTTTGTTGATTTAACACCTCGTTTAAAGGGTGCTATCTCTGCCAATGGAATTGATTTCGCAAAAGCAGATGTTCCTCCAGGTACGCATACTATTCGTGTAACGGTGAAGGATACCGAGGGGCGCGAAACAAATTCAGTATTGAATTTAGTGGTTAATAAATAATGAATTGTCCATATTGCCTATCTGAAGTTTCAGAAGAGGCTCACGTCTGCAAGACTTGTACTCGTGATCTACATCTCTTTAAACCAATGATGGCTAAGATTGCTAGCCTAGAAGGGCAGTTGGCTGCAATCCCTAATCAAGAAGTTAATGAGCTTAGGATTGCTGAGCTTGAGTACTTATTGGAGGAGCGAAATCAGCAACTCGCCAATAGGCCTTTGTTCGCCTGGGCAAAAGATATTGCTCTTTATTTGATCGTGCCATTACTTTTACTTCTGGTAGCACATTGGTTAATTGCAGTGGTTTATGACACTAAGATGATCTATCTACGTATCATTTCTATGATTGTTCCATTACCTTTTGCCTATTTTTTATTTAAGGTTCATGCGCATAAGCTTTTCCCTTGGTTCATTGGCGTGGTGTTTTTGGCGATTGCATCAGTGATTGGTATGAGCTGGATTACTAGCTTGGTCGATCATTCGCCCGTATGGCCACAGAACCTATTTGAATTGAGAGAGGTTCTCGAATATTCTGCAAGTATTGCCTTCAGCTTTTTGACTGGAATGTTGCTTGGTAGAGTTGCTTATACAAATAAGGAAAGGCGTCGCCAAGAAGGCGTCATCAATGCACTAATTAAGGCGGCGTCAACTAAATCTGCAGATGGTGTTTCTATTCAGGCTGTCTTTGGACTTATGAAAACCCTGCAAGAGCATGGGGGAACAGTTGTGGCCCTAGGAACGACCGCGGCATCTATCTATACAGGCCTTAAGGGAATCGTCAGTTAAGTAGGCCTGATTTTATTCGCCTGTAATCACCAAAATATTGTCATCATTCATTCTCTTTATTCGTTTTAACTAATCCACGCGCACTTTGTGTCCGTGGATTTTTATTTACTACTGGAGAACGTATGAGTCGATATTTAAATATTAGTGTCTTAACTGGTTTAGTGAGATCTACTGCGCTTGCTGCAGTGCTGGCAGTTTCCGCCCTGGGCGTTGCCATTGCATCTCCAATCAATGTGAATACTGCCACTCAATCAGAGTTAGAGAGTATTAAAGGAATTGGGCCATCCAAGGCAAAAACCATTATTGCTGAGCGTTTGGATGGTGGCCATTTTCAAGATGCCAATGACTTACAGAAACGAGTTCGCGGCATTGGCATGAAATCCGTCGAAAAGATGGTTGATAACGGTTTAACAATTGAGGCTCCAGGCTCTTTTCGGGAGCCCAATGGTAGAACTCAGAAGGAAGGTGGCCCCTCTGGCAGACGTCATTCTCGTAATCAAAATAGTCATCGCCATCAGCCGGAGCGTGCGGGAGCAGGCCGCCGAAATTAAACCCTTTCGCGTGTAGGTGGGCTTATGGCTAAAATGGCTTTATGAGCAAACCTTCTTACCTGACTATTTCACAAACTGTAGGCAATACGCCTTTGGTTCAGTTACAACGCATTCCTGGAGTTGAGAATTCAGCTCGCAATAATGTGATTTTGGGTAAGCTTGAAGGAAACAATCCAGCCGGGTCGGTGAAAGACCGACCTGCGCTGTCGATGATCATGCGTGCGCAAGAGCGTGGCGAAATTAAACCTGGCGATACCTTGATTGAAGCAACTAGTGGCAACACCGGCATTGCTTTGGCGATGACGGCTGCGATGTTAGGTTATAAGATGGTATTAGTCATGCCAGAGAATCAAAGTATTGAGCGTCGTCAAAGTATGGCTGCTTATGGCGCTGAATTGATTCTGACAGCCGCTACTGGTGGCATGGAGTTTGCGCGAGATTATGCTCTCCAACTACAACGAGAGGGGCGCGGTAGATTATTAGATCAGTTTGCCAATCCAGATAATCCACGGGCTCATATTGAAACCACCGGTCCAGAGATTTGGCGCGATACTGATGGTCAAGTCACCCATTTTGTTTCTGCGATGGGCACTACTGGAACGATTACCGGCGTCTCGACTTATCTCAAGTCAATGAATCCCGCCATTCAGATTATTGGTGCACAGCCTGAAGAGGGTTCACAAATTCCAGGAATCCGTAAATGGGCTCCAGAGTATCTGCCGAAGATTTACCAGGGCGATAGAGTAGATCGTATTGAATATGTCACGCAAGCCGATGCAGAAGAGATGGCTCGCCGCTTGGCAGCTGAAGAGGGCATCTTCTGCGGCATATCGGCTGGTGGCGCTTTAGAAGTGGCTCTGCGCATTGCACGGCAGGTTGAGAACGCCACAATTGTCTTTATTGTTTGCGATCGTGGTGATCGCTATCTATCTACCGGTGTGTTCCCAGCTTAATTTACTTTAGGCTTTTTCTTTGCGCTCGTTTTTTTAGACTTCGTTTTTTCATTAGCGCTTTTAGTGCCCATTGTTTTAACAGTATTTTCTGCTGGCACT
The DNA here is from genome assembly GCF_018881855.1 of Polynucleobacter sp. MWH-Berg-3C6. Classification (GTDB taxonomy): domain Bacteria; phylum Pseudomonadota; class Gammaproteobacteria; order Burkholderiales; family Burkholderiaceae; genus Polynucleobacter. The sequence goes on along the minus strand of NZ_JACVPN010000002.1, from coordinate 41,881 downwards.
ACACTTTGATTCTTGTATCCCAAAGCTTCCGCAAACTCAGCAACACTTTGTGCATAGAAATAACTGCGGTTGTATTGAACAATTGTCAGGAAATTATTTAAGCCTACAAAATATTGGACTTGATCTGAGTCATCCTTGTCGGGATAGGGTAGATCAACAATAAATGCTTTACTACTGGGTTCAACGCCACCACTTTGCAAATCCCCTTGCTGTTTAGCCAAAATTCCTTTTTCAATTAACTCTTGAACTGTATGCTTTAGTTGTGGCTGTCCATCAGCCAGTTCTTTGGCAGCCTCAATGCCATTGGGTTGAACTGGAAAAGAAATGGGCATGCCACTTTGCCAGCCATGCTTTTTCATGAAGTTGCCAACACTAGCAATGGCATCTTTGGGACTCTGCTTTAAATCAATTTTTCCATCGCCATCACCATCAACTGCAAAGCTACGAATACTGCTGGGCATAAATTGCGGTAAGCCAATAGCACCAGCATAGGAGCTATTTTGATTGAGACAGGCACTAAAGCGAGCGTTGTTGACGCCTTGAGTATTGTTTTTTGCCGGCAGCTTACCGCCAGCTTCGGTCCAGCATAAAAGAATGAGTTCTTTTAGTTGGTCTTTAAAGAGCTGCTCGCGGGCTGGCTTATTGGGCGTCTCAGGGTAGCTAAAGGCTAGGGTGGCGAGGACATCTTTTACTCGAAAATTACCTGTCTGGCGCCCATAAATGGTCTCAATACCAATAATGGCAACAATGATCTCAGCCGGAACCCCGGAATCTTGCTCTACTTGGCTTAAAAATGCCCGGTTTTCTTCCCAAAAGGCTTTTCCTGCTTTTAGGCGGACTGGTTCAATGAAGCGCTTACGGTATGCCAACCAATTTTTCTTAAAAGTACCCGATGGGGGTAATACCAATTTGCGTATAGATGGAATCGTTTTAGCATCTAGAAAGCCTGATTCTAAGCTTTGTAGCGGTATTTCTTGGGTTTGAGAGACTTGGCTTAGTAATTCATTCAAGTTTTGGCTAAATCGTGCTTCAGCGACCGTATCGTCAGCTTGGTTTACGATGGGTTGTTCTGGCTTTGTTGGTTGTGTGGGCGTGCTAGAGCAGCCAGCAAGAGTGAGGGCCAGTAATAAGGAGGAGACGCGAAGGCTCATGTGCGCTTTGGTGGATTTTCCAGAAATAAACACGTTTAATTAGATTATAAAAATAAGAGTTTTGCTATTAAGGGTTAAGAGTAATGACAACAGGATACATAACTCATCCAGACTTTCTAAAACATGAGATGGGAGGCCACCATCCAGAGTGCCCCGAACGTATTCAGGCGATCAATGATCAATTGATCCGCAGTGGCGTAGATCGTTTCCTCCATCATTTGGATGCCCCCCTGGCCACTGAAGATCAATTGGAATTAGTTCATAGCCCAGACCATGTCGCATTTGTGAGGGACCGTGCGCCAGAAAGCGGCTACTTCATGCTTGATGGTGACACCATTATGAACCCTCATACCTATAGAGCATCATTGCGTGCAGCGGGCGCTGCAATTGCAGGGGTTGATGCAGTGATGAAGGGCGAGGTCGAAAATGTCTTCTGTGCTGTAAGACCGCCTGGTCACCATGCTGAGCCAACCCGTTCCATGGGCTTTTGTTTATTTGATAACGTTGCAATTGCAGCTCGTTACGCGCAAGAAGCCTATGGTATTGAGCGCGTTGCCATCATTGATTTTGACGTGCATCACGGTAATGGTACGGAGGCTGCATTCTTTAATGATCCTCATGTGATGATGTGCAGTTTTTTCCAGCATCCCTTTTATCCCTATAGCGGCCTAGATTCTTCGGACAATATGGTGAATGTGCCATTACCAGCATCCACCCGTGGTGATGTGGTGCGCTCTATTGTGGAGGAGCGTTGGTTACCGGCGCTGCGTAACTTTGAGCCCGAGCTCATCATTATTTCTGCTGGGTTTGATGCCCATCGTGAAGATGACTTAGGCCAAATGGGTTTAGTTGAGGATGATTATGTTTGGATTACTAAGCGTCTTAAAGAAATTGCAAAAGACTACTCACAAAATCGCATTGTGAGTTGCCTTGAGGGTGGATACAACCTCTCTGCATTAGGTCGAAGTGTGGTGGCTCACGTCAAGGCATTGGCTGATCTTTAAGTCATACCAATTGAATTAAAAAACTGTTATTGAAAGTGCATGATGGCAAATATTTATGAACAGGGTTTAGATCGCACTTCAGCGAACTTTACCCCTATAACTCCGCTGCTCTTCTTGGAGCGTTCAGCCCAGATTTATCCACTTAAGACAGCCATCATTCATGGGAAATTACGTCAAACTTGGCGGCAAACGGATGAGCGTTGCCGTCGCCTTGCGAGTGCCTTACAAAAGCATGGCATTGGACTCGGAGATACAGTCGCGGTGATGTTGCCAAATACGCCGCCTATGGTCGAGGCCCATTTTGGTATTCCGATGGCTGGTGCTGTATTAAATGCTTTAAATACTCGCCTTGATTCTGAATCGATTGCGTTTATGTTGAACCACGGTGAGGCTAAAGTAGTCATCGTTGATCCAGAATTCTCAGCGGTGATGAAAAAAGCATTAGAGATTGCCAAGAAAGAAAGTGGTCGTGACATCTTGGTTATCGACGTAGAGGAAACGGAATTCGATGTAGCAGGTGAGAAGCTAGGAAAACTGACCTACGAACAATTGCTGGCCGAAGGCGATCCAAAATTTGCCTGGCAGGTGCCTGCAGATGAATGGCAGGCGATTTGTCTTAACTACACCTCTGGCACTACCGGAAATCCTAAGGGCGTGGTGTATCACCATCGTGGCGCTGCAATCAATGCCATCTCCAATGTACTTGATTGGGATATGAATAAGCATCCAGTGTATTTGTGGACCTTGCCGATGTTCCATTGCAACGGCTGGTGTTTCCCCTGGACTATTGCCGCTCGCGCTGGCATTAATGTCTGCTTGCGCCGCGTAGATGCACAACATATTTTTAACGCAATTAAAGCGTATGGTGTCACCCATTACTGCGCTGCGCCGATTGTTCATAATCTCTTGGTCAATGCCCCAGATGAGATGAAGGTAGGCGTACCTGCTGGTGTAAAGGGTCTGATTGCAGGCGCTGCACCCCCAGCTTCTATTATCGAAGGTATGGAAAAGCTCGGGTTTGATTTAACCCATGTATATGGCCTGACGGAGACATATGGTCCTGCTGCAATTTGTGTGAAACAAGATGAATGGGATGAATTGGATATTGGTGAACGTGCTCGTTTGAATGCGCGTCAAGGCGCCCGATATCACCTGCAGCAAGCAATCGATGTGCTCGATCCCGAAACAATGAAGCCCGTTCCTGCTGATGGTGAAACAATGGGCGAGATTATGTTCAAAGGCAATATCGCTATGAAGGGCTACCTCAAGAATGAGAAGGCTACCAAAGAAGCCTTTGAAGGCGGCTGGTTTCATTCGGGCGATCTGGCGGTCATGAACCCAGATGGCTATGTGAAGATTAAAGATCGCAGTAAGGACATCATTATTTCCGGGGGAGAAAATATTTCTTCTATTGAAGTTGAGGATGTTTTATATCGTCACCCTGCAGTGCTTGCGGCAGCGGTAGTTGCTAAGCCTGATCCAAAATGGGGTGAAACACCCTGCGCCTTCTTGGAAATCAAGCAAGGGGTTGAGGTCACTCCCGCGGACATCATTGCTCATTGCAAGCAGCATTTAGCTGGATTTAAGGTGCCCAAGGCGATTGTCTTTGGAGAGCTACCCAAGACTTCAACTGGAAAAATCCAGAAGTTTGAACTGCGAAAGCAAGCTGGCTCTGCCACTGCTATTGATGTCTAGTTTCTGAAGGCTGGGGCGGATAAAATAAGAAGTTAAACAAATAGCGGCAAATTTTTATCAATATTGAGAATTCCAAATGAAGATCTTAGTTGCAGTAAAGCGAGTTGTTGATTACAACGTCAAAATTCGGGTTAAGTCAGATGGTTCAGGTGTCGATCTTGCGAACGTCAAAATGAGTATGAATCCTTTTGATGAAATTGCAGTTGAAGAAGCAGTGCGTCTCAAAGAGGCTGGTATTGCTACTGAAGTGATAGTGGTTAGTGCGGGTGTAACTCAGTGTCAAGAAACACTGCGTACTGCCTTAGCTATCGGCGCTGATCGTGCAATCTTGGTTGAGTCTGATGCTGAATTGCAACCATTGGCAGTAGCTAAGATTCTTAAAGCCCTCTCCGAAAAAGAACAGGCACAAATTATTATTCTTGGTAAGCAAGCAATTGATGACGATAGCAATCAAACCGGTCAGATGTTGGCTAGTCTTTTAGATATTCCGCAAGCTACTTTTGCTTCTAAAGTAGTCATAGCGGATGGCAAGGCTACCGTGACGCGTGAAGTAGATGGCGGCCTAGAAACCATTGCTCTAACTTTGCCGGCCGTGATTACTACTGACTTGCGTCTGAATGAGCCACGCTATGTGACCCTGCCAAATATCATGAAGGCTAAGAAAAAGACAATCGATATTATGAAGTCCGAGGATTTGGGTGTAGATATCGCTCCGCGCCTTAAAACTCTGAAGGTTGAAGATCCACCCAAGCGAAGTGCGGGCGTGATGGTTGCCGATGTAGCAGCCCTTGTTGATAAATTAAAAAATGAAGCGAAGGTGATCTAAATGGCTGCTCTTGTTATTGCCGAACACGACAATCAATCTTTAAAGGTTGCCACTTTAAATGCTGTAGCAGCGGCTTTGCAGTGCTCTCCCGAGGTAGATATCCTGGTTGCCGGCAACCAATCTGATGTAGCTGCACAAGTAGCTGCGCAAATTGCAGGCGTGCGTAAGGTGATTCAAATTGATGCAGCTAATCTGGCAGATCAATTGGCCGAGCCTTTGGCTGCGCAGATTCTTTCTATTGCTAAGAACTATAGCCATATATTAGCTCCAGCTACTGCCAATGGTAAGAACGTGTTACCCCGTGTTGCTGCAAAGTTAGATGTTGCTCAGTTATCGGATATCACCAAAGTAATTTCTCCTGATACTTTTGAGCGCCCAATCTACGCTGGCAATGCGATTGCTACTGTACAGTCTGCGGATGCTGTAAAGGTCATCACAGTGCGTACTACTGGTTTTGATCCGGTAGCTGCTAATGGCGGCGCAGCTAGCATTGAAAAACAAGCTGCTGCTGATAGTCAAACTTCTTCATCATTTGTTGGTCGTGAATTAACAAAGTCTGATCGTCCAGAATTAACTGCTGCCAAGATCATTGTTTCGGGTGGTCGCGGTTTGGGTTCTGGAGAGAAGTATCAAGAGCTCATCGCTCCATTGGCTGATAAGCTGGGCGCTGCTTTAGGCGCTTCACGTGCTGCGGTGGATGCAGGCTATGTTCCGAATGATTACCAGGTCGGTCAAACTGGAAAGATTGTGGCTCCACAGCTCTATATTGCAGTGGGCATCTCTGGTGCGATTCAGCATTTAGCAGGCATGAAGGACTCTAAAGTGATTGTTGCAATCAATAAAGATCCAGAGGCTCCAATCTTTAGTGTTGCAGATTACGGTTTAGTGGCTGATCTCAACACAGCAGTTCCTGAATTAACTAAAGCGCTGAGTTAAAGGCAACTGAAATAGTGCACGTGAATAAAGAGGAGTAGTAATGCCATACGCAGCCCCAGTAAAAGACATGTTGTTTGTGATGAATGAATTGGCTGGGCTATCGGATGTTGTTGCTTATCCTTCTTACGCTGAAGCAGGCGCTGATGTTGATTTAGCGCCAGCAATTCTGGAAGAGTCTGCAAAATTCAATCAAGACGTTGTTGCTCCACTGAATTGGCCAGGCGATCAAAATCCAAGTTCTTGGAAAGACGGTGTCGTTACGACAACCCCTGGTTTTAAAGAAGCCTTTGAGCAATTTGCTGCTGCTGGTTGGCAGGGTGTAGTACATCCCGCCGAGTTTGGTGGTCAAGGCCTGCCAAAATTAATTGCGACTGCCTGTTTTGAAATGGTGCATTCAGCAAGCTTGTCTTTTGCTTTGTGCCCCATGCTGACAGATGGTGCGATTGAGGCTTTATTAACTGCTGCTAGCCCAGAGATTCAAGAGCAATACGTACCGAATATGATTTCGGGTGAGTGGACTGGCTCCATGTGCTTAACCGAGCCACAGGCTGGCTCTGATTTATCGATGGTCCGCTCTAAAGCAGTACCTCAGAGTGATAGCAGCTACAAAATCTTTGGTACCAAAATCTATATCACCTATGGTGAGCATGATATGGCTAAGAATATTGTCCACTTAGTCTTGGCTAGAACTCCAGATGCACCAGAAGGCGTAAAGGGAATCTCTTTGTTTGTAGTTCCGAAGTTCCTAGTCAATGCTGATGGCTCTTTGGGAGAGCGCAATGATGTGCATTGCGTGTCGATCGAACATAAATTAGGAATTAAGGCGAGTCCAACAGCGGTCTTACAGTTTGGTGATCATAGCGGAGCGATTGGCTACCTGGTAGGCGAAGAGAATCGCGGCCTAGAATATATGTTTGTAATGATGAATGCAGCTCGCTTCGCAGTAGGCATGCAAGGCATTGCTGTTGCTGAGCGTGCCTATCAAAAGGCAGTGCAGTATGCAAAGGATCGCGTTCAAAGTCGTGATCTGGCTGGATCCCCCGGTCCAGTGGCGATTATTCATCAGCCCGATGTCAAGCGCATGTTGATGACCATGCGTGCCTATACAGAGGCTTCTCGTGCATTGGCCTATTACGCTGCGGCTGCTTATGATGCCCAGCATGCGGCTCCTGATGAAGCACAGCGCAAAGCTAATCAAGCGATATATGAGTTCTTGGTGCCGATTGTGAAAGGCTTCTCAACTGAGATGTCGATTGAGGTTGCCAGCCTAGGTGTGCAAGTACATGGCGGCATGGGATTTATTGAAGAGACCGGCGCTGCACAACATTACCGCGATGCTCGCATCTTGACCATTTATGAGGGCACTACTGCTATTCAAGCGAACGACTTAATCGGTAGAAAAACCGTACGTGATGGCGGCGCTACTGCAAAACTATTTGTAGAGAAAATTACAGAAACGGAAAAAGTATTGGCAGCCAGCGGTTCAGCGGATGCTAAGTCAGTACTCAAGCAGCTAGCTATCGGACGTGCTGCATTTGAAGAAGCTGTCGCCTATATCGTGGCAAATGCCAAGAGCGATACCAAGGCAGTGTATGCCGGCAGCTTTGCGTATCTGCGCTTGTCTGGTTTGGTGCTGGGTGCGTGGCAAATGGCGCGTAGCCTCTTAGCAGCAGAGCGTTTGCGTGATGGCGATCCTGCTTTTTATAGCGCTAAGATTGCTACAGCACGATTCTTTGCTGAGAATTTATTGCCACAGGCTGGGGCTTTAGCAACTTCCATCATTGAAAGCGGCCATTCTACTAATGCGCTAGAGGTAGAGCAGTTCTAGGCTAAAAATCGTTCTTGATGCATCAAAAGCTATCTGCAATTATTGGGATAGCTTTTTTGCTTCATGGATTTGAGAAATAAAGAATTGCTCAAAAGAGACGGCTAAAAAAGTCATCATGACACCAGCACCAAATACGAGTGAGAAGATCACTGTCAGAATGACTGGCCAGCCAGAGCGGGTGCGACCTTGTTCTTCAACGCCGGGATTAAATTGCGCATCCCATTTTTCATCAGGGCGAAGGCCAAAGGTAATGGTGGTTAACCAGCTTGCTTCGATAGCAATAAAGCCAAAGGTAAGTAGCACCCACCCGGGCGCAGAGTGAAAGTGCTCACTCTTCAGAATGGTCCAGCCAGCAATGCCGCCAATCAATGCAAACAATTGGACCCAAGCCCAAAACGATTTAAGCCCTTGTAAGTAAAAACAGTTAAGTCCGCTGCCTGGAAAGAAGAATCCGAGAGCGCAAAAAATAAGTTTAGAGTTTTTCATGAATTTTTTGTCTTGGTAATTATTTATTTACTGGTGTTTGGGCGTTGTGTGAAGCTAAGCACTTGCCTGTCGGCACCAATCATGAGCAATTGGTCGCCATTACGAACAATACTGCGATAGTCATTGAGCTCATACAGAAAATCATTTTCTAATTCATTGCGCTGCGGCGTGCATGCCATCTTGGTGCTGGCAATTTTAGTGAAGGTGAACCCACGAGAATCTTCGTCTAGTTGTGCCGTGAATTTATTACAACCAGTTGAGCCGCTCACACGCTGACCATTGACATCAAAAGTAATTTGAATCGGGTTACTTGCTTCGCCCTGAGGAATTTGGCGGGTGCGTACCTCGCCATTGTTATTGGGAGGTAAATTCCAGCGAGTGAGCTCCCATTTAGTGTTGCGTAGTTCGCTGCTAGGAGGACTGGTTTTTGCGCCGCAGGGCGGGATGACATTGGCGCATCCGCTCAAAAGGGCGATGCCAATGGATGAAAACAACACAAAAAGGCTATTTAAGAAGCCTCTAGAAAGGCCTTTGGAAAAGGTCTTAGCTACTAATTTTGAGGAGATATTCATCTAAGTTATTGTTTTATATATATTTTTTATGTGTTACAGCATTGTATTCTATCGTCTTAGACACTGAAATAGGTGGAAGAAGTAGGGGTTTTCGTCTAGAATATGAGGTTTTCCGCTCTACCGTACGTTTAGTTGGTGGGCTGGAGCCCAGGATTTTTTGTAGAAATTTCATTGGGTTGTAATCAACCTGTTTTCATTTTAGATTTTTTAAGGAATAAGTATGGTCGTCATTCGACTGGCACGCGGCGGTTCTAAGAAGCGCCCTTTTTACAGCATCGTTGCTACTGATAAGCGCAACCGTCGTGACTCGAACTTTATCGAGCGCATTGGTTATTTCAATCCTAAAGCAGCTGAATCTGAGCAAGCTATGCGCATCGCTCAAGATCGTTTGACTTACTGGACTGGTGTTGGTGCGCAAGTATCTCCAACCGTTGTTCGTTTGATCAAAAACAATCCTGCTGTTTAAATAATTTGCTTAGGACTTCATCTTTGCGGTGGAGTTTTTAGTGGCAGGATTTTTAGTAGTTCTATTTCGGGAAAATAAGGTGTCTTTCAAATGAGTGCACCTTCCCTAAATGATTTGATTGAACTTGGCGCCGTTTCTGAGGCACAAGGATTACAGGGTCAAGTGAAGGTGAGACCTCACTCATCAGAGCCTGTAGCGCTTCTATCTTCCAAAGCTGTTTGGTTATCTCTCATCCCGCGCAGGGGTGCAGGCGTTTCTGCGTCTGTAGAGCAAGCTTCTTTGACTCAATACAAAGTGAAGAGTGCCAAGATGCATAGCGGTAATGTTGTCATGGCACTAGAGGGTGTTGGTGATCGCGATCAAGCGCTTGCATTAAAAGGCGCCAGAATATTAGTTGCACGTGACGCCTTTCCAAAAGCGGATAGTGATTCCTATTATTGGGTCGACCTCATTGGCTGTCAGGCAAAAAATTTACAAGGCGAAGCCCTGGGTGCAGTGATTGATGTTACCGAGCATGGCGCACATGGCGTGATCGTCATTGGAGACGCCGCCACAAATGCAATTCAACAATTGGTGCCATTTGTAAAAGAAGTAGTGCAAAACGTAGACTTAGAAAATAAAACAATCACACTCGATTGGCAGAGTGATTGGTAAAAACAGACAAATTGAAATATGCGCTTTGATGTTGTGACCTTATTCCCAGAAATGTTCTCCGCTCTCACGCAGTGGGGGGTGACTGGTCGTGCCTGTGAGCAATCCTTGGCTAGCGTCCATTTGTGGAATCCGAGAGATTTTTGTTCCGATCCTCGTAAAACAGTAGATGACCGCGCCTATGGTGGTGGCCCAGGAATGGTCATGATGGCCAAGCCCCTGGAAGATACTGTTGCTGGCATTAAATCAGCCCACCAGGCAGCGAATATTAAGTCAGGCCCCATTTGTCTTCTGGCACCTCAGGGGGAGCGGTTTTCTCAAAAAATTGCAGCGGATATCCTGAATTACGGCAATTTAAGCTTTATTTGTGGCCGATATGAGGCGGTAGACCAACGTTTTGTGGATCGAAACGTAGATTTACAGCTTTCGATTGGGGATTTTGTGGTGTCTGGGGGTGAAATCCCCGCTATGGCGATCATGGATGCGGTTATTAGGCTGGTTCCGGGGGCCCTAGGGGATGGCGAATCAGCCACCCAGGATAGCTTTATGAATGGTCTTTTGGACTATCCCCACTACACCCGCCCTGAAATATATGAAAATTTATCAGTACCGGACGTGCTTTTAGGCGGACATCACGCTAAAATAGCGGATTGGCGTCGGCAGAAGTCTTTAGAGCTGACGTTCAGGCTCCGGCCAGATTTAATTGAATCGGCCAGAGCCAATGGGTTGCTAACCCGAGAAGATGAACAGTTTCTTCGCTCTCTATAAATCGAGTTGTGATTAAAGGTTTAGTTTTTGGTTTAGTGAAATTGTTTTAACTGCATCCTCTGTTAGGTCCGTTGATTTACATCTCGGGATTAAACGCTAATAAGATGTTTAAGGATTAAAAATGAATTTGATCGAAAAAATTGAGCAAGAAGAAATTGCTCGCTTAAGTGCTAATAAAGTATTGCCAAGCTTTGCGCCTGGTGACACTGTGATTGTTAGTGTTAACGTTGTTGAAGGTACACGTAAGCGTACCCAGGCCTTTGAAGGCGTTGTGATTGCTAAGCGTAATCGCGGACTCAATTCCAGCTTTATCGTGCGTAAAATTTCTTCTGGTGAAGGCGTTGAGCGTACTTTCCAAACATACTCACCATTGATCGCTAGCGTTGAAGTGAAGCGTCGCGGTGATGTGCGTCGTGCAAAGTTGTACTACTTGCGCGATCGTTCTGGTAAGTCAGCACGTATTAAAGAAAAGCTTCAAGCACGCGCTAAGGCAGTAGCTGCTCCAGCTGCTGAATAATTGCTGCTTTGATGCAAACAGAAAGGCGGCCTAGGTCGCCTTTTTTGTTGCCTTAGAATATGAATATGCCCAAGACGCCTAAACCTGAAGAAGATGTAATCAATGTGGCTACGCCTCCAGGATTTGATGCGCAAGCTATTCCAATTCATGAGATTCGTAGTAATGATAAAAAGGTGTCCCCTCAATTTTTAGAGCCTGAGGCTTTGAAATTGCGCCTACAAAATCAACCAGATTGGCAGCCGGAGATCACTGATGAAAACCGCCATGTGATTGCAGCGGATATTATTGCCAAGCGTCAGGCCGCAGGCAAGGTTACTAAGGCAGCGGTATTAATACCGCTGGTATTAAAGGAAGAGGGTTTATCGGTACTCCTAACCCAGCGTACCAATCATCTGCGGGATCATGCTGGGCAAATTAGTTTTCCTGGTGGTCGTATGGATCCCGAAGATCTCAGCCCAAATGACACTGCTTTGCGAGAAAGCGAAGAGGAGATTGGTTTGGATCCTAAGCGGGTCGAGATTGTTGGCCATTTACCCCAATATTTAACGGTTTCTGGCTATAGCGTTACCCCGGTAGTAGGATTGGTGCAAGCTCAGGCAGAATATGTCTTAGATGAATTTGAAGTAGCAGATGTTTTTGAAGTGCCCTTAAGTTTTTTGTTGGACCCAGCTAACCACCAGGTCAGATTGTGGCAAAGTGAGCAGGGTGGCCGTCGGTTTTATTCAATGCCTTATGAGAACCGCTTTATTTGGGGTGCTACTGCGGGAATGTTGCGCAACCTTTATCATTTATTAAAAGTATGACTTTCTTTTCTATTCTCTTCGCCCTCATTGCTGAGCAATATCGCCCAGTAACTTCAAGCCATTGGATTGTGCGCATGAGCACCCGTTGGTTAAATTGGGTTGCTGGAGAGTTTGGCGGTAAGACTGAAGATGGCGCAAGTCCTATTGGCGCTCGTATGGCCTGCTTGGTTGCCTTTATTCTGCCAACCTTCTTGGTGTTCTTGGTGTATGTCGTTTGTATGGTGACCTACCCAATCTTGGGCTTCTTGTGGAACGTAGTCATTGCTTATTTGTTTTTTGGCTTCCGCCAGTTCAGTCATTCTTTTACCTTGGTGCATGAAGCCATCGAGGCACATGATTTGCCGGCTGCCCGTGCCGCTTTAGGTGAATGGTATGGCCCAGAGCTAGATACCACTAACTTGACAGAGACCGAAGTGATTTCACTTGCCCTTGAGCGCGCCATCATTGGCTCACATCGCCATGTCTTTGGCGTATTGTTTTGGTTCATGATGCCAATGGGCCCCGCAGGAGTTGTGCTTTACCGTTTGGCTGATATTGCTGCGCAACGATGGTCTGAGCGCGGCGACTTTAATTTGAGTGAAGCAGCGCGCCATTTCTTCTACGTGCTAGATTGGATTCCATCTCGCATTACTGCAATGGGTTTTGCGATTGTTGGTAACTTTGAAGGCGCTGTGTATGCCTGGCGTTACCTCACCCAAAAATGGACCGATTCTTTATCAGCTGTAATTTTGGCTGCAGGTGGCGGTGCCCTGGGCGTGCGCTTGGGCGAGCCTTTGAGTGAGCCTGAGAGTGATGAAGCCTTGCGTATGGCGGAGGCTGGAGAGCCGCTAATCTATGAAGTAGGTCTTGAGCCAACTGAGCGCACAATGCGTTCTGCAGTCGGTTTAGTATGGCGCTTGGTTATCGCTTGGATGGCTTTGTTGCTAATGCTGACCATCGCTCTTTGGCTTGGCTAATTCCCTGAATTTGGGTATCGGCTGTTTTTGAGTCCGAACGCAGTTGTCTAAATAGCGCCAATCTTTCTGGCGCTATTTCATTTCTGTCTACCGCATCACGAACTGCACAATCAGGTTCTGATTGATGTGCGCAATTATGAAAGCGGCATTTACCTAATAAGTCTTTAAATTCTCTAAAGGCATGTTGTAGTTCACTTACCGACATATGCGCTAAGCCAAACTCCTGAAATCCTGGCGAATCGATCAGCGCGCCAAGCTTACCTGATTCATCTCTGCCCCAAGCTTCAGGTAATTCAAAATAACGGCAAGCAGTAGTGGTGTGCTTCCCAGTATCCAGACGGACTGAATATTCTTGTGTGAGAGCCGCAGCATTCGGAACCCAGGCGTTGAGCAAGCTAGATTTTCCCATGCCAGATTGGCCAACAAAGACCGATACCTTACCCTGCAGTGCACCTTGAAGCGCATCAATCGAAGCAGTATCAAATTTGGCAGATACCTCACTCACCGGGTAGCCCATGCGAGCGTAGGGCGCAATGATTTTGCGAGCATGATCTAAGTTATCTTTGAGATCACATTTATTTAAGAGAATGTGTAAACCAATTTGATTGGCTTCTGCGGCTACTACCGCTCTACCTAAAAGATCAGGCGAGAAGGCGGGCTGGGTTGCCAGCACCACTAGGATTTGATCCACATTAGAGGCAATAATCTTGCTCTTAAATGCATCTGAGCGATACAGAATATTTTCACGTGGTTCAATTTGAATAATGCGCGCTTGATCTGCTGATGTCATCTCTAGGAGTAGGCGATCGCCAACTGCACCAACGTGTTGTTTAGCAGGAGTGCTCACTTGAATTAATGGTCCCTGAGGAGATTTATTTCCCTGTGCATCTTTTACCAAACGCTGCGCTAGATAGTGTCTTCCATAGGAAGCAGTTAGTAGCGCGTGAAATTGATCCATGCTTACGAATTAAAGCGCTGTAAGTTGGCGATTCGCAGGGGAGCGGGCGGATGCGAACTATAAAAGGCGGTGTAAATGGGGTCAGGCGTAAGGGTTGAGGCATTATCTTGGTATAGCTTCACTAAAGCAGAGATTAAGTCCTTTGCAGAAGACTTCTCAGCAGCAAAGCCATCTGCTTCGTATTCATGTTTGCGTGAGGCAAGACTACCCAGGGGTGTAAAGAAGAAACTGAATACTGGAGAGATGAGCATAAAGAGGGCTAGCGCAAGACCGCCGTTATAGCCATTGAGATTGGGCATAACACCCAGATCGGTATAGAACCACACCTTAGTGCTAATCCAACCTAGCAAGGCAAACATCCCGAAGCTTAGGGCAAAAGAAACCAAGAGGCGTTTGCGAATATGGTTGCGCTTGAAATGGCCCAACTCGTGCGCGAGTACTGCTTCTACTTCACCAGGATTCAGTTTTTCAATTAAGGTGTCAAAGAACACAATGCGTTTAGCTTTGCCCATGCCGGCAAAGAAGGCATTGCCATGGGCACTGCGCTTACTGCCATCCATTACGAATAATCCTTGGCTTGCAAAGTCACAGCGATTAAGAAGTGCTTCAATTTGAGTTTTTAAAGGGCCCTCTTCTAAGGCTTGAAACTTGTTAAAGAGGGGTGCAATAAATGTTGGGAAGATCCATTGCATTAATAAACTAAACGCTGTCAATACTCCCCATGCCCAAAGCCACCATAGATCACCAGCTTGGTCCATTAAGCTCAGAATGACCCAGAGTAGTGGTACGCCAATTGCGCTTCCAACTCCGATTCCTTTAACCATATCGCTGAAGAATAGTTTTGCATTCATGCGATTAAAGCCAAAGCGCTCTTCTAGATAAAACTGTTTGTACCAAGAGAAGGGTAGATCAAGAATTCCGGAGATGATCACAACGGAGACCAGCAAGGCAATTTGCTGAGCAATGCCCTCACCGAAAAATTGCAGGAGAGCCATATTGAGGATCTGCAAGCCACCCAATAAAGTGAAGCCAATTAAAATGATGGCGCTGACACCGTTTTCTAAAATGCCAAGGCGTAATTTGGCGATAGTGTAGTCAGCCGCTTTTTGGTGTTCAGCCAGAGTCACTTTTTCGGAAAATTCTGCAGGAACCCGATCGCGGTGCTGGGCAACATAGCGAATTTGACGTTGAGAAAGCCAGTGGCGTAGGCCAAAACTGGCAATAAAAGCGATTAGAAAAATAATTGTGAATGTCATGAGATCATTATAGATATGAGCGAACAAACTAACACAACAGCGATAGCGGCCCCTGCCAATGAACACCTGATTTGGGTGGATATGGAAATGTCGGGTTTAAACCCCGAAACCGAGAGAATTTTAGAGATAGCGATCATCGTGACCGATGCGCATCTCAATACGATTGCTACCGCCCCTGTTTGGGTAGTGCATCAGGATGACGCTGTTTTAGATGCCATGGATGCATGGAATAAGGGTACCCATGGCCGCTCTGGTTTGATTGATAAAGTCAAAGCATCTACATTGGATGAGGCAACGGTTGAAGCAGAGTGCATTGCTTTTCTGAAGAAGTACATCAAGGCTGGTATTGCACCAATGTGTGGCAATACGATTGGTCAAGATCGCCGCTTTATGGCTAAGTACATGCCGAAATTAGAGGCTTACTTTCATTATCGAAATATTGATGTCTCAACCCTGAAAGAATTATGTAAGCGCTGGCACCCAGAGCTGGTAAAGGGCTTTACCAAAAAACAGGCTCATACTGCTTTGGCCGACATTGAAGAGTCGATTGAAGAACTCAAGTACTACCGTGAGAAATTTATTGTCCCATTGCCGCAATAGGCGGTAACGAAAGCGGCACTCAGGAAATTATTTCTTCAGAGCACTCTTAGGCCTAAAGACTTTAATAACCTCTTCATGGGTCTCAATATAAGGCCCACCAATCAGGTCAATGCAGTAAGGTACTGCAGCAAAGATGCCGGGAACAATCGGTTTGCCGTTTTCATCCTTGAGCCCCTCAAGCGTTTCGGCAATGGCTTTTGGTTGGCCGGGTAAATTGATAACGAGCGCTGCATGACCCTCAATTTCTCTCAGAACAGCAACCTGTCTTGACAAAATTGCCGTCGGTACAAACTTCAGGCTAATTTGGCGCATTTGTTCGCCAAAGCCGGGCATTTCACGGGTTCCAGCATCGAGCGTTGCTTCGGGGGTGACATCTCTACGAGAAGGGCCTGTACCACCTGTAGTGAGGACTAAATCGCATCCCAGTTCATCTACCAATTCCACGATGGTCTCGGTAATGATTTCTGATTCATCAGCGATTAAGCGCTCATGGAAAACACAAGGGTTGGTCAGGGCATTCATGAGCCAGGTCTTCAGAGCAGGGATCCCCTCATCCTGGTAAACACCCTTGCTGGCTCGATCAGAGATTGAAATCAGGCCAATTTTGACTTCATTTGGGGTGCTGCGCTTTTGGTCTTCGGTATGCTTCATGTTTCTATTCTAGCTATTATTAGGGCATGTTTACATATACATCTAGCCAGTTTCAAGAAATCGTCGATTTCTTGCTTAAAGAAGCCAAAAGAAGAGGGGCTTCGGACGCGGTTGCCGAAGTATCCGAGGGGCAGGGCCTATCCGTAACTGTTCGTAAGGGTGAAGTCGAGACTATTGAGCAGAGCCTGGATAAGCAGGTTGGAATTACCGTATTTTTAGGACATCACCGCGGTAATGCTAGTACAAGCGATTTTTCTAAAGCCTCTTTGAAAGCAACGGTAGATGCTGCGTATCACATTGCTCAACATACGGCTGAAGATAACTGTGCGGGACCAGCAGAGCGTGAGCTCTTGGAAAAGAAGCCTCGCGATTTAGATTTATTTCATCCATGGAATATTGATGCAGCGCATGCAATAGAAATCGCGCGCACTGCAGAGGGTGCAGCATTTTCAGTCAGCAAGCAAATTCAAAATAGTGATGGCGCTTCTGTATCTGCCCATCACGCGCATTTCATGATGGGAACCTCGCATGGCTTTATGGGTGGCTACCCATTTTCGCGTCACTATATTTCTTGCGCACCTATTGCAAGTGAAGGCGGCAAGCAATCCAATATGCAGCGCGATGATTGGTATTCGAGCTCACGCATTCCAGAAGAGTTGGCTGATCCTGCTGCCATTGGTAAGTATGCGGCGCAAAGGGCCCTCTCTCGTTTAAAGGCAAGATCGCTAACAACCCGTCGTTGTCCCGTGATCTTTGAAGCGCCTTTAGCGGCTGGATTATTGGGCGGCCTAGTACAGGCAGTATCAGGCGGTGCACTTTATAGACGCTCCAGTTTTCTACTCGATAGCCTGGGTAAGCAGGTGCTCCCAAAACATATCAGTCTCTATGAAAATCCCCACCTCAAGTCGATGACTGGTAGTGCACCATTTGATGAAGAGGGTGTGAAGACTGCCCCAAGAACGGTGGTTGATAAAGGAATATTAGAAGGCTACTTTCTGTCAACTTACTCCGCACGCAAACTGGGAATGAAAACTACTGGTAACGCTGGTGGCGCACATCACTTAACACTGCAGAGTAAAAAAACAAGCAAGGGTGGATTGCCTGCACTATTAAAAGAAATGGGCACAGGTCTTTTGGTTACAGAGTTAATGGGTCAGGGCGTGAATTATGTTACTGGAGACTATTCCCGTGGAGCGTTTGGTTACTGGGTTGAGAATGGTGAAATTCAATATCCGGTAGAAGAGGTAACGATTGCAGGTAATCTTCGCGATATGCTCTTGGATATTGCCATGATTGGTAGCGATACCTTGATTCGAGGCACCAAAGAAACGGGTTCTATTTTGATTGGTTCAATGACAGTTGGTGGAAAATAATCACGACGGGGAGATGGGAATGCAAAGACGTTCATTTCTAAAGAAGGCAACTATTGGCGCGGGTGCGGCAGCCCTTGGGGCACCAGCCGTTGCGCAAAACCTGCCAACTCTCAATTGGCGTTTAGTTTCTAGCTTTCCAAAATCTTTAGATACCTTGTACGGTACCCCAGAGGTATTTGCTAACTCTTTAAGAAAAGCTACTGATGGTAAGTTCAATGTCAAAGTATTTGCTGCTGGTGAAGTGGTTCCTGCATTGCAAGTATTGGATGCCGTCCAAAATGGTACGGTTGAGTGTGGGCATACGGCTAGTTACTACTATTTAGGTAAGAACAGCGCATTCATATTTGATACTGCTGCACCCTTTGGAATGACGGCACGTCAGCAAACGGCATGGATGTTGCATGGCAATGGTATGAAGCTGATGCGTGAGCTTTACGCCAGTTACAACATAGTGAATTTCTTAGGTGGACAAACAGGAACGCAGATGGGCGGTTGGTTTCGTAAAGAAATCAAATCACCAGAAGATCTTAAAGGTTTGAAATTTCGAATCGCTGGTTTTGCAGGTCAGGTGCTAGCGAAATTGGGAGTGGTACCACAGCAATTGCCTGCTGGTGAAATTTATTCCGCTCTGGAAAAGGGCACGATTGATGCTGCTGAATTTGTTGGGCCATACGATGATGAAAAACTAGGTTTAGCAAAAGTTGCTAAGAACTATTACTATCCAGCCTTCTGGGAAGGTGCTGCAGGCCTTTCTTTTTTGGTAAATAAGAAGCAGTGGGATTCTTTGCCACCCGCTTACCAAGCAGCTTGGGAGGCTGCCTGCTTTGAGGCGCATACAGACATGTGTGCGAAGTACGATGCATTGAACCCGCCAGCATTACAACGCCTACTTCAGAATGGTGCAGTGTTGCGTAAGTTCAATACTTCTATTATGGATGCCTGCTTTAAAGCTACTCAAGAGACCTATGCAGAAGAATCCGCTAAGAATCCTCAGTTTAAGAAGATCTTTGAAGACTATCGCGTCTTTAGGAACATGGAGGCTCAGTGGTTTGGTGTAGCAGAGCAAGCTTTTGCGCAATATAGCTTTAATAAGAAGCTCTAAACAATTGACTAAGGCTATCAAAGGGCTGCAAAGCCCTTTTCTTTTTCTGTCAGACGATATTAGACTTGCTAGTATTTTGTGATGCTCGACACCCTTATCTTTCCAGTTGTTGAATCTTTCAATGCACACTCGCTAACATTTTTTATTTGCGCAATTGTGAGTGTGGTTGTGGTGGGAATCTCAAAGAGTGGCTTTGGTGCTGGCTTGGGAGTACTTTCTTTGCCTATTATGGCCAGTCAATCCAGTATTAATGAGGCGCTAGCTATTTTGCTGCCATTACTCATTGCGATTGATTTGGTGGGTATTCAGCGTTTTCTGAAGAATGCCAATTGGCGCATCCTGAAACTCATTATTCCACCTGCGTTAATTGGAATGCTACTCGGAATGATTTTTTTCACCATCATTACGCCTAAAGCATTAACGCTTTTCGTGGGCATTTTCATCATGCTGTTTTTAATTCAGATGTTAGTCACATCGCATTTTGATTTGAAGGAGGCGCAGCCCTATCCTTGGTTAGGTCGTTTGATGGGCCTTACTTCCGGATTTACCTCTTTTGTAGCCCACAATGGCGGCCCACCCATTACTATCTTTATGTTGCGAGAGAAGTTATTACCAATGGTGTACACCTCTACCTTGGGTGTGTTTTTCACCTTTATTAATTTTGGTAAGTTAGGTCCTTACGCTTATTTAGATTTGCTTAATTTCAAGCAGTTAGCCACTTCAGTGATTCTCCTGCCTTGCGTGCCAGTGGGCGTATATCTCGGATTCTATCTAGCCAAGAGAATTTCTATGAAGTGGTATTACCGTATCGTGCAATTCTTCTTGCTAATAGCCAGTATCAAGCTGATTGCTGACGGCTTGATCTAGGTTTATTGAGCGCCAAGAACCTGTTGCAAGAAGCGGGAGATATCAGTCAACTCTTCACGGTTGACCGAATGCTCCATTGGATATTCATTCCAGTCTACTGAATACCCCATCTTTTTAAGCAGAGCATGAGAGGCTTGGGCGCGGTCAAGCGCAACAACTGGATCATATTCACCATGGGCCATAAAAATAGGCGTGTCTTGGTTTGCTAAGTGTTTTTCAATCGGCAGAGTTGCTGCGAGCGGTAAATATCCTGACAGGGCAATAATGCCGGCTAACTTTTGTGGAAAGCGCAAGCCAGTTTGTAGGACCATTGCACAACCTTGCGAGAAACCAGCCAAGACAATATTTTCATAAGCAATACCGCGACTGGCTTCATGCTCAATTAATTGAACAATCGATGCAGCCGATTTCTGGATGCCGGTAGCATCTTCTTGATCCATCAGATTGCGCCCAACAATGTCATACCAAGCTGGCATGACATAACCACCATTAACAGTGACTGGCATACTGGGTGCGCTCGGAAACACAAATCGAATGCCAGGACAGCCGCTTAAATTGAGCTCTGGAATGATGGGAACAAAGTCATTTCCGTCAGCACCAAGACCATGTAGCCAAATAACAGCTGCCTTCGGGTTTGGAGCTGTCTCTAATTCGATGCAGGGTAGTAATTCCATGGGATGTCCAGTAGGTATGGGGTTCTTAATATTGAAGACCAATAGGGTACCTCAAAATACTCCCTTGTGGCCACTTGGGGCTATTGGGGTGTAATATGGTTTCACAGTACTGCAAGCAATACTAAAAGCCCACAAAGCGCATCTCGATGAACCCAATGCTGAAGAGGTGGATTAAATGAAAAATTATCCGATTGCTCTTGAATTAACCGTTTGGTTTGATCTAGGCTTAAATCAATATGAGGTAGTGATTGATGGTGCATCGAAGATTTCCATTAAGAGAACGGATGATGTGCTGCATAGCCGGGAGCTTACGCCCTCCGAAGTAGAAATTCTGATTCATGCTATTGAGGCTGTTAAGGTACCCATCACGGACGAGTTAGAGGCTAATCCCAGCAATAAAGCTAGCTCAAGTTATGAGTTGATTATTGAATCAGCTCACTTCTCATTAGAATTTAATTGGGAAAACTTGGATGTAGAGGCCAGTCGCTTGAATGCCTTTGAGTCAGTTGTCAAACTTGCTAGCTTGGTTCAGAGTTTGGATTTAGATCACTAAATCGATTTAGCTTTCCACTACAACAAATTCACCTAGAGTTACCTTTTCTCTAAATTGAGAAAAAGAAAATAGCGCCTTTATTTTCTTGGTATTAATGATCTCAATCTTTCCATCGGGAGTGAGATTTGCAAGATACTCACCCTCCGGAAAGAGGGTCTCGGGAAGGATTTCTATCTCCTGAATTTGAGTCTCTAGTACTAGGCTTTTTGTAATTTTGATACGCATGCCTTATCTTAGGTTATAGAAATTAGTAGCATTTCAAGGGTTGCACAATTTCGACAACCCAATGCACCATTTTTGGGTTTTTCAAAGGGGTGGTAATAAGGCCCTTTGGTGGAGCTTTTTTCCATTATTGGCAAAGATTTAATCAGCTTCCCGCCCCCAAGTAGTGCAAGTCACTAAATTGTCATTATTTGAACAAATGATCTCTGCTTGTGGATGGCTATCGGTGAGATACGGCTAATCTCAAACGTGTTCAATAAAGCAAATTTACAAATGACGATCAAGAGTTGTTTTGCATGGCAATTGCCAGCGCCAAGATTCTTTTAGCATCCTGAATATGTAGCTCTTCAATGAGCTTCCCATTGAGTACTGCAATTCCTGTACCAGCCTTAATTGCTGCTTCATAAGCAGCAATTTTTTCTTGGGCGTCACTAATTTCAATGGCTGAGGGCCCGAAGATTTCATTGGCTAAGGCAATTTGATTTGGGTGAATGAGAGTCTTGCCATCAAATCCCATGTCTCTGCCTTGAATGCAGGACTGCTTTAGGCCAGCATCATCATCCAAGGAGAGGTGAACTCCATCCAAAACACAAAGACCATATGCTCTAGCGGCAAGTACTGCAAGAGATAGTGCGGTCTGAGTCTCCACCCGATTAGGGGTATGGCGGGCATGTAAATCTTTAACGAGATCTGAAGTTCCTAATACCAATGCCTCGAGAAGTGGGTGTGAGCTTGCAATTTCTTGTAGCTTGAAGATAGCAAGGGGGGTTTCAATCATGGCCCAGATAGTCAAGTTGGCTGAGGCATTCAATTGCTGCAGTAGGGCGGCCACTTCCTGCACCTGTGCAGCAGACTCTACCTTGGGCAATACGATGGCATCTGCTTTGCTATTTACAAAAGTCTTTAAGTCATCTAGTCCCCAAGCAGTATTGAGGCTATTGATTCTGACAACAGCCTCGCGATAGCCAAATCCAGATTCTAGTGCTGCCAGGATATTAGCTCTTGCTGCCACTTTTGCATCTGGGGCAACTGCATCCTCTAAATCTAAGATCAAAGAATCAGCGGGCAGGCTTTTGGCTTTCTCTAGAGCTCTTGTATTTGCCCCTGGCATGTACAGAACAGAACGCCTTGGGCGATTGGTATTGAGCATTTTCAGTAAGCTTGGTTTAGTAAGTCCAAGAAAGTTTGAGTAAATTCATCAGGGGCCCAGGGTCGAGAGCCATGGGGCCTAAAAATGGGTGAATGAATAGCACTAAGAAATATATAACGCCCACGATAGTTAGACCCAAGAATAGTATGAGGGTCAGATGAGTTTTAGCTGATCTCATCTTGAAGAGGCAGGAGAATAATAAGAAAATGAGCGAGCTACTCAGAAGCCCTAGCCATGCCGGGGAGGCCAATGCAAAGCGCGCATTGTAGACTCGACTTCGTCGCAGCTCAGTAGCTTCGGATGCTAGGCGTAGCATCTGTAGATGGGCATTTGATTGGCCTGCGTTCTGAGGTTGAATATGAATAACGAGAGAATCAATTTTCAATAATTCTTGATAGGCCTTAACGCTGAACTGATCTTTACTAAGAAGCGGCCACTCATCTTCGATAACAGTTTTTGTATAGACTTTAATGGCTTCCTGCCCCTTTTTTTCCAGCTCTGGCGGAAAGGCTGAAAAGAGTCGGTACATATTATTTAGAGTGCTCGCTTCTTTCGCAATAGCATCGCTCACGCCATTGTAATTTTGCCAAACTAACACTGTAACAAAAGCAAATACAAGGCTATATACAATTCCCATGGCGTTATAGATGTAACCCGCGAATTCAGAATCTTCTCCAAAAAGGAAGTTTGGAAATAGTTTTTGAAAGAACCAGAAAGCGATGAGGCAAAGAGATAGCACTATGAAAGATATCTCAATTCGAAGGCTAACATCAGAAAACTCAAGGGCATATCTTAGTAAGGGGAGATCCATGATGGCGCCGTATCGATAGGGGTGGTGAAGGGGGAGTAAATACTGCCAGACTAAGGCTATAGCCTAAACTATTTCGATAGAAAAGGAAAAGGTTTCAATTGTGTCTGAAGAGGAAACTAGAAGAGGTTAAGATTGCTTATTCCTTCTGCATGAAGGAGCTTAAAAAACAACTGATCATTGAGCGCACAAGACATGAGTAAATTCGCTTTCCAATTTGAAAAGGCCTACATTAATGGCCAATGGGTAGAGGCCGATAACAAAGCCACTATTGAGGTTACCAATCCTGCGACAGGCGAGCTCATTGGCACGGTTCCGAATATGGGCGCCACTGAAACTCGCAGAGCGATTGAGGCCGCAAATCAGGCTTTGCCTGCATGGCGTTCTAAAACCGCCAAAGAGCGTGCACGCATCTTGCGTAATTGGTTTGATCTAATTATGAAGAACCAAGAAGCACTTGCACAGCTGATGACAGCAGAACAAGGAAAGCCTCTTGCTGAGAGTAAGGGTGAGATTTCTTACGGCGCTTCCTTTATTGAGTGGTTTGGTGAAGAGGCAAAACGTCTTTATGGTGAAACCATTCCCGGTCATGCTAGCGATAAAAGGTTGATTGTGATTAAGCAGGCCATTGGTGTTTGTGCTGCGATTACGCCTTGGAACTTTCCATCAGCAATGATTACTCGTAAAGTCGGCCCAGCCCTGGCAGCTGGCTGTACGATTGTTTTGAAACCCGCAAGTCAAACACCATTTAGCGCATTGGCGCTCTGCCAATTAGCAGAAGAGGCTGGTATTCCGCCGGGCGTGTTCTCGTGTGTAACGGGTTCTGCTACTGCAATTGGTGGGGAGTTTTCATCAAATCCGATTGTCAAAAAACTCAGCTTTACTGGATCAACCGAAATTGGCAAGTTGTTATTAGCGCAATGTGCAACGACAGTCAAAAAAGTTTCTATGGAGTTGGGCGGCAATGCACCATTCATTGTTTTTGATGATGCTGATATTGATGCAGCAGTTAAGGGCGCCATTACCTCTAAATATAGAAACGCTGGACAAACCTGTGTATGCGCTAACCGCATTATGGTTCAAGACTCCATCTATGATGTGTTTGTTGAAAAGTTTGCTAAAGCAGTTGGCGCCTTTAAGGTTGGCAGCGGCGCAGAGGCAGGTACTGTGATTGGGCCGTTGATTGATGAAAGAGCACTTGCGAAAGTAGAAGAGCAAGTGAATGATGCAGTCAAAAAAGGTGGAAAAGTAGTGATTGGCGGTAAACGTCATGCCTTGGGCGGCTCATTCTATGAGCCTACTGTGGTTTCTGGCGCCACCAGGGATATGCTCGCTTTTAGGGAGGAAACTTTTGGGCCGCTGGCGCCAATTTTTAAGTTTTCCACTGAGGCTGAAGCCATAGAGATGGCGAACGATACTCAATTTGGTTTAGCTGCCTATTTCTACAGTCAGAATATTGGTCGCATTTGGCGAGTGGCCGAAGCACTTGAATACGGCATGGTTGGTATTAATGAAGGTCTCATCACGAATGAAGTTGCTCCATTTGGTGGTGTTAAAGAGAGCGGTCTTGGTCGGGAAGGATCGCGACATGGCATTGAAGATTATTTGGAGTTGAAATATCTTTGCATGGGCGGCATTTAGGAGTATGAATATGAAAACCTACCTTTATCGATTGACCGCTTTTGCCTTCATGGCATGGAGCGCATCCGTTGGCGCCCAAGTTAATACTTATGCCCCCAATCTGGATACCGGTCGATTTGTGTCTCCCGATGCCACCCCAGAACAAAAGTCCTGGGCTCCGTATGACACTTCTGACCGGCCGTATCTTGATCGATCTAGCCAAACCTACTATCCACCCAGATTTGTAGATGGCCAGGGGCCGGGTACCCCTCAAAACAGGATTAATGCCCCAATTCCGTATATTTTTGCCCCTATATCCCCGTCAGGACCGTTTTTACTACGCTAATCATCACGTAAGTTACTGATTATTAAAGAATTATAGAAATTAGAATTAAATCCCCAAAATACCTAAACTTTTCCCAAAAATGTCCGTAGCTAGTATCGTATGGATACTCTTCGACCAGAATTCGCCTGAGATAGATTAATGCCCTCTATTCTCTCCACCAACATGGCATCCCTTTATGCGCAAAGGAGCCTGGCCACTGCACAGGCAGATGTAGCCACGTCGGTACAAAGGCTGTCCTCTGGCAAGAGGATCAATAGTGCGAAAGATGATGCTGCCGGCCTAGGTATTTCTGAAGGAATTGCGGGGGTCCGCAATATCTCAGATCAATCGATCCGAAATCTCCAAAATGCCGGCTCGCTGGTCCAGACCGCTGAGGGCGCACTGGAAGTTGTTAATCAGATTTTGCAAAGAGCGCTGACTCTGACAACTCAAAAAAATGACGCAACTCTAAACTCAGATCAGCAAGGTGCTATTGATAGCGAAATCAATAGTCTTCTAGATGAGATTGGCAGAATTCGAGAGCGTACAAAATTCAATAGCAACGAGACCATTTTTGGTGCATCTTACGGCTTTGGTAGCGGTGTAGGGATAATGACATCATTTACCATTCCAGAGTTAACTATTCCAGCGCTTGGGTTAAATGGGCAGACAAGCTCAGCATCGGTCGATAGTGTTTCCTTGGCGAGGCAGATTCAGGCAGCAGTTGAACTTCTGAGTCCAATTTCAGCTACCTCGTCGGGACAGCAGATACAAGCGACTGCAAGTCAATTAGCAATTTCAATTGCAGCCACTTCATCAGCCGGTCAGATACAGGCGTCAACTAGTGTTGCAAGTTCGATCCCAGGTGAAGTACAAATTGGAATGGTCCAGGCTGATCTTGGTACAGCTGACCCTGTTCTGATCACTCCAGCATCTGTTGCAGGGACTGTAAATGCCAGCGACACTTTCAATTTAGTAAACAACTTTAGTGGTGGCGAGCAGCTGGTTTATCACCAAGGATCTGGAAATGTAATCGATGGATTGGTGGATGGCCACACTTATTTTGTCATTAGTAGTGTTGATGGCAATTCATTTAAGTTGGCACGTACTTCAATTGAAGCAGGCGCTGGAACGGCAATTGACTTGACTGGACTAGGTTCGTCTACTGACGCTTACTTTGTCGATGTTAATAGCTCTGACACGTTTAATGTGAACTCAGTTGGTATCGCTGGTGAATCAACGAATGTTTTGATAGTAAATCAACCTCAATGGGGCCTATACGACAAGATTTTCTTCCATCAAGGATCGGCTTCTAATATTGGCGGATTTAGTGATTTTGGTGTTTACACAATATCGGGAAATGATGGCGTCGGCATAACACTTCAGGACTCATCGGGAAACCCAGTCTTATTCAATGCCAGTACAAACTTAAATGGGGCGGTAATTGAATATGCACCAGACTCAAAGTTTATTTCTTTCTCCAACATTAATTTGACTACAAACCAGTTTCAATCCAATAACCACGGCTTGCAAACTGGCCAAGAAGTTTTTTATACCCCACAGCCAACTCTGCCAGGAGGAACGCCAATTCAAATTGGCGGCGTCTCAGCTAATACTGCCTATTTTGTTATTAGCACCGGCACCAATACTTTTAAGCTCGCCACAACCTACCAGAATGCTCAAAACAGTAATGCAATAGATTTAACAAGTTTGAATGGAACTGGCAAGGCTCAATTCTATTATGCTAATCAGCTAAACAACACTACATCGTTTACAAGTAATCCAGTATTGCAACCAAATACTATTTTGCTTGATATTGGAGGCTTGACTACTGGCGATGCAGTGGTTTATCACGTAGATCCTTCGGGTAGTGTAATCGGTGGTTTGGCAGATGGTAGTACGTATTACGCTATTTCCACTTCTGATCCAAATACATTCCAACTATCAGCAAGCCCTGGCGGATCAGCCATTAACCTTTCAGGTCAGGGTTCTGGTCCTCAAAATTTTGTAAGAGAATCTAAGTTAACGTTTAACTCTGGTGATTCTAATTTTGTTAATACAGACACCAATATGATTTCTACAGTTGAGGCCCATGGTTTTGAATTGAATGCCCCTATTTATTATCACACCGATATTTCTGGTAATGAAATCGGTGGTTTAGATAACAATACGATCTATTATGCGATTCCAGCTGGTACGAATAAATTTCAGCTCTCCGCAGGGATTGACGGTCCAGCAATCAATTTAACGAGTCTTGGCATTGACACACAGAGCTTCACCCGTCTCTCAGCTTCTAATACTTTAACTGCAACCGGACATGGTTTTGCCTCAGGCGAAGCTCTCTTATATGTTGCCAATGACGGCTCTGGCAATGAAATTGGTGGTCTGACGAGTGGTCAAACCTATTATGCAATTACAAGCGCTGATCCGAATACATTCCAACTCGCAGCAAATCCAGGCGGGCAAGCCGTTGCCTTAACAAGCCCTGGACGTGGCGTACAAAGTTTTACTCCCACCGCCGATTTTCTGATTGATAGCAGTGGAAATCATGGCTTTACAACCGGCCAAGCCATTAGGTATCGCTTGGGTAACCCTGGTAACGCAATTGGTGGCTTAACGAATAACCAAACGTATTACGCTATTGAAACGAATGACCCAACTAAATTTGAACTGTCTGCAACAAGTGGTGGCCCAGCAATTAACTTAACTTCAGCTGGTACTGGTACGCAGAGCTTTAGTTATGTAATCTCTAATGATATAACTGCAACTGCACATGGTTTTGCCTCGGGTGAGGCCATTTACTATGTTGTTAATGATCCCTCGGGGAATGAAATAGGTGGACTGACAAGTGGTCACACCTATTATGCAATTACAAGCGCCGATCCTGATACTTTTCAGCTATCAGAAAGTCCTGGTGGATCAGCAATTACCTTAACGGGTCCTGGTAGTGGGCTGCAGTACTTTAGTCCGATATCCAATACTTTGACCGATAGCAGTGGTAATCATGGCTTTACAAATGGCCAAGCGATTACGTATCACGTCGATAATTCTGGTAATGCAATTGGTGGATTAACCAATAATCAAACGTATTACGCCATTACTACGAATGACCCAACTAAATTTGAACTGTCTGCAACAAGTGGCGGCCCAGCAATCAACTTAACCACGGCTGGTATAGGCCCTCAGAACTTTAGTTATATGTCTTCAAATGACTTAACTAAAGCTGGACATGGCTTTGTCTCAGGTGAAGCTATTTTATATAGCGCTGATGATGGCCCTGTGCATCAAATAGGTGGGCTGATAAGTGGTCACACCTATTATGCAATTACAAGCGCCGATCCTGATACTTTCCAGTTATCAGAAAGTCCTGGTGGATCAGCAATTATCTTAACGAGCCCTGGGAGTGGTGATCAATACTTTTCGCACTCAGGTGGAATCTTGACCGATACCAGTGGTAATCATGGCTTTACTTCAGGTCAAGCAATTACTTATCACGTTGATAACCCTAGCAATGCCATAGGTGGCTTAACAAATAACCAAACGTATTACGCTATAACAACGAATGATCCAACTCAATTTGAGTTAGCTGATAGTTCTGGTAACGCGCAAGCAGGAACTGCTGTTAACTTAACCTCGGCTGGTATAGGCCCTCAGAACTTTAGTTATATGTCTTCAAATGACTTAACTAAAGCTGGACATGGCTTTGTCTCAGGTGAAGCTCTCTTATATATTGCCAATGATGGATCTGGAAATGAAATAGGTGGACTGACAAGTGGTCACACCTATTATGCAATTACAAGCGCCGATCCTGATACTTTTCAGCTATCAGAAAGTCCTGGTGGATCAGCAATTACCTTAACGGGTCCTGGTAGTGGGCTGCAGTACTTTAGTCCGATATCCAATACTTTGACCGATAGCAGTGGTAATCATGGCTTTACAAATGGCCAAGCGATTACGTATCACGTCGATAATTCTGGTAATGCAATTGGTGGATTAACCAATAATCAAACGTATTACGCCATTACTACGAATGACCCAACTAAATTTGAACTGTCTGCAACAAGTGGCGGCCCAGCAATCAACTTTACTAGTTCTGGTATTGGCACTCAGAGCTTTACTGTTAATGGAAACTTAATTAATTCAACAGCTCATGGCCTATCAACTGGAGATGAAGTTATTTATAGCGCTGATGGGGGCACGGTAATTGGCGGCCTAGCTGAAGGCGGACACTACTTTGTCATCAAAAATGACGACAACTCATTTGAGTTATCCGCAACGAATGGTGGTTCAGCAATTAATTTGACTAGTATTGGTGGTGGCGTATTTACACATCAATCAGCAGCCATTTCTGTATCTTCGATTTCAAACGCAATTACCATTAATTCAAGTAATCGCGCTGAGTTGGGTGTACTTTCTAATTCAATCAGCTACGCAATTGATAACCTGCAAACCCTCTCTAGTAACTTAAGCGATGCTTATAGTCGCATTGTTGATACTGACTACGCCTCCGAGACTTCAAACCTCACTAGAAGTAAGATCCTCCAACAGGCCTCAGCCGCTATGCTGGCCCAAGCCAACCAAATGCCGAATGTGATCCTTTCCTTGCTAAAATAATTAGCATCATGAATGGCAAAGCTAAATTACTAGTCAGCATCCTCACCCCCACCTACAATCGTCGTTTATTTATACCGCAGTACTTAAAGAATATTTATCGGCAGAATTATCTAGGTGACTTTGAAATATTGATTGCAGATGATGGGGAAGAACCCATTGAAGATCTACTATCAAAAGATAAAAGAATTCGATACTTTAAGTTTGATGAGCGAAAAACACTAGGCTTTAAAAGAAACTTCTTGGGAGAGCAAGCCAAGGGCCAAATCTTGATCAATTTTGATGATGATGATTACTACCCACCAAGTCGTATTAGTCACGCAGTAGAGATGCTATCCAAATCAGAAAAGCTAATTGCCGGCTCATCCAAGATATTTATTTACAACACGTTTACCAATAAAGTTTCTGTATCTGGACCTTTTGGCCCCAATCACGCTACTGCAAATAGTTTTGCATTTAAGCGGGAGTATCTTGATAAGTGCTCCTATGATAATGACAAGAAAGCTCAAGAGGAGCCTAGCTTTACCAATGGTTTTACGGAGCCAATGATTCAGTTAGATTCAAAATCCACGGTGATGCTAATTCAACACAAATTTAATACCTGGGATAAAAACAAAACTACCCAAGGCGCATCCAATTTATCTATCAAAGACTTTATGCGCGACCAGGCCGATATTCGGTTTTATAAAAAGCTAGGTATTTCGGCTTAAAGCTCTTGATTGAGCTTCTTCCTAGAGTGGACGGGCGGTATTCGAAGTATTTCTCGATATTTGACAATCGTTCTTCTGGCGATTTGATAGCCTTCATTATTCAGCAGGGTAGAAATATCACCATCAGACAATGGCTTTTCAGTCGATTCACTCTGAATCATTTGTTTAATCAAAGTCTGTATTGCCTTGGCTGAAACGGTTTCTCCGGCCTCACGACTAATTTGACCTCCAAAGAAGTACTTGAAAGAGAATGTGCCGCGGCTCGATTGCAGATACTTTTGATTAGTTACTCGAGAGATGGTTGATTCGTGTAAACTGACTGTCTCAGCAATTTCTTTTAACAACAAAGGTTGCATCGCGAGGTCGCCATGCTCAAAGAAGCCTTGTTGTTTTTCTACAATTGCCTGGGCTACTTTAAGAATCGTGTCGCCGCGTTGCTTAACGCTCCTAATTAATACCTTGGCTTCATTAAACTTTTCCAAGAATGGCATGTTTTCTGGGGTGTTCTTGATGTCTTTTACAGCTTCAACATATTCACTTCTGAGCCGAACATTGGGTTGGTTATTGGGGTTGAGCACCACAACCCAGCGCTTATTTACCTTTTTAATAAAGACGTCTGGCGTGACTACCTGACCTGGATCAGTTGAGTATTGCAATCCAGGAGAAGGGTTGAGTGACTTAATCAGCTTGATGGCGCCATGCAGGGCTGAATCTTTGCATTTCACTTTTTGCTTCATTTTGTCGTGATTATTCTTGCCCAGTTCTTCAAGACAATGGGTCACGATATCGCCAGCAACCTGAACAATGTGTTCATCTGCATCGCTAGTATTTTCAAGTTGTAGTAATAGGCACTCTTGCAGATTCATTGCGCCCACACCAGGAGGATCTAGCTTTTTAAGTAATCCCAGGGCTTCATCAAAAAGGGGGTCTCGTTCGGATAAGTCTACAGACAGATCTAATTGATCGAGGCTTGCTCTGAGTTCTTCAAGGGACTCCCTCAGATAGCCTTTCTCATCTACGCAACCAGCTAAGAAATATAGAATCTTTTTGACGTCGGGGTTTGCCCTAACCGTTGATATCTGATGCATGAGGAATTCAAGCAGGGTATCTTCTTTGGAGAGGGTAGAGAACTCCTCCATATCTTCAGCATCGACTCTTTGTAGCTTGGAGGATGAAGAGCGGTGTGAGAATTCTAGAATCGGATCAACAAAATCTTCGCTGGGGCTGTTATCAAAATCTAGAAAAGGATTTTCGTCGGCAGCTTGGATGAGTTCTTGCTCAATTTCTAGGGCCGACATTTGTAAGAGGCGAATAGCCTGCCTTAGCTGTGGCGTTAGCGTTAGCTGGCTAGATAGTTTTTGACCAAGGTTAACCTTCATTACCGCCTTATTTTGCCCTAAAATTTAGCTAATTAAGGTAATATTCAGATTAAGAATATATTGTGAAATAACAGCGGTTTACCTCATATTTGATGGTAGTTTAATAAAACCAATTTTGAATCTAGATTAATGAGCTCACACGAAAATCAGTGGTTCGGGTTTGAGATACCAGGCCAACGTTTTAGTCTTCCTTTGTCGAGCATTTCTTCTATTTTTCATCTGGGTGATCGAGAGCAGATTGGTTGGCTTGAAGATCGTTTAGAAGTGTATGAAGGCGTACCCGTTTTTTTAGTAGCGCCTCACAAATTGTTTAATTTTAATCAGAGTACTGCGCTCCTTAATGATATGAATTTGCCATTAACTTGGGCAATCATTCTTAAGAATAATGATGATGCCCATATTGGGTTTAGAGCTTCAAAAACTTATGGGCCATTTGAATCTGACATTAATCACGATGGCACAGTTCAGTGCAGTAATTTATCTATACCCGTAATCGATTTAGTGGAGATGACATGATCGGCCAGTTACAAATCGGAGGCATGCGTCTCACTGGTGCAGCCATGAAGAAAATGATTTCTAGCCTGTTGCTGATCATCGCATTAGGTGCAATGGCTGCAACCTACTTTTTAGGGCGGGAGCAAGTTACCCGTGCTGCAGAGGTCTCCCAGAAGGTGAAGTTTATAAAGGCTGGCATAGAAGCCCAGGGCTCCCTTAGAGCCTCATTGGAGGCGCCTCGTGAGCCTGTACCTGGTTATTTCTTGATGCTCAATAAAAACTATAAGCAACTCGATAAGTTTTTAGGATCAGATAGTCTTGACCCTAATCTTGAAAAGCTGGCAAATGATAAGGTGAAGTCTGATCAGCACTTGCGTGCACGTTTGATTGTGATTCGTGACAACCTGAAGGTGCTGCTTTCAAAAGAAAAGCAAATTACGGCCTTATCTACAGGATTTGAATCGTTTTTAAATTTCTCCTCTGCAGGTGGAATGCTTGATCTTGGTCGAATCCGTACTGATTCACCAATGCGCAAGACGGCAGAGTTGCTCAACACTATCGGCAGGCTTGGTCCATCATGGCTAAACGGACCTCCAGATAGTGAAGCATTTAGCACTCTGCAAACTAGTTTCACGCAGCTGGCTGAACAAAGAGGCGCTTTGGATAATTTGGCTGCAGCAGATAAGTTATCACCACGCCAGGCGGAGATTTATAAGGCGCTTAAAAAGATGCCTTTGTGGGCCAAGAGCGGTGAATACCTTGAGGCAATCAATCAATTTAATGCCGCTAGAGTGAAGTTGCTTGACCTCACCAAAGATCGCGATAGCTTGACCAGCTTATTGAGTAGTATGGAGACGGAGCTCAATAATACGGATAGTGACCTCTTAATGAATGCATTGAGGATGCTCACCATTATTTGTATTGTTGGAGCATTAATTGTTAATATTGTGATCGGTCGTAGTTTTGGCTTTGGTAACTTCGGCGATATTGGATCTTCTTCCGAGCAGATTTCAGCCCTCAAAGAAACCCAAGATATCCTGCCGTATACCCAAGTTGCCATCAGCCAAATCAGCCAGCTTAGTGGCAAGGTGTTGAATGCGATTAAGCGTTTTCATACCATTATTAATGATGAAAATTTTGCAGCTCGTCGCAAGGCGGTTGAGAGCATGGTGCCAACACAGGTTGCTGAGACTGATTTAAAGCGCTTACAGTCTGAGATTACGGCTTTGCGGGAGCAAGCACTTCAGTTGACTCTCTCTAGCGCCGGCAGCCAAAGTCCGATTAGCATGCCTGAGTGCGCAATGCGCTTAAATAAGATTGTTGAAAATATGGATGCTTCTTTGGCCTCTTTACAGCAATCCATTGTGGATAGTTTCTTGAAAAAGAGAAATATTGAAAGCCATGATTTGCAAAATATTTCTAGAGAGTCTGAGGCTTTAATTGTTGCCTTGAGTCAGTTAGATCGACAAGTTACCCGAATGGAAGGCGTACTAGAGGAGATGGACGTTGCTCTGCAGGGCGCCATTCAAAAAGACTACAGTAAGACCTCCAAAGATGAGACTGGCGGTAGCAGAGCGGATACTTACTAGTGACAAGTGATTATTTAGCCTTATTTATTGTCGATATCAATCGCTCCTTTGAGGGGCTGGTTATTTCTCTTGAGCAAGACCCGCCATCCATGCAACAGGCGGCACTTCATGCAAGAGATCTTGCTGATGCCTTGGGCAGTGTGGGCTTAGCCCAAATTAGCGCCCTGACTTCCGATATTTCAGGGCAGCTTGGACTAGAGAACCCAGCCATTTTGCCAGTTGCAAAAGGATTTATTGAGCTGCTCAAGAAGGCCTTGCTTGCACTAGAGTCAGGAAATCCCAATGCACCGCTGCCACAGCAGATTGCAGTAATTGGTGAAATCTCCGCGGCGATGTCAGATTTAATGTCCCAACGGATGGATACTTCTACTACTGATCAACGAAATTCTTTTTCTGCTAATCAGGATCAGTTAGATGCACCATCTCATCAAGCGCAGACACCTGCAATTTCTTCTGAGGTAAGGCAGATCCTAAGTCCGGACTTTGAGATGTTATTTCCTCAGCGTCGCAATGGGCTCAATATTGTGCAGCGTGTGCGAGAAATGGTGAATCACTCTGGTATGGCTAGCTCTACAGAAATGGATTTCTTGCTGGCAGAACATCAAGATGCATTGACGAGTTTGGGTCAGACATCATTTAAGGATGCTCTCCAAGGTTTGTCTCAGCATATTGAGGCAGATGGCGTATACGCTGATCAAGAGATTTTGGAAACTCTTGCTGAAGCAATGCGTTTGTTGCCGCCTGGGTTTTCAATGCACGCCAGTAAACAGGCCTTAAGTCTGTTTATCGATATTCGTGGTGTCCAGACTAATTCGATGCAGATGGATTTGGCTGGAGGTATTTTGCGAAGAATCATGGGTCGAATTGATCAGACCAATGAGTATGTCCGAATTGTTTTGCCAAGCAGTCTGAAGCGTATCCGGATGATTCCCTTTAAACGCGCTGATAAGTTTTATGCTGTCAGTTGGGTTCAGCTGCTCTCCATCTCAGGGATAGATTCTCCAGTAGGATCTGTTGATGTTCTGGGGGGCGTTGCAGATGCTCAAAAAGTGATGCGTCTGTGCGCCGGAGTTGAAATTCATGCATTGCATGCCTCAGAAATTTACCCTGTTATTAATATGAACACCTTCCTGTTGCCTGGCTTATTAAGTGGGCCTCACTGGATGAAGGGCGTTGCACTTGATGGTGCTAGTAAACCCTATACTTGGGTGTATTTATGAGTCACTATATTTATCGTGGATGGTTACTTGGCCTGCTTTTGAGCTTAGGGTCATCTTGGGTATTTGCCCAGGTCCCCTTGGAAATTGATAGGGCGGTCAAAAAGGCTATTTTTAGTCAATTAAGCGATCCCGCCTATAAGGTTGGCATTGAGTACCTCAATACTAAAAATAAGGTCCCTTCATGCCCGGGCGGCGTTGAGGTCCTATTGCCCCAAAACACTAAAATATGGGGCAGGGTGAATCTGGACTTGCGCTGCACCAATGGGGCTAACTGGACCATGAATTTACCCGTCAAAATCGTGATTAATGCCGAATATCTCGTTGCGGCCCGCTATATTCAGGGCAATTCGCGGGTCTATGCCCAGGACCTCTCGGTAGCGCAGGGCGATATTGGAGAGCTGCCAGAGGGTTTTATTCAGAAGCCTGAGCAGGCCATTGGGCGACAGGCAATTAGGCCTATTCAGGCGGGGGGATTAATAACCCTAAACAATTTGAAGAACTTAGCCGTAATAAAGGCTGGAGATCCTGTGCGAATTCAGGTGCAAGGAGAGGGTTTTGAAGCTTCAGGTACTGGAACGGCACTAAATGCAGCTGGTATAAATGACCCCATTCGGGTTAAATTAGCCAGTGGCAAGCAGGCGCAGGGTCGAGTAATAAGTGAAGGTTTAGTTGTAATTAAGTTAGAATAATCAAGAGGTTATTGTGAAAATTAATGATACGCGCACATCTGTTCCGCTAAATCCGGAGTCTAAAACGACTGCTGGTGGGCAAGGCGTATCTCAAAATAACTCCGCAGCCGATGCCAAAACAACAAATTCCGCAGTAAATTTAGCTGTTAATCCCGATTTAGTTCAAGCAGCTCAAACAGGATCAGCGGCAGCCACCATGTCAGAAGCGAAGGCTCTACAAGAGATTCGTCGCTTAATCGACAAGGGTGAATATAAGATTGATTTTCCTAAGATAGCTGAGAACATGTTGCGCGATGCAATCGCTGCAATCGATAGCAAAAAGTCTTCTTAATTGAGTTCCAATCCAGCGGTTCAAATTAGTAATGTCGCTAGCTCCCTAGCGCATCTTCGTTTGCGACTTGAGCAAAACGATATTGATGGTATGACTGATGCTCTAGCCAAAACACAAGTTGCTTTAGATGAGCTGAACGCTTATCCCGGTGGAATCGAGCAGTTAAAGAAAGATATTGATCAGTTGCCTTCTCCTCTCAAAGAGGAAGTGAATGCAAAGTTAGAGGCCGCTACTTTAGATCATCAAATTAACGGTGAATTGATCCGTTTGGCGATCCAGAAAAATGCCGCGCTGCAGGCCTATATTGCCCAACAATCAGACTCAGCCACCTACTCCAATAAGGGATCTATTCCTGGGGTGGAGAGTGGCATCCTCTCCAAAAAAGTTTAAGTAAGTAGGTCTTACGAAAGCTCGTGCGAGCTTTTGGATAAATGGACGCGAATGCGGACCATCGCCTGAGAATGAATTTGGCTTACACGACCTGGGGTTAGGTTCAGAACACTTGCAATATCTTTAAATGGCAGTTCATCTTGGTAGTGCAAACTCATCACCAGCTGCTCATTTTTAGGTAGTATTTTTAGAGCTTCCTCCAGTTTTGCACCCACCTGCTTCATAGATAGATGCTGCACGGGGTCCACATTATGTTCCATGGGCATCATGTTATCTGGCAGCTCATCGAGGGGCATGAGGTTAACCATGTTGCCTAAGGTAGCAAAATATTCATCAAGAGTCAGGCCAGCTGCCTCTGCAATCTCATTATCATCTGGAGCCCTGCCTAATTTTTGTTCCAAAGACCGTGTAGCCTTCTCTAATGCAGTTAACTGATCGCGCTGGTGTCTTGGAAGAACATCATTTTGGCGGCATGAGTCATAAATTGCGCCACGAATACGGGTTTTTGCATAAACCTCAAAGCTCAAGTTGGGCTGTGGCTTATAGCGCTGAAGGGCATCTAAAAGGCCAGTCATTCCTTCTTGAATTAAGTCGTCAACTTCTACGTTGGCAGATAAGCGAGAAACAATTTGATAGGCAATTTTCTTAACGAGAGGAGCGTACTTCTTGATGTCCTCATCTAAGCTCGAATTACTATAGGTCTGACTACGAGCTAAGGGCATTGATAATTTTAAGAAATCAGCTTATTGACTAATGCGTTTAGCAATCTGGTCAAACGTATTAGACGGAATGATTAAGTCAGAATCATTATCTTGATTAGCACCAAAGAGTTCACCAACAGTTTTCGCCCCAAGCCAGGCTAATAACTCGATGGACTGCTCGAGATAGCTTTTTGCCATCGAGCGCAATTTTTCAAACGCCACTTGCCCTTGACCAGCAGAATTACCACCAATCATCATGATCGGAATAGTGGAGGTAGCGCCATACACAATGAGCTCGCGCATCATGGAGATACTTCTAATGGAGGACGCTTCATCAACGCCGCTGACTAATAAGTGATGGGCGTTTTGACTATAGACGGGGATCACAGAGTGGAGTGGTTTATTGGTGACAACCACAATGTAGTCAACCGCAAGCCCTGCCTGACGTAGCCGTACATCGAGCGGAATCGAGTTAATTTTGCGAGTCTTCTGATAGTTTGCAATCTTGGATCCTACGGCGAACCATAAATTGTCATCCACCTGGCGAATGCTTTTTGAGAGAGGTACTAGATTGGCTAATCCCTGGCCTAAGTCGTATTGAACTGGGTATGGGATTCCGTTGGTGCTATGCCGCTCGCTGACCGGAATCTCATCAATAAAGAGTACTTTATGACCAAGGCCCTTTAGGGCATGAGCAGTGCCAAGACCAAGTGCCGCAGTATTGGTGCTGCTCAGTGCGCTGCTGATGACAAACACCTTAGGAAGCGCAAGGCCGAACATGGTCCTTAGACCTTCGGCTTGATCAGTATTTCCAATACTGGTGCGATTCTCATTTGATGTCATAGGCTATTCTTTTTCATCCAATCATTCAGGTAATCTGCCAT
This sequence comes from Polynucleobacter sp. MWH-Berg-3C6, assembly GCF_018881855.1. GTDB lineage: Bacteria > Pseudomonadota > Gammaproteobacteria > Burkholderiales > Burkholderiaceae > Polynucleobacter. The sequence continues at coordinate 4,064 of NZ_JACVPN010000002.1, read as the reverse complement.
TAAGGCAGGTATCTGATCGTCCATCACATTTAGATTATTACTCAATGAGCGGGGATGCATAGCGCGATGTGCCAGATAAGCCACATTTGCTTGGCTTAAGTCCTCTGGAACGCGCTGACCGTTGGATAAGAACATCAAAGGAAGCTCGTGGCGCATCAATGAGTCCAAAACAGGGGCAATTTGAGCTGCCTCATCGGTCTTGGTAATAATGGCACCCATGATGCGGGATTGGTTGGCATCAATCGAGGCCTGATTATGGAGCATGATCACGTCTTCTTGGGTTCGAAGATCGGTGGTGGAGCTCATCACCAAAATGCGATGAGCATCGCGAGAACCTTCTTTGAGGAGTTGCGACTGTTCAATCATCAGGACATCACGCTGATTAACGCCAGCGGTATCTAAGAGAATGATGTGACGCTGCGATAACTCATTGAGCTTTGATTCAAGATCTTCGCTATCACGCAGTGAGATGACTGGTAAGCCCAGAATGCGAGCAAATACTTTTAATTGTTCTTGAGCGCCGATTCGGTAAGTATCTGTACTTAAAAGAGCTACTTGATTTCTGCCATAGCGCAGAACGCAACGTGCCGCAACTTTAGCAACAGTCGTCGTTTTACCAACACCGGTAGGCCCAATGAATGCGAAGATTCCACCGCGATCAAAAGCTTCTAGTGGATCAATAGTCTTGATGCTGTGCTCAAGACGCTTTTGCACTTCGGCTAATAAAGATTTGACATCACCGGTTTCGCTTAGGTTTTGTACAAGCTCGGCACATAGCTTGGGTGAAAAACCAGCGCTCAATAAGGTTTTGGTGACCTCGGCATGGCCAGCAGACTCTTGTTGCAGATTATTCCAGTAGCTCGAGGCCAGATGCGATTGAAGCAGTTTTTTAACTACCTCAATTTCTGAAAAGAGTTGTTCTACGCGCGGGCTCTCAGTTGGCATCGTAGGCATCGCTGATACAGACGATGCAGCTAATGGGTTGGCATTAACACCATTAGCACCATTAGAGGCATCTGCTGGAGAGCTAGTAATAATGTCTTTTACGATGAGGCCACCAACGTCCATAGACGGAGTCGTAATTTTAGGAAGTACTTCTTTAGTAATTTCTTCAAAGACTGGCGTGTTGAGTTGAGGCTCAGGTGTTGATGCGTTGCTATCCTGGTTGCCTGAAGTTTTATTAGCTAAGAAGGGATTTTTTTGAGATGCAAGATGAGCCAGTGCATCTGGTGAGATCGCAACAATTTCTACACCTTCATCCACATCCTTGCTCGACAGAATCATGGCATCCGAGCCCATTTTGTCTCGAACCATCTTGAGAGCTTCGGCTGAATTGGCAGCGGTAAATTTTTGTGGGCCCATATTTAACTAGTCATCCAATGATTCATTATGACTTACCAGTCTGTTTACATAAAGTATCACGATAGGTGATGGTGGCGCCAGGGGGCAGTTCACTCATTGCTAAGACAATCGCCTCAGGGCGCACCCGTCTTGCAAGCCGAGAGAAGGTGAGGCGGCAGCGACTGGTGGTAACAATCACCGGGGGCAGGTTGTCAGCCTCCAAAGCATCAATACCGCGCATGACTTCTTCGCAGAAGAGACGGGCTAATGAAGGCTCAATCACGCCGTCAGGAGCAATGGCGTTATTTCCAATCGCCTGCTCAATCAAGCCCTCAAACTCCGGTTGAATTCCGACAACAGTAAATTCATTGGAGTCATTAAAGGTTTTTTGAACGATGGAGCGACGTAGGGCCATTCGAACGGGTTGCAACATATCAATTGGATCAGGCGTCTTAGGAGCGACTTCGCTCGCTACTTCCAGAATAGTGCGCAAATCTTTAATGGGTACACCTTCCTCAAGCAGTAATTGCAAGAGGCGTTGAAGGTTGGCAACCGTCACCACTTTAGGAATGACGTCTTCCACCAATTTAGGGTAGTTAGCTTTGAAGTGCTCAAGTAGATCTTGGGTTTCTTGTCTACCAAGGAGTTCATTGGCATGCTTGTGCACAAGGTAATCTAAGTGAGTAGCAAGAACCACTGCTGGTTCAACAACGGTATACCCCTTAGAAATTGCATCGTCACGTTGGCTTGGGTTGATCCAAATAGCTGGCATGCCAAAGGTGGGGTCAGTCACTTTAATTCCTGGAATTTGTTCGGCACCGCTAGGTTGAATAGCAAGCAATCTATCTGGCAAACATTGGCCACGGCCAATCTCAGCACCATAGAGCAAGAAGCGATAAGTTTCTGCCTGTAACTGCAAGTTGTCGCGAATATGAACAGATGGAGTCAGAAACCCAATCTCGCTAATGAATTTTCTGCGAATCGCGCGAATGCGCTTAATTAAGTCGCTCTCATCACCTTTTTCCACCAGCGGAATTAAGCGATAAGGCAGCTCAAGACAAAGCGGTTCAATCACCGGCACATCACTCCAGCCAAGCTCTGCGCGGGCGACGGGAGATGCGGCAATTTCGGCCGCCTTCACCTTTTCCTTGGTAACCCGCCTCTTAATAAGCCACGATAGTCCACCAAATAAAGATGCAAAACCTAAGAAGGCCATATGGGGCATTCCGGGGATAAGGCCTAGAACTCCTAAAACAGCGCCAGCAATGCCCAGGGCAACACTGTTGCCACCAAACTGTTTTGAAACCTGGTCGGCAAACATATCTTCGGTCGCAACACGGGTAACCAAAATACCTGCTGCAGTAGAAATGATTAGTGCCGGAATTTGTGCAACGAGACCATCACCAATCGATAGAGTCGCATAAGTATTAAACGCAGTGGTAAAGCTAAGGTTGTTTTGAATCACCCCAACCATGATTCCGCCAATCAGATTGATCACCAAAATCATGATGCCCGCAACGGCATCGCCCCTCACGAACTTCGAGGCACCATCCATCGAGCCATAAAAGTCAGCTTCTTGTGACACCTCTGCGCGGCGCTCTTTAGCCTCTTCTTGCTTAATGACCCCGGCGTTCAGGTCGGCATCAATGGCCATCTGTTTACCTGGCATGGAATCTAAAGCAAAGCGAGCAGAAACTTCAGCTACGCGGCCAGAGCCTTTGGTGATCACGACAAAGTTAATAATGGTGATCACAATAAAGATCACGATACCGACAGTAATATTGCTGCCAATCATGAATTGGCCAAAGGCCTCAATTACTTTACCGGCGGCATCAGGCCCCTTATGACCATCAATCAAGACCACACGAGTTGAGGCTACGTTTAACGATAGACGTAGCAGTGTGGTAAGCAGCAGTATGGTGGGGAAAGCAATGAAATCTTTGAAGTTGCGGATATTAATCGCCGCAATCAACACCAGAATAGAGACACCAATGCTGAGGGTAAAAAGGAGGTCAAGTGCTATTGGAGGTAATGGCACCAACATCATCACCAGGACCAGCAACACAAAAATGGGAACTGCCGCCTTGGCAGAGGATCCAGTTAAGCGTTGAAGGGTAATCCCAAGTGCTGCCATGCAATAAAGCCTAACTTTATGATTTGATTGGTAAATATAAAAACAACAAAAGTGCTAATACAGCTGAAATTTCCTTCAAATCATACTCGAAATAAGCCCTAAATCATCCATAACAATGCTTTATAGGCATCGATTTGAGGGGGAGGGCACTCTAAAAGCCCTTTTTTATAGGGGAAAAATAGAGAAGTAGGCCTCCTAAAACCACTAAAACGGGGAATTTTCAATAAACCAAAATAATAAAAAACATAATAAAAACAATGACTTATAAATTAGTACCATAATTTATAACAAATAACTAAACAAATCTCCTGCTATTGCCGTAACAGTAGCTGTAGAAGTATTTAAACAAATCAGTTTTAGGAGAATCAAACATGGCCGCAGTCCTTAGTACCAATATGGCATCACTGTATGCCCAAAAGAACCTCAGCACCGCTCAAGCAAGCTTGTCTGCTTCTGTACAACGATTGTCTTCCGGTACTCGCATTAACAGTGCTAAAGATGATGCTGCTGGCTATGGGATCTCTGAGTCTTTAAAAGGGACTAAAAACATTGTGGATCAATCGATTCGCAATACCAAGGATGCGATTTC